>JBJEMA010000001.1:0-35027 GCA_051879435.1 Lachnospiraceae bacterium
TGAGGGTGATTATAGAGCAAAACTGGTAAAGATTCCGAATGCAAAGAAGTATATTGCACAGACCAGCGGACTTGTGGCGGGAGGCCCGGATGAATACAATGCCAATTCTTTCATGATATATTGTGACATTGATGAACTGCGTAGCACATTGGAAAGAGAATTCCGCGGCAGAACGATTCCGGGTCAGCCTGTCCAGAAGAATGGAAAACCATATAAGCAAATGTTTTATTCCCAGATAAATGTATATGTGGATAAAATGGAAAATGTAACGGCAGTGCAGGAAATGATTAACTCCATGGGATACAATACCTATGCTTCGGCTGAGTGGATTGAACAGAGTATGCAGGAGATGAACATTGTGCAGACTGTACTTGGCGCCATTGGTGCGGTTTCTCTTTTTGTTGCGGCCATCGGTATCACCAACACCATGATGATGTCCATTTACGAACGGACCAAGGAAATCGGAATTATGAAAGTAATCGGATGCCGTCTGCGTGACATTCAGGCGTTATTTCTGATTGAAGCCGGTTACATCGGATTTCTCGGAGGCGCTCTGGGGGTTGTACTAAGTTACGGATTATCTGTCATTGCCAATAAATTGATTTCACAATCCGAAATGGGAATTTCCAAAATATCGGTAATTCCTCCCTGGCTGGCTTTGCTGTCCATCGTATTTGCTGTTGGCATTGGTATGTTCAGCGGATTGTTACCTTCCTTCCGCGCTATGCGTCTCAGTCCATTGGCGGCGATTCGAAATGAATAACAATTCCGGTGATAGAGGTATATGAAACCGGGATATAACGAAAACCCTGCATGCAATCATGCGGGGTTTTGTATAATATAATAGGTGAGTAATAAGAAAGGTATCCGGAAAGTGCCGGATTTGATTTACGGAAGAAGGAGTAAATATGCTGCGAAACAACGCTTTGGAGGAAATATCAGACGGAAAATTATATGGGCGGGAGGATATGGTGAAGGTCAATTGCGGCGGTTGCCGGGGATGCAGTTCCTGCTGCCACAATATGGGGGATACGGTTGTTCTGGATCCCTTTGATTTTGCCCGTATGTCCGTGGGACTTCAGAAACTGCCGCAGGAATTAATTACGGAAGGGGTTACCCTTGGAGTGATTGACGGGCTGGTTCTGCCGCATTTGCGGGTGCAGGGCAGGGAAAATGCCTGCTATTATCTGGACGGAAACGGGCGCTGCAGTATTCATGCACATCGTCCGGGAATTTGCCGCCTTTTTCCATTGGGGCGATATTACCATGAAGAGACCTTTTCCTATATTCTTCAGGTGAACGAATGCCGGAATCAGAACCGCAGTAAAATGAAGGTGAAACAATGGATTGACACCCCGAACCTCAAAGAATATGAGGAATATATTCTGTGTTGGCATCATTTATTGAAAAGAATCGGAAATTATCTGGAAAATGCGGAGAAACGGCGGCCGGAAATCTGCACTGCTATGTTGGAAACATTTTATTTCCGTCCTTATGGCGGAAAAGCATATCAGGCAGATAAAACCAAAACGGTGGAAAAGGCAGGCGCGTTCGATGTGGCCGCATTTTATTTTGCATTTGACACCCGGGTGCAGGAATTTAGCGAAACCATACGAAAATAGTTATCAATGCAGAAATGCCGGAAAAAAATACAAAAACGATAATTTATTATAAAATCGCAAAATTAAAATCTGCACAAAAAACCAGAAAATTAAAATCTGTACAAAAAATTGGGAATTTAAAATCCATGTGGAAAAATACCTTTTCATAAAGTATAATATTATTGGGGATTTGGGATTTTTCTATGTTTTAGAAAATACCGGTAAATAATTTTCGAAGACTTACTAGTACAGTATAGAGAAGAGGGTTGGAAATGGAAGTTTCTGAAATTAAAAAAATATGCCTTCGTTGTATGCGAATCAGCGAGGAAGAAGAAATATGTCCTTTCTGCGGAAGAGAAAAAGCGGGCAAATTAACCTGGTCAAAGGCATTGGCGCCGGGAACCATTTTGAATAATAAAATATTAATCGGTAACATTCTTGGAAAAGGCGGTTATGGAATTACCTATATCGGTTACGATATGCTGTTGGAATATCGTGTAGCGGTTAAGGAATTCTTCCCGGATGAGATGGTTGACCGTGCGGATGATGAAAAAACCGTTCTGGTTTTGGATGAAGTGAATGATGAAGAATATCAGAAGGAGACCACAAATTATCTGAGGGAGGCAAGAGTGCTTGCTGAGTTCTCCAAGTTTCCAGGTATTGTTGCCATTAAAGATTTATTTTACGAAAATAATACCGGTTATCTGATTATGGAATATCTGGAGAATGGCAATCTTCGTAAATATATCGATAATCATGGTGGCTGGCTTGGAGTGAAGGAAGCTCTGGACCTGATGGAGCCGGTAATCAGCATTCTTGGTAAATTACATCAGTCCGGTCTGATTCACAGGGATATTAGTCCGGATAACATTATGATGGATGAAGACGGTAGTGTTAAGTTAATCGATTTTGGCGGTTCGAAAAAACTTGGATTTAACAACCAGCAGGTATTCCTTGGGAAATGGGGCTTTGCACCACTGGAGCAGATGCTCAGTAAATTGTCACAGCAGGGACCTTGGACAGATATTTATGGTATTTGCGCAACTTTGTATTGTATGATGACCGGGGATGTCCCGCCGGCTTCCTACGAACGGAACGAGAAGGATGAGATTGTTGATATCGCAGATTATTCCATAACAATCGACAAGAAGATTGCGGCTGCGATTATGCGGGGGCTTTCCATGGAGCCGGCCAAACGGCAGCAGACCATTGATGAGTTATACAAGGATTTGTATGGCAAATATCCGGATGAAAAGGGCGTTGTAGTTCCGGAAGAGGAAAACTATAAAGTTCTGAAGGATGAAGAGGGTCGAATCTGGTTTGGTGAATATCCGATGAATGAGGTTGTGGGCGCTAATGTCAGCAGTGATATCATTTACGGGGATTACAATGAGGACAATGTGGCGATTGTAGATGGAGTGAAGTATCTGCGTCTCCCGGTTTATAAAGGAAATTCGCAGGAAAGCAACCTTCTTAGCGTGATTAAGCCAAAACAGGAAAGTGAGATTTCCGGTTATCGTTATTTCGAATTCAACAAACTCTGTTGGAAAATTGTACAGCAGAGAGATAACCGACTGACACTAATGACGGAATATATTGTGGATTACCGCACCTTCGACCAGGATAAATACGCAAAGATGACGGATAAGGAAGTATCAAAGATACGTTCCGGAATTAACTGGGAAGGCAGTAAGATTCGGGAATGGATGAATTGTGTCTTTGTTCGTCGTGCATTATCAGATAAAGAAAAAGCTTTGTTGCAGGTGACAGAGATTACCACACCGGTTTCGGCACTGACGGATCGTGTAACCTATGATAAGGTGTATCTGCCATCCATTGACGAGATTAAGTATGGTTTTGACCGGGATAAAAATATGCAGCGCGGTAAGAAACGGGAGATGATAAGTGAAGAGAGTGCTCCTTGTTCACAGTATGTTGCCGCCAAGGCCAATGGCGTATTTAACAATATGCCGATTGGTTTGCGTTCCCGTGGACATATTGATTCAGATGGTTCCTATGTATGCCAGGAAAGTTATGAGGGTCATTCATTAACCGGTAATAAACTAACCCCTTGGAATCTGAATAAATCCGTAGGTATACGACCTGTGATTTGTATCAGAGAAGAAGATGTGGAAGAAATGAAAATGAACTAAGGGGCAAAGAAAATGAGTACTTATGTAATGAGTGATATCCATGGTCAATATAAGGCATATGAAAAAATGCTGAAATTAATTGGCTTTTCAAAAGAAGATCAGTTATATGTCTTAGGGGATGTAATTGACCGCGGTCCGGATGGGATTAGTATTATTAAAGATCTGATGAAACGAAAAAATGCAGAACTTATTCTCGGCAATCATGAATTTATGCTGTTAAATGCCATGAAGTTTTTGCATGATCGGGAAAATGGAGTGGAATTTTCCGGAGACGGACTGAATCCATTTGAGTTGTGGACACATCCCTGCAACGGCGGGGAAGGAACCTGTCTGGAATATATGAATTTTTCAAAAGAATTACAGGAATCCATTGATTCCTATTTGCGTAGTCTGAATGTAATTAAACGGATTAAGATTGACAAGACCACCTACCATTTGTCACATTCTTTTTCTGTGGAAAAACCTTTCGGAAAAGAGATTCGTTTTGCCAAGTCTTCCTATCGGCAAACGGAGAAAATTGTCTGGGAAAGTCTCTTTGACAAACCGAAGGATTATGAAGATCCGAACAAATTGTTTGCATATTCCAGAGATGTATATGTGTGCGGTCATATTTTCACCCAAAGACTGGGCAAGATGGACGAGAACGGGAAAGGTAAGATATACAAAGAGGCCAATTACAGAGGCTACCGGGTCATTGACATTGATTGCGGAATGGCACTGAACAGCCGTAGCAGCCGGCTTGGTTGTCTTTGTCTGGAAACAGGGGAAGAATATTATGTTCCGCTTTTGGAATATTAATTGAAGTATTAATTGAAATACTAATTGAAATATATGAAATAAAAGAACCGTTGCCGTATCGGCGACGGTTCTTTTTGCCTTTCTGGTGCAGAGTGCCTTTTATGTATGACTGTCTTTTGTGTTTGTAAGTCAGTCAGTGTGTTTATAAGTCAGTGTGGTCGTATTTCTGGTGGGGGAAAGTTTTTTGGCTGGTTGTTTTTTGTCTGATTCTATACTATACTGGGAACGATAACCGGAAAGATACTGCACTATCTGATCTGACCGGAAATCATCCGAGTAAGTCCTGCGTTCAAAGATTGAATGTTTCATCTGCGAATAAAGGTTTCATGGTAATTTTCCCGGCACAAATGCGTTGTGTATTTTTCACCTATGGAAATATTTAATTGAAATGTATTGGAGCGCGGAGGCTTCCGGACAACAATACGGTAACGGAATGGAGGAAATGAAAGAAGTATGAAAGAGAAAAAATTTCAAAAGAAAAAGAAATTTTCTGCCCTTATTATGACAGGCATTCTTTGTCTGTGCCTATTGGCTGGTTGTGGGCAGGCGTCCGTGAACAGCAAAGAAGGGGAACCGGCTACGGAAACAACAGTATCCGAAACAACGTCTGGAACCGAAACAACGGTGGATACGCAAACTCCGGCTACGGAAGAAACGGATGATGGAGCGATTGATGCGACTACGGAAACTGATGCAATGGAATCGACTGCAGCAGTGGAAACAGATGCCACCCCGGTGCGCATCGGTTCATTAAAAGGTCCGACTACCATGGGATTAGTGGAACTGATGAAACGAAGCGAAGAAGGACAAACCGATTTAAATTATGAATTTACGATGGAAACGGCTCCGGATACCATTCTTGGTTCCATGATGCAGGGGAATCTGGACATTGCCCTGGTTCCGGCCAATGTGGCAGCCACCCTTTACCAGCGTAGTGAAGGTGCAATCTGTGTTATTGATATTAATACCCTCGGAGTTATTTACCTGGTCTCCGGGGATGAAAGCATTACCACAATGCAGGATCTGGTTGGAAAAACCGTTTATGTAGTAGGCCGCGGTACTACGCCGGATTATGCGCTTCAGTACCTGCTGGCTCAGAATAATGTGGATGCATCCGAACTTACCATTGAGTATAAATCGGAAGCGGCAGAGGTTGCCGCAATTCTTGCAGAAAATCCGGAAGCCGTCGGACTTTTGCCGCAGCCTTTTGTAACAGCTGCCTGCATGCAAAATGATGCGCTTTCCGTTGTAGTTGATATGACACAGGAGTGGAATGCGGTAACGGAAGACGGCAGTATGCTGGTAACCGGCGTTACGGTAGTGCGCAGAGCATATCTGGAGGAACACCCGGGCAATGTGCTTGCCTTTCTGCAGGATCATGAGGCGTCAGCCACATTTGCCAACACAAATGTGCCGGAGGCAGCAGCGTATGTGGCAGAATACGGAATTGTGGAAAAGGCGCCTGTGGCAGAAGCGGCTATGCCAAACTGCAATATCACCTATATAGATGGGGAAGAAATGAAATTGGCGCTGCAGGGCTATTTGAATGTTCTGTATGAATTAAATCCGGATTCTGTTGGAGGAAATGTTCCGGGAGAGGATTTCTATTATATTTATGAATAAGAAACTCATTAAGCCTGCCATAGTACTGGGACTGCTTGTGCTATGGCAGCTTGTCTCTATGTTAGTGGACAATCGAATCATTATGGCAAGCCCTCTGGATACAGGGAAAGAACTGTTGCTCTTGTGCCGGAATGCAGAGTTTTATCGCAGCATTTTTGGAACACTGGGAAGGGTTTTTCTGGGGTTTGGAATTGCACTTGTGCTGGGATTTGGATTTGCCATGCTTGCGGAAGCGAAGTCATGGATTGGCATGCTGCTGGAACCTGTGGTCAATTTCTTTAAGGCGGTTCCGGTCGCTGCCATTGTTGTTCTGTTGTTAATCTGGTTTGGCTCGCAAAATCTGGCCATTTACATTTCCTTTATGGTAGTGTTTCCCAGCATTTATATCAGTATGCGGGAGGGACTATCCCAGATTCCGCTGCAACTGGAGGAAATGGCGAAGGTATTTTCCATGCCAAAGAGATACCGATATCGGTTTATTGTGAGGGAAGCCTTTCTTCCGCATTTGAAAAGTGCCATGAAACTATCCATGGGAATGAGTTTTAAATCCGGCATCGCCGCTGAGATTATTGGACTTACCGGTCATTCCATTGGGGAGCAGTTGTATTTCAACAAGATTTCTCTTAATACGCCCGGCATATTTTCCTGGATTGTGGTAATTTTGCTGTTGGACTTATTGGTGGAAAAAGGCATCTTGCGGATTTTCGATTTTGTAGAAGAAAAACGCAGTCATCTTTCTCTGCCGCAGGGACGCCGATCCGGAAGCAAAACAGTGACGGCAGGCAAGTTGCATTATGGCAGGAGCGAAGAGCCGGCGACAAGCGATTTGCGATGCGACAAGCAAAAAGAGCCGGAGGGCAATCCAAAGTATACGCTTGTTGTGGAAAATCTGGAGAAAAATTATCATGGAAAAGAATTGTTTCATGGCTTGACGATGCAGTTAGAAGCCGGAAAGTGCTATTGCATCATGGGGGCTTCGGGCTGTGGAAAAACTACGCTGTTTCGCATTTTCTGCGATTTGACAAGTCCGGATAATGGAAATGTGCAGATATCCGCTGCTCCGGCGGTGCAATTTCAGGAGCAGTGTTTATGCCCTAATCTGAATGCATGGGAAAACATTTCTATTGCCAATTCTATGCTGTCTCCTACGGATATACGGGAAAGTGTGGCGGAAGTGATAGACGAAAAATGGCTGGACCGTCCTGTACGGGAATATAGCGGCGGGATGCAGAGAAAAGTTGCTTTTCTTCGTGCGTTGTTGAATCCGGCACCTGTGTTGTTGCTTGACGAGCCATTTACCGGACTGGATGAAGAGAACCGAAGTCTTATGATGGAACTTCTGACAAAATATGGCGCAGAAAAAACCATTCTTTTCAGTACCCATGTGCGCAAGGAGGCAAGCCTTCTTGGGGCGGAGATAATCGATTTGGAACGGCAGATTAAGAGTCCGGCTTCAAAAACGGATTTTCCGGATTTGACGCAGATGAAATAATACACAGTGGGAAAGGAGATTTTAATGGAAAACAGAATTGCATTAATCGGAATTGTGGTCAGCGACCATAAAAATATAGACCGGCTGAATCATATTTTATCGGATTATGGGCAATATATGTTAGGACGAATGGGACTTCCACATCAGAGAAATGACATTGCATTAATCAGTATCGGAATTGAAGCACCGCAGGATGTAATCAATGCCTTATCCGGAAAGATAGGACGACTGGAAGGAATCTCTTCTCAGGTAATTTACGCAAAATGTTGAAGCGCAATAAATAATCTGGGCCGGAAAATACGCCAATGACCGGAAAATTACCGTCGTAAGGCAGGAAATTGGTCAAGAAACAGGTGGACTTTCCACATTTTCTTATGCTATAATTGAGTGGTTGACTTTATGACATTTCGTAAATCAGAAATCGCATTAGGAGGAAAAGAAATAAAATGAGTTTACAGATGGAAAAATTAGAGCATAATATGGCGAAGATTACAGTGGAGGTATCTGCTGAAGAATTTGCAGCCGCTGTAGAAAAGGCATATCAGAAAAATAAAGGCAAAATTGAGATTCAGGGATTCCGTAAAGGAAAAGCACCTCGTAATATCATCGAGAAGATGTACGGAAAAGAAGTATTTTATGAAGATGCTGCCAATATTATCCTTCCGGACAGTTGGGCAAAAACTTATGATGAATGCGAAGAAGAAATTGTTTCTTCCCCGCAGATTGATGTAGTTCAGATGGAAGAAGGAAAGCCGTTTATTTATACAGCTACGGTTGCTCTTAATCCGGAAGTAACTTTGGGTAGTTATAAGGGTGTTGAAATCGACAAGGTAGAAGCAGAAGTTACGGACGAAGATGTGGAGAACAGGATTAACGAAGAGTTAGAACGTCAGGCCAGCCAGGTTACCGTAGAGGGAAGACCGGTACAGGAAGGCGATACAGTTATTCTTGACTTTGAAGGATTTGTAGATGGTGTTGCATTTGAAGGCGGAAAGGGTGAGAACTATTCGCTTACCATTGGTTCCGGCGCATTTATTCCGGGCTTTGAAGATCAGTTAATCGGAAAGAATGCAGAAGAAGAGTGCGATGTAAATGTGACTTTCCCGGAAGATTATAACGCAGACGAACTTGCCGGCAAGGCAGCCGTATTTAAGTGCAAAGTTCACGAAATCAAAGAGAAGAAGATTCCTGCACTGGACGAAGATTTTGCAGATGATGCAGGATTTGATTCTGTTGATGAATATAAAGCTGACATTAAAAAGCAGCTTGTTGAAAAGAAAGAGAAAGATGCAAAAAATGCAAAAGAGGAAGCTGCAATTGCAGCCGTTGTTGCCAATTCAACCATGGATATTCCGGACGCAATGGTGGAAACCATGCAGCGTGAGATGGTAAATGAATTTGCACAGCAGCTCTCCATGCAGGGATTATCTATTGAGCAGTACTTCCAATTTACAGGTATGTCAAAACAGATGATGATGGAGCAGATAAAACCGCGTGCGTTGGAAAGAATTCAGACAAGACTTGTTCTTGACGCAATTGTTAAAGCGGAGAATATTGAAGTAACAGAAGAGGAACTGGATGCTGAATTAAAAGATATGGCAGAAAGTTACAAGATGGAATTAGATAAACTGAAAGACCTTATCGGTGAAGAAGAACAGAAGATGATTAAGAAAGATCTGGCAAATAAGAAGGCACTTGAGGTTGTGGTTTCCAATGCGGTAGAAAAATAAACCAGCAGTTTAGAGATTTGTGTGGAATTTCTGGGTATCATATACATATCTAAGAACTGTATGTGATACTGCAGAAATTCTTTTCATTATCCAATGCTGTTTCGTCGCATTTTTGAAAGAAAGGAGAAAACAAATATGATTCCAATTTATAATGATTTAGTCCCTATGGTAGTTGAGCAGAATAGTCGCGGAGAGAGATCCTATGATATTTATTCCCGTCTTTTAAAAGAAAGAATTGTCTTTCTGGATCGGGAAGTAAATGATTTGTCTGCAAGTCTGGTTGTAGCTCAGCTTTTGTTTTTGGAGGCAGAGGATCCGGATAAGGATATCAATCTTTACATCAATAGTCCGGGTGGTTCTGTAACTGCAGGTATGGCCATCTACGATACAATGAAATTCCTGAAATGTGATGTTTCCACCATTTGTATCGGTATGGCAGCTTCCATGGGTGCTTTCCTGCTTGCGGGTGGTACCAAGGGAAAACGTATGGCTCTTCCAAATGCTGAGATTATGATTCATCAGCCTTTGGGTGGTGCACAGGGACAGGCTACCGAGATTGAGATTGCTGCAAAGCACATTTTACGCACGAAAGAAAAGTTAAATAAGATTCTTGCGGAAAATTGTAACCAGCCTTATGATGTGATTGCTGCAGATACAGAACGGGATAACTGGAAGACAGCAGAAGAAGCAAAAGAGTATGGTCTGATTGATGAAGTGATTACAAAGAGACCTACCGGTGATGATAAAAAATAAGGGTTAAGGAGAAGACATTTTTGTATGGCAGGAAAAAGTTCAGACGCAAAAATCAGATGTTCGTTTTGCAATAAATCCCAGGATCAGGTCCGCAAGATGATTGCGGGACCTGCCGGTGTATATATTTGTGACGAGTGTGTTGATATTTGCTCCGATATTATAGATGAGGAAATGGAAAATTATGAACTGGTGGGGGAAGAAGAAGGGAAAAACCTAGACATAAATATTCTGAAACCGGTTCAGATTAAAGAATTCCTTGATAATTATGTCATCGGTCAGGATGAGGCAAAAAAGATTCTTTCCGTTGCGGTTTATAATCACTATAAGCGGGTAACGGCACCAAAGACATTGGATGTTGAACTTCAAAAGAGCAATATTATTATGATTGGACCTACCGGTTCCGGAAAGACTTATCTTGCACAATCCCTGGCAAAAATTATCAATGTTCCGTTTGCGATTGCAGATGCCACCACTTTGACGGAGGCCGGCTATGTGGGCGAGGATGTGGAAAATATTTTGCTGAAGCTGATTCAGGCTGCGGATTATGATGTGGAACGTGCGGAATATGGAATCGTGTATATTGACGAAATCGATAAGATTACGAAAAAAAGCGAAAATGTTTCCATTACAAGAGATGTTTCCGGAGAAGGTGTTCAGCAGGCGCTTCTGAAAATCATTGAGGGTACCCATGCATCTGTTCCGCCTCAGGGTGGAAGAAAGCATCCGCATCAGGAATTAATACAGATTGATACAACCAATATCTTATTTATTTGCGGTGGTGCCTTTGATGGCCTGGAAAAAATTGTTGAGGCCAGACAGAATAAGAAGTCCATTGGATATGCGGCAGAGATTACATCTAATTCGGATAAGGAATATTCCGAATTGCTTCATGATGTAACACCACAGGATTTGATCAAGTATGGCTTGATTCCGGAGTTTATCGGTCGTGTTCCGGTAAGTGTATCTTTGGATGGATTGGACAAGGATGCGTTGGTCCGCATTTTGGAAGAGCCGAAGAACGCATTGATTAAGCAATACCAAAGCCTGCTGGCAATGGATAATGTGAAATTGACCTTTGAAAAAGATGCCATTGAAGCCATTGCGGAAAAAGCGTTGGAACGGAAAACCGGTGCCAGAGGCCTTCGGTCTATCATAGAAAAAATTATGATGGATGTTATGTTCCGGGTTCCTTCGGATTCCACGATAGAAAGTTGTGTGATTACAAAGGCTGCGGTAGAGGGTACGAAAGAACCGCTGGTTGTGCATAAGGAAGGACCGAACAGCGAAGCGGGGAAAGAAACGAAGAAGGACGGATTACGCAAACCGGTGCGTAAAGCAAAATAAGGATATTATGAAAATTAAGAATGTTAGCCTGGAAACGGTATGCGGGATTACCAGTGTATTGCCACTTACCGACAAACCGGAGTTTGCTTTTGCTGGAAAAAGCAATGTGGGAAAGTCTTCGCTGATTAATGCGTTGATGCAACGGAAAAGCCTTGCGAGAACAAGCGCGCAGCCGGGAAAAACCCAGACGATAAATTATTACAATGTTAATAATGCCTTGTATTTTGTGGATTTACCGGGGTATGGTTATGCCAAGGTAAGTCGTGAGACCAGCGCAAAGTGGGGGAAGATGATAGAAAACTATCTGAAGAAATCCCCACAGTTGCAGGCGGTGTTTCTTCTGGTGGATATTCGTCATGAGCCATCTGCGAATGATAAGATGATGTATGACTGGATTGTCAGCAATGGTTTTGAACCTGTGATAATTGCCACCAAGGCAGACAAGATTAAGCGAAGTCAACTGCAAAAGCAATTGAAATTAATCCGTACCGGATTGGAGATATCACAGACAGGAATCCTGTTTCCATTTTCTGCAGAAACAAAGCAGGGACGGGATGAAATATATGCCTATATTGATCAATTTCTGGGTAATGAGGATGAACAGAATTAGAATCGGCTGTGTTTCTAGGAATAGAGACACAGCCCTTTATCATATAATGATATAAAGTATTTGGCGACAATGAATCAGGAACCGGAAAGGAGAGTATATGCGTAAGGTGCTTGTTCTGGGAGGAGATGCCCGTTCGCATTTTCTTGGATTATATTTACAGGGGAAAACGGATATGGAATTGGTTGCTTACGGGAACCCGTTTTCCAAACCTCAAAGTCTTTCGCAGGTGAAATTATTTATGGAACAGGCAGATACCATTGTTTTACCTGTTCCATATACAGTGGATGGTATACATTTGAAATGGGGCGATTCCTTATCCCGGCCCATGATTTTGAATGATGTGTTGGATGGACTTCACGAAAACCAACTAATTCTGGGAAGCAATTTTAAAAATGATTTTGTGCAGAATGTTAATGAGAAGGGCGCGAAAATTTTTGATTTCATGAAGGCGAAGGAGATAGCAAAGCGTAATTCGGTTGCCACAGCAGAAGGGACCATCGCAGAAGCGATTATGCTTTGTGACAGCAACCTGGAGAAATCCGATTGCATGGTAATCGGTTATGGAATATGCGGAAAAGAAATTGCCGGAAAATTAGCCCGTTTAGGGGCGAAGGTAACTGTTATGGCGCGACGGGAGGAAATTCGCAGAGAATGTGCGGACGAGGGATATGAAACATTGCCTATGTTTTCCGCCATAGACCGGGTGGATAAGGAAATTCAACTGATTGTCAATACAGTGCCAAGTATGGTACTGGATGAAAAGGCCCTAAAGAAAATGGCGTCAAAAAATTTTGCCATTATTGATATTGCTTCCAATCCGGGAGGCACTGATTTTGCCTATTGCAAAGTCAACGGAATCAAGGCGAAATTGTGTTTGGGACTTCCGGGCAAATATTCGCCTCGAAGCAGTGGGGATATTCTGGGAGAATATGTATGGAAAATATGGCAGACGCAGGAAGCGGAAAGAATCGAAACCACGGAAAACAACAGAAACATATAACGAGACTCCTCGCAATAGGATGTCCAATCGGAAAGAAACTTAAAGCACCGCAAATACCGGTCATGCCGGCATTTGCGGTGTTTTTATTTAAATGGTACCGCTTATTTTTAATACGGAGGTTCCCGGTGTTATGGTGACAGCACCTGTGGTTGCGTCCTGCGTATAGGTAGCGGCCGGAACGGTAATGTTTCCGGCAATGGAAGCAAAGGTTCCGTTTGTGTAAGTATAATTCGTGTTCTCGGTCCAGGTAACCGGAGTGGGTGATGTGGTACCATAATCGGTGAATGTAACACTCAGATTGGAGAGAACAGGATCGAAGGTATCGGAAATAGTAACATTATCGCTGGCTACAATGGCTTTATTTCCCCGGTTCATAATAAGGAAGGTGTAAGTAATCTGTCCGTTATCCGTAACGGTATCCGGGCAAACGGACTTACTGATGGAAAGAACGGGTTCCGTGGAAACCGGAAGCGTTGTACTTACATTAATCGGCGTTGCAATGGTTCCACCGAAAACAGAGGCAGTATTTGTGATGCTGGAACCTGCCGCCAATGGAGCATATTCATTCACATTTGCCTGATAAATCAGGGTTGCTATGCTGCCTGCCGGAACGGAAATCGTGGAAAATGTTACTGATTTGTCCTGCTCGGTTACAACGGTCGGTGCACTTTGTAAAGTACCGCCGGAATAATAAAGAACGGAACCATTTACATAGGAAAGTGGGGTGAGCGTCAGGGCAGGAGTGCCTGTGGTAGTATAGGTTCCCAAGTTGTCGTTCACTGTCAGACCGGTCATATCCGTTGTTCCGTTATTGGTTATGGTAAGAATGTAGGTAATGGTATCTCCGGTTTTATAGGAAGTCTGCATGCTGGTTTTGTTGGCAAAAATAACTTCATTGTATTGTCCGGTAACAATATTGGATGGTATCTCATTATCGTTAAATGATAAGGTTGCTTGGTTATAAAAGGTTGGCATATAGAATCACCTCAAATCTCTTTGTTATACCATATTCAGAGTTCCCTGAAAATGTCACTTTTCGCCCTGCCAAAATAACTACACAGAATCACGGTCACAGATTTTTCCAATCATTCATATAATATTTCATCAGATTCATTTTTAGGAAGGTGTTGGCCATGGGAATAGAGCAGAGAGAAAAATGCCGTCATGACAGCGATTGTGGGCGCAATGATCTTACCATAGGATGGGGAATTACAGGTTCTTTTTGCACATTTTCAAAAATTTTAAAGGCTATGGAGGAAATTCGTATGCAGGGGGATCGAGTGATTCCCATTTATTCGGAACATGCGGCGGATATGGATACAAGATTTTTCGAGGCAAAAGATTTTCGGGAAAAGATTGCAAAAATTACCGGGGAAAAAGGGATTGATACCATTCAAGAGGCGGAACCCATTGGACCGAAAGGGTTTTTGGATATTATGCTTATTGCGCCTTGTACGGGAAATACATTAGCAAAATTGGCCCATGGAATTGTAGATACTCCTGTTCTGATGGCGGCAAAAGCACATTTGAGAAATGGGAAACCACTTTTGCTTTTTGTCTCAACCAATGATGCGTTGGGAATGAATTTTAAGAATATTGGTCTTTTGATGTCCATGAAGAACATTTATTTCGTTCCATTTGGGCAGGATGACTGGAAGAAAAAACCTACTTCGATGGTGGCAAGATGCGAGTATTTGGAAGAGTCCATTCGAAGTGCTATGCTGGGAAAACAAATGCAACCGGTTATGTTACCGCCTCTGCCGTAGGGATAACGCTTCATTTTCCACTCCCCGCAGGGAACTCCGTATGTGCTTCTGCGTTTCTGCAGAAACCATCGGAGCTCCGGCGGGTATTTTTGTATTACACACGAATCGAAATATTGTAATCCTGAATCCAACAGTCAATCTGAATCAGGTATGCCATCATCTGCGGACCGCACATTAACTGGCCATACCAGGGAGCACCGTAGTCCTTCGGACTTTGCAGGAAGGGCAGCAGCTTCTCTTTGTCAATGAATTGATGCAACGGTGAATTTGGATTGGCGATTTTTTCGGAGAGCATGTCGGATAAAACCTTTTCGTACATTGGATGATAGGTTTTTGGAAATGGGCTTTTCTTTCGCATCAGTACCGGCTGCGGAAGCAGCTCCTCACCAATCTGACGCAGAAGTGATTTCACCAGTCCGTTTCTGGCTTTCATTTCATAAGGCACATTAAAGACATAAGATACCAGATCCTTGTCGGCGAATGGAATTCTTGCAGTCATGCCGGTCTGGCGGGCGCATCGATCCATGCGGTTTAATAGTGTTTCCATAAACCAGTAAAGATTAAGCCCGCTGAGTCTTCGCTTTTCTGCCTCAAAAGGGGAATCCTCCGGGCGAAGTGGGATTTCGCGAACCGCCTGGCGATAGGTTTCATTTACATAGGAGGGCATGTCAAGAGCCTGATAAAATTCGTCTTTTAAAAGTTGTGCGCGCGGAGCAAGTGCAGGCGCCCAAGGGAAATTATTTTCCGGGAATCCGTCCGTTTTATGGAGCCAAGGATAGCCGCAGAACACCTCGTCGGCGCATTCTCCCGTGTAAGCCGTCGGATTGATTTTCGCAGTTTCCCCACAGAAATAAAGCAAAGAAGAATCAATGTCTGCCATGCAGGGTAAATCGTGTCCCTGCATGGATTTTTCCAGCAAATCAGCAAGCGTCTGGTAGTTGCATTTCAGATAGTGATGCGCACTGCCCAGGTACTGTACCATCATATCGATATAAGGACGATCCATGGAAGGCTGAAAATCAGAAGATTTGAAATACTGTTCATTCTGACTGAAATCGAAAGAAATAGTGGTTAACTGTTTTCCTTGTTTTTGCGCTTCCATGGCGAGGTAGGAAGCTACAAGAGAAGAATCTACACCACCGGATAAAAGACAGCAGGGATCCGTATCACAGGATAATTCCATGGCAATTGCTTTTTCAAACAAATCCTTTGCATGCAAAATGGTTTCTTCATAATTTTCCCGATGAGGAATACATGGAAGGGCCCAGTAAGGTAAATCGCAGATTCCGTAACGGTTAATTGCAAGACAATGTGCCGGCTTAACCTCATGAATATGGTCAAACACTGCTTTTCCCGGCGTTCTTGCCGGTCCGATGCCAAAGATTTCATTCAGACCTTCCCGGGAAACGGACAGATTATTATCCCGGAACGGGAAAAGCGCCTTCAATTCACTGGCAAAACCAAAACGGTTATCATATTCGGTATAGAATAGAGGCTTGGTGCCGAATGGATCCCTTGCTAAATAGAGAGTTTCATGCCGTTCATCAAAGATTGCGATGCTGAAATTGCCATTTAATTTGGGAAGAAAATCGATGCCGTAATTCATAAATCCCAGTAAAATAATTTCTTCCGGCGCTTCCTCCCGGGATACATTCAATTCCTCTGCCAAGTCTCTGTAATTGAAAACCGTTCCGTCTAACGCGATGATGCAGTTGCGGTCGCTTTTTTGAATGGAATAAGGAATGGGACAGGAACCGTCGCAGACGCCGGCAAGACAAAAGCGCGGGGTAAAAATAGACGAGAAAGACTGTGTTTCGGTGTGACACAAAGGGGTTATCATTTTTTTCAGGGATTCCCTTTGGGCAGTTTCGGTGGTAGATTGCATATTTTTGAATTCGTAAATTCCCGTAAATCCAAACATATCTAATCTCCGTTATAAAATATCGTTATATTTTATGCGGCAATATGAAAAATAGAAGTATTATTTGGAAAATGGCTGTGGTTTTTTGAATATAGAAAAAGTGATAAAATAAAGTTAACGCCGGAATCTGCGATGTGCAAATCCCGGCGTTTTCAATATTTAATTTGAATAGTTGATAATCTCTTCCAAAAGTTTCGGAACCTGTTCGTCCATGGTTTCATTGGTGAACTGGCATGTTCCAACGGCTTTGTGTCCGCCGCCGCCGTATTTCAGCATCAGAGAGCCAACATCAACATTACTGGTACGATTTAAGATGCTGTATCCAACCGCACAGGAACAACCCTGACCGCCCCGGCCATTTACAATCCATACGGAAATATTCTGCTTCGGGAACATACTGTAAATCATGAAACGATTGCCGGAGTAAATTGGATCAACGCCGCGCAAATCTGTAATAATAACATCTTTTTCCGTTCTTGTGTGTGCAAGTACCATTTCCTTGAATTTATCGGACTGCTCATTGTAAACTTCGATTCGTTCCACAACATCCGGAAGGGAAAGAATCTCTTCGGTTGTCATGGTGCGGCAACATTCCATCAGTTCTTCCATCAGGCGGTAATTTGGAATGGTAAAATTGCGCCATCTTCCTAAACCGGTACGGGGATCCATAAGGAAACCAACCAGAATCCAACCGGTAGGATGCTGAATCTCTTCGATGGTAAGATTACCGGAATCCACCTTATCCACAGCTTCCATCATATCGTCAAATTGCGGGAAACGTTCCTTGCCGCCATAATATTCATAAATAATTCGTGCACAGGAAGGAGTGATTCGGCTTTCTCCTTTATATTTTCCGGCCAACTCATTTCTCTCGTGTTCACTTGAGTGATGATCAAACCAAAGTCCGCAACCTTCCACAAACGGAACATTTGCCAAACAGTCATTCTCGGTGATTTCAACTAAACCGTCCTGCAAATCCTTTGGATGAGCAAATTTCCAACTGTCAATGATGCCTGCCTCAAGAAGAAGTGCGCCGCAGGCAAGTCCGTCAAAATCTGAACGTGTAACAAGTCTCATATTGATACTCCTTTTTCCCCAGTAAATTAATGCTGCAACTGCAAGTACAAATGAAGTTCAAATAGGTTGCAATTGCAGAAATGCACATGTAAAAATATGCGAAAAGATGGATATGGATTCAAAAGCCTATATCTGTTTTTATTATATCGAAAAATGATACTGAATACAAGAACCGGAGCGTAGGCTTTTGCCCCGTTTTATCTCTGTTTCTGATTGTGGATGTAAAAACTTTCTTTGTGTGTGGCGAGAATGCTTTTTTACATGTGGCGAAGGCATTTCTTTGCATGAGGCAGGGGCATTTTATACTTTCTAACCGGGATAGGTTGTGTTATTATGTTATTGGGCTTTCTGCGTGAAATGCGCAGAAAACATCTTTGCCAAGGCGCTGATGCGACGAGGCGGGGAGATGAAAAGATGTGAAATGAAAAGTTACAAGGAGGAGCAGTAGATACTGCGGGCGAATTATGAGTGCAGAAGAGATGAAAAACGTGAATGCTGCAGAAGGGGAAGCGGCGGAAAAGGTTTCCAAAAATTTTATTGAACAGATGATTGAAAAAGATCTGGCGGAAGGCGTATACGACACTGTTCATACCAGATTTCCACCGGAGCCTAACGGTTATTTACATATCGGACATGCAAAGAGCATTATTTTGAATTATGGACTCGCCAAAAAGTACGGTGGTAAATTCAATATGCGATTTGATGATACCAATCCTACCAAGGAAAAGATGGAGTTTGTGGAAGCCATTAAGAAGGATATTGAATGGCTTGGCGCAGACTGGGAGGATCGGTTGTTTTTTGCATCCGATTATTTTCAGGAAATGTACGAAGGCGCCGTAAAATTGATAAAGATGGGAAAGGCCTATGTTTCTGACCTGACGGCAGAAGAAATTCGCCAGTATCGCGGCACCCTGACCGAACCGGGAAAAGAAGATCCTTATGCCGGCCGTAGCGTGGAAGAAAATCTTCGTCTCTTTGAGGAAATGAAATCCGGATCTGTACCGGATGGAGCTAAGGTTCTTCGTGCAAGAATTGACATGGCCTCTCCCAATATGAATATGCGCGATCCTGTGATTTACCGGGTGGCTCATATGACTCACCACAACACAGGAGACAAATGGTGTATTTATCCAATGTACGATTTTGCACATCCGATTGAGGATGCCATTGAAGGAATCACCAATTCCATCTGCACGCTGGAATTTGAAGATCACAGACCGTTGTATGACTGGGTAGTGATTCAGCTTGGTTATAAAAATCGGCCGGAGGAAGCACCAAAACAGACCGAATTTGCCAAAATGTACCTTACCAATGTGGTAACGGGAAAGCGTTACATTAAAAAACTGGTAGAGGATGGTGTTGTGGATGGCTGGGATGATCCGCGTCTGGTGTCTATTGCGGCCCTTCGGAGAAGAGGATTTACACCGGAGTCCATCTGGAAATTCGTGGAATTGTGCGGGGTATCCAAGTCTAATGCATCGGTGGATTACGCGATGCTGGAGTACTGTATCCGGGAAGATTTAAAATTATCCCGTCCGCGTATGATGGCTGCGCTGGATCCGATTAAAATGGTGATTGACAATTATCCGGAAGATCAGGTGGAATATCTTGAAGTTGCCAATAATCTGGAAAATGAATCACTTGGTGTTCGTAAAGTCCCGTTTTGCCGGGAACTTTACATTGACCGGGAAGATTTTATGGAGGAACCGCCAAAGAAATATTTTCGTCTCTTTCCCGGAAATGAAGTACGTCTCATGAGTGCATATTTTGTAACCTGCGTTGGTTATGAAAAGGATGAAAACGGAAAGGTTACTACTGTTCATGTAACCTATGATCCGGAGACAAAGCAGGGGAGCGGATTTACCGGAAGAAAAGTGAAGGGAACCATTCACTGGGTACCGGCACCATATGCGGTGAAAGCAGAAGTACGTCTTTATGAAAATCTGATTGACGAAGAAAAGGGCGTTTATAACGAAGAGGATGGCAGCATTAACCTGAATCCGAATTCGCTTACCGTATTAAAGGAGTGTTATCTGGAGCCGGCGCTGGCCGATGCCAAGCCATACGACAGTTTTCAATTTGTACGTCAGGGATTCTTTAATGTGGATTACAAAGATTCCAAGGAAGGAGCCTTGGTATTCAATCGTATTGTTACGCTGAAGAGTTCATTTGTGTTACCGAAATAAATCAAATGGAAGAAGCCGATGGAACTGTTTTTGGGGCAAAATAATGTTCGGATGAACATATGGAAATTAATTGTGCAGATGAAAGAAATACGGAAATGATATTGGAGGGTGAACTGTGGAAAGTAAATTGGATGAGGAATTAAAAGAAGAAGATTACCTCTTTGAAAAACATTATGATTGTCCCCTTTGCGGGAAACAATTTGTAAATCCAACGGTAAAAGCAAAAAAAGCCCGGCTTTTGCATGTAGATCCGGTGCTTCGACCGATTTATAAAGATATTGATCCCACAAAATACGATATTATTGAGTGTCGCCATTGTGGATATGCGGCCATGAATCTCTATTTTGGCCCTTTGGCGAAGCCACACCGGGATTTGCTTCGGGCGGAAGGAATCGGGGAAAAAAGACCGACTCTTTCTACGGATTTGGTATACGGATACGAGGAGGCGGAACGGCGTTTCCGTTTGGCAATTGCATGCGCACAGATACGCCGCGCCAGAAAAAGTGAGTTTGCCATGCTTTCCCTGCATTTGGGCTGGGTTTACCGGGCTCACCAGGATGAAATGCGAATAAACTGGGAAGAAAATCCGGACAAAGCACAGCACTTGCGGGAGCAGGAAGAATTTTTCCTGGGAAATGCATTGGAAAATTTCCTTGCTGCGCGTATGGAGGAACAACCGCCTATTGCCGGCATGAGTAATTTTACATTGGATTACCTGATTGCATCCCTTTGCATCTGGGCGGAGCGGTACAATGAAGCTGCCCGGCTTCTTCAAGGGATTCTTATGGATCGAAATGCGGATAAAACCCAGAAAGACCGGGCAAGACAATTGATGGAAAAAATCCGTGAATTAAGTAATAATTGATGGAAAAAATTCGTGAATTAAGTAATAATTGATGGAAAAAATTCGTGAATTAAGTGCTAATGGATGGAAATGATTCGTGAATTAAGAAATAATTCATGATGAAAAAACAGGAGTTGTCCCAGATGGGATAACTCCTGTTTTGATAATTTGTTGTTCATACTGCAAACCGATCTGGAAACGGCAACCGGTATATGCGGTATTGTTATATTAATTGTTTTCTTCCTCTTCGTCATCGAAGAATTCTTCCACATCGGCATTTTCCTTTGCTGATGCATTATCTGTTGTTTCTGCATTTCCCTTGGTGGAAGCCTCTGTTTGAGCAGTATCTGCAGCACCTGCCGGTTCTTCTTCAAAAAAATCAGCATCATCATCGAAATACTCAATATCATCATCGTCTTCGTCGGAATTGGAAAACTTCTTGCTGACCTTTGTAATTGTATCGGAAATGGAATCCTTTGCCTTCTCAAAGGTGTCATTCACAAATGTCATTGCAGAATCTAATGTAATATACTTCCGGCTTTCCGGTTTCTTGTCTTCCTCTTCGTCAAAACATTCGAATTCATCAAATTCATCTTTTTGTTTATTTTTATGCTGTAAGTAGAGATATACACCGGAAGCTGCAACACCTGCAACAACGCCAAGTGCAACTAATTTGCCATATTTCTTTGCCATGGTAGTCTCCTTTCAAAATAGAATTTGCTAAACTCTATTGTAATATAATTTTGCGTTTATGAAAAGATAAAAGCATACAAAATTGTTTGCACGACTATAGATAATATGCTAAAATTATCAACGATTTGCTTTACTATAAGCAAGAGACACATTTTAATGTTCCTCGGTGTAAAACCAGAAGGCTTTGATGGAATTATAACATTGAGGAACAAAAGTCATTAAGATTAATAAGGGAAAAGAAAAGAGGAACGACATGAAACAGGTTGCAGTATTGGGCTATGGAACCGTAGGAAGCGGTGTTGTCCAGGTAATTGATGAAAATAAGGATGTGATAGCCAAACGAGTTGGCGAAGAACTGAATGTAAAATATATTTTGGATTTGAGAGATTTTCCGGGGGATCCGAATGAAAATAAAGTAGTTCATGATGCGGAAATTATTTTGCAGGACGGGGACATATCCGTTGTCTGCGAAACCATGGGAGGATTGGAGCCGGCTTTTACTTTTACGAAAAAAGCATTGTCTTCCGGAAAAAGTGTATGCACCTCCAATAAAGAACTGGTAGCAGCGCATGGACCGGAACTGCTGGCATTGGCGAAAGAAAATAATTGCAATTATATGTTTGAAGCCAGTGTAGGTGGCGGTATTCCGATTATCCGTCCTTTGATGACCTGCCTCACAGCAGAAAAAATTACGGGAATTGAAGGTATTTTAAATGGTACCACGAACTATATCTTGACGAAGATGTCAGATATGGGCGCTGATTTTGATGTGGTGCTTAAGGAGGCACAGGAGAAAGGCTATGCGGAAAGAAATCCGGCAGCGGATGTGGAAGGCTATGATGCCTGTCGTAAAATAGCAATTCTTTCTTCCTTGGTATTCGGAGAAAATGTTAATTATGAAGATGTTTATACCGAAGGAATCACAAAGATTACGCCGGTAGATTTTGCTTATGCGAAAAAGTTAAATAAGCAGATTAAACTGATTGCTAAGATGGAAGAAAACGAGAATGGCAGATTTGCCATGGTATCTCCGCGGCTTATTGGGGGCAATAGCCCGCTTACCTGCGTGCAGGATGTTTTTAACGGAATTCTGGTGCACAGTAACATGTTGGACGATTCCATGTATTATGGTCGCGGTGCCGGAAAATTGCCTACCGCAAGTGCTGTTGTGGGTGATGTGGTAGAATGTGCAAAGATGGCAGGAAAGAATTTGCCTTGTAACTGGGTAGCAAAGGATGCAGGATTGTCTCCGAATGATGAACTTGCCCAGCAGTATTTCCTTCGTGTAAAAGGTAGTGCGGCAGAACGGAAAGCGGAATTGGAAGCAAACTTTGGTGAAGTTGCCATTGTAGAATTGGAGAATGTATCCGGTGAGTTTGGCGTGGTAACCGGCGTTATGAAGGAAAAAGAGTACCGCACGGCAGCAGAAAAGGTTGCCGATATCATTGGCATGATTCGAATATAAAATGATTTTTCTGGGATGGTAGATGAGGTATCGGGAAAGGATGGAGATGTCAATTAAGTTGGCTTTCTCACGAATAAATCCGGAATGAAATCATGAAGAAACAGAGGAGCGAACAAGGTCTTGTTTGTTCCTTTTTGTATTCTTTTGTAATTATGCACAAATTGTGAATTATTTACTATAAAAAATGCTGAAAACGAAAAATGTTGTAAAAATTTCACAAAAATTCATTGACAAAAAAATAGTCTGTGTTAAGATAAGTACATAACAACCAATGAGTTGATTATCTTATAGATGTAACTGTAGTTGTTAGTTTACGAGTTGATATGATATTCATATCAGACATGGTCAATATTGTAAGAGTGCATAAAGATGGGTGATGACGAAGAAATAAGAATCCCAGGGTTTTGTAACCGATATTTGCAGAAGGATACAGTAGGAGCCATTACAACTGAATAAAGAGGATTTTCAATAATCGTAAGTAGTGAAAATCAAAGTATCAATTACCAAGATTGTTGGTAGAGTTAGGAGGTACGGTCAGGTGACCGCAAAACAATCTTAGGAAAGCCCTTGTAAGAAGAATTTTACAGGGGCTTTTTCTTGTGCTAAGTGACTGCAAATTGCACAATTAAATAATACTACAAAATAATTCACATATTTTTAACAAAATTTTCACTTTATTGACAATTTTAGACATGAATGGTATATTTACATAAAAATATTTAACTTTTAAAGGAGGAACTTGAGATGGCAGTTGCATCTTTGGTATTGGGTATCCTTTCTTTACTTCTCAGCTTGATTGTTAGCTGGTTTGGATTAGGATTTATACCCGCAATTGTAGGTATTGTTGGAATTATACTTGGTGTTCTTGCAAGAAAGAAAGATGTTGAAAAGAAGGGTATGGCAACCGCCGGTTTGGTTATGTCCATCATTGCTGTTGCACTTGGACTTATTACATTCCTTGCTTGTGCTGCATGCCTTGGTACTCTCGCTATGGCAGGTACTACATACTAATTTTTTTGTTTTATCAATTCATAAGAAAAGCTCTTGCGGTTATGGTGCAAGGGCTTTTTTTAGGAGGAAATATGTGTCCTTATTTTGAAATAGGCGTTATGAAATTGCCGGCTTACGGTAGTATGATTTTTTTGGGTATTTTCCTGGCAAATATAATCGCGTTTCATCTTTCCAAAAAAAGACAATTGAGTTTCGACGATCTTCTCTTGTGTGAGGCATATTGCGGTCTTGGTGCATTTTTTGGCGCAAAACTTTTGTATATTCTTGTTTCTTTCCCTTATATAGAATGGAATCGCATGGCGGAATTACAGTATTTTATTGCAATAATAGGTTCCGGCTTTGTGTTTTACGGTGGTTTGATCGGTGGAATTGGGGCATTGTTTTTGTGCGGTAAATTACATAAAATAAACATTGGTTTATATGCCGCAAATTATGCTTTTTTAATTCCCTTTGGACATGCATTTGGACGAATCGGATGCTTTTTGGCAGGTTGTTGCTACGGAAAACCTTATGAAGGAATCGGGGCGGTTGTTTATCCGGAATACTCATTTGCAATAAGCGGAATTTCCCTGTTTCCGGTACAGCTGGTGGAAGCGGTATTGTTATTCCTGATTTCAGCTGTTGTTTTTATAGTACAGATGAAAAAAGGAATAAAATATAATTTGGAAATCTATCTTGTCCTTTACGCCATTGTCAGAATGATTTTGGAATATTTCCGGTATGATGCCATAAGGGGGAGTTTCCTGTTTTTTTCTACTTCGCAGTGGATCAGTATTGCGATTATTCTGGGAGTTATTGGCAAACTTATTTGGGAAAAGCATGGAAAAAGCCGGAAAAAGCAAAGGAGCGATTCGGAAGAATAAGATTTGGAACAGGGGCTTTTTCTTGCGTATTTAAAATGGAAATGATATGATGTCATTGATTTACATAAATCGTCAGAAGGAATAATTTTCGTTTTGCTGATTTAGAGAGTCTGTCAAAAAAGAAAAATGTCCGTTCTGCTGATTTAGAACGTTTGTAAAAGAAAAGAACAGTGTCGGTTGAAAGAAAGGCATGGAAGATAAGATGTCAAAAAATGCAAATCAAGAGGAACAGGAATATGAAATGACCAAGGAGGAAAAACGACAGGCACGAAGGAATCGTCGTATTCGGAATCAGATTCTTGCCTATGTGGTATTTGTTGTTTTTCTTGCCGGACTTGGAGTTGGCGGATATTTTGGCGTGGATTATTTAATTACCAACTTTTCCGGAACCTATAAATCCGTACCGGTATCGGTAAGTGAGGATATGGTATCGGCGGATGATGCACAGCAGGAGGAACCGGGGATTATTGCCAGCCCGGATTACGAAGAAACGGTATCTGAGGATGTAGTTACGGAAGAGGAAGAACCTGCGGTTGTAATTTCCGCTGAAATTCAGGCAATACTGGATGGAATGACTTTAGAGCAGAAGGTGGCAAATCTGTTTGTTGTTTCGCCGGAAACTATCACCGGTGTAACGGCAGCTACAAGAGCGGGCGATGGGACAAAAGCTGCATTGGAACAGTATGCAGTGGGCGGTCTCATTTACGCTGATAAGAATATTACAGGCACGGATCAGTTCTGTGAGATGGTGGAGACTACAAAAACCATGTATTCCGAACTTTATGGTCAGTCCCTGTGGGCGTTTGTGCAGGAGGAAGGCGCAGTAAATACAGTGGCGGGTAAAATGCCGGGAATTACTGCAGAGCAAAGTGCCGGTGCAATCGGAGAAACGGGTGATGCTGCCAATGCTTATGTGGCTTATACAAATATCGGAAATTATCTTTTTAATATTGGAATTGATGTGAATTTGGGCCCGGTTTGTGATGTAAAAACGGCCGAGGACTCCTATTTGGGGGAACGAAGTTTTGGTGCAGAAGCCGGTATGGTTTCCAACATGGTGCGTCAATGTGTTGACGCCGAACTGGAAAATGCAGTAATTCCTTGCTTAACCGCATTTCCGGGACGGGGGGATTCAACCACAAGTCCGGAGGAAGGCACTATTACAACGGAGAGAACCCTGGACGATATGCGAGCCAGCGAGTTTTTGCCGTTTCAGGCCGGTATTGATGAGGGTGCTTCCATGATAATGGTTTCCCATCTGATTGCGGCAAATGCAACGGGTGAAGCGATTCCTTGCTCGTTATCTTCGGTGATGATTGAGGATGTACTTCGCGGCGAACTTGGATTTGAAGGCGTGGTTATTACGGATCGTATGGACCAGGCAGCGATTACTTCCAATTACAGTTCCGGAGAAGCGACTGTATTGGCAATTCAAGCCGGTGCGGATATGATTTTGTGCCCGGAAAACTTTGAAGAGAGTTATCAGGCAGTATTAGATGCGATAAGCAACGGAACCATAACGGAAGAACGGATTGACGAATCGTTAAATCGAATTTTATCAGCAAAATAAGGAAACAAAATAAGTGCTAAATAAGGGAGCATAATAAGTGCTAAATAGGGGCGCCATATTCCTTGAAGAAAAATGAAAAATGTGGTTGACAAATGAAACGGGAAATAGTATATTAATACTTGTCCGCGGGATAGCGGATAAGGAATGCGATAGTGGTGCAGTTGGTAGCACGCGACCTTGCCAAGGTTGAGCTCGCGGGTTCGAGTCCCGTCTGTCGCTCTGGAACAAATGGGAAACCTACAGATGGGTTTCCCGTTTTTTATTTACAGCGATTTGCGAAGTGGAGAGAGTAAATGAAAAGAACCATATTATTTACAAATTTATTTTTGTTTGCCATGGGACTGCTGTTTTTTCTTGTGTCAGGACATACGGATGCAAATAATCCGGAAGAGGAACACAAAACACTTCTAATCTCTGAAACAGCATCTGAGGAAATTGTTGTATGTATTGATCCGGGACATGGTGGTGATAATCCCGGTGCCAGGTATAACGGTTATGAAGAAAAAGATATGGATTTACAAATTGCTATGGCGATGTATGAGGAACTAACGAAATATCAGGGCGTAACGGTGGTAATGACGCGAACCGATGACAGCTTTCTTT
Organism: Lachnospiraceae bacterium; assembly: GCA_051879435.1. Taxonomy (GTDB): domain Bacteria; phylum Bacillota; class Clostridia; order Lachnospirales; family Lachnospiraceae; genus NK4A136. The sequence continues at coordinate 27,104 of JBJEMA010000001.1, forward strand.
CTTTAAAGGAACGGGCTGAAATAGCGCAGGCTTGTTCTGCGGATTTGTTTGTTTGTCTGCATTTGAATGCTTCTCTTTATCATAACCAGTTTGGTGCGGAGGTCTGGGTGTCTGGATTTGGGGAATATTACGCTACAGGAGCTTCCTTTGGGAAATTGGTGCTTCAGGAATTGTCACAACAGGGGATTTTCACCGGAAGAGGAATAAAAACCAGAATCGGAGCAGACGGGTCCGATTATTATGGGGTAATTATGCATTGTACCGCGCGGGAAATTCCGGCAGTACTTGTAGAACATTGCTATATGGATGAATGCCGGGACGCGGCTTTTTGGATGAGCGAGGCGGCACTGGACGCATTGGGCAAAGCGGATGCAACGGCTGTTGCGAAATTTTTTGGCCTGAGTTCGGAGGAACTTGGAGTGGATTATGGTGATTATTCGTCTGAGGCGGTACCGGCTCCGTATGGCGTGGTATATCAGGATTTCACGCCACCGGATTTCTGTAAAGCCACACTGTTGGCGTATGATGCCAATACGCGAATGGCCTCTGTTCATGTTGAAGCCCGGGATGATCAAAGTGGAATCTGCTATTACAGTTATTCCACGGATGGAGGCAGAACCTGGAGTAAGACACGCCTGTGGGGAAATGAGCCGGAGCGGGACATTATTGTTTTTGCGCCATCTGCGCTAAGCAGGGACATCCTTGTGCGGGTATGGAATACCTATTGCGAATACCGTCAAAGTAATCGCATTTTTCTGTGAAAACACTTTACTTTTAGAAAATGTTGCGAATGATTCGTTTTTCTGATAATTCGTATTTTTCAAATAAAATAATTCATAAAAACAATGTGCCATTTTTATTAAATATGTCAAATATATCTCTTGACGGTGGAAAGGCAAAGTTTTATTCTAATTACGGTTTTTACGAATATCAAGAAAAATGAGGATGAGAAAAGTGGAAAAAGAAAAACTAAAGCCAAAGTTGTTTTCGGTTATGAAGACCTACTCCAAAGAACAATTTGTAAAAGATGTAATTTCCGGTATTATTGTTGCCATTATTGCGCTTCCTTTATCTATTGCGCTTGCGCTGGCTTCCGGCGTAGGACCGCAGGAAGGTTTATATACGGCAATTGTGGCCGGATTTTTGATTTCCTTTCTGGGTGGCAGCCGGGTGCAGATTGCGGGTCCGACAGCTGCATTTGCAACGATTGTTGCGGGAATCGTAGCGAAAAACGGAATGGAAGGACTGGCGGTTGCTACCATTATGGCAGGCATTCTTCTGATTTTGTTCGGTATCTGCCGTCTGGGCGGTTTGATTCAGTACATACCAATCACAATTACCACGGGGTTTACCTTTGGTATTGCGGTTACCATTGTAGTGGGGCAGATAAAAGATTTTCTGGGACTTACCTTTGACCCGAATCTTCCTACCATAGAAACGATAGATAAAATGAAAGCCATCGGACTTTCTATCGGCACCGTCAACTGGTGGGCGCTGATCATAGGCGCAGGTTCCCTGCTGATTCTGATGTTGTGGCCCAAAAAACTAAATGTAATACCGGCTTCACTGGTTGCCGTAATCCTTGCTTCGGTTGCAGTAGCCGTATTTGATTTGCCGGTCAGTACCATTGGAATGAAAGCCAATGGGGATCCGAATTATACCATTACTGCTTCACTGCCGCATTTTACCATGCCGACATTTTCCTGGATTTATGTTCGGGAAATGTTCCCGGATGCATTTACCATTGCAGTGCTTGCGGCGATTGAATCCCTGCTTTCCTGTGTTGTTTCCGATGGTATGATTGGTTCTAAGCATCGTTCCAACATGGAATTGATAGCCCAGGGCGTGGGGAATACGGCGTCTGCATTATTTGGCGGGATCCCTGCTACGGGCGCAATTGCCAGAACGGCTGCAAATGTGAAAAACGGTGGACGCACTCCAATTGCCGGTATGGTGCATGCCGTGGTTCTTCTTATTATAATGGCGTTTTTGATGCCGTATGCGGCTCTGATTCCAATGCCTACCATTGCTGCGATTTTGTTTCAGGTTGCTTACAATATGAGCGGCTGGAGAACTGTTGTGCATCATGTTAAGGCTTCTCCGAAAAGTGATATTATTGTTCTTTTGTTGACACTGTTTTTAACTGTTTTCATGGACCTGGTTTGGGCCATCGGAATTGGTCTGGTTCTGGCTTCCCTGCTGTTTATGAAACGAATGGCAGAGGTTACGGATGTCCATGGTTGGGTTTACAAGGAACAGGTGGATGAGGATAATGATGTGGACAGCATTGACTTGAAGGTTGTTCCGAAAAATACAAAAGTATTTGAGATTAACGGGCCGATGTTTTTTGCGGCAAGTGAGAAATTTATGTCCATTATTAAAGATACGGAAGAAGATATTCTGATTATTCGAATGCGAAGCGTGCCGGCGATTGATGCCTCCGGTATGCAGACACTGGAAAAAATACATGATATATGTGTAAAAGACCATGTTCAGTTGATTTTCTCCCATGTTAACGAGCAACCTATGAATGTGCTGGAAAAGGCTAATTTCGTTGATAAAGTTGGGCGTGAAAACTTTTGTGCACATATTGATGCCGCTTTGGAACGCGCGGAAAAACTTCAGAAAAAGGGATAAAACTTGCATTATCTGAAAAATGATGTTAGGATTGTCAATGTTGAGTAAATACGCGCAAGGTTGTAGGTAGGAACAGAAAGGATTAAAACTATGGTTACAAGAACAATTCATGTTTCAAAAGAATATGCAGCGGATATTATTCCATATTTAGTTCAGTCGGCATGCCACTATGATTCGGATTTATATATTTCCGACGGAAACAAAAAGATTAATATGAAGAGCATCATGGGTATGACAATTTTGCAATTGAAGCCGGGTTCGCAGTACGATTTGCTTGCGGAAGGGATTGATGAGCAGATAGCAGTTGAAGAAATTGCAGGTTGTTTTGAATAAAAGAAAGAGAAAAGAGATGAAATCGTAATGAAGGAAACTTCATTACGATTTTTGCATTTACAGCCCTTGCGAAAAATGTCGGGAAATGTGCCTGGAAAGTAAGTGAACGGAAATGAGTCTGGGGAGCAGAAGATGTAGAGAAATGCGCCTGAGAAATGCGGCGGGAAATGCGCCTGAGAAATGTGCCTGGAAAGAAAAAGTCTGCACCGGAAAGAAAATGAGAATGGGAAAACATCGGGAAAAAAGAGGAAGAAAAACAGAATAAATATATGATTTTGCAAGAAATCGGCATATTTGGGGCATATTTATAATAAAAAATATGTATAAAGGTTGACATAAACAAAACATTATTGTAATATACATAATTGTAAATGTAACAAAGATGTAACATTTGTAAAAAAGATGTAATAAAATGACGGCTAAGTTCTTTTATTGGCTGAAATGGAGTTATGAAAAAGAAATTTTTGAAATGCTGGTTTGTAGCGTTGTGTGGAGTGATGTTATCCTTTACTCCTGCTTTACAACCGAAGGCAGCATATAGTCAAACAACTGAATATGGAGTGTATCAGGTTCTGGCGAATTCGAATTTGCGTTCTGCACCATCGCAGGATGGGGCATGGTTGGCTTGCCTGCCTGCCAATGCTTATGTCATTATGCTTGATGCACCAACTTCAGAATTCTGTCACATTTCCTACGATGGCCTGGAGGGGTACATTTATCGTGGTTGTATCCGTAAGGTGGAAGATGAAGCAATTATTGCTGAGGTTTTAGGAGTTACCATTCAAGAGACACAGGAGAGTGGTAATCAGGTTATTGCGATGCCGGATACGGTGCGCGAATATATGGAAGGTCAGCGAATGCTGGCTGATCCGAATTTAGTTGCAGCGAATGGAGCAGCGAATGCTGACATGGCGGGAAATGCGAATGGAGCAGCGAATGTAAGCACAGTGGAAAATGTGGCTGACGCCAATCGTATTTCGGAAGAGGATGCAGTAGAAACATCAAGCTCCGGTTTCCGGGAAATCAGCATTTCCACTTCAGGGGTTTTTCTTAGCAATATCAGTAACGAAACGCCGGCGATGGAACCGGTTTATGAAAATGCCCAAATTGTTGCCAATGCAGTAATGCGTGAATTGCCTTCCCAAAGTTCATCAAAAATGACTACCATTCTGCGAGACGAGATGGTGGCGATTATGGATGAAGGAGAAAATGGATATCTTCATGTGCAATACAACGGCCGTGAAGGTTATGTTTATGCGACGGTAGTATCGCGGGAAGGACGGAGTTCAAGAAATACTTCCGGGGTGGTGAATACCATTGTGGCTCAGACCGGTCAGTCTACCGGTTCTGCGGCTTTGGACGCCAGAAGAATTGTAACGAATATGATAACGGCAAATGCTGTAATTCATACGGAAGAAAATGCGAATATCAGTGTGCAGACAGATACGCTGGTTGCTTCCGGGGAAACGACCAGTGCAAGTACGCTTGCCAATGATGTAGAATATCAGATTCGGACCCGGGCAAATATGCGTGGAACGCCAAATGTAAACGGACAATGGCTGGCAACGCTTCCTACCGGTGCGAATGTGGAGGTTCTCGGGGATACCCAGGGTGGATACACATTGGTACAATACAACGGAATTCAAGGTTATGTATTGGAAAGCGTAGTAGTAGATTCGATCGATGTTGCAAGTACGGGTTCCGTGCTTTACACCTTAACGGCGTATTGTGCCTGTCCAAAATGTGTGGGTAATTACAGCCCGGAAATCACCGGTCACGAAGCTCACACCGCAACCGGGACGGTTCCGCAACAGGGAAGAACCATTGCGGTGGATCCTTCCGTAATTCCATATGGAACCGTCGTTCATATAGAAGGTCTTGGAGATTATGTTGCAGAAGACTGTGGCGGTATGATTCGCGGAAATCATATTGATGTTTATTTTGATAACCATGAAGAAGCTGTGGCCTTTGGACGCCAACGAAGATATGTCACATTTAATTGATCCATGGACCGGGGAACAGTAATAATCAGCATTTTATAATTTATTATTAGAGAAAAGAGTTCTTGCAAATAGAACTCTTTTTTGATTTTGTTGAAAAAGGATAAAAAATGCGGTTTACATAACAAAAAATTGTTCAATAATACAAACGAAATTGGAGAAAAAACAGGAAAACGATCCGAAATGTTGTAAAATTCTTATAAAAATGTTGATATGAAAATGATTTTTATACTATAATTATAACGATAATGGTCGCTGTAAAAGGGAGGATCATTATCATTATAGAATGTAAGTGGGGTGTGATTATGAAAGTTTGTGCAAAATGCGGATACAAGATAGGGCGAAGAGATCGATTTTGCGGAAAATGCGGATGTTCCATGTTTAATGAGACATCAATCCGTTCCAAGTATTGTTTATATTGCGGGGAGACTTTGGATGCAAAAGCAAAGTTTTGTTGCAAGTGTGGAAAATCTTGCGAGGGTGAAATTTCATTATCATTTTTAAATGAAAAGAAGGAAGTTCCAAAGGATGTGGAATTGGATTTCCTTAAAACTGCGGAACAGTTGGAGGAAGAAAAGAGAGCTTCCGAGATTGACGAAGAAACAAAACGAATTGAAGAGGAAGTGCGTCGCCAGCAGGAAGAAAAATATTTAGAAGAACGGCGGATGGAAGAAGAACGTCAGCGTGAAGCGGAGATGCGCTTTGCTGAGGAGCGTCGTATTGCAGAAGAAAAGCATAAAGAAGAACTGGCACGAATTGCCCAGGAGCGTCAACTTGCGGAAGAGAAGCGAAAAGAAGAAGAAAACCGCATGATTATGGAAGAAATGCGTAAAGCAGAGGAACGCAGAAAGGCAGAAGAGGCAAGACTGGCTGAGGAGCGTCGTATTGCGGAAGAGAAACGCAAAGCGGAAGAGGAGCGGTTACGCAAAGAAGAGGAAGAACGTAAGCGGAAAGAGGAAGAAGAGCGTAAGCGGAGAGAAGAAGAGGAACGTAAGCGCAAAGAAGAGGAAGAGCGTAAACGGAAAGAGGAAGAAGAACGTCTGCGTAAGGAAGAAGAGGAACGCAAGCGCAAAGAAGAGGAAGAGCGTAAACGGAAAGAGGAAGAAGAGCGTAAGCGGAGAGAAGAAGAGGAACGCAGGCGCAAAGAGGAAGAAGAACGTCTGCGCAAGGAAGAAGAGGAACGCAAGCGCAAAGAAGAGGAAGAGCGTAAGCGCCAAGAGGAAGAAGAGCGTAAGCGGAGAGAAGAAGAGGAACGCAGGCGCAAAGAGGAAGAAGAGCGGTTACGCAAGGAAGAAGAGGAACGCAAGCGGAGAGAAGAAGAGGAACGCAGGCGCAAAGAGGAAGAAGAACGTAAGCGGAGAGAAGAAGAGGAACGCAGGCGCAAAGAGGAAGAAGAGCGGCTGCGGAAAGAAGAAGAGGAACGCCTGCGGAGAGAAGAAGAGGAACGTAAGCGCAAAGAGGAAGAAGAGCGCAAGCGGAGAGAAGAAGAGGAACGCAGGCGCAAAGAGGAAGAAGAGCGGCTGCGGAAAGAAGAAGAGGAACGCCTGCGGAGAGAGGAAGAAGAACGCAAGCGCCAAGAGGAAGAAGAACGTAAGCGGAAAGAGGAAGAAGAAAAACGCAAAGCGGCAGAATTAGCGAAGCGCAGAAAAGATGTGGAAGATATGCACAAGGATCTTCTGACCAATGGACCGAAGGTGGTAGCAAAGGAAAGAAAGGAGCCGGGCAGCCAGCGTTCTATTTTGGAAGCAACTTTGGATAAATTGAATTCCATGTATGCGAAGGGAAAGGAATTTCCTGATATTGATACATCGGATACCCATAACCTTTTGGTGGATATAGAGGAGATTCTGGGCATCATGTACTATACCGAGGGTGCAAACAAACTTGCACTTCCGCTTTTGAGGGAGGCTTCTAAAGAAGGAAGGGCAAGAGCCAGCGTATATCTTTCTGAATGGTATTTGCGAAACCGCAATGAGATTCCGGACGAACCGGAATATTTGAAAAAATTTGTTGTTACTGCCCTGAGTTCTCCGGACATTAAGAAAAAGGATGTGGATGTACGGATTAAAGGTCTCAAGGTGTTGGCGAAGATTTATCGTGATGGAATCGGTATCAAAAAGGATAAGGCAGAAGCTTTCCAGTATTATATGCAATGTGCCGAAATGAATGACGCGGATGCAATTGCCACCGTTGGTCATTGTTATATGTACGGGGAGGGTGTCAAGAAAGACGGTAAATTGGCTCTTGAGTGGAGCATGAAGGCGGCAGAGCAGAATAATGAGATGGGTATTCGTGATGTTGCACTGTGCTATGATTTCGGTATCGGAACAAAACGGGATGCCATGAAAGCGATTGAATGGTATGAACGGCTTGTGGATCTGGTACATAAAGATCGATTTGCATTTTATCGAGTGGCAGTCTGTCTGACAGATCCGGATCGGGAATATAAGATTAAACCGACGGATGAGATGTATGAGAGAGCGGTTATGTGTGCACAGCAGGCTGTGCAGGATGGCGAGGAGAATGCCAATTATATTCTTGGCTATTGCTATATGCTTGGAAAAGGAGTGCCGAAGGATTATGAACTGGCAGTAACGCATTTTACGAAAGCCGCCAATGCAGGTAATGTGAAAGCAAAGGAGAAATTGACCGGATTTTCCAAGAATGGTCTGGGCAAGTATGTGTTAAAGTAAGAATTATATGCAGATGCAAGGAGAATGACCGGATGGGGAGAAATACTCCATCCGGTTGTTTTTGCGAACAGGAAAACGGAACCATATTTTGAAGAAGGATGATGACCTGTATTTACAGGAGATGCGGTGCTATTTTGAGAAAAAAGTGCTTGACAATAGAATGGTAATTTGAGATAATTTCTCTTGCGTTGGGTTATCACAAACGTATGTGTTCGTAGCTCAGCTGGATAGAGCAACGGCCTTCTAAGCCGTGGGTCGGGG
>JBJEMA010000002.1:0-12348 GCA_051879435.1 Lachnospiraceae bacterium
TCTAATACGAAGTTACATCAGATAGCTCAACTGAAGTTTTTATTAAGAGATATTTATAGAGACATTTTAAGAAACATTTTAAGAAACATTTTAAAGAGACATTTATTGGACTTTAAATATGATAATTTTATTTTGAGAAAGCCCTAAAATGAAAAATTTGGAGAAAGCCTCGTTGGGGTTTGGTCCCGTTTCTGTTTTATGAATATTGTCAATACATCCGTGACTTCACTTATGCGATGTATTGATATTCATATGTTTATGTTGGGAAAAGATTAATGGACGAATGATGGGAGGAGACGCTATGAAAGAAAAAAACATTGCATCAAAGAAAAATCTGAGTAAGAAAAATGGTTCCATTCAAAAAGCAGAAAGTATTATTCGGACAATAGGAAAAGAGATTCCGGAAGCAGAAAGCGATGTTCAGACATTAGGAAAAGAAAGCCCGAAAATGGGAAGCGATAATTGTGTATGGGAAATCGGAAATGATATTTCAGAGTCGGCGGAGGAATTATGGAAAGCCTTTGAATTAGGTGGAGAAACCGATCCGGAAGATCAAATCGAGATATATAATGAGAAGAATTTTGCAGATAACGGCATAAATCCCAACATAAAGGATGAGGACATCGATAGTATGGCTGGTTTGCAGGAGGAAGAAGAGAGTTTTGCTTTTGAAGATATTCTGAATCAGGATAGTAAGAGCAAAGGAGATGATTTTGACGATACCAAATATTACTTTAATCAACTTTGTCAGAAACCACTTCTTTCCAGGGAAGAAGAATATGCCATTGGATGTAGGATTCGGGACGGCCGTCTTGCGAAAGAAAGATGGGAAGAACTCCGTGTAAAGATGAGAGAAGGTAAATGCAGAAAGAAAGAATTGGCTGTGCTATCCGAATTGGAAAAGACCGTAGCAGAAGGTAAAAAAGCGGAGAAAGAACTGGTTGGATCCAATTACCGTTTGGTTATGCATGAAATCAAGAAAATTTACAGTCATTTATTAACTCCCATGGACAAGTTTCAGGAAGGAGTTCTGGGATTAATGAAAGCCGCTGAAAAATTCGATGTGGACAAAGGTTTTCGTTTTAGTACATATGCCTGCTGGTGGATTCGTCAGAGCATTTATCGGGCATTGGAAGAAAAAGAGAAGGCTATTCGTATGCCGAGTCAGGTTTTTAACCAGATGGATAAACTCCGCAAGGTAATCAATAAACTGGAAGTTGAGCAGAAACTGGAACGCAGTAAAATGAATTATAATCCTCAGCAATTGGCCCTGATTGCTTCCCGGATGGAAATCAGCATAGAAAAAGTTAAGGAACTTCTTCAGTTACCGACAAATATAACTTATTTGGAGACGCCAATTGCCGGAGAAGGGAAGTTGGTATTGGGTGATATTGTGGAAGCAACCGGGATTTATAATCAGGAGTCTTTCGTGCAGGAAAATACGGCAAAGAACCTGGTTAAGGATGTATTTACGCATCTTACGGGAAAAGAAAAAGAAGTCATGTGCCTTCGGTACGGAATCGGAAGCCGGGAGCATACGCTGGAGGAAATCGGAAAGATTTACGGAATCTCGCGGGAACGAGTGCGCCAGATTATCGAACAGGCGCGGCGAAAAATCATTCGGATTCCATCTCTCAGCGGAGCAATTCGTCATTTTAACGCGGATTCTGCCAGTTGATATATTACTCCCTTTTCGGTTGTGTGTTCCTAAATAAGCAAATTCATTCAGACACACAAAACCGAAAAGGGACATATATTATTGGTTTTTGTATTATCATTTTTATTTAGATGAAGGAGGATTTGTTATGAAAAATGTAACTTCGCGCTTACTTAATGCTCACAAGGAGGTTTTTCGGAATATTATTTCAGAAAACGAAGATACTCCTAATAACGATGGAACTCTTTATGACGATGGAACTCTTTATGACGATGATACTCCTAATGACGATGATACTCCTAATGACGATGATACTCCATATGACGATGATACTCCATATGACGATGATGCTCCATATGACGATGATGATCCATATGACGATGATGCTCTATATGACGATGATGCTCTTTATGACGATGATGCTCTTTATGACGAGAAAGACTTTTATGATGATGAAGAGTTGTATAATGGAGAGAATTTTGCATTTTTGAATGAAGACAAAGAATTTTGCATTGGGGAAGATGATTCTTTCGAAGCGGACGAAGATTCTTTTGATGAGGAAGATGATTCTTTCGAAGCGGACGAAGATTCTTTTGATGAAGAAGATGATTCTTTAAATTTGGAAGATGTTTTTTCAAATGATAATGATTTCCACAAAAAAGAACAATCCTACGAAGAAACGGACAAATTTTTTAAGGGCACGAATTTTATGATTACGAAAGAACCCTTCTATATCAGCCGGGAAGGATTTTATAATGATGACCGGAAAAAAATATTTCGCATTATCATGAATTATCGTATGCGGCATTGCAGATTAAATGAATGTTATTTTGCAATAAAAGAACTGAAGGATACAGATGTAATCGCACTCTACGGTCATTTTCATATAATGATGCCGGAGATGGTTGTGGATTGGTTGGGCGAAGATGTACAATTGGTTCGATTTGATAATTATTTTGCCGAACAGGGTAAGTTGCGAAGAAACAAACGTAAAGTCTGTAAAGCAGAACCAAAAATTCAATTGGACATAGAAGTTCAGATTTCGGAATGGTTGGTAAGGACGCCGTATTCTGTCTTTGAAGAGACGATTTGTTCCCGGGTACAGGGACAGGAAGGAGTAAAATACCTGCTTGCCATGATTTATACTTATATGAAAAATATTTCCAAAGGGTGTCAAAGCAATGATTGCAATGTTTTAATAACAGCGCCATCCGGTTGTGGAAAAACGGAAACCTATCGTGCCCTTCGGGATTATTTTGCGGAAGAGATTCCGGAGTTACCAATCAATCAGGTGGATATGACAAGCATTACGGAAGAAGGATATCGTGGTAAGGATACCAATGATATTGTTCGCTGCCTTTTCAATCATTCCGAGACGAACGGAGTTGGGCTAATCTTTATGGACGAGTTTGACAAGAAACTGATGCCGTCCTATACATCGCAGAATGTGAATGTTAATGCGGCAGTTCAGGCACAAATTCTTACTTTGATTGAAGGCCGACAGGTCAGTCAGGGGGATGCGGTTATTGACACTTCCAGAACCTTTTTTGTTGGAATGGGTTCATTTGACACCTGCCGGAAAAATCGGAATCAGGTAAAACATGATATTGGATTTGGGGCAAAGGAACCAAACCGGAAAGACCATTACGATGAAATTACACGAAATGATATGCTTGAATTGGGTGCCTCTTACGAGTTGATTGGACGATTTAGTACCGTCATAAACTTTCATCCTCTTTCCAAGAAGATTGTGAATCAGATAATTGATGGATTTCTTCAGAAAAAAGAGGAATATCTGGATTGTAAAATAAAAATCTCCAGGAAATTTCGGGCGCATATGCTGGAAGCGAGCAATTCGGAATTCGGTTGTCGTAACCTGAAATCAATGATTGATGAGGCAATTATGCCGGCAACCTGTCAATTGAATCGTTTCGAGGGAGACAAAGATATCCTGATTGTTTTGGATTACAAGAATAATCAGAATCGCTGTCAGATAAAAGAAATCACGGAAGAAAAAGAAGTAGTCCATTGATAAGTGCCATTGATTTTCTGTTTTTTCGAAATGCTGCAAATTGCCGGGGAAAATAGGAAGAGGTCCCGCAAAACGGGACCCCTTCGAGGAGATGAAAAAGGAAAATAATTATAGAAAACTGACATAGTCAGTATTGTTGGTAGGCGAAGCCAAGTTGCTCACATATGCATCCTGTAAACAATTGGCTTCATTAGGGGTTGATGCAGGGTGTTGCCTCAACTCTATGGTTTGATTATAGGGGGAAAATATGAACAGAAAATGCAGAAACTGTGAAAAAAAGGTGAAATTCTTATTTTTTGGTGTCCCAGAAATTAACAGGTTCGTAGTCCTGTAATTTAGCCAGAAAGCCCTGTTCATTTAGTTGATCCTGTATTTCATCCAGAATATCTTCGCTATCTGCAATAACCGTATGGTAGTGATACCCACTGGTTATATTCATCAGTAACGAAGATTTTCCGGACGCAATATCAGAAAGAAATCGTTTAATATCTCTATGGTTTTTCAGATTCATATCTGCACGCACAACGCCATAAATTTTATGATATACAAACACATCCTTAACAAGACCACCGCAATCGATGATGATTCCCAATTCTACCGGAGTTTCCTCGTCTGTGTGTTTAACTTTAAAAACGCGCTCAAACACAGGAACTTCATGAAGTAAATAGCCTCGATTCGTAGAGATAATGTCTGCACCGTTTTCTTTCAGCTTGGAAATATCCCGGACAATAATCTGGCGACTTACATGGAATTGTTCGGACAAGGTAGCGCCGGGCACCGGTTTCTGAGCGTTTCGCAAGTAAATTAAAATATCCTGTTGGCGTTTTGATGCGTTCATACATTTTCTCCTTTCTTCGAGGTTCGGTTTTGTTATATTTTCTGACGGATTTCATAATCATTCAATTATGTACGAATATAGGTAATTTACAAAATATTCGATTGTGTACCGAATATAGGTAATTTACAAAATATTCGATTGTGTACCGAATACAGGTAATTTACAAAATCTTCGATTGCGTGACGAATACAGGCAATTTTCATGGTATTAGATTGCATGCAGATTTTTTAAGGAAATATCCATGATAGGAGCGGAGTGGGTTAATGCCCCACTGGAAATATAATCCACTCCCAGATCTGTCAATCGAGCAATATTTTCTTTTGTTACATTACCGGATACTTCAACTTCTGCTCTTCCGGCAATAAAATCAATGGATTTTTTCATTTCTTCATGACTCATATTATCTAACATGATGATATTTGCTCCGGCATTTACAGCTTCAACCACCATGTCATAATTTTCTACTTCCACCTCAATTTTCCGTACAAAAGGTGCATATTCTTTTGCCATTTGCACTGCTTTTGTAACGCTGCCCGCAGCACCGATGTGATTGTCCTTTAAAAGAACACCGTCGGAAAGGTTGTATCGATGGTTATTACCGCCACCGATGCGAACTGCGTATTTCTCAAAAATTCGGTTATTCGGAGAGGTTTTTCGTGTGTCCAGAAGGCGGGTTTTTGTCCCGCTTAACAAAGCGGCAACGGAATGAGTATAAGTGGCAATGCCACTCATTCGCTGCAGATAATTCAGTGCAGTTCGCTCGCCACAAAGAAGCGTGCGGATATCTCCCTGTACCGTTCCCATTCGTAGTCCCGGTTTTACCTCATCACCGTCCTGGACAAAGAATGTGACCTTCGTATTTTCATCCAAAAGAGTAAATACACGCTCAAATACCTGTAAGCCGCAAATGATTCCTTCCTGTTTACAGATTAGGTCAACTTCTCCCGGCGTATTGGTAGGCATAACAGAATTGGTTGTAACATCTTCGCTGGAAATATCTTCCCGTATGGCACTTAAAATAAGCGGATCAACATTGAGTTTCATGGTAACCGGATCAAACATAGTTTTCTTTTCCTTTCTTAAAAAATAATTTTTGATTTCTATTGTTTCTGATAAATCGAAAACCCTTATTGTTATTCTCCTCGAGCATATCAAAGTTCTGCTAGTTTTGTAATTGGATTTTTATGAATTATTTATGGCTTTCTGAACCATTGTGAGATTGGCATTTCGGAAAGCCGACAAATCTTCATAACGGGTCAAATCAATTTTAGTTAGATCAATTTTGTTTAAAGCGGTTGATGCATCTGTACGGTCAGCATCCTGCTGCATATCCGCAGCGGCGCGCCCGGCAAATACGAGGCTTTCCAGCAGGGAATTGCTGGCAAGGCGATTGCGACCATGCACGCCGTTACAGGCTGTTTCACCGACTGCGTAAAGCCTTTTCATGGAAGTATGGCTTTCATGATTTACCCATATACCTCCCATAAAATAATGTTGTGCCGGAACAACCGGAATACATTCCTTTGTAACATCATATCCTGCTTCGAGACAATGCTGCACAATGTTTGGAAAATGCAGACGAAGTTCTGCTTCCGGAATGGGCCGAAGGTCTTCCCAAACATAATTCGTATGATCTTTTTCCATTTGTTCCTGTATCTTTTGCGTCAGCAAATCCCGGGGAAGTAACTCATCCACAAAGCGGTTTCCGTTTCGGTCATACAGCTTTGCCCCTTCTCCGCGAACAGATTCGGAAATAAGGAAACTTCTTTCCTCCTGATTTTCACAATAGAGGGTGGTTGGATGGATTTGAATATAATCGATATTCTTTAACCGGATGTTGTGCCGCATGGCAAGCGCCAGACCGTCCCCCGTAAGATGACGAAAATTAGTGGAATGACGGAACAATCCACCGATTCCGCCGGTCGCAAGAACAGTATACTTTGCCTCAACAATTTCCAAATCCCCGTCTTTCTTACGAATTATTCCGCCGAAGCACTCATTTTCCTTCGTCACTAAATCCAATAGTTCGGTTTCTTCCAGAATTTGAATATTTGGGCGGAGACGGGCAACATGCAAAAGCGTAGTTGTAATTTCTTGCCCGGTAACATCTTCGTGAAAAATGATACGCTTTTCCCTATGTGCGCCTTCTCTTGTATAAGAGAGGGAGCCATCCTCCTCTCGGGCAAAATCAGCACCCATATCCACCAGTTCCTGAACCAAAGAAACAGAGCCTCGAATCATCAAATCAACGGAGGTTTCGTCATTTTCATAATGTCCAGCTTTCATGGTATCTTCATAAAAGCATTGGTAGTCCGTCTCGTTTTTCAACATACACATACCACCCTGTGCAAGAAACGAATCACTTTCTTCAATCTTTGATTTCGTAATCAAAAGAATCTGCTTTTCTTGTGGAAGTTTTAGCGCACAGTAGAGCCCGGAACAACCGGTGCCTATAATGAAAATATCGGTATTCATATATAAAAACCTCCTTTCGAGAACATTGCGTTGTTCTTGAAGGATTGTATCACTGAAATGCCTTACTGACAAGTAGAAAGTTTACAGTTGTATATTTGGTGTTGACATATGGCGAGCACAAAATTATACTTTGCGTTGTAATATAATGCAAAAATATAATAAGACGAAGAAACCGACAATAGAGAAATCCTTTGACAGTACTGAGCAAGAAAACTCATGAGAACAGTCAAAAAAGAAACGCAGAAGAATGCTCAAAAAAGAAAAAACAAAGGAACGATTAAAAGAAATAAGGAACGATTGAAAGAAATAAGGAACGATTGAAAGAAATAAGGAACGATTGAAAGAAATAAGAGAACAATTGAAAAAGAAACAAGAAACAATCGAAAAAACAAGAAAATCAAAAAGAAAGTGTGGAGAAAATGTTTACAACGAGAGAACTTCAAGATGAAATTATGCGTATTAAGAAGGAAAAAGGAATTTGCATTTTAGCGCATGCCTATCAAAGTCATGATATTTGGGAAGTGGCTGATTATGTGGGGGATTCTTATGGATTATCCTTACAGGCAGCAAAGTCGGAGCAAAAAACCGTAGTGATGTGTGGTGTTCGATTTATGGCAGAAACCGTAAAGATTCTGTCGCCGGAGAAAGAAGTCATTTTATCCCATCCTATGGCCGGTTGTCCCATGGCTGAACAGATGGATGTGGAGATGATTTCGGAAGTAAAGAAGATGTATCCGGATTATAAGGTGGTGGCATATATCAATACCACTTCCCGGTTGAAAACCATTTGCGATGTGTGTGTGACTTCTTCATCGGCGTTGAAGATTGTAAGAAATCTGGATGCAGAAAATATTCTGTTTATTCCGGATTGCAATCTGGGGGCATGGATTGCCAAACAGTGTCCGGAGAAGAATATTAAACTTCTTCAAGGCGGTTGTCCGACCCATGTGCGTATGACGGTGAAAGATGTGGAAAATGCAAGAAAAGCACATCCAAATGCCCTTCTTCTGGTTCATCCGGAATGTCTCCCTGCTGTGACCGACCAGGCGGATTATGCGGGCAGTACCACAGGTATCATGGATTTTGCTGGTAAATCAGATGCAAAGGAGTTTATAATAGGAACAGAAAACAGTATTATTCAGCATTTGCAATTTCAAATGCCGGAGAAAAAGTTCTTCCCCCTTTCCAAGGATTGTGTCTGCCACAATATGAAATTGACTACATTAGCAGATGTATATGGCTGCGTTTCGGGAATGGCAGGGGAAGTAATTACACTGGAGGAAGAAGTTCGGGAAAAAGCATATCGGTGTATTCAAAATATGATAGCACTGGGAGGCTGATGGCGGGAGAAAATGTCTGTAGAGCAGCGATTTTTGTCAGATGAAAATATCGGTAGAACTTGATTCCTTCTGTTTCGGCAAAGAAGATGGAAGAGGAACGGATGAATATTTTATTTTACGAATGGGGCTCCTATATTTACAAAGATTTACTTTCTGCTTTTCAGTCGCAGGGAATTGCCTACGAAACATTTTTCTATCATTTAAGTAACAAGAATCACGAGGAAGCGTTTGAAGTACATCTGAGGGAGAAACTGGAAACAGGTCAATTTGATGCGGTTTTTAGCGTGAATTATTTCCCTGTGGTGGCCGAGGTGTGCAAGGGAAAAAATGTGTCTTACATTTCCTGGAGTTATGATAATCCCCTGAATGTGATGCAGATAGAAGATACTCTGGGTTATGAAACGAATTATGTGTTCCTTTTTGACCGGATGCAGGCAAAGAAGTATCAGGACAAGGGATTTGTCAATGTGTACTATCTCCCATTGGCGGTAAATGCAGACCGTCTGGATAGGATTTCCCTTCGTAAAAGTGATTTGGAAAAATATGAAACAGAGATTTCTTTTGTAGGTAATCTGTATCCTTCCGCATTGGCTTCTTATATGGCTCCTATGAATGAATATCAAAAAGGATATCTGGAAGGGATTTGCAATGTCCAGGAAAAATTATATGGTTATTATCTGATTGATGAGATGCTGACAGATGATTTCATGAGGTCCATAGATGAGCAGTATCATAAAGTAAAGCCGGACACAGAGTTTGTTTTGCCAAAAGAGGCGTTGTCATTTGCCTGTGCCGCCAGTGTTACAAGAATGGAACGAATACGCATGCTGGCGCTACTTTCCGCCCACCACCGGGTAAAACTGTATAGCCGCGAAAACTGTGATGCACTGAAAAATGTGAGTTATATGGGGACCTGCAATTATGAAACGGAAATGCCGAAAATCTTTAAGGCAAGTAAAATTAATCTGAATATTACCCTGAAGATTCTGCAGTCGGGAATTCCTTTGCGTGCCCTGGATATTATGGGCTGCGGTGGATTTTTGCTTTCCAATTACCAGCCGGAATTGGCTGAATATTTTGAGAATGAGAAAGAAGTCGTACTCTATGACAGTTTAGAGGATGCCTATGCCAAGGCGCAATTCTATTTGAAAAATGACCATTTGCGACAAAGCATTGCAGAAAACGGATATTGTAAAGTTCGGGAAAGATTTTCCTATAAAAGGCAATTGGAGGAAATGTTTACGAAATTGCAAAGCCGGTCTTCGTCATTTTTTTGATATTATCATTGAAATCCCTTTTTGCCCCACCGATATCTTTCGAGTGGGGCAAAGTTTTGGACTTTATTGAAATAAGCCCCACCGACATCTTTCGAGTGGGGCTTATTATTTGGATTTCATTTATTACAAACTTTGGTTCAGTATTTGAATCATTTGCGTCAGCCGATGGCTCCAGGTGTGCTCTTGCAGGGTACGCCGGAAGCCGTTGGATGCTATTTTATTGCGCTCCATATCGTGGGCAAGATAGAAACGAATTTTATCTAAAAGTTCCTCTTTGGAACAGAAGGTTTCCACCTCATTTTGAAGTTCATACAGAGCGGGTAACTCACTCTGATAATTAGTAAGTAAAAATCCTCCACAGGCCAGAACATCATAAATACGAAGGGATAAACCGGTCTGAATGGCACGAAGAGTGATGTTCAGATTGATTCCGCTACAATGAAAGATGAGCGGCATTTCCGTTAGGGTATTGGCAACTCCCTTGAAGTTGGCCTTCGGAAGCGGAAATGGATTGCTTCCGGTATATAAATCCAGTGCGAATTCTTCGGATATGGCTCCAAGTAGACAAAGCCGCTCATCCATGACCATTTGCATACTGATAAAATCATTTGCCATAACATAACGGGGGTCCAGATTTCCCTTATAAAGCGGGTTGGACAAATCGGGAACCAATCGCAAAAACTCTTCCATCACCGTATCGTTTAAGGCTTCCCGGAGGAAGTTGCAACCGTACACATTGGACTGTGCTTTCATGAGACCATCCACATAACCTCTGGTATAGTCGCTCATTCCTTGTATTTTTGCATAAGGATTTTTCTCTGAATAAAGGGAGCCGACAAAGGAAACATCTGCAGAGAAACTTACCTGTCCAAGATTGTGATTGGCCTCAATGGTTTTGACCATTCGTTCAACATTGGAGGCCAGGGGAAGGTAGAAAATATTTTGGGGATTTCGCTCCTTGAAAAATTCGTACTGGGCGCGATCAAACAGGAAAATGCGATTGCAGGGATTGGACAGGGAAGGCGAAAACAACTCGATTACCGGTGCGTCCACCGTCCAGCCTACATAGGGAATCTGCAAAATGTTGCACAAATCGGAAAGTTCAGGGAAAAAATTAACGGAGAAAACGAACAGAAACACATTTTCCCGGCAACACAGGCTGACCTGTTCCAAAGACTGAGCCATGTTAATCGGCGCTTCTTTCGGATGGCTGGCATTATAAAAAGATGGGGCTTGTATTTCCACGACCTCAATCCCCAACTTTTGAAATGCGGCAGTTAAATCCGTTTCACAAATACTTTTATAACGGTAAAATAAAATTTTCATGTGATTGTCCTTTCCACATTAATTTGAAACTACGATGAATTGCTGCATGCAAACCGCTGCGCAAACCGCCACATAAATTGCCGCGCAAACCGCCATGCAATCCAGTCATTGTACACAAATGCAAATCGTCATGCGCAAAATATTCATACAATGATAGTATAACAAGAAAAGATAGTACCCTGAAAAAAATATGCGAAAAAATTGAAAATGAGCCTAAAGAAATGAAAAAGTCGTCCGATACATATTACAAGAAAGTGGTGAAACAAGGAACTTCACTGGATAGGAGGAGATAATATGAGAATTGACAACTTTTCACAGATCCAGCAACTTTATGGTGTTGGTACTGTGCAGATGAAACAAGTTGCATCTCCGTCCGGAAGCAATTTCAGAGATAAATTGCAGATTTCAGACGCCGGAAAGGATTTGCAGATTGCAAAGCAGGCTGTACAGAATGCCCCAGATGTTCGCGAGGATAAGATTGCAGCAATCAAAAGTGCACTGGCTAATGGAACTTACAATGTAAGCAGTGATGATTTTGCTGACAGAATGATGGAGAAACTTGGACAGACACTCTAATTAAGTATTGTCTGATCCGCAGTTTAATCAGTAGTACTTAATGTGGTGTCTGTAGGGTTGACCTACAGGCACTATTTTAGTATCGCAATCATTTCAAATCAGGCCGATGTAAAGACGGAAGCATCTGGCAATAAGACAAGGACAGGTCAGAAGACGAGACAAAAACAAGACGGAAGCATTCCGACGATAAGACAAAGAAAGGCCGACGACAGGGCGGAAGCAGAACGGAGGTTATACATGGCAAGTTTAATGGACAATATGATAAGCGTTTTGAATAAGGAAAATGAGGAGTATCAGATTTTAATTGGCTTGTCACGAGAGAAAATTCCTATTTTAATAAAAGGGGATCTGGACGCATTAGCAAAGATAACGGCACAGGAGCAGGATGTGGTGGCCAGAATTCAGAAATTGGAAAAGGAACGCATGCAGATTTCCAAAGACATTGCTAATGTTACCAATCAGTCGGTGGAAGACATGAAACTGGCCGCCTTGATTGATATGATGAAAACCAGGCCGGTGGAACATGAAAAATTAGTTCGGATACATGATGAGTTGAAGCAGACTATGGACAATATGGTGGCAGTCAATAATCAAAACAAAGAACTGATTAAAAATTCATTGGAAATGGTGGAATTTGAAATTAATCTTCTTCAGTCCATGAAGCGGGCACCGGAAACCAATGATTATGATAAGAGTGCTTACAGCACCGGTAATATTATGGGAAGTGGAACGAAGCGTTTTGACGCCAAGCAATAGACGAGAAACACAAAATAGCGTTTTGACGCCAAGCAATAGCGTGAGATTATAAAAGGATGATTTGAGATTTA
>JBJEMA010000002.1:12448-34613 GCA_051879435.1 Lachnospiraceae bacterium
AGCGTTTTGACGCCAAGCAATAGCGTGAGATTATAAAAGGATGATTTGAGATTTAAGAAAGGAAGAAGCCTATGCCATTATTTGGAGCTTTATATACGGGACGGTCCGGCTTACAGACAGGGCAGGAAGCACTTAATGTGGTAGCGCATAATATTACGAATGCGGACACCGCGGGCTATGTAAGACAGCAGGTCTCACAAGGAACAAGAGAATACACATTATTATCCCTGAATACTTCCGGCGTCGCAAAACGACAGGCTGGACTGGGTGTATATATTTCCGAGGTGCGTCAGGTAAGGGATCAGTTTCTGGATGCTTCCTATCGACGGGAAGTAGGGCGAAGCGGATTTTACGGAATTTCCTATTCGGCCGTGGAGGAAGTGGAAGGTATCTTCGGAGAATTGGATGGGGCCACTTTTAACGAATCCATGAACAATTTGTGGAAATCCATTGAAGAACTTGTGAAGGACCCAAGCAGCGAAGTATGTCAGAACATGCTGGTGCAGTACTCTCAGAGTTTTGCAGAGGCAGCGAAGAATGTTTACCAGGACCTTAGCGATTACCAGGATGAATTAAATTCAACGGTTACTTCCATGGTGGATCGGATCAACGAGATCGGGCATAGCATTTACAAGTTAAATGAGAAAATTCGCGGCATTGAGGTGGGCGGAATTGAAAACGCCAATGACTTAAAGGATGAACGAAATGCTCTCCTGGACGAACTGGGTGAACTTTGTAATATTTCCTATACCAGTGATGTATTTGGGAATGTTCTGGTTAAGATTGAAGGTCATGATTTTATTAATACGGCCAGAGTCAACGAAATGGCTTATCAGGCAGACGAGGGAACCGGATTTTACACCTGTTTCTGGCCGGACATTGCAAAGAGCCGGATTGATGAAAACGGAGAATTGCAGTACGATGCCAAAACGGCGCAGGTGTTCAATTTGAACAGCCCGATTTCCGCCGTTAACAATACAGATGTGGGTAAATTGAAGGGTGTTCTTCTTGCCCGGGGGGATCATCGGGCCAATTATACGGACCTTGCAACGGAGGAGAGTTACAATAAAGTGTCCAACTCTGTCATGATGAATGTTATGGCGGAATTTGACGGATTGGTGCACAATCTTGTTACCGCTGTGAATAAGGTTTTGGCGGACAATGCGGATCCGGCCACCAATTATCTTGTAGATGAAAATGGCAATCCGATTCAGTTGTTTCAGCGAATCGGCATTGATGGGGAGTATGAAATCGATCCGGTAACGGGAGACTACATTCACAGTCCGGAGATCCCGGAAAACCGGTCGACCTTATTTACCTGCTCCAATCTTAAGGTAAATGAGGATTTGCTCCAATATCCGACGCACCTTAGTTTTATGAAAGCAGATGGTTCTGTGGATTATAAGACAGCAAAGGATTTGGAGGCTGCATTTGACAGCAAGGAATATATACTGAATCCTACCCTGACCAATCGGATTTCCATCCGGGAATTTTATTCCAGTTTGATGGCGCAGGTTTCCAATAGCGGTAATGTATATAAAAACCTGAGTGATAACCAGGGGCTTACGGTGGAGTCCATTGAGGCCTCCCGACAAGGAATGATTGGGGTGTCCACGGACGAGGAACTTTCCAATATGATTCGTTTCCAGAACGCGTACAATGCAAGCAGCCGATTTATCAATGTAATTGACGAGTGTATTGAACATGTTATTTCCCAGTTGGGAACCGGCTGATTGATGTTTTAAGGGCTTGATGAGCCGGCGCGAACCATGCAACCGTGGCAAAAGGAATGTCTCCGCGGCGCAAGTGGCAAGTTAAGGGTTTAGGAACAAGCCCCAAGTGCCGATATATGTTATAAGACGCGGAACACGACTGAAAATCCGAAATCGCAGACGAAAGCAAGACCCGAAAAATGAAACCGGAAACAAGTCGAAAGTGAAATCAAGTGCAGATAGAAAAACAGAAAGGTGGCAGAAATATGTCTTCAACATTTTTGGGATTAAATACAGCATATACCGGATTGCAGGCAGCGAATGCCGCTTTGAATACAACCGCCAATAATATTGCTAATGTGGATACGGTTGGATACAGCCGACAGGTGGTTACCACTAAGGCAGCAGATTCCATTCGTTCTTATAATACTTATGGTTGTGTAGGCGCCGGCGTGGAAACCATTTCCATTGAACGGGTCCGGGATGATTTTTATAATGAAAAGTATTGGGACAATAGTTCCAAGTATGGCGAGTACGAGGTGAAATCCTATTATATGAAATCCATTGAAAATTATTACTGCGATGACGAAACTATAAAAGGTTTCGGCACTATTTTCAATGAATTTTACAATACCATTGAGGAACTGGCCAAGGATCCGAGTTCTATTTCGACAAAAATGCAGGTGATTGGATACGCAAATAACCTGACCACATATTTTTCAGATATGTATACGAATCTTCAGAAACTTCAGGATGACATTAATCAGGAAATTAAAGTCAATGTGGATCGGATTAATTCCATTTCCCAGGAGATTGCTTCCCTGAATAAGGAAATTAATGTTATTGAAATGAACTCCGGTGCAATTGCCAATGAACTGCGCGATCAGAGAGATGTACTGGTGGATGAACTTTCCCAGATTGCCAGTGTGAAGGTGGAAGAGCAGCCGATTATTGATAAAACGGATACCTCACGGGATACCGGTGGAACCCGTTATATCGTCAGCATTTGCGGGCAGAACATTGTGGATGGCAATTATTTCAAAACCTTGACCTGCGTTCCGAAGGATGTGGATGAAAAGACAAATCTGACGGATATTGACGGGCTGTACGAGATTTATTTTAGAGGTGAAAATGATTGGACCTCCAGTGATTATCGTAGTCTTGGAGAAAAACTGAATGTTTATTCCGGAACAACCGGCGGTAAACTTTCCGGTTTATTCCAGTTGCGTGATGGTAATAACGGTGAGAATTTCAATGGTAAGGTATCCGCCGTGAATGTAGCAGCGCAGCAGGTTACCATTGATGTGACCGCAGATTATCTTTTGGATTTGAACAAAGGAAATCTTCCTATCGGTGGCGGCGTTATCACGGTGGGTAATACCAATTATTATTATGAAAGCTGGACCTATCAGTACAATGAGGATACTGGGGAATGTTCCTATACGTTCCAACTGGATAAGGCCAAAAATGGCTCCAATACCATCACCGCAGAGGCGGCGGGGAAAAAGATGGAGACCAGAGTGGGAGATTCCATCGATTATCAGGGCATTCCGTATTATATGTCCCAGATGAATGAATGGGTTCGTATGTATGCCAACAATTTTAACAGCATTTTGCATGAGGGTGTATTGGAGGACGGCAGTCACGGAATCGATCTTTTTACAGGAACGAATCTTGTTACAGGAGAGGAGTTAACCTTTTCCACCTCTTATGAAAAAACCGGTATACCGGGAAATGTGATTACGGTATCCAGTGATTTGTCAGCAACCAATGGAGACAGTTATTTCATGCTGACTGCAGGTAATTTTACCATAGCGGATACTATGATTAAGGATAGCACAAAACTGGCAACCAGAACCGATTTGAATTCGGGTGTGGAAGACAATGATGTGGTTACCAAATTAATCGATTTAAAGACGAACGAGGAGGCTATGAGTTTCCGAAGCTGCAGTGCAGACCAGTTCCTCATTTGCATTCTGTCCGATGTTTCTTTGAATGCACAACGGGCAAATACATTCTCTTCCAGCTACGAAGTCCTGAAAACATCCATCGAAAATCAGCGGCTTTCCGTTAGTGGCGTTGATAATGATGAAGAAGCGGTGAATCTCACCAAATTCCAACAGCAGTACAATCTGGCTTCCAAGATGATTTCGGTTTTGACAGAGGTATATGACCGTCTGATTTTACAGACCGGAGTATAGACGGATAAATGATTTGCGTATGTCGCAGTAATTTGTCAGGACGGCAGATAAATTGCGGATGCCGCAGTAATTTGTCAGGGCAGCGAAGGAATTGCGGCTTTGGAGAAAGAAATATAACAAGATGGTATCATGAACGACAGGGGGTATCGATATGCGAATTACAAATAAAGTTATGCAGAATAATTCAGTGCGGAACATCAATCGGAACAAGGAATTGCAGGATACCTTGTCTACACAGATTGCCACGGGAAAGAAAATATCCCGTCCTTCCGAGGATCCGGTGGTAGCGATTCGTGCGCTTCGTCTGCGCAGTGATGTGAATCAGGTAAACCAGTATTATGAGAAAAATGCGCCGGATGCAAATCAATGGATGAAACTTACGGAAAGTTCAATTTCTACTACGATTTCTGTAATCAAGAGCATGATTGAAGAGTGCGAAAAAGGAGCAAGTGATACGCT
The DNA here is from genome assembly GCA_051879435.1 of Lachnospiraceae bacterium. Lineage (GTDB taxonomy): Bacteria > Bacillota > Clostridia > Lachnospirales > Lachnospiraceae > NK4A136. The sequence continues at coordinate 16,821 of JBJEMA010000002.1, forward strand.
GCAGACGGCGGATCGTAAGACCATTATCAATAGCCTGAAGGCGCTGGGAGACGAGGTATATGCTACCGGCGATGCGGATTATGCAGGACGCTACATTTTTACCGGATATCGTACGGATACATCGTTAAGTTTTCAGACGAATACGACACAGAAATTCAGTATTACGGAATTGTTTAATAAGAATGATCTGGAGCAGATGACCTATATTGAAACAGCAGGGTTAACCTCCCTCAGCGAGACGAACTTTGATGCAGGTGCGCTGACCACAGAGCAGGACATCACTTACGGCAGTTATTATCGTTATCGTCTGTCTTATGATAATTTGGATGCTGTGCAGGCGGCGGGCGCAACCATTACGGTAAATGGAACCGATTATCCGATAACAGCGGTGGATGAATCTGCCATGACAGCCAATCAGGTGTACGAAGCATCTGCGGCGAATCCGACAGGAGTTTATCTGATTCCTAGTACCGGTGAACTGGTTCTGGGAGAAGATGTTTATGCGGCTATGATGGCGCAGGATACCACTGACAATTTCCAAATTTCCTATGACAAATCCACCTGGGTTGCCGGAGATTTACGGCCACAGCATTATTTTTATGCGGAAACGAAGGATCCGGATACGGGATTGGATATTGTGTATAATCCGGATTATCTCACAAAGAAATCTACGGCACAGGCGATTGAATATCAGGTTGGATTTAACCAGAACATTCAGGTCAATTCCTATGCCGAAGAAGTATTCCAGCATGGTGTGGGACGGGATGTGGATGAAATCGTGGATTTGGCTGCAAAACTGGAAGAAGCAGAAGCCATTCAGGAGAAACTTAAGGCAATGAGTGAGGATACAAGCAATTATACAGACGCACAGCGGGAAGATATTGCCATTGACCTGGATGCAGCGAACAAAGCGGTGACACTTCTCCGGGATGATTTGCAGAAGCGTTTCAGCAGTTATATCACAAAAATGCAGAAATACCTGAATGCGGATAACAATGCCTTGACGGAGGTAGGTAACCGCTCTTCCCGACTGCAGTTGATTTCCAATCGCCTATGCGAGCAGAATACCACCTTCGAAACCCTGCAGTCTGACAACGAAGATGCGGATATTACGGAGGTTGCGGTGCATTTGTCCAGTGCAAAGGTGAATTATGAAGCTGCACTGATGGCCACCAGTGATTTGATTCAAACCACTTTGCTGAATTACCTGTAAAGTGTAAAATGGAATTAACGATGTTATTATGTTGTAAATAATTAAGGAGGGTTTTAACATGGTAATCAATACCAGAATATTTGGGGAAGTTACAATTGACGATGATAAGATGATTCATTTTCCGAAAGGAATTGTTGGATTCCCGGAATTACAGGATTTTGCATTGATTCATGATGCGGAGGATGGTAACCAGGGTGGAATTCGCTGGATGCAGAATGTGCAGGAACCGAATTTTGCCATGCCGGTAATTGATCCTCTCGCGGTAAAACCGGATTATAATCCGGAAGTGGATGACGAATTATTGAAAACAATCGGAGGAATCGAGGATGTTCTTGTTCTGGTTACCATAACTGTTCCTTCTGATTTGACAAAAATGAGCGTAAATCTGAAAGCCCCGATTGTCATTAATATGGAAAGTCGTAAGGCATGTCAGATTATCCTGGATAATGAGGAATTCCTTGTGAAATATCCAATCTATGATCGTCTGAAGGCATTGAAAGACGGAAAGGATGGTGAGTAGTATGCTGGCTTTATCGAGAAAAAAAGGCGAGGCAATCGTCATCAACAATGATGTGGAAATTACAATCCTGGAGGTTAAGGGAGATCAGGTAAAACTGGGCATTGCTGCACCAAAGGAAGTTCCGATTTACCGTAAGGAAGTTTATATGCAGATTCAGGAAGCAAACAAGGAAGCAATGACAAAGCAAAGCCCGGAAACTTTGAAGAAATTGTTTGGTTAATGAGGAAATTAGAAAAATTTATTTAGGTATATGAATAAGCCCAAGGGTGATTGGATTTTCGGTGGAAATCAGCAATCAGCCCTTGGGTTTTTGTTGGAATAGTATTTGAATGGATTTTGCGAACAAAAGCAAGCAAGGAAGCAATGACGGAGCAAAGCCCGGAAACATTGAAGAAACTGTTTGGTTAAGACAAACACGGAAGAATATAATCCAGCACAAAGCGTTCCCAGCAATATCTGCTACGAATAAAGTTTTGCCCGTTTGCAATGATTTCTTCTGCCGTTTCATCATCTGCCAGAATATTATTTACCAGCTCCGGCAGCAGCTCTAATTGGTGGAGGTCGTACAGCACAATATTTTCCCCATCAGTGAAATGGCTGTCAATGTAACTGCTGGAATCGGTTAATACCAGTCCGCCGTTTTGAATTCCGGTGAGAATCCGGTCATGCAAGCCGGCTTTGAAAAGTGGCATAACATTCAAACAGATTTTTGCCTGACCGGAGAGCTCAGTGGCTGCTTCAAAATCCAAAGAACCCAGCAAATGAAGATTGTCCGGCTTTTCCGGAAAGACTTCTTCCCAACCATCACCGGCAATGGTGACATCAATGCCCCCATTTACCAGAATGCGAATGATTTTTTCCCGGTAATAACTGCGCAGGTAAAGCTCCGCAGTAATTCCGACATTTGTCATAAATGTATGAAAAGTTTTTTCATCATAGTGAACCTGGTGAACCCGACAGAATTCAATAACGGATTCTTCGGTTGTAACATCCGGATTGCTGATATTGTTTTCAATAATAAAATCAAAGAGCGGCATAATTATCGGGTGCGTGGCATGGCGCAGTTGTTCCCGGTATTGGCGACAGTCGTGGTTAGTGCCTGTGAATAAAAGGGAAATGGGGCGTTCCTTGTAGGGCATAGGATGTTTCGCCACAGGTCCTGCAAGATATGCCATGCGCACGGATTGAAATTGCCCATAATGCGCGTTGGCATAGTTTACATGATCCTCGTCCAGGCATATCAGGTGCATATTTTTCGGGTGTTCCCGTAATTGCAAATCGTGATAATAGGGGGCGTCCACAATAAGGGAAATCAGCGGACAGTTGCACAAATCCATTAGAAAACTACCATCCTCCAATTTGGCGGAAAATGTGTTTTGATTAATTCCCAACACCGCATCCCATTTTTCTTTGAAAAAGTCGGTGGTTAAGCTAGTAATCCTGACAGTTTCAATACCGGCATTTTCGCAGGTATGCATGATCTGTTCCAAAAAATAATTCAATGTGCCATAACACATGGATGTATTGTCTAAAAATGCGATTTTCATTGTCATTCTCCTCAAAAATTCTTACAAATATGATACTATATAAAGAGGTTGGATTACCAGTTGTTTGTGTAAAATATGATACACAAGAAAGTGTATGAGATGAGATACGCTTTGTAAATGAAATGCACCATAGAAATTAAAAAAGAGATGTAAAAGAGAAAAAGGGGAAACTGAGGTACATATATGCGTAAGGTTATTACATACGGAACTTATGATTTATTTCACCAGGGGCATTATAATTTACTGAAAAATGCGAAAGCATTGGGAGATTACCTGATTGTGGGCGTAACCACCCAGCATTTTGATGAAGCCCGAGGGAAAGTTAATGTCATCGACCCGATTATGGAACGTATTGAAAATGTCCGTAAAACAGGATTTGCGGACATGATCATCGTGGAGGATCATGAAGGGCAGAAGATTGAAGATATCCAAAAATATGGCGTGGATGTTTTTACGGTTGGCTCGGACTGGGTCGGCTCGTTTGATTATCTGAAGGCCTATTGTGATGTGGTTTATTTGCCTAGGACGCCTGATATTTCTTCTACCTTTCTTCGCAGCAAAGCGCATCAGATTGTACGAATCGGTATTGTTGGAACCGGCCGAATTGCTCCGCGATTTGTCAGCGAAAGCAAATATGTATCCGGTATTGAGATTATTTCGGCTTACAATCCGGTAAAAGAAAGCGGTGAAACATTTGCGCAAAAGACCGGGTTGAAGGTTTACCAACGTTGCTTTGACAAATTTTTGGAGAAGGTGGATGCCATTTACATTGCTTCTCCTCATGAAACGCATTATGAGTATACCAAAAAAGCGCTCCTTGCGGGAAAACATGTGCTTTGCGAAAAGCCGTTGGCATTTACGGAGGCGGAAAGCGTGGAACTTTACACACTTGCGAAGGAGCAGGGTGTGATTTTGGTGGAAGCCATAAAGGCGGCCTACAGTCCGGGATTTCAGCAACTTCTTAATGTGGTGGCAAGCGGGAAAATCGGGGAAATCCGAGATGTGGAGGCCTGTTTCTCCCGTCTGGCAGATCCGGATTCCCGTGAGATGACGGATGCCAGATATGGCGGCGCATTTTTGGAATATGGTGGAAATGCACTTTTGCCTATTATTAAGATTTTAGGAAAGGATTTTGAATCGGTAACCATTGATTCTATCAATGGGGAAAATGGAATTGATGTTTATACCAAATTGCAAATCCGTTATAAAAACTCCATGGCTACGGCAAAAGTGGGAGCCGGCGTAAAATCGGAAGGACAGCTTGTAGTTGCAGGCACCAAAGGATATGTTCTTGCGCCTTCGCCTTGGTGGCTCATGAAAGAATTTGTGGTGCGTTATGAAGATGCGAATAAGGTGGAACATTATGAGCCGAGATTTCAGGGAGACGGGCTTCGTTATGAGATTAGCGAATTCATTTCCAAAATCAACGGAATGGATGCCAATGCATATAAGTTAACCGCAAAGGAGTCCATTGCCATCACGAAAATCACCGAGCAGTTTGTCAGGGAGCGGAAGATTATATAAAACTGCAATATGCGTAATTGCGTTGAGGGCTTTGTTACTGCAATATGCATAAGTGCGTTGAGGGCTTTGCTACGGTATTTGCTACTGCAATATGCATAATTGCTCCGGTATTTGCTACGCAAATAATGTCGCAATTATTTGCATATTGCAGTACGCAAAATAGTAGCAATAAAATGCATATTGCAGTACGCAAAATGGTGGAAATAAAATGCATATTGCAGTGCGCAAAATGGTGGCAATAAAATGCATATTGCAGTTTGGCGACGGAAGAGAAGGAGATAGAGATGAGAGTTGAACTGGGGATAATTGGAACGGGAAGAATTGCAGGACGATTTGTTGAAATGGTACATCGGTATTTCCCGGAACAGGTTTCCGTAGCCGGCGTTTATAATCCTAACAGAGAGAGCGCTGAGGCTTTTGCAAAGAAAAATGCAATCACATTTTTCAGCGATGAGATTGGAGATTTTCTGGAGAAAATGTCCCGAAGAAACACCGAAAGTAGTGAAAAAACAGCGAAAACCGTTTATGTGGCATCTCCTCATCAGACTCACTATAATTATGCAAAATGTGCTTTAGAGGCAGGATTCCATGTTCTATGTGAAAAACCGATGACACTAAAACGGGTGCAGACCGAGGAATTGTTTGCGATTGCGCGAACCAACGGACTCGTACTCATGGAAGGAATTAAGACGGCGTTTTGCCCGGGATATAAGAAACTGGTGGAAGTGGCAAAGAGTGGTGTGATTGGTGATATTTTGGATGTAGAGGCTGCATTTACCAGAATCGGACCCACGGATAGCAGGGAATACTGGGATGAGAAATTTGGCGGAAGTTTTTTGGAATTTGGAAGATATCCTATGCTTCCGATTTACGATTTGCTTGCGGCATTTCATGAAAAGCATGCGATGGAAGTAAGTTTTCACAGCATTGCGTCAGATACCGCCATGGATAAATATACAAAGGCAGTTATGAGCTGGAAGGATGCGGATGGTTTGGAAACCTGTCTGGCAACCATAAAAACCGGGCTTGGCGTAAAGTCAGAAGGTGAACTTCTTATCAGCGGCACTACCGGGTATATTCAGGTTCCGTCGCCATGGTGGTTGACGAAAAAATTCGTGGTTCGATTCGAAAATCCGAATAAGACCATGGAATATAATTTTGAGTATGCGGATTCCGGTTTGCAGTATGAGATGCAGGAATTTTTAGATCGAATTGAAATGAAAGTTTCCGGATTACAGGGGCCGGATGGGAAACAGGAACTTGAAGATGCGGCGCAGAGTGTCTGGTGTACCAATATTTTTGAAAAATTCCGGGATTATTATTTTGATTTGAAGAAACTGCAGGGATATCAGGATAGAAGACAGGCATCTTCTTCCCATGAAGGGAAAAAGTCCATTGGTATTTGGGCGCATCGCGGTTGCAGTATGGAATATCCGGAAAACACATTGACAAGTTTTCGTGAAGCAGCAAAGTTAGATGGGATTCGGGGCATTGAATTTGATGTTCAATATACGAAGGACAGGCAACTGGTTGTATTTCACGATGAAACTTTGGATCGGGTAACAAATGGGAAAGGTTTCCTACGGAACTTTACATTGGAGGAATTAAAGCAGCTGGATGTTTGGAGCGAGGAAAAAATTCCTACTTTGGCAGAAGTATTTGTGTTGTTGAAGCCATATTGTCTGGAGAAGGGCTTGTTGCTGAACATTGAGTTAAAAACAAGTGTGTACCGATACGAGGGAATCGAGAAGATGACGGCGGATTTGGTGCGGGAGTACGGGCTGGAGAATTATATTGTGTATTCCTCTTTCCTGCCGGATTCCATTGTAAAGATAAAGGAGATTGTGCCGGAGGCAAAAACAGGCATTTTAGCGAGGGATATGTCCGAATGTCTGCGCATAAATAATAAAATACAATGTGATGCTTTGCATCCTTCCAGCGCAGGAATAGACTGCAGTGTCTACAGTGGGGACGTTCCTTCTGTCACAAGGAGTGTCCCTCTGTCACATGAAACAAAAGTACTATTCTCGCAGGGAAATGAAGAGTGTTCGCAGGCGGAAGGTACATTTTCGCGGCCGGAAGGTACTACCTTGGAGCCGAACTTGTGGGCTGGAACATTTTTGCCGGTGCGTATGTGGAATGGCTCAGAACCTCTTTATGGCAGTGGAAAGCCTTGGAAAGAGAAAGATTTACTCCGTTTTGAAAGATTTGGTATTACGGATATTATTACGAATGTGCCGGAATATTATATTGCATGCCAGAGAAAGATGTAAAGAATTACTGTGGTGAGAACATGACATACTGTGGCGAGAGCGTGGCAGAAGGAATGTCACCGCGGCGAGAGCGTGGCAGAAGGAATGTCCCTGCGGCGAGAGCGTGGCAGAAGGAACATCCCCGCGGCGAGAGCGTGGCAGAAGGAATGTCACCGCGACAAGAGCGTGGAAGAAGGAATGTCCCTGCAGCAGGGGCAAAGGAGAAGAGATGAAGAAGGAAATTGTATTTTTCCCGTATAAGGCATCCATGTGGGATTCCATGGAAAGCGTTTGGATGGCAGCAGCCAAAGATGAGAAATGTGATGTATATGTGGTGCCTATTCCTTATTATGATAAAAACAGAGACGGTACCTTGGGGGAAATGCACTATGAGGGAAATCTGTTTCCGGAATATGTGCCGATTACAGATTATAAGTTTTACGATGTGACGAGTCGCCGACCGGATGCGGCATACACCCATTATCCCTATGATGAATACAATTATGTGACCACCATTGATCCGAATTATTATTCGAAGGAATTATATAAATATGTGAAAAACCTTATTTATATACCTTACTTTGCGACTACCGGAGGCATGAGTGCGGCTCAGCGAACATTGCCTGCATATTTCTTTGCGAAATATATTATGATTCAGGCAGATTGTCTGCGCCAATATTATGATGAAAGGATTCCGGCGCAGCGTCTTGTGGCTCTGGGTTCTCCAAAATTCGATAAGGTTATAAGGCTTTGTGAAAATCCGCCAAAGCCGCCACAGGAGTGGAAACAACAGATGGAGGGGAAAACCGTATATTTTTACAATACCAGCCTGGGTGGTATGCTTGCGGATACCAACCGGTTTATCGGTAAATTGAGCTATGTATTTACGGCATTTCTAGAAAGGAAAGATGTGTGTCTCCTTTGGCGTCCCCACCCTCTTATGGAATCCACTTTTGCCAGTGTTCGTGCGGATTTGAAGCCGGTATACGATAAATTGAAAAATATGTTTATCGACTATAAAATCGGCATTTACGACGACACCCCGGATATTGAAAAAAGTATTGCCCTTAGTGATGTTTATATCGGGGATTCTGCCACTTCCGTAACCTCTCTTTTCGGAATTGCCGGAAAGCCTTTGTTTATTATGAATAACTTCCTGACCACGGAGCCAAAGGAAGATGATTATGGGGCGGAATGTATTTTCGGAGAAAATGTTGTGGGAAATGCCAAATGGCTAATAACTGCAAATAATCATTTGTATCACGCAAAAGAAGAATACTGCTACGAACATGTGATGAAATTAAATGATTATGTAAGTGGAGGATATTTTCAAAAGGTTGTCTCGGTAAATGGAAAAACCTATGTCTGCCCGCAAAACGGATCGACCATTCTGGAAATTTCCGGCGGGAAAATCAAGCAGGAAATTCCATTGGAACAGAGAAACCGCCTGCCGGGAGCGTTTGCAGGCTCCGTTGTATGCGGAAAATACATATTCCTGATTCCTGCCCGTTATCCTGCACTTGTGAGACTTGATACGGTTAACAACAGAGTGGATTATATCGAAGACATAGACGAGGTTAGGGCAGAAGAAATAGATGGAGATCTTTGTGTCGGAGGATTTTGCTGCTGGAACAATTACCTTGTGTTGGGTTCGCCGAAGAATGATTATCTTCTTTGTGTGGAGGCGGATTCGTTACAAATCACCAAGATTGTTATTGGGCTGGAGGGGTATACCGGCTCGTTCCGTATGCAGGTCTTAGGAGAGGAACTTTGGATTTTGCCGCGTAAGGGAACTGTAGTACTTTACGGCAATCCCTTGGAAAATGTTTTTTGCTGCATAAATTTTCAACTGGACGGATTTTTCTGTCAAAGACGACCAAGTGGGTTTCGCTGTGATTTATTTCCTTTCAGCAGTGTGGCTCGCTGCCGGAATAGTTTTGTCCTGGCGCCTTATTGGGGAAATATGTTTTTGGAAATCGACAGGGAAGAAAATATCATCCGTAAATGGGAACCGCCTTTCCCGGAGATTCTGGTTGGAAAAAACGGATACCACAATGCCATGTTTGTGGGGAAATTCCTTGAGTCAGGCAACTTTGATATAAGCAACCAAAATGCAGAAGATTGCGGAAAACAGAGGGACAACAATGCTTCGCAGCAAATGAATTTTCGGGAGAGTGAGACGATTGAGATTCTTCGATATTACAGTGATGCGGAAAAATGCATTTACGAATTAAATCCGAAAACAAAAGAGATAGTCCGAAAGCAAATGACAATTCCTATGGAAGAGTTGGAAAAAGCGGTTTCCGGATTTGGAGATTACAGTGAGTGGCTACAATATGGTTGCCAGGAGGATGCCCTTCATACCCTGCGAAAATTGTTAAAGAATGAATTGCCGGGAGAACCATTTTCCCGGGAGAAAGAAATAGAAGCCTTTGCCCATATTGCGGCAAATAATGACGGAACAGCCGGAGATAAGATACATGAGTTTGTCATGGGAAAATTATAATTTTCAAAGTGAATATGTGGACGGATTTTATGTCATGGAAATGGTCAAGCGATCCTGGGCAGCGCAGTTGGAGGTTTATGACATAATTCGCAATATTTGCGAAAAGCATGATATCCGGTTTTTCGCAGATTGGGGAACGCTGCTAGGAGCAGTAAGGCATAATGGCTTTGTGCCTTGGGATGACGATATGGATATCGGAATGAAACGAAAAGATCTGATGAAATTCCTGTCCGTTGCCGGAGAAGAGTTACCGGAAGGATTTCTGTTGCTGTCACCTTATTGCAATGCAGAGCGAAAAAGTATTATTACCAGAGTGGTAAACAGCGGGGGCGTATGCTTTTCGGAGTCACATCTTGCAAAATTTCACAATTGTCCTTATGTGGTGGGACTGGATATTTTCCCGATTGACACGATTCCGAGGGAACAGGAGAAAATGGAGCAGCAGAGGATGCTGTTAAATTACATGCGCGAGATAGACAGTTATATTTCTATGGGAACGATTGGCGCAGAAGAATTAGAGGACTTATGTAATACGGTCTCTTCCGTTCTCGGACTGAAACTTTCTGCGCAGTTACCGGTCACGCAACGCTTTTATATTTTATGGGACCAACTGTGCGGAATGTATTCGGAAGCGGATGGAGATGAATTATCCTCGATTTATGATTTTGCGGCCGGATGGGATTATCGCATTCCCAAGTCAGAGTATGGGGAAAGCATTGCTTGGCCTTTTATGCAGACTTCCATTCCGGTTCCGGTGGGATATGATCACATTCTCCGGGTGAAATACCGTAATTATGAAAGAAAGAAGATTGGCGGTTCTTCGCATATGTATCCGGCGTTCCGGGATCAGGAAAATATGCTGAAGGCATATTTGAAAAAGAATGAAATGACGTTGAATCCGCAGTTGCAAAGCCTCTTGGAAGAAAAGAAATATTATGGCAATCTGAGCTGGCCGGTGGCTGTTACCTCTTTTGCGAAAATGCGTCAGGACGGTTATTATTACACGGACAAAACGGAAATGCTTGTGGATTTTGCGGAGGATAAAAGGCGGCTACGACTGATAATCCAGCCGGCAAAAGCCGGGAAATCATTGGCTGAGGATATTATTCTCAATTATTTCGGCGCCTGTAAGGTGAAGGGGAAAGAGGTCATCACTGGTGTAGAAGAATTTCAAAATACGAACATTCCTTTGAGAAATTCAAAGGTAGTGCTGGGACTTGGTTTTGACAATATCGTCGCAGACACCCCGGAACAGTGGACTTACGGTCTGCACCGAAAAGTATGGGAACTTTGTTTTCGATATAAAGAGGAGTTTTTATCTGCAGAAATTTACGATGAACAGGGAAATCGAATCCCAAATCATCTGCTTACGCCGGAGGAACTTCGCCTGATGAACCGTTTCTTTGAACAGGAGGGAAGGGGATTTAACTGGTTGGAGGCGCTTTCCTATGTGGTAAAAGCCGGTGCGAAATATTATCACAGACCGGTCTGGATTTTGCTGGACGCCTATGATTCTTTCCTGAAGCAGGCATATGATAAGGGCTTTGGACATGCGGCCCTGGAGGAATTTGCAAAAATGTGCCGGCTGCTTTCCGAAGCAGAAGAAATTGAGAAAATTCTGATATTTGCACGAAATGCATTGGAAACAGAAAAACTTTTTGGCATATCCTACCGGGAGGAGGATTCCATCCGGGAACGGAGATGGTTTTACTGGAATGAAGAGGAAGTAAAAGAAATGCTGGCTGCATTTGACCAAAGCGATTGTTTCGAAGAAGTGAAGGAGTGGTACATGGAGCAAATTGCCGGCGATGGCGGATACAGTTACCATCCGTGGAATATCATCAATTATTCCATGTCCATGGCGAGGGGCGCAAAAGAACCGTTCTTATACCAGAAGATATGTGGGGAAATGGATCATTGAAATGGTGAAAACATATGAGAAGCATATGTGAAATATCGACATATCAAAAGTGATGAACGAATGTGGGAAATGTGGGAGCGCAGGAAAAATCGTGGACGGAGAGGAGAAAGAGATGTTTAAATCCGTAATACAGTATGATGGTCAAGCAGATATAACAGCTCTGGAGAATGCCGGAGTAGAAGAAATAGAATTATATCTTGAAATTCCAAAGGAATTCCTGCCTGAACAAATTCGTTCGGCGATGGAGAAACGGGAACTTGCCGTAAAGAAAAACAAAAACCTGGCGATTGCCGGGTGGACAGTACAGCTTATGCCGGCACATTTACCGGCGATTCTGGAATGGAAAGAGGATTGGAGCGGTTTCTATCTGGTACTGGATTTCTCAAAGTGGAACGATGCCTCCTGTGAAAAACTGGAAAAATTACTGATACAAAATGCGGAAGAAATTGTGAAACGCAATCTTCATATTCTCGTGGAAAATTCCTGCCGTATGGAGCGGGAACAATATGGTTTTGGCCCTTTCTCGGAGATGAAACATCTGGTTGCCGTATGTGAAAATGTGGCGCGCAGTTGTGCGCTTGGCAGGGAGAATCTCGGGCTATGCTTTCATACGGGGCGTGCTAATCTTCTTGCACAGAATGTAGGCGCGGAAGTGACCTCGGCCGGTGACTGGCTGAAATTGGTGCATGTGCAGGATAATAACGGATTTCGGGATGACGAGCAGATCCCATTTACCTTTACTACGGGTCGCGGAATGCTTTCTACCGACTGGTACGGATTGATTGGTCATCTCATCATGATGAAGTATGACGGGATGTTGTCGTTTGCAATACCAGGTGCATTTGCAACCATGCCGCCCAAACTGCACGGTGCGCTGGCGAAATTATTACTTGCCATGACGGCAACCTGGAACAGGGAATACGAATTTGAAAAACGATTGCAACAGCCCGGCAAACAGCTTATTTTATTTGGTGCCGGACGGATGATGCGGCGGTATCAGCAGATGTGGGGAGAAAAGTATCCGCCATCCTTTGTGGTAGATAATGACAGCAAAATCTGGGATACGGCTGTGGATGGTATTCCTGTGAAATCCCCGCAGGCAATTCTCGATGTGCCGGAAAATGAGAGAAATGTCATTGTCTGCAACATGCATTACAAAGAAATCGGCGGGCAACTGGAGAAAATGGGCGTGCAGTATCATTGCTTCCGGGATGATTATTATTTTTGAGATGAAAAAGCGTCAAAAGAGACGGCAAAGCCGCAAACGGGAGTTGATGCGAACAAAATAATGGAAAGGAAAGAACCGGGGAAATGATTGAAATCGGTGTACAGACAAAAGGAATGCTTCCGGAACGGGAAGTTAATCATGCATTTGAAATGATTGCAGATGCAGGTTTTGGCCGTGTTGATTTAAATATAGATTGTTTCTTGAAAAATTCGGATTTGTATCAGGGAAAATGTAATTCTTTTTTTGATGCCACGCAGGAGGAATTGCAGGAGTACTTTATGCCCTACAAACAGGCAATGAAGAAATATAGTCTACGGCCTTCCCAGATGCATGCCCCGTATCCGGTACGCGTGGAGGGAAATGACAAACAGAACGAATATATGCAAAAAAATGTTATCCCGAAATGCCTCTCTCTGGCTGCTTTTTTCGAAGTACCATGGGTGGTGATTCATCCATTTAAGATGCAATATGTCTTTGATAGGGAAAAAGAATTTCAGGAAAATGTTGCCTATTTTACGACTTTGATTCCACTGCTGAAAGAATATAACATAGGCGTTTGCTTTGAGAACCTGTATGAAAGCGTTGGCGGTCGTATTGTGGAGGGCGTTTGTGCAAATCCGGAGGATGCAGTCCGTTATATTGACACATTAAATGACATTGCCGGAGAAGAATTGTTTGGGCACTGTCTCGATACGGGTCATTTACAATTGGTAAGACGAAATGCTTATGAATATATTAAGACATTGGGGAGCCGGCTGAAAGTTCTTCATATTCATGAAAATGACACCATTGGCGATTTGCATCAGTTGCCATTCTCTTTTGGAAGACAGAAAGGGGAGGGTTTTGATTGGCAGCAGTTTTGCAAATCACTCACGGAAATCGGATTTGACGGAACCCTCAGTTTTGAAACATTTCCGACCCTGAACAGCTTCCCGTTCGAAATGGAGAAGGATGTACTGACCATGATTCACGCCGTAGGAGAATATTTTAAAGACGAAATTGAAGATGCGTTTCCAAGATAGCGCTTGATTTTCCGAAATCGCGGTTGAAACAGAGGCGGACATATTGCCCGCCCCGATAATTCTTTTCGCTAAGATGCATCCGAGTTTATTTTTTTCCCAAATGCAATGCCTCTTCTGAAATTAACATTAATCAGTGCACCCGGCTCCCCGTTCATAAACATAAATCCGCCGGAGGTCGTGGTCATAAAGTTATAGTCTTTCACAAAGTTTCGAATCCATTCTTCATCCCCTTTTTTGTGGTAGGAGCAAATGGCGAAACGAAGGTCGTTATTCTTTTCTAAAGTTTTCGCAGTTCCAATCAGGGAATCCCGTTCGCTTCCTTCGATATCCATTTTAATATAATTCAATTGTTCCAGATTCATATCATCAATGCAGACATGGTTGTCAAATGTGCTGCTATCGAGAAATGCCGGAATAATCGTGACTTTATCGGGATAATCCTTAAAGGTCAGTTGTAATGCATCCACCCATTCCGGATCCGCTTCAATCAGATAAATGTGAGAAGCAATATCAATATGATCCAGTGCAAAGTTTCCTTCGGCAACACCTGCATCTAAAATGACATCTCCTTCTTTTACATTATATCCTTCTTTTTGATAAGAATGCGGAGACGCAGCATCCTGTTCTGCGTAAATAAATCGGCAATAATGAATTATTTCATCCGGAGTTTTAGAAGTCGGGAAATACATTCGTTTCCCTTTATACATAACATAGTGATGTGCATTTTCCTCGTCGAGGAATAGTTCAATATCAAGAGATGCATATTTATCAAAAAACGGATAATTAAATATTCCAATGCCTTTTCTGGAAATCATGCTCTGACGCAGTTCTTCGTATTCGTCTGAATAATTGTCTTTTAACTGATGGCGCCACCATTCCTGTGTAAGATAAGGATATAAAGTATCCGAAATGAAATTTAAAACCATAAGGCTAAGACTGATGATTTCCGGGAAACAATCGGAGGTTTTGTTTTGAATCTCCTTTGTGGTTTCCTTAAAGTATGTTGCTTCCGGAATGATACTTCGGTTGATGTTTATTTCGCGAATGGTACAAACAATGATATCCTGAACGGATACCTGTGATGCTATCAGGGGATTGCTCTGATACGCTTCTTCGAGTGATTTCAACATTTGGATTGTTTCATTTTTCATACGAATCTCCATTCCGCTAATTTTGACATTGAACCAGCCATATTTATACAATCATTTCCTTCGCCTAATATAGCATTTTTCATTGAAATGAGAAATGTGTGAAATCGAAAAGCCGGAATATACAGAAATCGGAAAGCCGGAATATTGAGATGAGCAAAGCACGAATGCAGAAATGCCAAAATGCGATATGCCGGAATGCGAAAATGATAAAGATGTGAAATGCAGGAAATCGATGCGGAGATAGTAAATATTTTGCTTATTTTGCCGATATATAATTAGAATGCAAAGGGAATTGCGAAATACTGTGAAAAGGACTGACTCTATGTATTCGTGCATAGGGTTGTTTTTATTTGAATGGGCTTGAAGCCCCTGAGGCATTTGAGTTGATAAGTTATGAGAGTATAACATTTTGAAGATGAGTTATCATAACTATTTGTGCTGCCAGCCAAGGCGGCGGAATGGAGATTAGTATGAATTATGCAATCATATTAGCAGCCGGTGTAGGGCAGCGTATGAGAAATGGCGGTTTGCCGAAACAATTTCTTAATCTGATGGGAAAACCCATCATAGTATACACTTTAGAAAAATTCGAACAATGTGAAGAGATTGATCAAATTGTAGTGGTATGTCATGGCAGTTATATTGAACATATGAATACGATTCTGAAACCGTACGGATTAAAAAAAATTGTAAAGGTTATTGTAGGAGGAACGGATCGACAGAGCAGTTTGAAACATGGACTGGAAAGCGTCAAAGAGTTAGGTGGGAAACCGGAGGATATTGTGATAATTCATGATGGAGTTCGTCCTTTGGTTCATACAGCAATTATTGCAGAAAATATTCGGATTGCTAAGCAGTATGGGTGTGCAGTTACGGTTCATCCGGTTACGGAGTCTGTTGTTATAACTGATGACGAAAATGCGGATATGGGAAACTTCATGAAAAGAGCGGATACTTATTCCATGACAGCCCCTCAGTCATTTCGCTTAGGAGAAATCGCAGAAGCATACGATAAACTCGATTCAATAAAAGAAAGTGAAATTCCGCTTCTGGATGCAGCAATGGTTTATGCAAAACTGGGAGGAACAGTACATCTGGTAAAAGAGCAAGGCACAAATATAAAAATAACGACGCCGGAAGATTATTATTATTTAAAAGCAATGTTGGAATTGGAAGAACACAAATACATTTTCGGACTGTAAAGAACAATGCCGGAATTGGAAGAACACAAATACATTTTCGGAACATTTTTATTTATGGATTACAAGGAGACATACGCAGATGGTAGAACAAAGAGATATTGACATTATATTAAATAATCCTATCGATTGGGAAAAATTCAGAAATAAGACAATTCTTGTTACGGGGGCAACCGGAAGACTCGGAATGTATTTTGTGGAAGCAATCAATAAGGCGGATATCGATTGGAATCTTAATCTTACCATTATTGCAATGGCAAGAAATGAAAAGAAATTAAAAGAAGTATTTGGACAGACTTTGGAATTGCCTAATATCCGGACGATGGTACAGGACATTACGGAGCCGATTTGCTATGATGGTCCATTGCATTATATTTTCCATACGGCCGGAGCAGCAAGTCCGATGGATTTTACGCAGGCACCGGTAGACACTCTTTGGGGACATGTGCAAGGAACCAGAAACATCTTGGAATTGGCAAGAGAAAAAGGGGTTGAGCGTATCTTCTATGTTTCCACTGTAGAAATATATGGAGAATGGAAGAGCGAAGAGGGAATTAAGGAAACAGATTTTGGTCCCTTGCATTGTGACATTGCAAGAGCCTGTTATCCGGAAGCGAAACGACTTTGCGAAACAATGCTGGCAAGTTATGAGGCACAATACGGAATTGATTATGTGGGAGTAAGACTTTGTCATACTTTCGGGCCGGGTATTTCCTTATCTGACGGAAGAGCATTTGCGGAGTTTATCAGAAATGTCCTGGAAGGAAATGATATTGTCCTTCAGACAGATGGAAGCGCAGAAAGAACTTATACTTATGTGGCAGACGCCATAGGAGCAATGCTCTTGGCATTTACGAAGGGAAAAGAAAAATATTATAACATTGCGAATTTAGATAATCTGATTTCCATTCGAGATCTTGCAGAGTTAATTGCAAGTCTTGATCCGAAAAAAAAGGTAAAAGTACAGTATGCAAAAGACACAGAAAAGAAATTAAAATACCTGCCATTTAAATTGGGAATTATGAATGTGGATCGAATTATGGCACTGGGATGGAGACCGCAGGTAGGTCTGGAGGATGCATTCCGGTATACGATTGAGTCATTTTTGCAGAGAACGGATTATTAGTTAATATAAGGGAAATTATGATGAATGAGGAACAAAGATATGTTCAGAAAAGACTCCAGAAGGCCAGATTCCAAAGCATTCCGTTTTATCTGAACAGAGTATTTCCTATTAAGATAAATAAAATCGTATTTTGCTGTATAGAGGGAACGACAGGGTATTCCTGTAATCCCAAATATATTGCGGAGGAACTGATTAAACAGAACAAGGGTAACGATAAAAAGTTCGAACTGGTTTGGCTTGTAAATGATGTTTCAAAGAAATTTCCAAAGGAAATAAAGGTGGTAAAAAACACTCTTTGGAACAGGGCTTATCACTTATCTACTGCTCGATTTTGGATTGATAACAGCAGAAAACAGTTGGAAGTCAGAAAAAGAAAAGGTCAGATTTATATTCAGACCTGGCATGCAAAACTTGGATTTAAGCCGACTTGTCTGGACAGAGGTGCATCCTTTTCAAAAATAGCTTATCTGGTAAGCAAACATGATTCGGATATGGTTGACTATTGGTTGTCGAATTCCGACTGGTATGATAAAATTTTGAAGACCGGCTCTTTGTATGAAGGGAAAACATTGCGGACCGGCTCC
>JBJEMA010000003.1:0-2556 GCA_051879435.1 Lachnospiraceae bacterium
GTAGCTGTTCCTGAATGGAAGGCTTGAGCCGCTGAAAAGTAGAATAAGATTCCGGGATGCTTTCAAGATGTGCAATGGCTTCGTCTTTGGTACAGGCAGTGCCGAAGATTTGTGAAAAAGATGAGATTTCTGAATTGATTTGTTTGTCCATAATAGACCTCCTTCGAAAAAAGATATGATTAATAGATGTGAGATTGACAACTGTGAAATACTGTTTTTGGATTCTTCCGGTAATATTACTGCTAATCAGATAACGATGTGTTTCGTGATTAAATCCCCAATAAAGATCAGTTTAATGGATATAATCACAAGAAATATGATTTAAAAAATTTGTTTCATGAATAAATATGATTCATGATAAAATTAATTACAATAAAAACAAAGAATTAACATCCAAATAAATAAAACACAATTGTAATCCGGATAACTGGCGACCTGCCAAAGAGTCAGCGATTATCAGAATGAAATCACCAGAACTTACTATTAGACTATCATCCGGATAAGGCAATGTCAAGAGGATTTCATGGGATGTCCCCCCAACGGGACATCCCATGAAATCCAAAGTACACATTATCATTCTACAGTTTCTACTATTGTAATGAACTCTTGTTGGTATTCATCCAAGCCGCGAAGTTGATGAAGTTCATTCAGCAGTTGTTCGTAAGTTGCGCTTCCCAGATAATCACTATCTCGAAGGAGCAAGGAAAATTCTGCAACGCAGGCAGCAAACCGAAAATCAGTGTTCGGCGTTTCTGTATAGTAGTCATTACCAATCGGATATTCACACAATTTGGATTCCTCTCCATCCGGTTCCTTATAACGAACACTTAAGGTAAGCCATTCACCGCTGTTTTGTGCCTGTTCGGTCAAAGTACCGGTCTGATAGCGAAGGTCATTCCCCTGAGATTCATCCCCCTGCGCTAAGACAAGTTCATAAAGGACGGTTACACTGTGTCCGGCTCCGATTTCTCCGGCGTCTTTTGTATCATCATCAAAATCCTCTGCTGCCATAGTCCGGTTTTCATATCCAATCAGACGATACTGCGCAACAACTGCCGGATTAAATTCCACCTGCAACTTCACATCCTTTGCGACCGTAACAAGAGTGGCGCCCATTTCCTCCACCAAAACTTTTCTTGCCTCAGACAGCGAATCAATATACGCATAATTTCCATTGCCGTAATCAGCCAAGGTTTCCATATTGGTATCGCTGTAATTTCCCATACCAAATCCAAGAACAGACAAGAATACGCCACTTTCTTTTTCTTCACTGATTAAATCATGAAGTTCACTTTCGCTGGTAATTCCCACATTCAAATCACCGTCCGTTGCAATAATTACCCGGTTATTGCCGCCTTCAATAAAATATTTTTCTGCCAGCTGGTACGCAGTAATGATGCCTTCTCCACCATTGGTGCTGCCGCCTGCCTCCAGGCTCTCCAGTGCTCCGATAATCAGTTCCTGTTCACTTCCCGGAACGCCCTCAATAACCACTTCATTGGAACTGGCATAGGTCACAATAGAGACACGATCTTTCTCACCCAGGTTCTCTGCCAGCATGGAAAATGCCTGTTTTAACAAAGGCAATTTATTTTCGTCATACATAGAACCGGACACATCAATCAAAAATACCAGATTCGAATCTCCTGCATCAGAAAAATCAATTGCTTCCGTCTGCAATCCCAGCATAAGAAGTTTTGCATCTTCATTCCAAGGGCAGTCGCTGATCATCGCATTTACTCCAAATGGCTCATCTCCCTTCGGTCCGTCGTAATCATAAGAAAAATAATTTAACATTTCCTCGGTCCGAATGGCGCCGCTCGGAATATCCTCCGGAGCATATCCGTAAGAGAGAATCATTCTTCGTAGATTGGAATAAGAAGCCGTATCCACATCTGCGGAAAATGTGGAAAGCGGGCTTGTATAAACATCACAAAAGCCGTTTTCAATAATAGTGGAATACTCTTCCGTATTGTATTCCGGATATTCGTAGACATATTCCGGAAAACAGGACATTGCCGTATCATAGCAAGCCTCATTATACATACCATCTTCCGTAGCTCCGCATATTTCCTCCATAGCCCCCACATACATTCCGCCATCTGTTTCCATGTCGTCTTCTACATCCACATCCTTTACATCATTCTCATCACCATGGTCGTTTCTTGTTTCCTGCGTTTCCTCCCGGTTCCTGCGACGGCTCTCTCTGTCACCTGTGTCATCCGTGTTTCCACAACCTGCAAGAATGGATGCCCCAATTAGTCCAACCATTAGTCTTGTTAAAATCTTCTTTTTCATAATAAAATCCTCCCTTTGTATCTGTAACAAATTATCTGTTCTCATCTGTTATAGATACGAAAGGAAGGATTCCATTTTATGGAAAAATATTTATTTTTTTCTGAAATCTTTACTTTTCTAAATTTGACAATTCATGATATTCCCAAAAGTTCTCTTGCCTTCTTCTCATCTATCTGCAAAGAATTCATAAGATTTCGGATATTTATAGACTTGGTTCGTCAAAAGCAGAACGCTTTTGGAAAAGAAAATATGCTTTAC
>JBJEMA010000004.1:0-4901 GCA_051879435.1 Lachnospiraceae bacterium
GCTCTTTCTGCCACCAACTCTGTAGAAAGATTACGTCGCAATCTTGCCATCTTTATCTGTTCACCCATATTTTCTAAAATTTTTTGTGTATCCGGCATAATTACCACTGACTTTTTGCTCATATTACCACCTCTTATGTTTAATATAATAAACAAAATATTGCATTTTGTCAATTTTATTAAACATAATACAATCGGCTTTGCAGAAAAAGACAAAAAAGAGCATTTCTGCTCTTTTTAATGTTTCCAATATGTGAAAAGAATAAGGTCTGACTTATCAAAATCCTCCATTCTGATAAGCTCTTGCTATCACATACGATGGCTCATAAAATGCGCTACAATTATAATGATCAATCACTTCACATATGTCATCATTGTAGACACGAATAATTCCATCTACATAGTTTTCTCCCGGTTGCAGCGTATCGGAAATCAGCCTCTGATACACTTTACCCATTTCTAAAGGTGTGGGAATTATCTCTGCCAATTCTCTATCAACATAATCTCCTGTTTTAAGTTCATATTCATTAATCCAGTCATCTTCCACCTTCAAAGGATTCTCCGAGTGGAGCACATTTGCAACGCTAATCAGATGTTCCAATGCAGCTTTTCCAATGGCATTTACTACATAACGATTTTTCTGATGAAGTTTTCGCGCAACACGTTCAATCATATAGCAAATAAAATACAAATCATTGATTGTAATTTCTTCATCCTGAAATTAAATATTTATCATAGTGTCACACTCCCTTCAAATGTTAATGTACTTAAAGCCGCCTCGTTGCAAAATACAATTTGATACAGAATTGTTCTATTTATAAACATCCCTCTCTTTTCTTTCCGATTTTCTCCCTACGCATCAAAATCAACGCGATACACATTATCTCCGATATGAAAATCAACAATATGCAAATCGAACTGATGCTCCAGCACTTCCATATTCGCTTCGTAAAATACATCATCCGACTTTTTTATCATAACGATATAAGTACCGTTTTCTTTATCCGTTACTTCCTCACTGACATCATTATAAAAATCGCGCCCATCGATTTCCAAAGGAACACCTGCTGCCTTAATTTTTTCTTCAATTATTTGATATAATTCATTCATTAAAATTGCCCTCTTAAAACTTTCTCCGGTCAATTATGCCGTAACCTTACCCATTCACAAAATGCGAAGCATCATGTAAGTCGAACTGCCACAGATAACAAAGTCCGTAACCTTGTCTATTTGCGAAATGTGACACATCATTAAAGCCGATCTGCCACAGATAACAAAGTCTTTGTCCATTTAAGAAGTGTGCAGCAACAAATCCGCAAATTCCGCTTTGCTTGCCCTTGCCAAATCCGCAGGCGACAGTTCCATCTGCATTCCCAATCGTCCGCCACTCACAATGATGGTATCCAACTCTTTTGCAGTTTGGGAAATGCGGGTAACATACTGCTTCTTCATTCCGATTGCCGTACATCCTCCGCGAATATATCCTGTAATCCGGTTGATTTCTTTGACGGGAATCATGGCAACGGATTTCTCTCCCACCGATTTTGCTGCCTTTTTCAGATCAAGTTCGCTTTCTATCGGAAGTACAAAAACAAAATAGTTCTTGCTGTTTCCCTGCGTGACCAGCGTTTTATAAACCTTCGCATGATCCTGTCCCAAGCGGTCCGCAATCTGAATTCCGTCAATAAATTCATCACACTCATAAGTATGTATTTCATATTTTATTTTCATTGCATCCAAAATGCGCATGGCATTTGTTTTTGCTTCCTTTTTTGCCATCGTAAACCTCTTTCCCGTCAATTTTTTTGCCGGAACAGCTTTACTGCCGGAACGGCCTTACTGCCGGAACAGCCTTACTGCCGGAACGGCCTTACTGCCGGAACGGCCTTACTGCGTAAACACCAGCTTTTGCTGCAGTTTATAACTGATAAAAAATAAGATTGTATCGATTACCACCTTGATGAGCGTTGCATGAATCATCGGGAGCAAATGTGCCAGCCCATTTACCAATATTGCGGAAATGAACATCTGCACGAGCCACAACAAAAAATACTTCGGACCACTGGTGGACGCCTTTGCCTTTTTTCGTTTCGTGGAGAAAATCCAACGATTCACAAGATAATTAAATATACCGGAGCAGATTCTTGCAATTACGGTTGCAAGAATAATGGTATAATCTCCCACCAATTTCGCCAGGAAAAATGACAAAATGGAAAACAACACCAGATCAACCAATGCAGATCCCAGAGATGACAAACAAAACTTGAGAAAGACTTTGTAAATACGAATGGAATCCAAAATCGGATTGAAATGCGAACTGGCGTTATCCTCGATGTAAATTACTTCGATAGGCACCTCTTTCCAAACCCGGTCCATATCCTTCAACTCGAAAATGACATTCATTTCATATTCATAGCGTTCCCCTTTTACCGAAAGCAATTCCGGAATCAGGTCAACCGGAACCAGACGAAGACCCGTCTGCGTATCCGACAATTCAATGTCACAGAAAAATTTCATTAATTTGCTGGTGAGCCGATTTCCAAACATACTCCTTGCCGGAATGCCGGAATTTTTTGAAAAATCGCGACAACCAAAAATAACCCGGGTAGGATCCTTATGAAATTCGACGCAGCATTTGAGAACATCTTCCGGCGTATGCTGACCATCCGCATCCACGGTAATCACGCCGGTGGCCTGCGGATATTTTTCCAGAATGTGCTGATATCCTGTTTTCAAAGCGCGTCCTTTTCCTTTATTAACCTCATGAACGACGATATCAATCGGCTCCTCAATATTTTCGTTGCTGTTTAATCCGGCAAATACCTCGTCATATTCTTTGCTGCATCCGTCATTTACCACAACTATGTATTTGAATTTTTTCGATAAATCCTCAATTAATCCCGTCATTTTTTGATCCGGATTATAAGCCGGAATCAAAACTATTATTTTTTCCTCTTTCATCATCTCAATCCGCCTTCACACCAATGATTTGAATCAATCTTTGAAGAACAACCATTCTCCCCTTTTTTAGACAAAATCTTCTTTAATTTCTAATTTACATAATATCACTATCCATTATGCAAAGAAACGATTTTTTATTACAAATTCAACCCCATTTCTTCTCTGTCTGTTCATTTCAACATTTTTCTACATTTTTCGCTAAATAAATTTATTTATTTTATTTTCTTTATGTACGGACAATGATAAAATTATATGTAGTGTTTTCCGATTAAGAAAAATACGGAAATTTTATTAAATTTATATGGAGGTACAGAAGATGGACAAATATTTTTGCAATCCATGTGGTTACACCTATGATCCTGAGAAAGGAGATCCGGAACACGGAATCGCTCCGGGAACCGCATTTGAAGACATTCCAGATGATTGGTGCTGCCCAATCTGTGGTGTTTCAAAGGACATGTTCATGAAACTTGATCCAAATCACGTGTAAACTACATAATTATTGAGAAAAAACGGTATCACCACTATGGGATACCGTTTTTCCTTCTCCGTTGTTCGAGCATTCTGACAAGTCATCCTCCTGCAGGCAAACATTAAAACACGATAAAATGAAAAAGAAACATGAAAAATTTTGTATTCTTCGAAAAGAAAAGTTTTGAATTCTTTGTGAAATGGCATTGACAACGAAAAAGCCACTTGTTATTATGAATTTATTAATTGAGAATAATTCCTATTTTTAATCTTTGAACGATATTATGAAAATGAAAGAGGTTGCCGTTATGAGTTTGAATCAAAGTAAGAGGCGTAGTGCCATCCTTTCATTTCTTCACACGCGAAAAGATCATCCAACGGCTGAAATCATTTATGAAAATGTGAAAGAAATCATTCCTTCCATCAGTCTTGGGACAGTTTACCGTAATCTTAACCTTCTTTCCGAATTAGGAGAGATAAAATCTTTGCAAACAAGAGACAATAAGATTCATTATGATGCGGATACTTCCAATCACCAACATTTCATATGTAACCGGTGTAAGCAGATTTCCGACATTTTTATCGATATGAGCCCTCAGTTAAAAATAGCATCCGAAAGTTTAATGCCCGGAAAAATGCTCGAATATGAGGTTTATTATTACGGAATTTGCAAACAATGTGAAGAGAGGGATTGCAAAAAAACAGATAACGAAAAGAATGAATTGCAATAGCACGGATTTCTATATAAATTATGGATAAGCTCAAGGATATTCCTTGCTTACAATAATAAATGAAAATCTATATTGAAAAGGAGAAATTTTATGAAATTTGTATGTAATGTATGTGGCTATGTTTATGAAGGAAATGAGGCTCCGGCAGAATGTCCGGTTTGCCACGCAAAATCCAATATGTTCAAAAAGGTTGAGGGTGAATTAACACTCGCTGCAGAACATGTATTTGGCGTTTATGCAGAAACAGTTGCCAACAATAACGATGTAAGTGCAGAAGATAAGGCTTACATTCTGGAGCAGTTAAAAGCCAACTTCAACGGAGAATGTTCTGAAGTAGGTATGTATCTTTGCATGGCAAGAGTAGCTTATCGTGAAGGATATCCGGAAATCGGTATGTACTGGGAGAAAGCTGCTTACGAAGAAGCAGAACACGCAGCAAAATTCGCTGAATTATTAGGTTCTGAACTGGAAAGCAATATGACCAACTCTACAAAGAAGAACCTTGCTTGGAGAGTTGATTGCGAATTCGGCGCAACAAGCGGTAAATTTGATCTCGCAAAATGTGCAAAGAAGAATAACTTAGATGCTATCCATGACACCGTTCACGAAATGGCTCGTGACGAGGCCCGTCACGGCAAAGCATTAAAAGGCTTATTAGAGAGATACTTTGCGTAAGCTACAAGCCATGCAAGTCTAAAATAAAGAATAGCTGGAGGGCATTTATGCACTTCCAGCTATT
>JBJEMA010000004.1:5001-14380 GCA_051879435.1 Lachnospiraceae bacterium
CAGTGCCTATGAGTGGCATGGCTTGTCACTTTCCTCAAATGCTTTTAACATCTGTTTTGCAATTGCTACAGAAAGTAATGGCGGAACTGCATTTCCTATCTCAAGTCTTTTCATTCCCTCTGTCCCAAAAAACTGATAATCATCCGGAAAACTCTGTAATCTTGCACCCTCTCTTATTGTCATTGCACGTGAATCTCTTGGATGAATGCATCTTGAAGAGGAAGGACACGCAAAATTTCGCGTTATCGTAGTAGAAGGTCTGTCCCACCACAACTTTGCATAGGTATTTCCGTAACCGCTTTTCGGTCTGATTTCTTCCGGCAGGTCGTCTTTACTCTGTCCATCCTGTAATGCTTCCATAATTTGAATGAGACGCTCTCCATTTTTTGGAGCAGAATGTTCTGTTAATTTCTCCGTTGCGTTTCTTCTAACCCAGTTCAAAAACTCATTATCTGCGTCCTTATCATATTTATCACTTGATTGGCCACATTTCATAGCCGGAAGATCGCCAACCGCATCCTTAAATGTAACATACGGCTTTAATCCGTTCCCATGCGTTGGTTTCGGGAATTCGTAATTGTTTTCCCCCAGGAAACCTACAAGTATTACCCTTTCTCTGTATTGTGGAACACCATAATCTACGGCATTCAGTACCTGATAGTTCAAAGTATAATCCAGCTTAGCAAATTCCTTTTGAACATTTCGGAACAGATTCCCCTTGTCCATACTCAAAATGCCGGTAACATTTTCAAAAACAAATGCCCTTGGCTTAATTATGCTGAGCACTCTTTTATACTCCATAAACAGATTGGCCCTGTCATCCATTTTTCTTTTTCCCAATGTCGAATAGGACTGACAAGGCGGACCACCTACTACTATGTCGATAACATTCTCGCCGATGGCTTCTTTTATCACTTCTTCCGTCAACTCATTGATATCACAATTCATCATGTTAACATTAGGGTGATTTAAGCTATATGCCTTTGCTATATCCCTTTCGATTTCATTTGCCATTATTATTTCAAATTCCGCAAGTTGTGAAAATCCATAACTAAGTCCTCCGACTCCGGCAAAGAGATCGACAATTTTATATTTACTCACTTAAACACTCCTCGTAATTAACCTGATCAATAATCAATCAACTCTATCTGCAGGTTAAGTCATCATCTCACCAATTTTCATTCCGGTAAATGGTCTCGATTTCCTCCCGGTCCATCATAAAGGCATCCACAATGTCAGGATCGAAATCTGTGCCTCGCCCATTTTGAATAATCTCATAGCATTTCTCTAAAGGCATGGCGTCCCGGTAGCAGCGCTTTGCAGATACGGCATCAAATACATCCGCCACAGCCATAATCCGGGCGCAGAGCGGAATCTCCGTTTTGCTGATTCCCTCGGGATATCCCTTTCCGTTCCATTTTTCATGATGGTAGCGGGCTACCTGATATGCCATATTTTCATATTCGGCGTCAAATAAATGGCCAAATGTATCCCGGATAATATTTCCGCCGATGACCGCATGCTCCTTCATTTTTTCATATTCGTCCGGCGTCAGTTTATCCGGTTTTTGCAAAATTGCATCCGGAATGCCGATTTTCCCAACATCATGCATTGGCGCCGCTTTTCCCAGGTTATTAAGATAATCCCTGGTTATCACATTTTTATACTTTTTCGTTTTTTGCAGATTTTTCGCAATAAGTTTGGCATAGGCGGAAGAACGCCGGATATGCCCGCCTGTGCTGTCGTCCTTATTTTCCACCAATGTTGCAAATCCCATTATCATTTCATCATGGTAATGCTCCAGCCCATGAATGGTGGGATTTTCCATATTCAGGTAGATACTGATGATAATCAGTGCCAGAGACATACAGGAAATCAGGGCTTCCGGGAAAATGATCTGTAGCGACAAAATAATCGCCATGAAAATCAAAGTGGTTGCCAGGCTCACTTTTTTATGCCCCGGAATATGCCGGTGTTTCACAATTACCATAATAACAGTAAGCAAGATATAAACGATTACACTTCCAAAGCAGACATAAACCGAATTTCCCATAGAATAATTGGTCCATTCGCCGCGAATAAAATCCAGGTCCGGCAGGAAAAACGCCGTTAAAAATACGATAACGACAGTAGGCGCCATACAGGCGGCCTTTACTCCTTTTCCTTTTGGAATGCCCACCGTAACAGAGATCCAATACCAGAATAAAAGCGTGACGAAGAGTTCATAGGACACAAACATTCCCAAATGAAAAAACAGATTTAAATTATAGGGTATTCGGTCCGTAAGATTGACGGTACATGCTGTAATACCGTCAAACAATACGGCAAATTCTGCTGCAATAAAAGTAAGATCAAATAATATATTGCAGTTCGTTTTTTTCGTGAGGCGATTCATGGCATTGCCTTCTTTTATGAAAACAAGTCCAACATAAAAAAGAATCAGCAGACACAAAATCTGCATTTTACACCATTGTAAAATCATTGTAATTTCCCTCGTATATTAGGAAAGCATGGCTTTCACAAGTTCTTCCATCTGCGGCAGGTCACTATCCTTCATCGTAGATTTAATCGTTACCACAGGCTCCACAATGGTGACATCTTTCATGCCTTCCAGCATTGTTTTCATAACGCGGCCAGCGGAAGGAGCCCAGGAACCATTTTCCACAATACCGACTTTCCGTTTCTGATATGCTTTGGCAGTAAGGTGATTCAGGAAATCCTGCATCACAGGAAATACGCCGGCATCGTAACTGGAGGATGCCACAATCATACGGTCATAACGGAAGGCATCTTCAATTACCTCTGCCATATCCTCCCTTGCCAAATCACTTACCACAACTTTTTCTGCACCTGCTGCCCGAAGCATTTCTCCCAGTTTTTCCGCAGCAACACCTGTGTTTCCATGAATGGAAGCATAGGCAATCAGGATTCCTTTATTCTCCGGCGTGTAGGAAGACCAGGTGTTATATGTATTGATATAGTATTCCAGATTGTCATCCAGAATCGGACCATGGAGCGGTAATATTTTTGCAATTTCCACCTCTGCTGCCTTCTTTAACAAGGTCTGTACCGGAGCGCCATATTTGCCAACAATGTTAAAATAATATCTTCTGGCCTCGCAAGCCCAACCCTCCGGATCGTCATAGGAAAGGGCACCGAATTTACCAAATCCATCTGCGGAAAATAACAGTTTTTCGCTGGCTTCGTAGGTCACCATAACCTCCGGCCAATGTACCATTGGTGCCATGAGGAAAGTCAGTGTATGGTTTCCCAGAGAAAGGGTATCCTTTTCCTTCACGATTATCTTGTTTTGTTTTTCCAAATCAAATGTGAAGAATTGCGGCATCATCTGGAACATTTTCGCAGTTCCGACAAGTGTGACATCCGGAAACAACTGTAGCAGGCGCTCTATACTTCCCGCATGATCCGGCTCCAAATGTTGCACCACCAGATAATCAACGGCTCGCCCATTTAACTCGGCAAGCAGGTTCTTTTCCCATTCCTCCTGCCCTCTTTTATCGACGGTATCCATAAGGGCCACCTTCTCATCCAAAATGAGATAAGAGTTGTAGGAAACACCGTTCGGCACAATGTACTGGCTCTCAAACAAATCAATAGTGGTGTCATCCACACCGATGTACTTTACTGCATCTGAAATAAATGGTTTCATTTACGTACTTCCTTTCTTTTGCTTATTGTATATTCTATTTTTGTATTTACACATGGAATCATCTTTGGTAAATCCGGATGATTATGATAGAAACATTTGGATTACGAAAAACAAAATCGGAATCAGCAGAGACGGCAACATATTTAAGGTTTTGCAATTCTTGATGTTTAATATGTTCAGGCCGGAAGCGAAAATCAGAATGCCTCCCACGATAGAAAGTTCCGCCAGCAATGATTCCGAGAAAAATGAGGCGGACAGATATTTTGCCACCAGGTAAATGCTGCCCTGCCAGCAAAGCAGAACCGGTGCCGCCAGCATCATTCCAAAACCGTAAGTGGAAGCCAGTACCATGGAGGTAACCAGATCCAGCGTGGCGTTGGTAAATAAATAAGTGTAATCCTGCGAAACCGCCGCCATTACGGGACCCAGAATGGAAAGGGTTCCGATGCAATATAGTAAAATACCGGTAGACAGGCCCTGACCCAGATTGGATTTAGATTTTTTATTTACCAGATTCTGAAAGCGGTCTTCCAGGTTGAGTATGGTTCCCAACAGACTGCCCAGGGCAAGACTTACGATAAACAACACCGGATATTCGCTTTGTGACATATGACTTACCACTGCATTAATGCCGATTAAGCAGGCAGACAGCCCCATAGCCGTATAAAGCGCGGACTGATATTTCTCCTTAATTCCTTTTTTCAGAATACTTCCGATAAGGCTTCCCAAAAGTATGGTTCCTACATTTACAAATGTTCCTAACATAATTGTCTCTTTTCGTATATTTTCGGGGTTTTCTCACGCCGGCATTTTTTTCATTTCCCGATTTCTGCTTCGCCGGATTTATTGCACCGGCATTCTTCTTCCTCGCCGGTAAGTCCACATCTTATTTCCCGTTCTCTGCCATACGGTCGTAAATTTCATCGAGCCACGCGCGATTCAGCTGCGTCCGGTTCAAAATAGTTATCCGGTCCGGTCTCGTTCCCGCGGCTCTTCTCCACACATCTTCGAA
Organism: Lachnospiraceae bacterium; assembly: GCA_051879435.1. Classification (GTDB taxonomy): domain Bacteria; phylum Bacillota; class Clostridia; order Lachnospirales; family Lachnospiraceae; genus NK4A136. Next base: position 9,684 of record JBJEMA010000004.1, read on the forward strand.
GATGTCCTTCGTAATTCCGTAACTGGCCGGATTTAAATCCAGCCCATAGGTTTTGCAGGTTTCCAGTAATTTGGTCTCGTCTCTTCCCTGGAAAATACACGCCCCGATACTTCCCAGCGCAACGCCCTGCCCATGGGAAACCTTAATTTCCGGATAATATTCTTCCAGTGCATGTCCAAACAAATGTTCGCTGCCACTGCTGGGTCTGGAACAACCCGCAATCTCCATTGCCAGTCCGCCCATAACCAGACTGCGGGATAAAATGCGGATAAAGGTTTTGCTTTCCATATCTTTATCATCACAGTATACCACACTATCGTAACTCATACGGGCAATGGCATAAGCGAAATCGTCAATGGGCTTACCCAGTGTCTTCGCCGAAAGCTGCCAGTCAAAAAGCGCCGTATGCTTGCTAATGGTGTCCCCGATGCCGGACAGTGTCTGCCCCTTTGGCGCATTTATAATCATATCCGTGTCCACCAGAATTGCGGTTGGAATTTTACAAGGCAGGGTTTTCCGGCTGCGCCCTTCCATTCCCAAAACGGAAAATGGGGACGCCAGAGAATCATTGCTCAGAGTTGTCGGCAGACAGATATAAACCGCCTTGCTGATAAATGCGGCATATTTCGCAGTATCCAATACACGGCCGCCACCGAAGCCGATAATAATTTTTATATCCTTCATGCAAATATATTTTGCCAGCTCCATTGCCTGTTCGAAATCTGCATTTTTGATTTCGTAAATTTCCGCTTCTCCAAAATCCCCGGAAATCTCCTGCAGGTGGTTTGGATATAAATCCACAAGAAATTTTTCCGTCACAATAATTGCTTTCTGCCCGATGATTTCCGGAAGATACTGTCCCACCGTTTCATCGATGCGGGAAAAAATGTCTTCTTCCACAACAAGACAAAGAGGAAGATTAAATCTTGTATGCTGATTCATAATTTTCTATCCTTTCAAATACTATCAAATACTTTCATATAGTTTCAATTACTATCAAATACTTTCTTATGGTTTCAGATAGTTTCATATAATATCAATTACTTTTCTTACTTATGTTTCCCAATTACAGTGATAATTTTACATTGCTCTTATCTTTATTTCATTTCGTGTTTTAATTCCCAATTTACCAGTTTTAATTCCCAATTTATCAAAAACTTCTTGCTTTTTTTGTTATCATGTCTTATTCTACATAAGCAATTCCGATTTTACATCGGATATTGCAAACAAAATATCGTGAGTTCGAAACCATCCTCACGCTAAACAAAACTAAGGAGACAAAAAATGAAAAAATCAAAAGCAATGTATCTTGCACAGGCTGCGATGATCGCGGCCCTCTATGTTGTGCTTACTTATCTTGCGAATGCCCTTGGCCTTGCCAATTACGCAATACAGGTAAGATTTTCTGAAGCACTCACCATTCTTCCCTTCTTTACCCCATACGCAATTCCGGGACTTTTTGTCGGCTGCCTGCTGGCAAATCTGCTGACCGGCGCCATTTTGCCGGATATCATTTTCGGAAGTCTCACCACTCTTGTGGCCGCCTTCCTTACTTACGGCATTCGCCGTCTGGCAGAAAAGAAATCCGGAAATGGGACTTACGGGAAAATCACGCCCTGGCTTGGAGTGATTCCGCCTATCGTACTTAACATGATTGTGGTACCGCTGGTTCTTGCATACGGCTACCACCTTGAGGGTACGATTCCGTTTTTCATGCTCACCGTAGGTGCCGGAGAGGTCATTTCCTGCGGTATTCTCGGCATGCTCCTCTTCTACGCTTTACGAAAAAATGCCACCCGTTTGTTCGGAGACTTTTCGTAATTTACGACATTGGTTGCGTAGCGCAGCAACAGGCCAAAATTTGCGGTATGGTATGCGTAGCGCAGCAACAGGCCAAAAATTGCGACATTGGTTGCGCAGCAAACACGGAGCAATTTTGCCTGTTGCCGTGCGTATCAGACGGAAGAACAATTTTGCCTGTTGCCGAAAGTCACCGGGAGATAATGTATTTGTAGATTGGATTGCCTAAGGAAGAAAATTTTTCTTCATATTCTGTCATGACATTGCCTTCCATCATAGAGGCATTGTTATGCAGATCATAGGTGATCTCGCGGATCTGCCATTTGCTTTCCTTCACTTCTTGTTCCGCAAATGTGAACAAATCCCGATTGTCCGTCTTAAATTCCAATACACCATCGGATTTCAAAATATTATCGTAGCGTTCCAGAAACTGCCTGCTCGGAAGGCGCCGCTTTGCGTGCCGGTCCTTTGGCCATGGATCAGAGAAATTCAGATAAATACGGTCGATTTCCTCCCTGGAAAATACATCACAAATATTCTCTGCATCCATGCGGATAAACCGGATATTCGGCAAAGGCTCTATTTCCATTTTCTGCAATGCACGAAGAAGAACCGTAGAATATTTTTCTATTCCGAGATAATTGATGTCCGGATTTTCCTTCGCCAAAGTCATCAGAAATCTTCCTTTTCCCATACCAATTTCCAGACGAATCGGATGATGATTGCCAAATAATTCCTTCCATCTTCCTTTATAGGTTTCCGGTTCATGAATTACATATTCATTTGCTGCAATCATTTCCCTGGAGCCTGTAACATTTCGTAATCGCATTTTCCGTCCATGCCTTTCTTTGTAATAATTATCCCTCGTCCGACCGACGCAGAATATTCCCGCGGACTTACCAAATGTAGTTTAACACTTATTTCCCATTCTTCCAAATTGTATAATAAGATTCCGCTGCGTGGAAATAATATGAATCCACTGCGTGGGAAGGCAAAAGAACAAAGAGATTATCACAAAATCAATTGGTCCCACCGTGAAAGTAAATGGTTGTGCTGTGAAATAAATGGTTGCACTGTGAAGTAAATGGTTGCATTGCCCGGGAACAATACTGTATTATGATAATTGGAAGAGAAGCGCCCGCTGACTCTTTAACAATATTTGAAAGGCTTAGTTCCATGAACTTTTATTATAAATTACGCAGACAAATGCGGCTACTGCTGATTCTGCTTTGTCTGATTTTACCTATGAATCATTTTGTCATTACCGCATTTGCCACACAGGACGAGTTAAATGCGGAGGCGGAAGACCGGAAAGACGACCCGGTGGAGACAAATGATATTCCCGGCTGGCCGCAAGGTCCCGCCATTGGTGCGGAAGCTGCCATTTTAATCGATGCCGATACCGGCGCCATTCTTTATGGCAAAAATATTGACGGAAAAGAATTTCCGGCAAGTACTACGAAAATTATGACTTGTCTCGTGGCGATGGAAAATTGCAACCTGAATGAAATCATTACAGTAAATCAGTCCGCCATCGACGCTAATGCGCCCGACGGTTCCAATATGGGACTTCATGCCGGAGAACAGCTGACAATGGAGCAGTTGCTTTACGGTATTTTGATTAATTCCGCAAATGAGGGTTGCAACGCGATGGGTGAGCATATCGCCGGTTCCATCGACGGCTATGTGGAAATGATGAACCAAAAGGCTGCGGAGCTTGGATGCCAAAATACCCATTTTGTATCCACCAACGGACTTCACAGCGAAGACCACTACACCAGCGCGCGTGACATGGCACTGATTGCCCGGGAATTTTTTCAATACGATATCCTTTGCACCATTTCCAATACGCCGAGCTATCGCATTGAAGCAACCGCCACCAATGAAGAGCATTACCTGAATACCCATAACCGGCTGCTGCCGGGAATGGATTACGAATACGAATATCTGGTAGGTTCCAAGACAGGTTTTACCAGCAACTCCCGTCAGTGTCTGGTCAGCTGCGCGGAAAAGAACGGCATGCGGCTGATATGCGTCATTTTCCGGGAGGAAAGTCCGTATCAGTTTGAAGATACGCTCCAACTTTTCGAGTATGGCTTTTCCAATTTTACAAAGTTAAATGTGGCGCAATATGAAACCGGCTATAAGATAAATCACGCAGACTTCTTTAATACGGATAATGCCATTTACGGAAGTACATCGCCCCTTCTTTTTCTGGACGAAAATTCCACGATTGTGATACCAAATAATTTACAATTTACCGATCTGGATTCCCGGATTTTGTATACCGGGACAGGGGACGCATTTGCCCTTATAGAGTACAGATATGCGTCAAATCCGCTGGGATATGCCAGAATTCTTGCAAATGAAAGCCCGGTCCCAACATTTACATTTTCGGAATATTCTCCGGAGGAGGACCCGTCAAATGCGAAGGAAAAAGTCATTATTGATATCCGTAAGGTTCTGTTGATTATATTTATTGTTGTTGCGGTTGGCGTTGGCGGATTTTTCGCGTATCGACAGATTCGGCAAAGTCAGGAACGGAAAATGCGCAGGCGCCCGATTGGACGGGCCACTCTGCGAAGCGGCAACGGACGGGGAAATGGGCGTCGGAGCGGCCGGACAACCTATTATGAACCGGCAGACGGTAAGGCCATGCGATTTGAGGAAAAGGCGAATTTGCAAAGTATCACCCGGCCGGGAACGGCAGCGCACAATGAAACCTCTCTGGTGCCAAATCTGCAGCCGAAGGAATATCCTCACAAACCGGGTGGAAATGGGCATAGACAGACAGAAAAAAGATATGTTGGGGATCGTATAGAGATGGAAAAAGACAGGGAATCCCGCAAACGGTCCGAACATGCATACAGCCGGGATTCCCGCCGGCAGACTCGCAG
>JBJEMA010000004.1:14480-34238 GCA_051879435.1 Lachnospiraceae bacterium
CCCGCAAACGGTCCGAACATGCATACAGCCGGGATTCCCGCCGGCAGACTCGCAGTAGTCATGTTGAAGATTCCCGCCGGCAGACTCGCAGCAGTCATGTTGCGGATTCTCCGATATATACGGCATTCCGTCGCATTAAGAAGAAATTCAAGAAAATGCGAAAGAAGGTAAATCGATATTTTCGTCGTTGGAAATGGGCAATTCAGGAAATGCTACATCCGGAAGATAGGGTGGATTCCAACACCAGCCGTATGGTAACGGAGGATGATCGTATAGAGATTGAACGGCAAATCAGCAATCAGCGCAAGCGGGATTTGAATCTGTCGGAAGTAGATTTATCCCGTCCGGGTCGAAATCGGAATTCCAATTCTTCCGGGACGCAAAAAACTTACGGTAATACTAACCGAAAACGCAACGACTTTCATATTGACGATTTTCATGTATAGAAAGACATATTTCACTCTGCTTCCGGAAATATGATTTTCTTTGCCTTTGTGTTAATGAATTTCTTAAATTCCAAAAGTGTCTGTTCGTTCTGTTCTTCCAGTTGTTCCTCCGGAGTTTCCGCTTTCTCCAGTTTGTCTCCGTCGCTGACAAAAAATCCTTTTTTGTAGACCACCTGTCCATGTTCTACCATGCCCCGGGTGCCAATAATCAAAATGATTAAATCTTCGGTTTCATAGGCCTTGATAATGCTGCTGTATTTCATGGTGAGGGAAGTAGTATTCACCTTCACCTGAATCTGGTCTGAACAGAAACGCACAATATGTACCAGCACCTCACCAAAACTTTGCTGCATATCTCGATAATTCATCCATTCACTGTAATGATAGCCACAGATTCCCATGAAGAGAAAATACAGATCAAAGCAGGCAAGCACTGTGGTCAGCCACACCCAGCGCAGGAAAATGAATTCCACTACAGTCAGTACCATGGAAACTCCCATAAGAATAAAGCAGAGACGCCTGGTGCTGTAATTCATTTTCTGAAAAGTGTGTCTGCAATATTGCCGGTATAATTTTTTCGTTAATATATATTTGTTCTCAAAGAATAATTTTGCCATATTTTTTCTTACATACCACTCTAATCTTGCGGTTTCTTTTTCTTCCCTTTCGTTGAATTCGAAGTTTGGTCTTTCGGTGTTATTTGTGTTATTTGTGTTTTATGTGTTTTTTGTTCTGGTTGTACTTTTTGTTCTGGTTGTTCTTTTTCCTTTTTCTTTTTCATGGAAAGTTTCTTTTCCCGAAGAACTTCTATTTCCTCCATATCCACATAAGTAAGCAGTTTGTCGGCGAAAAATTTTCCCTCCTCGTATTTCCGGATTTTCAGCCGGCCCTTAATTGCACCATGCTCCTTGCAAATGCCGATGCAATAATAATTCTTGGACGAAGTGGGAAACCAGCGAATCTTTGCGCGAATTGCCTTTCTATCGCAAAGGGCACAGTTAATCTGCATAATCTGCCTGTTTTCCAGAATATCTCCCCGCTCCGGGTACGCGCAGGAAATGTATTGATATTCTTTCCCGGAAAAGTAATGAATCTCCGATTTTCTGTTGGCGGGAATATGGTACAAATCGAAAGAATATCCCTGCAGATTATTCTTTCCCATTTTCTCCATTATTTTTGCTGTATAAAAGGCATCACTGAAGGCCCGATGAAATGGAATAACCTTGTCCACATTCATGGAATCCACAGCAGACTCCAGACTGATGGACTGCTCATTGTCCGTCATGAGACGGAATAACCGTTGGATATCGAGATAAGCAATGGGTCCTTCCGACAGCGGTTTCATTTTAAAATATGCCATATTGCGCTGTAATTCGGTCAAATCCTGGGAACCCCAGGTGCAAAAAACCGGATTTTCACCGCACCATTCCAGAAACTGTCGACATACCTTTGTAAAATAATTGCCACTTTTCAATTCGTCTTTTTTCAACTGCAGCATTTTCTGTGTACGCCAATTTATCTGGTGATACACCACAGGACGCACCAGTTCATTGAACTTCGACACTATCTCAAAATCCTCGGAAAGTTTTACTGCGCCAATTTCAATAATCTCAAAGGGCAGAGATGCGATCGAACGATTATGACAGTTAAATGGCTGATTCCATTCAAGGTCTAATACAATATAATTCATAAAAAAATTTCTCACTATTCTAAATGATTATGTGAAGTTTTTTCCTCAGTGCTATGCGATACTTTTCCCTTGATAACTTATGCGAGGCTTTTTTCCTCTTCATATTCCCGGATTGTCTTTTCAATAATCATACAGGCTGTTTCCACTGTTTTCAAACAACGATATTCCGGATGAAAGGACTGCGCCTTAATGTCCTTGCAAAGAGTGGAACCGTAGGCTTCGTTGAATTTACGCATCATCTTCATTACTACCGGCTTGATATCTTTGCTTTCGTGCGCCTTCGCTTCGATATACTTCATAGATAAAATGCTGACGCCCGCAAGCACAGCCCCGCAGGTATTCCCGCACTGCATGCCGGCACCAAATCCACCTACCATAATCATATCATGGTCATGTAGTCCTAAACCATAATAATCATTGCCTGCGCGCAAAATCGTCTCAGCACAATTGTAGTTACCCTCAAAATAATATTTTTCGATATAGTCCTTTAATGTCATAACTTTTGTTCCTTTCTTCTTATCTATTGGATATCTTCTTTTCTTTGGATATCTTCTTTTCTTTTCGATATCTTCTTTTCTTTCGATATCTTCTTTATCTTTAAATTTCTTCTTTTCTTCTAGATTTCTTCTTTTCTTCTTTTTCTTAAAGTTCTTAATATTTTCTATTATCTGTGATATACTTTCTTGGAAGCCGATAAATGTGTTCTCCTTGAATGATTGGCATTCTATGGAACGAAGCATTTATCGGCTTTTAGATCTTTCACCACTTCTCCTGCAAGAATAAGCCCGGCGACGGCCGGTGCAAATTGCTCAGGCACACCGTATCACTGTCCACCAGGTCAAGCCTCCTTTTACGAACAGATCTGTCCTTTTATACAAGGTATTTTATATTATTTTGTCCGTTTATACAAAATAATAGAGGCATATTTGTCTGTTTATACGAAAAACTTATCCACGATGTAATCCAAAGTTTTATCTACAATGTATCCAAAAACAGGAGATTGTAGCAGTCAAGAAATGTAATCCAAAAACAGGGGAATTATGATAATTCCCCTGTTTGAATTTCTAATTGCTATTTACTTTTTTGTTTTAATATTTTTTGTTTTAGATTTTTGTTTTAGATTTTTTGTTTTATTTTTTCTTGTATACTTTTGTTTGCTTTTTGATTGCCCTTTGTAAAAATACCACACTAACGCCTCCGGCTATCATCAGTACAAACCAGAGAGCCATATTTGCCGTATCACCGGTTTGCGGGGAAGCGGAATTACCGGATTCGTCCGGATTAGCATTATCTCCCGGCTCACCACCCGGTGTCGGTGATGGAGACGGTGATGGTGTTTGATCTCCCTGTGTAGCACTTGGTGTCACGGAAGGAGAAGGTGATACGGACGGAGTAGTACCGGATTCCCCACTTCCGGATTCACCGCCGGACGCTGCCTGCACCGGCGTAACCGTCTGCGTTGCCCAAGGACCGCCTTCGTAATCCGCAATATAAACGGTATATTCTGTTCCGGCTGTGAGAGACAATCCTGTAATGCTTCCGGAGAATTCGTCATTCAGCGTTCCAAAAGACTGCATTGCAAGAATCGTTGTTCCCGAAGCATCCCTTATCTGCACCATGACGGCTGCCGCATCTGTTGTTCCGGCTACCGTGACAGTTGTGGTGGTTCCGCTGACGGAAGTGATGGTAACCGTTTTACCGGCTGCATAACTTACCATTCCATTGCCCAGAAACATTGCCAGACACAGAAAAATGGAAAGTGCAATTGTTAATTTGTTTTTCAGAATTTTCATTATGAATCAAATCTTCCCTTCTTAAATAATCGTTCTTCTAAGTAAAGCAATCTATTTATCCTATCTTGTAACAAAAGTAATCTCGCCATCCCAGTATACGCCAAGCCCGGAACCGATCTGGGTTCCACCGTAACTGGTAGGATCATTGTAGCCGGCATTCAATACTGTTGCATAAAATCCCGGAAGGGAAGTTGTTGTATTACTTGATCCATTTCCTGCTTCCACAAAATCAATGAAGAAGGTTGTCGTTGCCACGCCGCCACTTGCAGCAAGGTATCCGGTTCCATTGGTCCATTCATTTCCTGCATTGGATTCCATATATACCTCGCTGCCATCGTCATACTTCAAATGTAAAATGGCAGCTCCTGAATTACCGGTCGGATCATAGGTCGGATGATAATAGGTTGCATATACGATAATCTGCTCTCCTGCTTGATAATCGTAGTCGAATGTAAGGCGAGAACCCGGTTTGCAATCATATTCTATTTCTCCTTCAAACTCTCCGGGACCACGATCCTCTAAATAGAAATAATTGATGACCAGTCCGATACGCTCAATGGTTAAATTTCTGCTATCCCCATTTGCATATGTAATTTTTAAAGGCACAGAATCATAGAAATTTGAAGCAAATTTTATTATATAATTTTCCGAACTGGTATTTACCGTACCACTATTTCCCGTACTATTAGGAAGAATAATCTCAACGCCATCCTGCATACTTGAATCAAGTAGTTCAACGCCGGCAATCTTGGTATCATTTGCATTATTTGAAACAATTCCGGTTTGTACCGGCATCAAGGTAAGAGCGGAATATCCCACATATACTCTAGCGGTGCGGTTATTTCCGGTTTCCCAGATGGTATCCGTTGCACTTGCATTCAGTCCCATGCCGTCTACCTTATTCGGCTCACCACTACCGTGAATTACCACATAATCATTTCCCGGTTTCATGACACGGACATTAACTTCACCATTGAATCCTTTCGATACTGCCCATGTCATATGATATGCTTGAAAAGAATACATACCATCTGTATTCATTGGCATTGTCAGAAGACCATTTCCTCCGGCAGCCACATTGCTATAATTCGCTAAAACAAGAAGACCGGCATCTTTTTCTTCGCTTTGGTCACCCGTTATGGTAGAAGCAGAAAATTCTTTCATATCTCCGTCATCATCAGGATCACTATTACTAATATCTCCAATTTCTCTGATATACAGGGAGCCTGCTGCACAGGTTCCATCTGACTTGTTAAAATTGGTGCAGACTAAAATGGAATCGCCAAAATAAGAAGAGTTGATTTCATATACCGGAATTACACTTATTACAGCGGTACCAGTGCTTTCATCTACACCCCAGTTAATGGTTGCGGTATATTGTGTAAGATCGACTACATTACCATCCCCTCTTGTTGCTGCAATTGAACTGCTATTTCCTAATTCAATTCTGCTCACTAGAGCATCAACTCCGTCATTATAGACTCCCGGTTCACCATTTTCCGGACGAGGAATACCAAAGTCTTCATACAGGGGCGGATTGATAAAGCGTACATACAATTCACTGGCTAATGCATATTTAATATCATCGGCATCGGTAAAACCATTACCATTCCAATCAATATTGCTGTAAGCATAAAGATAATCATTTACCTCATCCACAATAGCGGCTTTACCGGAATTATTATAGGCCATGGCAAAGTGAATATTGTGAGAGCCGCAATTAAAATCGGTATAATCTGTATATTGATATTCGAAGGAGGTATCGTTCATTGTCAACTGATTATTATCGCAAGGATCCATGTCATATGGTCCGTTAAGTACCTTTTGTGTAGACCCTGAATCTACCTCAATTTTAATGGTAACCGGAATTGTTCCCTCTTGCTGAGGAATATTATCTAAGGTGAAAGGACTATCATAGACATTGCTGCCAAAAACTTCTTCATATCTTAATTCACTTGAAGTAACCTGATGATAGCTCTGATCGTTCGTGCCTTCTATCGGATATGTCCAGGCATTTCCATCATAGGAATATGCCACCCGGATTCCCATTCCTTCTTCCATGCCTTCAAAACTTATAAAGAAATCTGCCGGGTCTTCATTTGACTGTTCATACCATGCACCTTCTCCTTGCTCATTTAGCCCATATTTAAAGTTCTTCCACTCAAAGTCGGTATTCGCCACATCAACAAAGTCGTTAACTTCACCACTCCAACTGAGCAGTTCCAAAGGATTTCCGGCTACCTCCGGTACATTAGTCCTATTTTGCAGAAATAAAATGGCATCTTGCGACGCGTCCAACGTTGTACAGGTCAAACTACCATAGGTATTATTTTCAGGATTATTTTCATCCATATAATTCAGGATTTCAAGGAAAGAACCCGTTCGTAAAATTACTTCTGTTGCAGTAACTGCATCCTCAATAACAAGATGATATCCTGCTGGCACTTCAATCGTTCCATAGGCACCAGCCGTCAAACAACATACCATTTCTCCATTTTCATCTTGCTGGTAATCGCCTGCCCCAATATCCGCTCCATCTGCCTTTACCATTCCCAGGGGCATCTGAAATGCCATGACAAGGACCAATAGCATTCCCACTAATCTTTTTAGCGTTTTTGCATGTTTCGTTTGCTTCATTTTCGCTTTTCTACTCCTTTCCTACACTTGGCTTCGCATTACGTTTCTAAAATAAGACTGCATTCCGGATCGAATTTCATCCATAAGAACATAACCAACCTCTTCTGAGGATATTTCCTCCAGTTCTATTCTTGTATACAATCCTTCTTCATTTTGACCGGAGGTTACATCAATGCTTCCATCATACTGTCCCGATTTATCCCTGAACCGGATATGTCCTTTTCGACTATCGGACTCTACCAGTCTGAGATCCATTCGTTCCGTCATATCGTAAATCGCATTTAGAACAACTGATTTTCCAATTGGATAGTCCGCAACCATATTAACTCTTTTCCCTCCTATTCTCTTTTTCTCTATGTAACACTATAATTTCCAAGAATAGCATAGTCCCAAATGTTCCATCTTGGAAGAATAGTTATGGTATAGGACTGCATCGTGAGAAGCTATTTTAGGGGTAGTTTTGGTATAGGAGGAGGTATCTTGGTTTATTTTTCATTGAATTAATCCATTTTCTCCATTAAAATATAAAAAAATGCATGAAAGCGAGACTCAAACAATGCCGGAAAACAAAAGCAGAAAAGTAATACAAGTATGTAGTATGATCACACTATGCTTCTTATGGACCTCCTGTGGATATCTTTCCTGGCTGTATCAATTAATAAAATATGTTCCAAAACAGGCAGACTGGTTAAGCGAAGGAATCGGATATCTTTTTCAGGCTGCAGGCTTGTTTGTATTCGGCATGCTATTCAAACACAAAATAAAAAAAGAAGAAAATCCAACTTTTCTTCTTCGAAAACCTTTTATTCTTATTATGCTCTGTGATTATATGCTGATTCTGGCATCTGTTTTGTCTATGAACCTGCCATCCATCCTTGTCTTTGGCTATTTGATGAATTTCGTTCATGGGCTGGTTGCCGCATTTTACCTTACCTATCTGGCCTTTCTTATAGACTGGAAACACCGTTCTCTGACCTTTGGCGTTGGATATGGTATTGCAAGCATCGCTTCCTGGCTACTATCCCTTCCGGGAGAAAATAATTTTCTTTGCAGCCCTTATGTTCTTATCGTCTATGGGATTTTGGTTACAATTACGATTTCTCTTCTTTTTCTTCCATTGTCCAATCCAGAGGATAAGGTATCTTTGGCAGAACTATCTATAGAAGGGATACCCTATAATGGCCGGCAATTCCCTATCCGGTTTGTATTAATTGCACTTTTAACTATCTTTTTCCTGAGCATTGTACGTTGTATTGGATTCTTTTTCCCCACCACAGACTTATCGAAAGGGATCCCTTTGGAATTCTCCCGCATATTCTATGCTCTTGGATTAGTCCTTGCCGGCGTATTAAGCGATAAGAACCGCAAATATGGTGCCATCGCCTGCATTCTTTCCCTGGCATTTCCTTTTGCTATGGTTGCTTTGTCCGGAGAACTCAAAGCCAGCATTGTTCTCTGGATTCTCGCCTACCTTTTCTATGGATTCTATGCCGTCTACCGGATTGTCATTTTCTCAGATATTGCTTCTTCCGGAATCCAATACACTTACCTTGCCGGATCCGGGCTGATGATTGGACGAATAGGAGAGGCATTGGGCAATATCCTTGGCATCTTCCTTAGTCAGAATCATCTTATAATGGTAATCCTGTCGTCCATCGGTTATGTCATCTGTATGCTTTTATTCTTCTCTATGTATGGAACTCTTTATACGGGCTCAACAAAAAGAATTCTGTCCGAAGATGAGCGCCTTAGAAAATTTATTGAACAATATGGTCTGTCTGCAAGAGAACAGCATGTTGTAAAGCTGATACTAAGCGGCAATTCCAACGATGAAATTGCAGCAAAACTTTATATTTCTGAAAATACGGTAAAATTCCACATACGTAACATCTTGAAAAAGACGGGATGCACAAATCGCATGGGGATCATTACCCTATATGATAAAATCTGAGTTTTCCGATTCTATCTTTTCTGCATTATCCCCACATTTTCAATAGAAGCCTCTATTTCATACTAACCGCTTTCTATTGTATACGCTTTCCTACTACCACAAAACGTCCATTCTCCACATGATATGCGCAACAGGATAAGGTTATAAACTCATCCCCGAATTCTGCTGTCACACCGGTATCATATAAGGACAGTTCTTTAATATTGCTGTACCAGTCATCAAACGCTTCCTGCGTGTCCGCCTGAAAGAACCTGTAATATTTGAATACGTCTTCATTTTCATAAAATACCTGAGAATAAAATACTCCAATCAACTCATACTCCCTTCTTTCGTACAGGGAATCAAAGCAGATGGTAGAATGCGACATTCCATATTCCTCATCTTCATAAAGTCTCAGACTCCCAAACATCTGCCCGGACCGCATGGTATGTCCATGGATAATCAGATTGGTGGAAGGGGCAATTCCATTTGCATAATTCTGTACCTGTAAACCTACTCCCGCCTGGGAATCATTATCCAAAATCAGGCAGCCGTTGCGGCTTTCCTCCTTATAGAAATTATGGGTCAAATAGAATTCTTCATCTTCCGGACATTGCATTACGGGATAATCAATCACAGTACCGTCAATGGACAGCCATCCAATCAAATCCCTGTTTTGTTCATACAAATCCCGATATTCCAACATGATTACCGGCGTCTGCGGGGTGGCAGCCGTTGCACCCGGATATGCCGCATTTCCGGAGGACGGAGACGCCCCCTTTTGTCCGGAAATATCCGCCCAGGAGATGACTTCCAATTCCTTTTTCTGCACCGGATGCTCCTCGCTTTTATAGTCCCGATATAGATTAATAAGGAACAGAAAAAGACTCCCCGCAAATGTGGCAACACAGATGTAGAGCACAATATTATGTTTTGAAGATTTTCTTCTTTTCTGGCGAATCATTGAAATCAAATTAATGTTTTTTTATCGACCTTTTTTTCGCGAATACAATACCCACGCCGCTAATCACCATTAAAGAAAGCCAGATTGGCGTGTTGCTGATAACTCCGGTTTTTGGAACATCATCCAACTGACCGCCATCGGAAGTGGTTGTATTTTCGTCCCCTGACGGATTTGCGCCGTCCAAAGGATTAACGGAAACATTAGGATTATTCTGCGCTACATCGGTATAAACCAATGCATAGGAAGAAAACCGGTCGGTCTCAAAAGAAACCATGTGGGCAGTCGCATCATATGAGCAAGGAAGAACATCCGTTACGCCATTATGAACACGGATCATCTGATAAGTTCTTACAACCGATGCGTCCGTATTAATCAAAGGCTCCGGAACATGGAATTTCACGGTTACATTTCCTGATGTATTATAGATTATGGTTGGCTGTCCCGTGCTGAATTGCTTCCATAATCTGAAATCCAGGAAAGTTCCCAAGTTGTATTCCGGTAAAACAGTCTGCAGAAGATTTTCCGTTAATGTTTGCTCCTCCACAGTAGGATGGCCTTCGGTAGCTTCCAACCATATTTTAACACTTTCACCCGCAGCAAGCCTTTGACGATCTTCCTCTGTCAGGACTATTTGCGCAAGCTCACTGATATTATTAGCAAGATTTGCTCCCTGCAAATTCTGCTCCTCTTCCGTTACATTCGTCACATTGCTAAGAGCAAGTGACGGACTTGGGGAAGGTGATGGGGAAGGTGTTGGCTCCGGATCGGAGGAATCCGATGAGGAATTTACCGATCTTCTATATCCGCATACATTACATGTGGCATCCGATGCATTATCGTAAATATGTTCACCATAACTATCTTTCTCTTCATTCGGTAAAGGACAGGTTCCATATCCTAAACAAGCATGCCAATGGTTTGTTGCATCATTTTCCCAAGATGTTGACCAACTATGATTGTGTATATTGCCCTGCTGTCCCTGCGTTCCGCCGCTGGCTCCCGGATTTCCTCCGTTACCCGGATTTGCTCCGTTACCACCGTCACCGCCGCTGACATTTCCGCTGTTGGAAGGATTACTGCTACCGCTAATGCCTTGTCCGCCGTCGCCACCGTTGCCGTTCTGGGAATCACCGCCGTTTCCGCCGCTGACATTTCCGCTATTGGAAGGACTTCCGCTATCGCTAACTTGTTGCCGGATGTTCTTTTCTCATGCAGAACTATATTTCTCAGAACTATATTTCTATTGGAGAAAGATTTATCTGCGACAATTTCTTCCGTTACACTCTCCTATCAATACCGGAAGCCGCATAATATGCAGCTTTATCCTTATACATCTTTTTCTCGGATTCCGACATCAGCCGGTCGATATCTATCTTTTCATCCTTCTTCCAGACGGTTCCCACTGCCATTGTTACGGCGTGCATTTTCATGTCCTGCCGTAATGCCGTTTCCCGTTCTTTCAATTCCTCTTCCGTAATCTTCGAACAGATTGCCAGAAGTTCGTCCCCGCCGATACGAAACAGTCCGTATTCTCCAAAGACTCTTTTCAGGCTTTCGCAGGCATCCTTAATCAGACGGTCACCGGCATCATGTCCCTTTGAATCGTTGATTCGCTTCAATCCGGTAATGTCACAATAAACGATGCCGACGGAATCGGTCTGGCTCATTTGCCCAACATATTCATTCAGGGCGAAACGATTCCCAAACTGAGTCAGTGGATCGCTCAGACTCATGAGCCGAAGTTTCTTCATCAATTCCCGTCTCTTAAAGCAGGAAATAATAAAATGTCCTGTGATCTCAAGCATATCCTGGGCGTAATCCAAAGTCTCCACAGGCGGATTATCAATCCCATAAAATCCGATAACCTTCTTTTCATCAAAAAGCGGCACCACTACAAGGGAGTGGATATTCTGTGGTTTCAGATTCCCGTACTGAAGCGGATCCGATTCCCGGATATCCTCAATATCCCGGATAATGATATTCCGGTTTTCACTGAATTTCTGATACCAGTTGGCACATATTTCCTCCGGAAGATTCTGGAGATTATCCTTTTCCGGCGTCACACCGCTGGCCACCCACTCATAGGTGTTGTCATCTCCGCCTCTTGCATTCTTTTCGAAAATGTAAGTTCTTTCCCCCTTCAATGCTTTCCCCAGATACTCCAGCAAAATATCAATGGATTTATCCGGTGTCGGTGCCTGCAGGGCAAGTCGGAAACCTTCGTTTGCAATCGCCTCCAGATTTTCGTATTTTTTCAGTTTGCTGCTCTGACGCTCCACAGAAGTATAATCCAGGGCAATTTCCATCCGATATTGCCTGCCATCTTCTTCAATCAAGGTATCTTTCAGTTCAAAATGTTTATCCAGCAACGGATTGTAATAATGCCATTCCTTGAAAGTTCCTGTTTCCAAGTCCTTATTATTACAAATGGCGCAGGAATTGCTGCTGCCATGAAGCAATTCATAACATTTTCTTCCGGCAAGCTCATCCAAATTATGAAGACCATATGTTTCCAACGCTTTCTTATTCATGTAAATCACATCGTTATTTTCCATGTCCGAGACATAAACAAGAGCGTTCATATTTTCAAAAAATTCCCATATTTTTGCCATGTATATCACCCGTCATTTTCTCTTTCTGAATTTTGATAGTATAGCACATAAATACTTACAAATGCCTTACTTTTCAAAAGTAACCCTAATCCTTAGCAATTGAATTACCAAGGATTTTCGCATCGAAATAATCCCCGGCAAATGGAATTACCAAGAATTTTCGCATCAACATAATCCCCGGCAAATGGAATTACCGGGGATTCACTTTCTCTCCAAAATCGGTATTAAAAACGGACAAAGCAAAAGCGCATTTGCACAATTACTTTGTCCGTTTCCTATTCGGATTAAAATTCTTTCCCCAGAAGCATACCGCATGTTTCTTCTGCCCAGCTGTATTGCGACATATATTCCCCGCGGAATGCCGGCTCACCGGTTTCCAGATATTGATAATAATCACATTCCACCTGTTGTGTGTCAATGGAATAATATCCATTGGCTCTTATGAAAATACTCTCCTGATGCAGTTCCCGTAAGGTTCCGGTCAGATCACTGAACAACTGGTACAGGTAATTCAGATTCTTGGTATCGTCCAATTTACCCTCCCACAATTTGGCACAAATCTGCCGGGTTGTGACACCGGAACCATTGCAGTCAACCAGATACGCTAACAGTTCCTTTGTCTTGCGGCGCTGGAAGGAAATCGGTCGTCCGTCACAATAGGTTTCAAAATTACCGAAACATTTTATGGTAATATGTTTTTCTTTCTCCTTCTGCCCCTTGATATAATTCAGTTCTTTCTGCACCGCTTCCGGAGTTATGGGCTTCATCAGATAGCCGGACGCATGAATCTGAAATGCATCAACGGCATACCGCGTGTAACCTGTACAAAATACAATCTTACACTCCGGCTGCAATTCCTGCAATTTTTCTGCCAACATCATTCCGCCCATACCACGCATGCTGATATCCAGAAATGCAATATCGATACTGTTGTCCTTTGCCCATTCCAACGCTTTTGTACAACTGTTGAATTCCGTAACCTGTTTTACATCCGGCGAAGCACTGATTGCCTTTTGCAAAGCTGTTAACATTGGTCTTTCGTCATCGACTGCAAGTACCTTCATTTTTCTTCCTCCTTTGGAATTAAAATCTCTGCCTTCGTTCCCTTGCCAAGCGTACTGTCTATGTGCAACGAACCACCACATATTGCTTCCACTCGTCCTCGTATATTTTTCAGTCCCACATGGGATTTTCCATCTGTTAGTGCCGATTTGTCAAATCCTACCCCGTCGTCTTCCACGCAAATCACATAGTTTTTCCCGGTTTCGTAGGTGCTGATGACAATGGTGCCGCCTTCTTCCAGTCCCATCAAACCATGCTTGATTGCATTTTCCACCAAAGGCTGGACTGTCAGCGCAGGCACGAAAAATTCGCCGGCCTGCAAATCGTATTTCACCTGCATATCCGGAAATCGAATCTGCTCTATTCCCACATAATGCCGGACATGCTCCATTTCCTGAGAAATACGGATGGGCATCACATTATCCAACTCCACAAAATTGCCCCTCAGATACAGGGAAAATTCATGTACCAGGGAAGATGCCTTTTCCGGATCCTCCAGACAGAATTGCTCAATGGTCCCCAAAGTATTGTAAATAAAATGAGGCTGAATCTGGCTAATCATGGTGGCAATCCTGCTTTCCGTCAATTGACGGGTATTTTCTGCCAGAAGGCGCTCATTTTCAGCTAATTGACGATTCTTTTCCGCCAATTGCGTCTCCTGTTCGCCATATTGGAACAACAGCATAATTCCCAAGATGATTACATAAAGGATAAACGCCAGCAGAGAAAACAGAAGTCCGGATGAGGTTCTCCTAATGTAAAATACAACAACATCAATGATTACACCTACCACAAAAATCAACGACAAATTTTTCCCCGGATGCTTACGGTATTTCTCCGGATGGTGAATCCGGTTAATTATGTTGTTAAGGATAATGATGACTACGCCCAGGAGAATCAGACAATGGGTCAGGAATAAAGTTTCCCTCAAATCCATAATACCACATACTTGCAATAAAATCTGCACAAGGGCAGTCAGGGATGCAAGGATGCAGAAAATATCAATCATGATTCCTTCCTTGGAATCAACCGAGGATCCGGCTGTATTTCCCCGAATGGACCGCATCAGAGGAATTATACCAACCATCATCATGGTAACGGAAACCGTATAGAGAAAAATCGGCTTTTCCGGTAAAACAAATGGGGTAAATCGGGTATCCGTCAGCCTCCAGAGTCCAATCATAATGGAAAATAAGCCCAGACAAGCCAGATTGTGTCCCACATTTTCTAAAAATTTCTCACCTTGTTTACGTTTCTTAAAATTCCGGATAAATGCAATCCACAGAAACATGATTCCCACAAAAACCGCCATGGCACTTACAATCAATTGTGGAAGATCCTTCACCAACCGATTTGTAAATATGCTTAGCGGGGAACCAATGTAAAATGTGATTTCCTTTTGGACAAAAGTTTTGTACACAGAGGTGCATTCAACGCGAATTTCCTTCCCCACATCCTCCCGGTAAAGAGGAATCATAACCCAGTTACTGCCCACTGTTTTTCCCGTTCCATCGTTATCGGACGGATGCAGGCTGTATATTTTTTCACCATCCAGAAAAACATCCACATACTGATGAACCACATAAAATCCCAAATGGGAATCCTTTTGCAACTCTTCATCTACCGTAAATCGATATTCTGAAATCGTTCCCGTCGGTGCTTCTTTGCTTCCAATAACTCTGTAATGATAATCAACAATTCGCGAGATATTATCATCTTCCCGCATCTCTTCCCTTTTGATATTGTCCATTACCCCAAGCGCAATCAAATAAAGCAGCACAACCAGACTAATGGTCATCGACAAAATGGAAGAAATCTTTTGAATATATTTCTCTGCCAAATAAAAGTCTCCCCTTTTTTCAAATGTGGATTTTCAAATGTAATCTTTCTTCTTCCATTATCTATAAAAGCGAAAAAAATTACTACCTAAAAAGGATTTTTTTAAGTAGTAATTTTGTCGTATTTTATGAACCGTTATTTTCGGTTTTTTTCGTATCCGCCGCGTTGTTGTAACGGGCACGCGCCTCCAATGCTTTTTCCGCATCCTTACGCTTTTTTTCGATTGCTGCAATTCTTCTTTTTTCAATTCCCTGCATCGTTCTTTTATAGCGTTTTTTTAATTCCTCTTTTTGTTCAATGTCATTTTCTTCTTTCCACTTTTCAACATCATTTTCCAGTTGATCCTGCAAATCACGGTTCTCCATTACCAGAAATCCGTAAAAACAAGAGGGATACTCGAATTTACTGACTTTTTCTCTTTCTTCAAAGTATACTTCCAGATATTTTTCATCTACGCTGCGAATGATGCCTTTTCCAAAAAATTTGTGTGTAACCACCTGCTCCAATAGCATTTCTGAATTATTCACCTATTCACCTCCAACCAATACCTTTAAGCCAATTTTCCTTTCCCGAAAGAGTTTATTTCCCTACTAAAATTATAATGGATTCCAATTTTTCATGTAAGAACTTTTTTTCTTACACTACTTAGTTTCAGCGTTTTTCATAATTTGAAGTCCGCAAATGTTTGTATAATTCTTACGATGCCGGGGAAGTTTCAATTATAAATGTACATTGCTCTGCACCGTTAACAAATCATTTTTCAATATGTAGCAACAACCAATTTATCGCCCGGCTTTATAGAAATCGATTTTTTCTTATCCATATCATTACAGAAGAAACATATTTCTTTCATCCCATCCAGAAAATATCCAAGTAACATTTTTTTCTTACCGGAAGCGATGAAGAAGGATTGAACCAACTCCGAATAACAAGAAAATTCAAGACTATCTTCCTTAAACACCAGCAATTGCTCCGCCGGTACAATCTCAAGATCGATATCTCCCTCATCTCCTTCATCCGAATTTGTCAATAAAATATCTTTAAAGAATCTTCTTGATTCCGCATGTGTCAACAATTGAAGCATGTACAAAGATATAATTTTATTTGTTAAAATCGCAGAAGCAATTCCCAAATTACGAACCGGTACCATATTATCTAAATTTACTAATTCGACATATATGTCAATATCGTCTGTGATAGCAGAATTCGTTTTAAGATACAATAACAACAAAAATATTTCTGTATCCTGCTCTTCCATATTGGGATTTTCTTCACTCATCATTAATATCTTTCTTTTTCCTGAAGAATTTTCAATGTCATGAACAATATCTTTAATATTATCCTTGTACGAGTAGGTCTTATAGCGAATCTGGGCATGATAAGTCATATTAATCGTTTCCAGTTCGGAAACCAAAAATTGTGAGCGTTTTGAATCCGAAATAATGTACAATGTAAAATCTTCAATTTTAATATTGTCTTTATATTCCAACGGTTTTACAAAAGACTTTTTCTCTGTTCGGAGACCAAGACTCCACTCATTTTCACTCAGAACATAAAGTTGATCCGCTTGTTTTTCGCCATTCTCGTCAATCTCTTCATCATCATCGTAATTTACAACCGGAATACAACCGTTATATGAATAAAGAGCAGTTTCCAGATCCATAGTCTGAATTCCGTAAAACTCTACACCATCGTAGGACAACACATGTTGAAACAAGGCGGCATACGCGGGATCAATCGTCATTCTTCCTAACACATGTCCCATCACGGAATTATGTGAAAAGACCGAAATACGGTTTTTTTCGTTCGGATATGTCCTGGAAATTAACTCTTCAATTTTATCTTTTACAACTTCGTCTTCCGTTTCAACAACAATATTGGCTTTGGGAGCCTCTCCAATCAATAAAAGCATTAACTTAAATACGGTTAAATCTTTTGTTGAAATATCGCCACGATTATCATCACCCTTCTTTGGCAGCAAAACACCGATATGCTTCGCCTCCGATATCGAAATATCGGATAAATGTTTCGATGAAGTAGGATCCCCTTTTTTTACAAAAATACGAAGATTTTTTCGTTTTTTTCCGGCCGATGTGAAAATATTATCAATCGAATTAATTACATCTTCTCTATCATCTTCTGTCAAAATGACAACTGTTTTTTCCCCATCCAAAAAGGATAAATCATAAATAATATTTTGCCCGATTGTTGACCAATTCAAAAATACATAATGATTTTTCAGATACATCTTTCCTTTGTTTTCCAGTCTATTGTCAAAGGTAGTCTGTATAATATCAGTTGTAAAACCAATTAAGGCACCTGCAAATACAACCATTTGAACAGCAGCCAAAATGATAAATATAACTAAACTTGCAACATCTTCTTTATCATTCAGAAATTCATAGATTCCTCCTGAGTTAATTGTAAAAGTAAACAAATAAGAAAGTACATCCAGGAAACTCTCCTGTCTAATTACAGTCAGGATTGTTGTAAACAAAAAAATCACAAAGAGATTAATTGTTAATAAAACTAAACTTACTGCAATACGAGGATGAGAATACCACATTAATAATATCCTGTTTGTTTTTTTCATATTTTTCTTTTTCATGTTCTTTTTCTCTTCTTCCTGTTTTATTTCAGATTTTTTTCAAATTTTATATTTCATGTTAGCATTATGATGCTGCTGCGCCGCCAAACTTTTATTCCCAACCATAATAATTATATTATGTTGGGAATGGAGTTGGGAATAAAATTTTTCATCCTTCAATAAAAAACAGGGAATTGCAAATTCGTGATGGTCCGAATTAACAGAGAAAATGAGCATCATCACTTTTCCCATAAAAAGGCAGTTGGACCAGTATCCAACCATACCATTAATTTTCTTTGGACAATGCTTCCACATAAAATAGCCTGCAATGATCATCGTCAGGGAATAAATTGAATTTTAAAGATTTTTCTGTATAATGCTTGCCTGCCGGAAAACAGCCAAGCATTAGTATAACAGCCTATTTCCTTTTTCACATATCTCATAAATCTCGTCATATTTGTCTTCTATCAGCGGTGTTACTTTTTCTATCTGCTTTCCCATCAATTTTCGATACACAAAATAGGGAAGTATCCATCCAATAAATCCCGGTATGGCAAGCAAGATACACAAACTTACATATGGCGGCTGCGCTGTCACTGCAAAGGTTGCTCCCGCCATAAATGCGGTACCTACAACTGCAATAATAAGTGCATATACCGTCGCTGCAGAGGTTTTTGATTTTTCCAGCGTATCAATGTCTCTGACGCAGCTTTCAAAATTCCTCTGAAGCCTTGTAAGCTCCATTTTATTGATGATCTTCCGGTTTCGCTTGAGCCTTAAGATTACATTGTTTTGTTTTATCGGATTACTGTATTCTGTAAAATTCTCTGTATTATTTTCATCTAATTCCCAACCAAAATTCTCATATCCATCCAACAGAAAAGATACTCTGCTTTTATCCGTAATCACCTCTTTATATTCATATCCTATAAATTCCTTTTTCTTTATTTCGGCATTTTCCATTACAGGTTCCCTCCATTCTCATTTACAGATACACCTGCTGCAGGCAGTGTCACAAGGAAGGTACTCCCTTTTCCTTCTTCACTGGAAACCTGAATATCGCCATCTAATAACTCCAGCACCCGTTTTACCAATGCCAGTCCCAGGCCGTTTCCTTCCTTTGAATGAGAGGTATCCCCCTGATAAAACTTATCAAATATATGATTCATAACATCACTGTCCATACCGCATCCCGTGTCTGAAACAGATATTTTTATATAACCTTCCTCACAGGTCTGTCGCACTGTAACGGTTCCTCCCGGCTCCGTGAATTTGATGGCATTAGACAGAAGATTATTCCAGACAAGCTCCAGAAGGCTTTCATCCGCCTTCACCATTACCACATCCTCTATCTCTGTTTCCAGTTCTATTTCCTTTTCATCCCAAGCCTTCTCAAAATGGAGAATGCATTCACATAACTGTCTGCTCACATCATAAGCCTCTACTTCCGGAGTTATCCTCTGATTTTCCAGCTTATTCAGTTTCAGAATATTACTGATCAGATTGGAAAGCCTCATTGCCGCTCCTTCAATGCTCTTTGCATATTCTTTCCTCTGTTCCTCTGTGACATGTTCTGTTTTCAACAGTTCTGCATAATTCTTGATAATGGCAATAGGTGTCTTCATTTCATGAGACACATTTGACACAAAATCTGTTTTTAATGTCTCAATGCTTCCCAACTCCTCTACCATCTTATTAAAATCCATAATCATGACATCTAGATAGTCCCATTTATCCTGTATATGATGTGTCGGAACATACACAGAAAAATCTCCGTTTGCCACACGGCTTGTCGCTTCTGCCAAATTTTGCATGGGTTCTTCATAAGTGGTGCGAACTTTTCTTCTGGCAAACAAAGTAAGTGCCATCGCAACGATTGCCCAGTAAATCATTGGAATGATACTCTGGATTACCGCATTCCACCCAATGCGAGTCATAAATACAATCAGTCCTGTATGAACACCGGACATCAAAAGAAGCACCACCAGATAGATTGCAAAGAGAGAAGGCGGGAATCTGCTCATTTTTACCGTACCATAATATTTATCTTCTCTCATACCAGTACCACCTTATATCCGAGACCTCTTACGGTTACAATCTTAAATCCATCACACGCTGACAATTTATCCCTGAGCTTTGTAATATACACATCAACAGCGCGAAGATTGGTGTCACTGTCTATCCCCCAAAATTCATCC
>JBJEMA010000005.1:0-8372 GCA_051879435.1 Lachnospiraceae bacterium
AGGATGCCGGATAACGTCCGGTGGAGGCGACTCCAAGGCTAGTGCAACAGAAATATACAGCCTCATTTTATGAGGTAATGGTGGAAGGGTAGTGTAAGAGACTACCGCCCGGGCGGTAACGACCGGGGCATATGTAAACCCCATCCGAAGCAAGACCAAATGTAAAACGATAAGCTGACCCGGCTTGTTTTCAGGTAGGTCGCTAGAGCCTGTCGGCAACGACAGGACCAGATAGATGATCATCCCGGCAGCCTGGCTGCTATGACATAACCCGGCTTATCGCCCTGCTCATCTTTTTTATTTCATCCAATTCCGAAAACAGAGCAACCGGTCATAAAAATGATGCATCGGAGCGGGAAAACGATGCACCGGTGTAGTCGGTTTTGGGAAATCGGGGTAACCGCATGGAACAAAATCGAGAGGAATCAGTGAAACAACAATAGAAACAGATTTGGAATAAGCAGAATGGACAATATGGATATTTTTTCCTATATGAAGGAAAAAGAAAAATCAAATAGCGAGAAAGAATCGCCACTTGCGGCAAGAATGCGCCCCGCTACCTTAGATGAGGTTGTGGGGCAGCAACATATTATCGGTAAGGATAAACTTTTGTACCGGGCGATTAAGGCAGACAAGTTAAGTTCTATAATTTTTTATGGCCCGCCGGGTACGGGAAAAACAACGCTTGCCAAGGTAATTGCAGGAACGACCAGCGCAGATTTTAAGCAAATCAACGCAACGGTTGCAGGGAAAAAAGATATGGAAACTGTGGTGGAGGAAGCAAAAAATACATCTCTGATGTATGGGCGGAAAACCATTTTGTTTATTGACGAGATACATCGTTTTAATAAAGGACAGCAGGATTATCTGCTCCCTTTTGTGGAGGACGGAACCATCATTTTAATCGGTGCCACTACAGAAAATCCGTTTTTTGAAGTAAATGGAGCTTTGCTTTCCCGTTCCGGCATTTTTCAGTTATATCCGCTGACCAAGGAAGAAATCATGGTTCTCATTGACCGTGCCGTATATGATGTAAAAAAAGGAATGGGAGCCTACGATGCCGATATCACGCCGGAAGCAAAGGATTTTTTAGCAGATCAGGCCGGTGGAGATGCCCGTCATGTGTTAAATGCGATTGAACTTGGTATCATGACAACGGAGCGTTCTGCGGACGGGAAAATTCATCTGACACTGGAAGTGGCGCAGGAATGCATTCAAAAACGGGTAATCCGTTTTGATAAAACAGGGGATAATCATTATAATACCATTTCTGCCTTTATAAAGAGTATGCGTGGTTCTGATCCGGATGCCGCCGTGTATTATCTGGCTAAAATGTTGTATGCCGGAGAAAGTGTGACCTTTATTGCACGAAGAATTATGATCTGTGCAGCGGAAGATGTTGGAAATGCGGATCCACAGGCTCTGCAGGTGGCGGTTAGTGCTTCTCTTGCTGTGGAACGGGTGGGAATGCCGGAAGCCCAGATTATTCTGGCGCAGGCAGTTGCTTATGTGGCAACCGCACCGAAAAGTAATTCGGCCTGCAATGCAATATTTGAGGCAACGGCATGCGTGAAGGAAAAAGGTGACTTGCCGATTCCTGTTCATTTGAAAGATGCGCATTATAAAGGTGCCGCAAAATTAGGACATGGCGCAGGTTACAAATATTCGCACGATTATCCGAATCATTATGTGGAACAACAATATCTGCCGTATGAATTAACCGGAACGGAATTCTATCGTCCATCCGGGAATGGATATGAGAAGAAGATTAAGGAACATATGGCTCGTATTAAGAAGGAAGCACGGGAAGATTAAGGAATATATGGTGCAAATCTAAAAGAAGTACAGGTAGAATATAATTGCATAAGTCATTAAGTGAAAAATAAGACATGACTATTATAGATAAAAGCGGGGGAAATCCCCGCTTTTTTATATTGTATGGAAATCGTCATCTGGCAGATATTTTTTGCCCTGCCAGGAATTACGAATGTTCATTTCCTTAAGGAGCCCATTGAGGACCTGTTTTTTGTCGCTGCTCCAAAGCGGCGCAATAAGTATTTTTTTGGGACCGTCTCCGGTAACACGGTGAACTACCGTTTCCGGATTCAGGTGTTCCAGACATTCGATGAGGATATCCATGTATTCGTTCATGGTAAGTACATCAAACTCACGATTGGCAAAATGGGTTGCCAGGTCAGTTCCCTCTAACACATGCAATAATTGCAACTTCACACCAAACAAAGGAAATGTGTTGAGATATTCAATGGTGGAGAGCATCTGTTCCTTCGTTTCACCGGGAAGCCCAAGAATAATGTGTACGATAACCGGAAGCTGAATCTGCTGTAATTTTTTAACTGCCTCTTCGAAAACAGAATTATCATATCCGCGACGAATGAAAGCAATGGATTCTCTATGAATGGTTTGCAGACCCAGTTCAACCCAGATGAATTTTTCCGGATATTCCTTCGATAATTTTCGTAACAGTGCTATGACATCACCGGAAAGGCAATCCGGTCTGGTTGCAATGGAAATACCAACGACTTCCGGATCATCAAGAGCGTCAGAATAAATCCGGCGAAGATAGTCGATGGGAGCGTAGGTATTGGTATAGGACTGAAAATAAGCCACATAACCGGAACCGGAATATTTGGCCCGGAGTCGTTCCTTTCCTTTGGTAATCTGTGCCCGGATATCCGGCTGCTCCTTATTCATGGATTCGGCAAAATCACCGCTGCCTCCCCGGGAACAAAAGATGCAACCACGATTGTCAATTGTACCATCACGATTAGGACAGGTCATGCCACCATCTAATGCTATTTTATAAATCTTTCGCCCATACACACTTTGAAAATAGGAATTCAAAGAATAGTATGGTTTGCTATCCCATAACTGCTGTTTCATGGTCAGTCGTTGGAAATATGTGCCCGGACGGCCTTGGAAACAACATCAGCAACACGCGGGTCAAATGGCTGAGGAAGAATGTTTTCTTCATTCAGTTCATTTTCCGGAACCAGACCGGCAATGGCAAGTGCAGCCGACATCTTCATTTCTTCCGTAATCTGTTTTGCCCGTCCTTCCAAAGCCCCTTTGAAAATACCCGGGAATGCGATTACATTATTTACCTGATTTGGAAAATCACTTCGTCCCGTACCTACAATTTTTGCTCCGGCTTCTTTCGCAGCATCCGGCATAATTTCCGGGGTCGGATTTGCCATAGCAAATATAATTGCATCGGAATTCATGGATTGAACCATTTCCGGAGAAACAATGCCCGGAGCAGATACTCCAACGAAAATGTCAGCGCCTTTTAATGCATCAGATAATTTCCCTGTTTCTTTATTCGGATTGGTAATCTGCGCCATCTTTTCCTGCATCCAGTTAAGATTCGGAGATTTTTCCGTAATAATGCCGTTAATATCGCACATGATTACATTTTTAAATCCATAGTTCAAAAGAAGTTTGGTAATGGCAACTCCTGCAGAACCGGCACCGTTAACAACAACCTTGCAGGCTTCTTTGTCTTTTTTTACAACTTTTAAGGAGTTGATTAAAGCAGCAAGAACAACAATGGCAGTTCCGTGCTGATCATCATGAAATACCGGAATGTTTAAGGTGGCCTTCAGCCGTTCTTCAATTTCAAAACATCTTGGCGCACTGATGTCTTCCAGATTAATACCGCCGTATCCCGGAGCAAGCCAGGTGACAGCTTTGATAATTTCTTCCGTATCCTGTGTGTCAAGACAAATCGGCACTGCATTTACACCGCCGAATTCTTTAAAAAGAACTGCTTTGCCTTCCATTACCGGCATTGCGGCTTCCGGTCCGATGTTTCCAAGACCAAGGACTGCACTTCCGTCTGAAACAACAAGAATAGTGTTGCTTTTCATCGTATATGTGTATGCTGCGTCTTTATCATTGGCAATTACTTTGCATGGCTCTGCAACACCCGGCGTATAAGCGAGTGCCAGCGCTTCTCTGGAATCCACCCGCATCTTTGGAACCGTATCAATTTTTCCTTTCCATTCTTCATGTAACTGCAATGCTTTTTCTGCTGTTGTCATGGTAAACCTCCCTTATTGTTTTCGGTATATTATTTGGCTCATTTTTGGGTTAATTATTTCGGTATATTGTTTTGGGTGCTTTGTCTTAGCTTTATCTCCAAGTACATTATTTTTGACACATTATCTTATAAGTACAAATATGGTTGTATCATAATTTTATTTAAAAAATGCGTGTAAAGGTATCGCTGAATTTGTCGCAAGACACCTAAGAAATATAGTAACATCAAACAACATGGTGTGCAAGGATGGGTGCGGCAGATAATATAGACAGGGTGAGGCAGATGATATAGACAGGGTGGCAGATAATATAGAGAGATGAAACGGGAAAATGAGACAGCGGAATGTGGAAGGTGAAAAAGATGAAAGATGAAAGGTGAAAGTGTAAAAAGAAAAAAAGAGGTTGCATACTCAAAACGCCTATGCTATACTTAAAAAGCTGTTTAATGACCAATTGCGGATATTGCCCAAAACTGATTATCCATATTTGGACATTTATCCGGTAATGATATTAATGGTAAGAAATATAGTGAGGTGAAAATTATGAGAGAAGGAATCCATCCGGAATATTATCAGGCAACAGTAACCTGTAACTGTGGTAACACTTTTGTAACCGGTTCTACAAAGCCGGAACTTCATGTTGAAGTTTGCTCAAAGTGTCATTCATTCTACACAGGACAGCAGAAAGCTGCACAGGCAAGAGGACGTATTGATAAGTTCAATAAGAAATACGGCGTAGAAAACAAATAAGTAGTTGATACTTGAAAATGGAAAGGTTGAGATCGTTGCTATTTCGGTAGTTGCATCTCAACCTTTTATGTTATTGGGCTTTAAGGAGTTTTTCGTTGAAAAAGAAAAGAAAGAAGCGGGTATTTTCCGGTATTGGCGGACAGGCCATTCTGGAAGGTATCATGATGAAAAATCGAAATGAATATTCGGTGGCAGTACGTCTTCCGGACGGGAAGATTAATGTGCAGAAGTGGCAGGATGAAAGTGTTGCCAAGAATGCCAGGGTGTTGAAAAAAATTCCTTTTGTTCGCGGTGTAATCAGTTTTGTGGATTCTCTTTCCTTAGGGATGAAAACACTCACCTATTCTGCCTCATTTTATGAAGATGAAGCAGAGGAAGAGACGGCATTTGATCGCTTTTTAAGTAAGATATTTGGGGCAAAGGCAGAAAAGGTGGTAACCGGATTTACGGTTGTTCTGTCCATAATCTTTGCAGTGGGATTATTCATGATTCTGCCCTATTTTATTTCCCAGTGGTTATCCGGTCTGGTTCACAATGAAACACTGATTGCCATTATTGAAGGTGTGGTGCGTCTGGTAATATTTCTGCTTTATGTCTGCATCATTGCGCTCATGAAGGATATCCGGCGGGTGTACCAGTATCATGGTGCGGAGCATAAATGCATCAACTGCATAGAAAACGGAAGAGAACTTACGGTCCGTAATGTAATGCGTTGTTCCCGCCTGCATCCGCGTTGCGGCACCAGTTTTTTGCTGTTGGTTATGGTGATTACCATTATCTGTTTCTTTTTCATTCGTGTGGAATCGGTGGCTCTTCGCCTTATTGTCCGACTGGCCTTGATTCCCGTGATTGCAGGTGTTTCTTATGAAATTCTTCAACTGGCAGGAAAAAAGGACAATGTGCTTACGAAAATTATTTCTGCACCGGGAATGCTTTTACAGAAAATCACAACGAAAGAACCGGATGAGGAAATGGTAGAGGTTGCCATTGCAGCCATTGAAAAAGTATTTGACTGGGAAGCCTTCCAGGAAAAGCATTTTGATAAATAACATTGTGGAAGGAAATGGTATGACCTATCGGGAACTATTGCAACAGGGAAGTTCGTTGTTAAAGGAAAACGGGATTGAGGAATATGAACTTGACGCAAGGTTGCTGTTAGAAGATATCTGTAATACCGATCGGAATTATCTGCTTCTGCATGGGCAGGAAAATGTGCCGGTGGACAAGGAACTGCAATACCGGGAATATATTGAAAAACGACGGGAACATTTTCCGCTCCAATATATTTTGGGAGAGCAGGAGTTTATGGGGCTCTCATTTTCGGTGACGCCGGATGTATTAATTCCAAGGCAGGATACGGAGATTCTGGTGGAAGCGGCGTTGCATTTAACGGAGTCAAAATCACAAGGAGATGTCCTGGATATATGCACCGGGAGCGGTTGTATCTTGATAAGTTTTTTAGAGTATAAAAAACGAAAAGGCGAGTTATGGAATGGCGTGGGAACGGATATTTCCGAAAGGGCACTTAGTATTGCCGGGGAAAACGGAAGAAGATTAAACAGTCTTGCAAAATTTGAACTTACGGATTTGACAGACGGCATTGCCGGACAATATGATGTTATCCTTTCCAATCCGCCTTATATTCCCCCTAAGGTAATTGCCACCCTTATGCCGGAGGTGAAGGACCATGAGCCGCGTCTTGCTTTGGATGGCGGAGAAGACGGACTGGATTTTTATCGGCGAATCGCAGGTGAAAGCCGACGGCTGTTGAAACCGGACGGAATTCTTCTGCTGGAAATCGGCGCAGAACAGGGGAAGGATGTAGCCGGGATATTGGAAAAAAGCGGATTTTCCCACATTTGCGTGAAAAAGGATTATGCGGACTTGGACCGGGTAGTAATCGCTTATCCGGTGTGACAAAATGGTGCCTGCAGGGTTTCGGGAATGTATGGTAGAGAAAATGCCTGCAGGTTTCGGGAATGTATGCCTATAGGAAAGCAGGAATGTAGCAAGAACCGGCTGACATAGATGAATGGAAAATCGGGAAACGGAGAGTAAAAATGTTTGATAAATTGGATGATTTAATTCGCAGATATGAGGAAATCATGAACGAATTGGCGGAACCGGATGTGGCAAACGATCAAAAAAGATTTCGCAACCTCATGAAAGAGCAGAGCGATTTGACGCCACTTGTGGATGCTTACAAAGAATATAAAAAATGCAAGCAGGATGTGGATGATGCACTGGTGATGCTGGATGAAGAAAAAGATGCGGACATGCGGGAAATGCTGAAGGAGGAATTGAATGACTCCAAAAAGCGGATTGAGGAGTTGGAACAGACAATGAAAATCCTGTTGCTTCCGAAGGATCCGAACGATGACAAGAATGTCGTTGTGGAGATTCGTGCAGGCGCCGGTGGGGATGAAGCTGCTTTATTTGCGGCAGAATTATATCGTATGTATGCCCACTATATTGAATCCAGACATTGGAAAATAGAAGTGGTGAATGTCGATGAAACCGGTATCGGTGGTATGAAGGAGATAGAATTCCTGGTAAACGGTCAGGGAGCTTATTCCGTATTGAAATATGAAAGCGGTGTGCACCGGGTTCAGCGTGTCCCGGAAACAGAGTCCGGCGGACGAATTCACACATCAACTGCATCGGTTGCAGTCATTCCGGAAGCAGAGGATATTGGTGAAATTGTGATTGAAGATAAGGATATCCGTATTGATGTAATGCGTGCTTCCGGTAATGGTGGACAGTGCGTCAATACCACAGACTCCGCTGTTCGACTGACGCATTATCCGACCGGTATTGTCATTTACAGCCAGACGGAAAAATCGCAGATTCAGAACAAAGAGAAGGCATTTACCCTTTTGCGCGCAAAATTATATGATTTGGAGTGTCAGAAGGCACATGATGCGGAAGCAGATGCCAGAAGAAGCCAGATCGGTACGGGAGATCGTTCGGAAAAAATCAGAACTTATAATTTCCCGCAGGGCCGTGTAACGGATCACAGAATCGGACTTACGCTTTATAAACTGGATAAGATTATGGATGGTGACATTCAGGAAATCATTGATGCATGTATTGCGGCCGACCAGGCTGCGAAATTAGCGAAGATGAATGAATAAGGCTGATTTGCTGGATTTCATTGGATCAGTTTTGCTTTAGGTATGGAAAGATAATCGAATAAAAATGTGAAAAGACGGACTTTGACATTTGTCTCTGTCCGTCTTTTTTGCTAGGTTCCGAGCCTGGTCTTTTTACATATATAAATTGGTATTTTCTTTATAATACATATTGAAATTGGACATAATTATGGCATAATTAATCCATGGTTAGGAGTTGTTACTTATGCCACAAATTATTCCAATTAAAGATTTAAAGAATACATCAGAGATTTCTGATATGTGTCACAGAGCAGAAGAACCTATCTATATTACTAAAAATGGTTATGGCGATATGGTTATTATGAGTATGGAGATTTATGAGTCTGCCATGAAACAGCTTGCTATGTATAGGGATATTGAAATTTCTGAAAAGCAGATTGAAGCAGGTCAG
>JBJEMA010000006.1:0-1923 GCA_051879435.1 Lachnospiraceae bacterium
AGGAAGGGAGAATTAATATGAAAATTTGTCCGAATTGTAAAACTGAATTACCGGATGAGGTAAAGTTTTGTAATAAGTGTGGTTCCGGTGTGGAAATGGTAAATGGAGATGTTCCTCCGGTAGCACCTCAGCAACAGGCCGTTCCGCCGGTAGCTCCTCCGCCACAGGTTGCACCGTATTCACAACCACAGATGGCACAGCCGGTAGTTCCTGCAGTGGATCCTTATGACCATACGGCTGAATTTGCGCCGGAAGATATTTCTGCCAATAAGGTGATTGCGCTTTGTCCATATATCTTTAATGTCTTTGGTGTTATTATTGCCTTACTTGCAAGCAAAGATTCTTCATATGTGGCCTTCCATGTTCGTCAGGCCTTAAAGATTTATGTTTGCGTTATTCTGTCAACATTCTTAGCGATCATTCCGTTCCTCGGATGGCTTTGCTGTGTTGTTTCAGAAATTATCTGTATTGTTTTAATCCTGATGGGATTCTTTGGCGTATGCGGCGGCAAAGCAAAGGAAGTTCCGATTATCAGAAGTTTTGGTTTCTTAAAATAAGGTAGTTTATGATTTGGAAGAAAATAAGACTGATTACAATGGCAGTTGTTCTTACACTGGCGCTATGTGCTTGTGGCGAAAAAGAAAGTTATACATCACTGGCCGAGAAATCACTGGCACAGCAGGATTACACAGAAGCGCTTTCCGGCTTTCATAAGGCACTGGAGATGGGCGAAGATGCTGAAGTGATTTATCGCGGTATTGGTCTGACTTATATGGGGCAGGGACAGTACCGGAAGGCCATAGATGCATTTCAGAGCGCTTTGGATCATGCTGATATGACGCCCGGAGATTTGGAATATGATATCAATTATTATATGGCCATTTCCTATTACAAATTAGGGGAGTATACTTTGGCTATCAGCATTTACGATAGTATTCTTGCGTTAAAGCCGGCGGCAGATGCCTATTATCTGCGTGGTTACATGAAATTAAATCTGAATGAAATGGAAGGCTGCCTGGCTGATTTTGATGAAGCGATTGCTATGGATAAATACAACTACAGTCGTTATCTGGATATTTTTGAAAGTCTCCGTAATCATGGTTATGAGGAAGAGGCGCAGGTTTATCTGGATAAGATGCTGATGGCAGATGAATCAAAATTCTCCAATTACGATAAAGCCCGTCTGGCTTTCTATGATGGGGATTATGAAAAGGCATGTAATTTCATTGAACTGGTAAGGGAAAATGAACCGGACCGGGTGGATGGTGCGCTGATTTCCTTTTTGGGCGAGTGTTACAAAAGGCTGGAGAAATATGATTATGCCATTGCTGTTTATGGCGGTTATGTTGACCAGACTCCGGACGCTGAGATTTACAATCAGTTGGGGCTTTGCTATTTTGAAAGAGGCGATTACTCTCAGGCCCTGCAGGCATTCCAGAACGGACAAAATGTGCTGGAAAACAATACCTGTATGCAGATTTTGAAATTAAACGAGATTGCATGCTATGAGCAGATGTACGATTTTGCTACGGCAAGGGATAAATTAGCAGAATATCTGGTAACCTACCCTGTGACACCGGACTTGCAGAGGGAGTACGCATTTCTTACAACCAGGTAATTGCAGGAACGGTATGTTTTACAGCCGGGTAATTACAGGAAGGGGATATATTATTTTAACCGGATAGAATAAGAAATAGTCAAAAAAGAAGAATAATACAATATATAGTGATAAAGTCAACAAGTTTACATAAATATAGTGTTTTCTTGTTGACTTTTATTTTTTGCTTTGTTACAATTGTGACACGCGGTAATTTGTATTATGTTAACAACAAATTACGGTGGGAAAATACCTTGATGGACGGAAAATGCGGTTGAAATTGCATTTGTTTCTGAATGGAAAATGAGGTTGAAATTGCATCTGTT
>JBJEMA010000006.1:2023-23327 GCA_051879435.1 Lachnospiraceae bacterium
TCTGAATAAGAAATGCGGTTGAAAATGCATTTGTTTCTGAATAAGAAATGCGGTTGAAAATGCATTTGTTTCTGAATAAGAAATGCGGTTAAAAATGCATTTGTTTCTGAATGGAAAATGCGGCTGAAATTGCATTTGTTTCTGAATAAGAAATGCGGTTGATAATGTATTTGTTTCCGAATGAGAAACTGTCCGACAAATGAAAGAAATAAGAAATAGGGGACCAAGGAGCGGAAAAAATGTTTATTGTAATCAAAAGAGATGGAACAAAAGCGGATTTTACACTGGTAAAAATCAACGACGCAATAATGAAAGCTTTTCATGCGGTAGAAAAGCAGTACAACAACGATATCATTGATTTGTTGGCACTTCGTGTAACAGCTGACTTTCAGGAGAAGGTGAAAGACGGCGCCATTCATGTGGAAGAGATTCAGGATAGTGTAGAGAAGGTTTTGGAGCAGGCGGGCTACACCGATGTTGCAAAAGCCTATATTTTGTACCGGAAGCAACGCGAAAAACTGCGTAGCATGAAATCCACTATTTTAGATTACAAAGACGTGGTTAACAGTTATGTGAAGGTAGAGGACTGGCGTGTAAAAGAGAACTCAACCGTAACCTATTCTGTGGGCGGTCTGATTTTAAGCAATTCCGGCGCAGTAACGGCAAATTACTGGTTGTCTGAAATTTATGATGAAGAAATCAGTGAAGCGCACAGAAATGCAGATATCCATATTCATGATTTGTCCATGTTAACCGGTTATTGTGCCGGATGGTCTTTGAAACAGTTGATAAAAGAAGGTTTGGGCGGAGTGCCGGGAAAAATCACTTCTGCTCCGGCGGCACATTTGTCTGTACTTTGCCACCAGATGGTAAATTTCCTTGGAATTATGCAGAATGAATGGGCGGGTGCACAGGCATTTTCCTCATTTGACACCTATCTGGCACCGTTTGTTAAAGTAGACAATCTTTCCTACTTTGAAGTAAAAAAATGTATTGAATCTTTTATTTACGGTGTTAATACACCGAGCCGTTGGGGTACGCAGGCTCCGTTTTCCAATATTACGCTTGACTGGACAGTCCCGGCGGATTTGGCAGAACTTCCGGCGATTGTAGGCGGAAAAGAGATGGATTTCAAATATAAGGACTGCAAGAAGGAAATGGATATGGTCAACAAGGCATTTATTGAGACCATGATTGAGGGAGACGCCAATGGGCGTGGCTTCCAGTATCCGATTCCTACTTACTCCATTACCAACGATTTTGACTGGTCCGATACAGAAAATAACCGTCTGTTGTTTGAAATGACAAGCAAATACGGAACCCCGTATTTCTCCAATTATATAAATTCGGACATGGAGCCGAGTGATGTCCGCTCCATGTGTTGCAGACTCCGTCTGGATTTGCGTGAACTTCGGAAGAAGACCGGTGGTTTCTTTGGATCCGGTGAGAGCACAGGTTCCGTTGGTGTGGTAACCATTAATATGCCGAGAATTGCGTACCTTTCTTCTGATAAGAGTGATTTCTTTAAGCGCTTAGACCGCATGATGGACATTGCGGCCCGAAGCCTGAAAATTAAGCGTGGCGTAATCACTAAATTGTTGAACGAGGGATTATATCCATATACCAAGCGTTATTTGGGAACTTTTGAGAATCATTTCTCTACCATCGGTCTGGTGGGAATGAATGAAGTGGGACTGAATGCGAATTGGCTTCGCGCAGATATGACGGATAAGAGAACACAGGAGTTTACCAAGGAAGTATTGAATCATATGCGCAACCGTCTTTCTGATTACCAGGAACAATATGGCGATTTGTACAATCTGGAGGCAACTCCGGCAGAAAGTACTTCCTACCGTCTGGCAAAACATGATGTGAAAAAGTGGCCGAGTATTAAAACAGCAGGAAAAGTTGGGGAGACACCATATTACACCAACTCTTCTCATTTGCCGGTAGGCTACACGGCTGATATATTCGATGCTCTTGATATTCAGGATGAATTGCAGACATTATATACATCAGGAACCGTATTCCATGCTTTTTTGGGCGAAAAACTTCCGGATTGGAAGGCGGCGGCGAACCTGGTGCGTACGATTGCCCAAAATTATAAATTGCCATATTACACCTTGTCTCCGACATATTCCATTTGCCGTACCCACGGTTATCTTGTCGGCGAGGTGATGGAATGTCCGCACTGCGGAAATAAGACGGAGGTATATAGCCGAATAACCGGATATTACCGTCCGGTGCAGAACTGGAATGACGGAAAACTTCAGGAATATCAGGATCGTCAGACTTATGATATCGAAAAATCCTGCCTGAAACGACCGACCAGTGCAATCGTAACCTTGTCTCACTTAGATGAGCCGGATGGGGATGTAAAGATGCAGGCTCCACAGGAGATTCGTTATCTCTTTACCACCAAGACCTGTCCGAATTGTAAATTGGCCAAGGAGTATCTGGGTTCTGTCAATTACATTCCGGTAGACGCGGAAGAAAATGTTGAACTGGCATTAAAATATAAAGTCCGCCAGGCACCGACTTTGGTGGTTGTAAACGGAGAGAAATGTAAAAAATATGCAAATGCGTCGAATATTCGCAAGTATGTTGAGGAATATGTATTAACACAGGTATAAAATGAGGGACCATCTTTTGAAATATGTTTACCGTCGGGGAAACAATTTCGGGGGTGGTCTTTTTTTGCAGATTTTCTCCATGCATATTGTGCGCGGGATTAGCGTCACAAATAATGTTTGCAAGGTTTTGCTTCGGATGTTGTGCACAGGATTTTCGCCGCGGATATTGTGCGCGGGATTTGCGTCACAAACTTGAAGAATAGTGGTAAATAATGATATGATAGTAGCAATGGTTACAAATTAGGAGGAGACAAAAATGATCAACGCATTAGTAAATCAAATTAAGGCAAAAGGAGCACCGATTGTAGTCGGGTTGGACCCGATGCTGAACTTTATTCCAACCGGGATTCTGAAAAAGAATTATGCGGAATTTGGCGCTGATTTGGAAGGCGTTGCCCATGCGATTGTTGAATATAATAAAGGCATTGTGGATGCTGTTTGTGATTTGGTTCCGGCAGTAAAACCGCAGATTGCCATGTATGAACAGTTTGGTATTCCGGGCTTAATGGCATATCAGGAAACCTGTGAATATTGCAAAAACAAAGGACTTGTGGTGATTGGCGATATTAAACGGGGGGATATCGGCTCCACATCTGCGGCATATGCGGTTGGTCATCTGGGTAAGGTGACGATTGAAGGAAAAGAATTTCGTGGTTTTTCTGAGGATTTTGCAACCGTGAATCCCTATCTTGGAAGTGATGGTGTGAAGCCGTTTATTGATGTCTGCAAAGAGGAGAAAAAAGGAATTTTCGTTTTGGTAAAAACCTCTAATCCAAGCAGCGGAGAATTTCAGGATCAGAAAATAGACGGAAAGCCTCTGTACGAAATGGTAGGAGAGATGGTTGCCAAATGGGGCGAGGATGCCATGGGAGATTCCTACAGTTATGTGGGGGCTGTGGTTGGCGCAACCTATCCGGAGATGGGAAAAGTGCTTCGTAAGATTATGCCAAAGTCCTATATTCTTGTACCGGGTTATGGTGCCCAGGGAGGAAAAGGCGCAGATCTGGTGCATTTCTTTAATGAGGACGGTCTTGGCGCCATTGTTAATTCTTCCCGGGGAATTATTGCCGCATATAAGCAGGAAAAATACGCTTCCTTTGGAGAAGAAAATTATGCGGACGCGTCCCGCCAGGCGGTGATTGATATGAAAGAAGATATTGCGGGAGCCTTGGCAAACCGGGGATAGTATTCGGGCAGAAATGTAAAGATGCAAAGATATGGAAAGATATAAAAAGATATAAAAAGATATAAAACTGCAGAAATGCTGGGAAGTATAGAATAGACGGAGGTTGTTATGAATCAGTACAAAGAAGAGTTCATTGAATTTATGGTGGCAAGCGAAGTGTTAAAATTCGGCGATTTTACATTAAAGAGTGGTCGTAAATCTCCATTTTTTATGAATGCAGGCGCATATGTGACCGGCACACAGCTACGCAAACTGGGAGAATATTATGCAAAAGCAATTCATGATCAGTTTGGTTTGGATTTTGATGTATTGTTTGGACCAGCGTACAAGGGTATTCCTCTCAGTGTTGCAACTGCCATGGCAATCAGCGAATTATACGGAAAAGATGTACGGTATTGTTCAAACCGCAAGGAGGTTAAGGATCATGGCGATACCGGAATTCTTCTTGGAAGCAAATTAAAGGATGGCGACCGGGTGATCATGATTGAAGATGTTACCACCTCCGGTAAATCCATTGAAGAAACTTTCCCGATTATCAAGGCGCAGGCCGATGTGGAAGTGAAAGGGCTGGTAGTATCCCTGAATCGTATGGAAAGAGGCAAATCCGAAAAAAGCGCACTGGCGGAAATTGAAGAACTTTACGGAATTAAATCCACAGCAATTGTTACGATGGAAGAAGTTACAGAACATCTGTATAATAAGCCATGTCAGGGAAAAATCGTTATTGATGATACCATGAAACAGGCTATTGATGCGTACTACAGGGAGTATGGCGCAAAATAGGTTAGTGATGCGTACTACAGGGAGCGCAGCGCAAAATAGGCCACAAATGATATTTGCGCGAAAAAAATTACTGCGTAGCGGGGAAAAGAAAAGCAGGAAGGAAGTAAGGTTTATGGAAGAAAAAGAAAAAACATTTCAACTTATGAATTCAACCGGTGCAATGAGTCTGGTGCTTGGTGTAATCAGTATTGTTGTAGGGGTTACTACAGGTGTGCTGATGATTATTGCAGGTGCGAAACTTATTGTGGGTAAAAGTAAAATCATGTTTTAGTCGGGAATAAAAAAAGAATGGCAATACAAAAACTATTTCAGAAAATTCTGCGGCAAAAGAATCTGGCAAAAAAGTACAAGTTTACCAATCGAAAACACCCGGTCTGTGGGATGCTTTCTGTTATTCTGGGAGGAATTTCCGCGGTTGCGGTGGTTCTGACCATCGTGCTGACCTATCATGATGGAGGTGAAGCGTCGATTCGTTATGGAATGGCCTGTGGTTTGTCTGTGCTTTACGCCATTGTGGGAGAAGCATTTGGCATTACGGCTTTTTATGATCGGGATCAGTTCTATTTTTTTCCGATTTTGGGAATGCTACTTAATGGTGTAGTTCTTCTCACCGGACTTTATATCATTTATGCAGGAGTTAATATTACATGAACAGTTTTTACGAGTGGGAACCGGCAAAAAAGGAACGGTTTTCCCTGGCGCAGGAAAGAATTGAAGAACTTTTGAAAGCGCTGGAGCACGGAACGGAGGATAATCTGCCCTTATCACCGGAATATCGTCAGTATTTCCGGTGTGAATTTGCTTTTTTGCAACTCATCATAACCATATATACGGAAATTGCCGAGAATCGGCAGGAAACCCGTATGTATGAAAAAATTTCGGACCGAATGAATGCGAAGCACAGTAATATCGGCATTGCCAAATGGAAAGAATGGAATCGTATGGTATATGAGGACATTCTTTCGGAAAATTACGATCGCAGTTATTGTAATCCGGATTATACAGCCGGGTTGTTTGGCGTGGAAATGGGAAGGCTTTGGTCAGCGGTTGCGGCGGAAATGCGCGTGACGATTCCTTATGCCTATGAGTTGAACCAGGAAGAATTGCTTCTTCGTATGGAACTTTTGCTCGAACTGTATACCAGCGTGAGTGAAGCATATACAGAAGGCGGTTACGGACCGAAGGAAGAAAACATCCGGGATATTATCTACTGGTATGTCAGCGATTATTCCGAACCGGAATCCGGACTTCGGGTTGCGGAAATGGTGGATCCGACTCTGGATTATGCGTTCCGCATTTTAATGGACAGTGATTTAGACAATACGGATTATCTTTATCTTTACGGGGAGTATGTGACGGAGAACGAAAGACGCGTCGCCGAATTTATCCGGTCATTGTCCCGGGAAACCATTGATTTAATTGCGGATACATTTACAGAAGGGTATCGCAAGGGTTTTTTGAACACAGGAAAAGATTTAAGCAAAAAGACAACGGTGAATATCCGTTATCCTCTGGGATTTGAACGGATTATCCGTCAGGCAGTCCGTAATTTTGAGGTAATGGGGCTGAAGCCTGTAATTTATCGTGCGGGGAATTCTTTTTTCCGGCGTCAGGG
Source organism: Lachnospiraceae bacterium (assembly GCA_051879435.1). GTDB lineage: Bacteria > Bacillota > Clostridia > Lachnospirales > Lachnospiraceae > NK4A136. The sequence continues at coordinate 8,241 of JBJEMA010000006.1, forward strand.
CACAGCAAAAGTCGGTTATTTTGGGGCAAATCCTAATAAACAATACGATTATGACCACAAGGAAGATGAGGCTATATTTCTTACGGGGCAGTTTGTAACGAGGAAACTGGAGTGTCTGAAAGCCGCATTTGAAGAACAGAAGGAAAATGCCAATGGACATGCCGGACCCGCTGTTATGGAAATCTTTGGGGAAACACCGTTTGTGCCTGTGGTAAAAGACACCGCATGCGCTTTATCATCGGAACAACAGAAACTGTCGGTGAAATATGCCATGCAGTCCGGAAAAATTACCAACGAATATATTACGGGTGAAGAACGGAGTTTTACCATTATCGCATTTCCGATTCCGGAAATCGGTTCAAATTTTGAAGAAATCTTTGCGGATGTCATTCGGATCAATACACTGGATTATATGAAATATCAGAAAATCCAGCAGACTTTAATTGATGTCCTGGATCGCGCAAATCGCGTGCATGTGAAAGGCCGCGGAGAGAATCAGACGGATCTTTGGATTTCCCTTCATGGAATTATGGACCCGGAAAGACAGACGCAGTTTGAAAACTGTGTGGCTGATGTAAACATTCCGGTGGGAGAAGTTTTCACTTCGCCGAAATTAAAGGGCACCAGAGGTGTACTTCATGTCAGCGATGTTTATTTAAATGAATTGGAATATAAAAATCTTATGGTCACCGTTAAAGATGGCATGATTCAGTCTTATTCCTGCAGTAATTTCCAGACGATGGAAAAAAATCAGAAATACTTTCGGGATAATGTTTTGTTTCATCATGAAACCTTGCCTATGGGGGAATTTGCAATCGGAACCAACACTACGGCATATATGATGGCGCGAAAATATGATATTGCGGGGAAACTTCCGATTTTGATTGCGGAAAAGACAGGACCGCATTTTGCATTTGGAGACACCTGTTATTCCCATGCAGAGGATGTGGTGGTGTACAATCCGGATGGGAAAGAAATCATTGCAAGAGATAATGAGATTTCCATTTTGCGGAAAACGGAACCGGAGAAGGCTTATTTTAATTGCCATACAGATATTACGATTCCTTATGACGAACTGGGACATATCATTGCAGTTGATGAAGAGGGCAATGAGACGGTATTGTTAAAGGATGGCCGATTTGTTTTAGAAGGCTGCGAGGAATTAAATCGTGCCTTTGACGAGAATTTGCCGCAATCGAAGGGATCATAACAAGCCGGAACAAAAAGTGAATCATAAGAAACCGGAATGAAAAGTGAATTATAAGAAACCGGAATGAAAAGTGAATTATAAGAAACCGGACTGAAAAGTGAATCATAAGAAACCGGAATGAAAAAGTGAATTATAAGAAACCGGACCGAAAAGTGAATTATAATAAGCCGGAACAATACAAAAACGAAATAAATGATATCTACAGCAGCAAACCGAAATAAAAAATATGAATAACAATAAACGGAGGATGGAACATGGCACAGGTAGGAATTGTAATGGGTAGTGACTCGGATATGCCGGTTATGAAAAAAGCGGCAGATGTATTAGCGGAACTGGGAATTAATTTTGAAATGAATATCATTTCCGCACATCGGGAACCGGAAGAATTTTTCAAGTATGCAAGTACAGCAGAGGAGAGAGGTTATAAGGTAATTATTGCCGGAGCAGGAATGGCGGCGCATTTACCGGGGATGTGTGCGGCAATCTTCCCGATGCCGGTTATCGGAATTCCAATGCACACGACATCGCTGGGGGGCAAAGATTCCCTTTATTCCATTGTTCAGATGCCTTCCGGAATTCCTGTGGCAACGGTGGCCATTAACGGGGGAGTGAATGCTGGTCTTCTTGCGGCGAAAATTTTGGCAACTTCGGATGCTGCATTACTCGAAAAACTGAAAGCATATGCGGAAAAACAGAAAAATGCAGTGATGGAAAAAGATGCCCGTCTTCAGGAAGCAGGATATAAGAATTATTAAGAATCGGCGGAAAAAATAATTAGAACTGTGAAACGCCGGGAAAGTATAGTAGAATAATTTCGTGGCATTTTTCGGAAAAAGAAAATCAAAGGAGAACAGAAATGGATTATAAAAATGCAGGTGTAGATATCGAAGCGGGTTATAAGTCAGTGGAATTAATGAAAAAGTATGTAAAAGAAACCATGCGTCCGGAAGTTCTTGGCGGACTGGGTGGTTTTTCCGGTGCATTTTCCCTGACTGCAATGAAGGATATGGAGAAACCTACCCTGGTGTCCGGTACGGATGGCGTAGGTACAAAATTAAAATTGGCATTTCTTATGGATAAACATGATACCATAGGTATTGATTGTGTTGCCATGTGCGTCAATGATATTGCATGTGCCGGCGGAGAACCTTTGTTCTTCCTGGATTATATTGCGTGCGGAAAAAATTATCCGGAAAAAATCGCTACAATTGTAAAAGGCGTAGCGGAAGGCTGTAAGCAGGCCAAAGCTGCATTGATTGGCGGTGAAACGGCAGAGATGCCGGGATTTTATCCGGAAAATGAATACGATCTGGCCGGATTTGCGGTGGGAATCGTTGATGAAAGCAAATTAATTGACGGACAGTCAATTCAGGAAGGGGATACCCTGATAGGAATTGCTTCTTCCGGTGTACATAGCAATGGCTTTTCTCTGGTTCGTAAGGTATTTCCGATGACCGAAGTTGCACTTTCCAGATATTGTGATGAGTTGGGAAGAACCCTTGGAGATGCATTGCTGGAGCCGACGAAGATTTATGTTAAGGCATTAAAAGAAGTGAAATCTGCCGGCGTTACCATTAAGGGATGCAGTCACATTACCGGCGGAGGATTTTATGAGAATATTCCAAGAATGCTTCCGGATGGAATTGCTGCAAAAATCAATCTTTCTTCTTACGAAGTTCCGGCAATTTTCCGTATGTTACAGAAAACCGGAAATATTGAAGAACATATGATGTATAACACATATAACATGGGAATCGGTATGGTATTGGCCGTTGCTTCCGAAGATGCAGACAAGACTCTTGCCGCATTGAAGGCAAGCGGAGAAAATGCCTATATTCTCGGAGAAACCGTGAAAGCAGATAAAGGAGTTATTTTATGCTAAGAGTTTTGGTTTGTGTTTCCGGTGGAGGGACAAATCTTCAGGCCATTATAGACCAGATGGAAAATGGAACCATTCGGAATGCGGAAATTGTACGCGTTCTTAGCAATAACCCGGGTGTTTATGCACTGGAGCGTGCAAAAAAGCATGGCATTGAAGGCGTGGTGGTATCGCCAAAGGCGTATGAAAACCGGGAGGATTTCCATGATGCCTTGATGGCAGCAGTTGACGAGGCAAAACCGGATCTGATTGTATTGGCCGGATTTCTTGTGGTCATTCCGCCGGCACTGATTAAAAAATATGCGGGAAAAATTATCAACATTCACCCTTCACTGATTCCTTCCTTTTGCGGAACCGGTTATTATGGGTTGAAGGTTCATGAAGCAGCTCTGGCCCGTGGCGTAAAAGTAACAGGAGCGACGGTTCATTTTGTAGATGAGGGAACGGATACAGGACCAATTATTTTGCAAAAGGCGGTAGAGGTTCATCCCGGGGATACGCCGAAGGAATTACAGCAGAGAGTTATGGAACAGGCGGAATGGATTATTTTGCCGAAAGCAATTGATATGATTGCAAATCATGAAATTGGATAAAACAGAAGACAGAAAATATAAAACAAAAGAAATAAAACAAAAAATATAAAACAAAAGAAACAAAACAAAAGAAACAAAACAAAAGAAATAAAACAAAAGAAAGAAGACAAAAGATATAGGACATAAGATATAAGACATAAAAAGGCAATGGAGGCAGATATGAAGGTACTGATTGTTGGTAGTGGCGGAAGAGAACATGCAATTGCAACAAGCGTTAAGAAAAGCAGTCGCGTTAGCAAAATCTATTGTGCACCCGGAAATGCAGGAATCGGGCAAATAGCGCAGTGCGTACCAATTGGTGCTATGGAATTTGATAAATTGGTTGATTTTGCAAAAAAAGAATCAATTGATTTTGTTATTGTGGGGATGGACGATCCTTTGGTAGGCGGTCTGGTGGATGAAATGGAGAAAGCCAAAATCCGCACATTTGGTCCAAGAAAGAATGCAGCGATTCTGGAAGGAAGCAAAGCATTTAGCAAAGATCTTATGAAAAAATATGGGATTCCTACAGCTGCCTATGAAAATTTTGATAATGCAAAGGATGCATTGGCATATTTGGAAAATGCGTCATTTCCGATTGTGTTAAAGGCAGACGGTCTTGCCCTGGGGAAGGGTGTTCTGATTTGTAATACGAAAGAAGAGGCAGTTGCCGGTGTTGCAGAAATTATGGAAGATAAAAAATTCGGGGATGCGGGAAACCGCATGGTCATTGAAGAATTTATGACCGGTCGCGAAGTATCCGTTCTTTCTTTTGTGGATGGAAAAACCATTAAAACCATGACCAGTGCCCAGGATCATAAGAGAGCAAAAGATGGAGATCAGGGGTTAAATACCGGTGGAATGGGAACCTTTTCCCCTAGTCCGTTTTATACCCCGGAGGTGGATGCGTTCTGCAGAAAATACATTTATCAGGCGACGGTAGATGCCATGGCAAAGGAAGGCAGGGAATTTAAGGGTGTCATTTTCTTTGGACTGATGCTTACACCGAATGGTCCGAAGGTGCTGGAATACAATGCACGTTTTGGAGATCCGGAAGCACAGGTGGTATTGCCTCGCATGAAAAATGATATCATTGAAGTGATGGAGGCCTGCGTGGACGGAACCCTGGATCAGGTGGAACTTCAGTTTGAGGATAATGCGGCGGTTTGTGTGGTATTGGCTTCGGACGGTTATCCTGTGAAATATGAAAAAGGTCTGAAAATCAAAGGCCTGGAAGCATTTGAAGGAAAAGAAGATTATTATTGTTTTCATGCGGGAACAAAACTGCAGGATGGCAAATTTGTAACCAATGGTGGACGTGTTCTGGGTATTACAGCAAAAGGAAAAGATTTGAAGGAAGCGAGAGCCAAGGCTTACGAGGCAACAGAATGGATTGATTTTGCCAACAAATATAAACGTAATGATATTGGAAAGGCAATTGAAGAAGTTTAAAAGTTCCGAAAAGAATAATGGAAAGAATTCGAAAGAATACAAAAATATTTCGAAAGATGCAAAAGAGGAATTCAAAAGAATTTGGGAAAAAACAAATGAAAGTCTTGCAATAAAATGCGATTTATTTACATTATTTTGACAAAGTTATAAATTTTTCTTCAAAAATATTGTGTTTACCGTGCATAGTTTGGTACAATAGAACTATGTTATGTCAAATAATTATGTAAATTATTTTATTTTTGGAAAAAGAATGCAAAGGGAGAAGGGTATATTCATGAGTATTAGAGAAAAGAGAAATCTCGGAAGGGGATTAATCACAACCATATTATTGCTGACATTTATGCTTGCAATGACCATTACTGTTTTTGCAACGGCAGATACCGGCGATACGGTAACCGTAAACACTTCGGATGTTAATGTGCGGGATGCGGCGGGTACCAGCGGAAATAAAATCGCAGTGGTACAGACGAATACCGTCATGACTGTACTTGGTTCAGAAAATGATTCCGAAGGAAAACTGTGGTATCATGTGTCCTGGACGGATGGCGGGGAAGAAAAAACCGGTTATATTCGTTATGATTTTGTAACAGTTTCTGCATCGCAGGAACCGCAGGAGAATAACCAGGAAGTCCCGGCAGACAATACGGATGCAGGTTCAACTACGGAATCGAATGGAAATACAGTAACCTTAAACATGACCGGTTCCAATGAGTTATACCCGAAGGAAGGGGATGGTGCCCCGGACAATTTGCCGGAAGAATTTCGTCAAATTGTATTTAACATAGATGACCAGACGCAGGTTCCTGCATGGACCAATGACGAATATTATATTTTCTACGCTGCATCTCCGACCGGAACAGAGGGCTGGTATCTCTTCGATATTGCAGAAAGCAGTTATGTACGTTACCAGGGTTTCATCAGTAGTGGCGGTGTTTCAGCAGGTGCTGTAGATTCTGTTTCAGATAATGGTTCCGCAAGTGGTGGCGTTCCGGTAGCCGTGGTTATCATTATGGCAGTTGTTATTGTTCTCTTAATTGCAGTAACGGTAATTCTTGGATTAAAGCAGATTGGAAGTGCTTCTGAGGATGAAGATGATGATGACGATGACGATGATGAAGACGAACGCCCGAGAAGAAGACCGCTTTTTGCCATACATGAGGATGACGACGAAGACGACGATGATGACGATGATGACGAAGACGACGATGATGACGAGCCGATTCGTCAGCAAAGACATGTGCCACGAAATGGTCAGGTAGTTCGCACTGCCAATGGTCAGGTAGTTCGCACTGCCAATGGTCAGGTAGTCCGGACCGCCAATGGACAGGTGGTTCGTCGTGCCAACGGACAGGTAGTTCGGACCGCCAACGGACAGGTGGTTCGTCGTGCCAACGGGCAGGTAGTTCGGACACAGAGACCGGTGCAGCAAGAAGATGAAGATGATGAATAAGATAGAACAGGATAAAACATTGTAAAATACCAAAAGCAACTGGTTCCTCCACGAATCGGTTGCTTTTGTGCGACTATACGAATCTTATTTTGGAGGATATTGAATGAACAGCGAGTTCACGGAACAGGCAAAAAGAGCCATATTGTATGCCGAGAAGACAGCAAAAAATTTTGATGCCGGATATGTGGGAACAGAGCACCTGCTGGCAGGATTAATTCGAGAGGGCAGTGGTGTTGCCGCCATGGTTTTGAGGGAAAATCATGTAGACGAAACAAGGCTGATTGATTTGATTTCTGAGGCAATTAACCCGTCAGGCGGTACCATTTTAAAGGAACGGCGGGGTTTTTCCATGCGGGCAGAAAACGCAATGGAACAAAGTCATGTTCTGGCAAAAAAATACAGTCATGAAAAGGCGGGAACGGAGCATCTTTTGCTTGCTATTTTGAAGGATTCCCGTTGTGTTGCCGTCCGGCTTTTACGCGCAATGGGAATTGATGAAGGAAAACTGGTTTATCAGATTTTCTGTGCTATGGGTATGGAATCAATTGCAAAACAGGAAAGAGACGAGTTACGCTATGCAAATAAACGGGCCGGTATGCCGGGAAAAGAAAAATCGGTGTTGAAACAGTTCGGATGTGATTTGAATGAGATGGCGAAAAATAATATGCTGGATCCGGTAATCGGAAGAAAAGATGAAATCAAGCGGGTGATACAGATTTTAAGCAGAAGAATGAAAAACAATCCCTGCCTGGTTGGAGATCCCGGAGTCGGGAAAACAGCAATTGCGGAAGGTATAGCCATTGCAATTGTAAAAGGTGATGTTCCAGATACCATTAAAAATAAACGCGTAGTAACACTTGATTTACCAGGGATGCTTGCCGGTACAAAATATCGGGGGGAATTTGAAGAGCGGATAAAAAATGTAATGCAGGAAGTGGAAACGGACGGTAATGTTATTTTATTCCTGGATGAGATTCACACCTTAATCGGAGCGGGCAGTTCCGAGGGTGGGTCTATTGATGCTTCCAATATGTTAAAACCGGCTCTTTCCCGGGGCGCGATACAGGTCATCGGTGCAACCACATTAAATGAGTATCGAAAATATTTTGAACGGGATGCTGCCTTGGAGCGACGGTTTCAGCCAATCACGGTGGCAGAACCTACCGTGGAACAGGCAATTGAAATTCTGAGTGGAATCGCCCATAAATATGAGGAGCATCATGGAATTCGATTTTTACCGGAGGCAATTGAAGCGGCGGTGAGAATGTCCGACCGATATATCAATGACCGGTATTTGCCGGATAAGGCCATTGATTTGCTTGATGAAGCTGCAGCTGCAGCAAAATTAAAGGGAATGATTCAACCCCAGAGCATTAAAGAATTACAGGAGAAAATCAGCCAGAAAGATGATCAGATTGAGCGTTCCATCAAGATAGAGGCCTTCCTGCAGGCGGGTGAACTGAAGCGGGAGCAGAAATTGTTGCGAAAAAAACTGGAACGCATGGAAAAAGCGTATGAAAAGAAACTGCAAACCAAGGATCTTGTGGTAGATGAAAAAGCCATTGCGGAAACCGTAAGTATTTGGACGAAAGTCCCGGTGAAACAGCTTACAGAAAAGGAAAGTGAACGCCTCCTGAAATTGGAGGACAATCTTCATAAGCGTGTTATTGGGCAGGATGAGGCAGTGACTGCTGTAGCAAAAGCAATCCGCCGAGGCCGCGTGGGATTGCAGGATCCGAAAAAACCAATCGGCTCCTTCCTGTTTCTGGGACCGACGGGCGTTGGGAAAACAGAATTGTCTAAAGCATTGGCTCAATTGGTTTTTGGATCTGAGAAAGCCATCATTCGTGTGGATATGTCAGAATTTATGGAGAGTCATTCCGTATCAAAATTAATTGGTGCGCCTCCGGGATATGTGGGGCATGATGATGGCGGCCAATTGTCGGATAAGGTCAGACAGAATCCATATTCGGTTATTCTCCTGGATGAAGTGGAAAAAGCCCACCCGGATGTATTCAATGTGTTTTTACAGATTCTGGATGATGGTCATATTACTGATTCCAAAGGCAGAAGGGTCAATTTTAAGAACACGGTTTTGATTATGACCTCAAATGCAGGAGCGCAGAACATTATTGCACCAAAGAATCTGGGGTTTGTTTCAAAGTCAGACGCAGAGCAGGATTACAAAAAAATGAAGGACAGTGTCATGGAAGAAGTGAAGCGTATCTTCAAACCGGAGTTCATTAATCGTATTGACGAAATGATAGTGTTCCACACCCTGACAAAAGATGATTTACGGAAAATTATGAACATTCTCTGCAAAGAGTTTTCAGATCGGGCTATGTCGCAAATGAATCTGAAAATAACGGTATCCAAGCAGGTGAAGGAGCATCTTATTGAAAATTTTGCGGATTATAAAATGGGTGCAAGACCATTGAAACGCGCCATTCAAACGCAAATTGAAGATGGACTTGCGGAGGAACTTTTGTCCGGGAAAATTGTTCCGGGTGATCAGGTGACGGTCAGTCTAAAAAATGGAAAAATTGTATTTCTAAAAAAAGAAAAGCAGACAAAAAAAGAAAATGCTTAAATCAAAAAGTCCATTTTCGGGTTTGTTTGTCTGAATGAATAGCAAAATTCATTTTTAGGAACACAAAACCGAGAAGAGAGCTCAAAAATTGTCGAAATATTCCTGTCGTTTTTATGGTAAATTGGTCGTTTTTTGATATAATAAATATATAAAATACAAATGGAGGACATTGGGATGGCTGTAGTAAAAGAACTTCTTCGTTCAGAAAAGGATGGTAGCATCAGTTTTGGGGATTACACATTGTCCACAAAATCCAAATTGGAAGATTACGAGCACAAAGGAGATCTTCTGAAAGTAAAAACATTTCACGAGATAACACGCCTAGAAAAGAATGGATTGTTTTTGTATGAATCAGTTCCGGGTACCGCAGTCAATCATTTTGTTGAGACAGAAGATGGTGTGGTATTTACGGTAGAAGGGCCGAAGGACGCGCAGATTACACTTGGATTGGCAGAAGATACCGAGTATGATGTGATTGTAGGTAATGCGGACGCAGGAAAGATGAAAACAAATCTTGGCGGAAAATTAAGCCTCAGCGTGGAACTTGCAGGATTTGATCAGGTAAAAGTTGAGATTAAAAAATAATGTAATTTACACAGGGAATGAATGAGATTACTTGATTGCTTTTGGCGTGTCCATGGGCAATCAAGTAATTTGTTTTATGGGACATTGCTTATATTGGGAGGCAAACTATTTTTATGGCAAAAGCGAAAATGAAAACGGTATTTTTTTGCAAAGAATGTGGTTATGAATCAGCAAAATGGATGGGACAATGCTCTGCCTGCCATGCGTGGAATACGATGATTGAGCAGGAAGTAATTGCAAAAGGGAAAGCGGGAAATGCTTCTTCGCAGGGACGCCCGGATACAGCACCGGTTTCGTTGTCGGAAGTTTCACTAACGGAAGAAGACCGCATTTCAACCGGAATGGAAGAACTGAATCGGGTTCTGGGAGGCGGTATTGTTCCGGGCTCGCTCGTACTTGTCGGAGGAGATCCCGGAATCGGAAAATCCACATTGCTTCTTCAAATGTGTCGGCTTTTATCCGATGCTAATCACCGGGTGCTTTACATTTCCGGTGAGGAGTCACTTAAGCAGATTAAGATGCGCGCGGAACGAATCGGGCAGTTTCAAAAGGATATGAATCTTCTCTGTGAAACAAATCTGGATCACATTTGCGAAATAATAAAACGCGATAAGCCGGAAGTGGTGATTATTGACTCAATTCAGACTATGGTAAATGAGGAGGTCGGCGCTTCGGCGGGCAGTGTTTCCCAGGTGCGGGAATCTACTGCAGTATTGCTTCAAATCTCCAAGTCATTGGGGATATCCATATTTATTGTCGGGCATGTAACAAAAGAAGGAACTGTTGCCGGTCCCAGAATATTGGAGCATATGGTGGATACGGTGCTTTATTTTGAAGGAGACCGCCACGCATCCTATCGGATTTTGCGAGGGGTGAAAAACCGATTTGGCTCCACGAATGAAATCGGAGTATTTGAGATGCAGCAGGACGGTCTCAACGAGGTGAAGGATGCGTCCGCGTTTATGCTGGCAGGCAGACCGGCCAATGCTTCCGGAACGGCAATTACCTGTGCCATGGAAGGAACCAGACCGATTTTACTGGAGATTCAGGCATTGGTATGCCAGACCAGTTTTGGAATTCCAAGACGCCAGACTTCCGGAGTGGATTATAACAGGGTCAATCTTTTGATGGCTGTTCTGGAGAAACGATTGGGCATGCATCTTGGAAATTGTGATGCTTATGTTAATGTGGCCGGTGGAATGAAAATCGTGGAACCCTCTGTGGATTTGAGTATTGTCATGGCTGTCGCATCAAGCTTTACAAACAAGCCATTGAATGACAGGATGGTTGTGTTTGGTGAGGTGGGGCTTAGTGGTGAGGTCCGGGCGGTCAGCATGATTGAGCAACGGGTTTCGGAGGCAACAAAACTGGGTTTTGATGTATGCGTAGTTCCGAAGGTCTGCTATGAACGTCTTAAGGACTGGAAAGGAAGCCGAATTATCCCAGTGGAATCCGTTCGCGACGCGATTGAATTAATATAATTATTATGATGACTGTAAAATTTTTGAAAATGGTAGGAGTCTAAGCGGTTGTACAGTAGTGTTGTTGTGAACTGTACAGTAGTGTTGTTGTGAGCTGTGTGCAGGGCATTGAATTATCTACAATTTTCCTTTATAATTGGTTTATTAGTGGGTCATTTTTGAAGAAGTGATTCCAATTAAGTAATAATGACGGTATTTTTTGAAAGTGCCGGGATGGAGGAACAGATGACATTATTAGAGCAGTGGAGAAAAATTGCTTATGATCAGAATGCGGATAAAAGCAAGATTCAGAAACTCTGGGCTGAGTATTTCAATGAAGAAAAAGGAATTTACGAAGAATTATTAAAGGACCCGGATACCGTAGTTACCGGTACTGTTAAGGAACTGGCAGAGAAATATCACATTTCCGTATTGCATATGGTTGCATTTTTGGACGGTATTCAGGATAGCTTAAAAGAGCAGAATCCAATTGAAACTATGGATGAGGATACAACCGTTAATCTTGGTTTTGATAAGGAACTTCTTTATAAGAATATGGTTGCTGCAGAGGCTGACTGGCTGTATAACCTTCCGGCATGGGATGAAATTTTTGATGCAGATACAAAGAAAGCCTTGTACAAAGAGCAGAAGGCATCAACTACCATTCGGAAAGAACAGAAGGTTTATCCGAACGATCCCTGCCCTTGCGGAAGCGGAAAGAAATATAAAAAATGTTGTGGAAAGGCATAATATTTTCTGCAACGTATATTATTCGTTTACAATCAAAAACCTGCGTAGGAATCTCCTATGCAGGTTTTTTTCCGTTTTTTATAATTGCTTTTCTTTCAAAGTGTGAATTAAGCAGAAGAAAATCTGCCGGATAACCGGGAGCCAGTTTCCCGATTTCATGTTCCCTATGGAGCGATTTCGCAGGATTAATGGTGACTGCTTTCAATGCACTTTCCGGCGCAAGGCCAAGGGAAATGGCAGTAATAAAGCAGTCATATAAGGTGCTGACACTACCGGCTTTTTGTCCGCCGGCAAGAAGCGCTAATTTACCGGTTACAGATACATTTTGCCCACCGAGGGTATAAATGCCATCGCCCAGACCGGTGGCGCGCATACTGTCGCTGATTAACACAATGCGGTCGTCGCCAAAAGATTGAAATGCGCGAATGATTCGTTCCTTTGAGTTATGTACTCCGTCGCAGATTAGTTCTGCATAACAATTCGGATAGCGGCTGCCGATTTCCATATAATCGTCTGCATACCGCATGCCGTTATAGAGATGCGTAATTCTTTCGGCGCCGGTATTTAAGGCATTTTCTATGGTTTCGCGTTGAGCAACGGAATGCCCAAGGGAAACAATTGCTCCGCAAGATTGGATAAATTCCCTGCTTCCTTCCAATTCCGGAGCAAGCGCACAAATCACAATTTGTTCATGGGATCTTTTCTGTAATGCAGAAAAAAGAGCAAAGTCCGGCTGCCGCAGACAGTCGGTTCGCTGCGCACCCGCTTTTTCCGCAGAGAAAAAAGGACCCTCCATATAATATCCGAGAAAGTCGGCCACCGGAGTAGTATCGCTGGATGACTCTGGTGCAATGCATCCTTTTGCAGAATAGTCCTCTGCAGAGTTTCCGACCGCAGAAATTTTGACAGTCTGCGGAGAACGGTAATTTGCAACCGCATCCGCGATTTTTTCCAAATCAGAAATGGGTAAAGTCATGGTAGCCGGACAATAACTTGTGATTCCGTGAAGCAGTTGGAACCTGGCTATTTCATAAATTGCCTCGGTTGTTCCATCCGAAAAGTCAAACCCATTGCATCCATGCAAGTGCGTATCGATAAAACCGGGAACAAGAAAATCAGCATCTTTTTGGACGTTTTCCCGGTGGAGCACCAGATGGGCAATCTTTCCATTTCTTATTTCCAAATCTCCGAAATGAAATTTTCCGTCCGGGCAGAATATATTACAGTTTTTCCATTTCATAAAATGTCTCCCCATAATTCCTATCATGCGCTATGTTTTAATAAGCGTACGCTGTGTTAAAAAGTGCGCGATTTGTTAAAAAAGTGTGCGCTATGCCTTAAAATGTCTAAAACTATGCGAACGCCTTGTCATAAAATAAGAGTATCTGTTGTCTTAAAATGAGTGTACGGCATGTCTTAAAATGAGTGTACGCCTTGTTGTTTTGAAAATAAAGTGTGTTATAATAATTAGTGGAAAAAAAGCAAATAATGTACCTATAGGAGACTTAAATCTATGAAGAAAATAAAAGAAGTGAAAGGGAATTCGCTGGTATTTCCGATTTTATCATTATTATATGGACTTGTGTTAACCATCTGGCCGGAGATTCAGGCAGACATCCTGTGCTATGTAATTGCAGGTGCGATTATTCTGTGCGGATTCGTATTTCTGATTCAGTATATTCGTAAAGATGTCGTGAAGGATTTCTATAAAAATGAATTAGTGTTCGGCTTATTTGCCATCATTCTCGGAATTGTCGCATTGATTCGTGTGGATGCGGTGCAGAATATTATTCCGACCGTAATCGGCATCGTTGTTCTGTTCAGCGGAGTTGTGAAGGTACAGAATGCATTTGACCTTCTTCGCCTGAAGCAGTCCAACTGGCTTGCTGTTTTTATTATTTCCATCATAAATATTGCATTTGCCCTGTTTTTGATCTTTAAGCCGCAATCATCCATTGCCCTGGTTTTCCGGCTGTTGGGAATCGGATTGGTATTTAGTGGAATAACGGATTTGATTACGAATTTCTTTTTCTCGGCAGAAGTTCGCAAAATGAATGATGACAACATTATTGATTAATGACCGGCAATCGCTGAGAAGATGACAAGACTATTTTGATTGCATCGATGAAATTTTCGAAGAAAAAACAAGAATATTTCAAAGGAAAATTGGAGCAATCGCTGGAAAGGAATGAATAAAGATGACAAAAATTGATATTGTATCCGGTTTTTTGGGTGCCGGAAAAACAACTTTAATCAAAAAAATGTTACAGGAAGCATTTGCGGGAGAGCAGGTGGTTCTGGTGGAAAATGAATTTGGGGAAATCGGAATTGACGGTGGTTTTCTGAAGGATGCCGGAATTGAAATTAAAGAAATGAATTCAGGCTGTATTTGCTGTTCTTTGGTTGGAGATTTTGAAACCTCGTTAAAAGAGGTTCTCCATACTTATACGCCGGATCGTATTATCATTGAGCCTTCCGGTGTGGGTAAATTGTCCGATGTTATGAAGGCAGTGCAAAATGCAGATTTGGGTGATGGGGTAGAGTTAAATAGTGCCATTGCAGTTGTTGACGCTACCAAATGCAAAATGTATATTAAGAACTTTGGCGAATTCTTTGTAAATCAGGTTGAACATGCCGGTACCGTTATCTTAAGCAGAACGGGAAAGATATCGGAAGAAAAACTGAAAGAAGCGGTTTCCCTTTTGCGTGAGCATAATACAGATGCAACAATCATCACAACGCCTTGGGAAGAAATCAGCGGCAAGCAGATTTTGGAAACAATTGAAGGCGCAACAGATCTGGTGGCAGAACTGATGGAAGAGGTTAACCGGATGCATGAGCATCACCACGACCATGATGAGGATGAATGCTGTCATGACCACGAGCATCACCACGACCATCACCACGACCATGATGAGGATGAATGTTGTCATGACCACGAGCATCACCACGACCAGGATGAGCATGAATGCTGTCATGACCACGAGCATCACCACGACCATCACCACGACCACGATGAGGATGAATGCTGTCATGACCATGAGCATCATCATGACCACGAGCATCACCACGACCACGATGAGCATGAATGCTGTCATGACCATGAGCATCACCACGACCATGATGAGGATGAATGCTG
>JBJEMA010000006.1:23427-31902 GCA_051879435.1 Lachnospiraceae bacterium
GTCATGACCATGAGCATCACCACGACCATGATGAGGATGAATGCTGTCATGACCATGAGCATCACCACGACCATGATGAGGATGAATGCTGTCATGACCACGAGCATCACCATGACCATGATGAGGATGAATGCTGTCATGACCATGAGCATCATCATGACCATGGTCCGGATTGTACCTGCGGATGTCATGATCATCACCATCATCATGCGGATGAGGTATTTGGCAGTTTTGGTTTGGAAACAGCAGCAAAATATTCATCAGAAGATATTGAAAACATTTTGAAGGAATTGGGAAAGGAAGACAAGTACGGATTTGTCCTTCGTGCAAAGGGTATGGTTCCTTCTCCGGATGGAAGTTGGGTTTATTTTGATTATGTTCCGGAAGAAAGCAATGTACGTGCCGGACAGCCACAACCGACGGGTCGTTTTTGTGTGATTGGTTCCAAACTGCAGGAAGAAAACCTGAAAGTATTATTTGCAAAATAAATACCAGGATACTCCTATACTTATGATATTGGAGTAAGGAATCTGACATTTATTAATTAATTTTTAAAAACAGAAATAGCAGCCAGGAATAAGAAACAAATCAATAAACAAAAACAATAAACAAAAACAATAAAACAATAAAACAATAAAACAATAAAACAATAAAACAATAAAACAAATAATACTGATACGAAGAAGGGATATCCATGAAACCGGTTTATTTTATAAATGGATTTTTAGAGAGCGGAAAAACAACATTTCTCAAATATACATTGCAGCAGGATTATTTTCGGATTCGCGGTACGACACTGTTGATTCTGTGCGAAGAAGGAAGCGAAGAATATGACGCGGCTATAATTAAAAAATCAAAAACTGTCATTGAAACCATTGAGGAAGAAGAGCAGTTTACACCGCAGTATCTGATGGAACTGGAGAAACGATGGAAGCCCGAACGAATCGTAATTGAATACAACGGAATGTGGAGCAATAAGGATATCAAATTTCCGTTCCACTGGAATTTGGAGCAACAGATTACCTGTATTGATGCGTCCACATTTTCCATGTATTTTAATAACATGAAATCCATGGTGGCAGAGATGGTGCGCAAATCCGAACTGATTATTTTCAATCGGTGCGATAATTGCAAGGACAATCTGGCAACCTATCGACGTAATGTGAAAGCGGTAAATGCCCAGGCGGATGTGGTATTTGAAACAGCCGAAGGGGAAATTAATGAGATTTTTGAAGAGGATTTGCCTTATGATGTGCAGGCAGACACCATTGTACTTGAT
Organism: Lachnospiraceae bacterium; assembly: GCA_051879435.1. Lineage (GTDB taxonomy): Bacteria > Bacillota > Clostridia > Lachnospirales > Lachnospiraceae > NK4A136. The sequence goes on from JBJEMA010000006.1 coordinate 24,707, forward strand.
GACAATTCCTATGGAATCTGGTATCTGGATATGATGGACCACATTGAACGCTATGAAGGTAAATTGATCAAATTTACGGCCATGGTACTTCGACCGAACACATTTCCGAAGGGGTATTTTGTTCCGGGAAGAATGCTGATGACCTGTTGTGCGGATGATGTTCAGTTTGTGGGTTATATCTGCAAATATGACGCGGCGGATACGATTAAGGACAAGTCATGGGTAAATGTGGAAGTGACGGTAAAACAGGAATACTGCGAAGCGTACAAGGCGGAAGGCCCGGTTCTGTATGCAAAAAAGGTTGCATTAACAAGCAAACCGAAAAATGAGGTAATCGGAATCGGTTAATCAGAATCGGTTAATCAGAATCGGTTAATCAGAATCGGTTGATCAGAAACGATTTAATCCGGTTTATTTTAGGAGTGATGGAAGGAAATGATAAACCGGGACGGAATAATATTGATCGGATTCAATTGGAACAAATGGGCAAAGGATTAGAATATGGCGGAACAAAAAAACCTGAAAGAAATGATTTCCTGCTGCGAGGATATCTGCAAATTATTAACGGATTATGAAATTGCAGATTTGAGTTCTCAGGGAAATACCATACGGGAAAGTTTTAAATTCAGTATGATAAAATTTGGCGTCTATCTGGCAGATCTGGATGGCGGAATCAGCGAAGCAGAACGGGCATGCATTGAGGATGCTGTCGGAATGTGCCCGCCGATTGCAGAACTGAAGCAGTTGAAATATCGGGAAAAATTGAATCCCGAATCCTACGGACAGGAAATTCCGTTGTTATTAAAATATTGTGTACTTGCGGATGCAGGGAAGCGAATTAAAGGGGATCCTTTTAAGAATCAAAAAGGTCAGATTGTAACTGATACATATCGTATGTTTGGTCAGAAAATGCTTGCCTGCCAAAATAAAGCAGACGAATTGGCGGCACGCAAATTAACGGTTTACATTCAGCGAATGGAGAAATTTCTGGAAGAGTATCAAGTGAAAGTATCTTTATCCCAGAAATTGTACCAGACGGAGATTATCGCAAAGGAAGAGAAGGAAGCCGATCCGCAGGAGGTAGAAAAACTCTTGGAGGAGTTTAACTCCATGATTGGACTGACAAAGGTAAAGGACGAGGTGAACAGCCTTGTCAATCTTCTGAAGGTGCAAAAACTTCGGGAGTCCATGAAAATGAAAGTCTCTGATGTTTCAAAGCACATGGTTTTTTCCGGAAATCCGGGAACCGGTAAAACAACGGTGGCGCGAATATTGGCAGATATCTATAAGAACCTTGGAATTATCAAAGGCGGACAACTGGTGGAAGTGGATCGTTCCGGTCTTGTGAAAGGTTTTATCGGTCAGACAGCAACCCAGGTGCAGGAAGTAGTCGAATCTGCACTGGGAGGTATCTTATTCATTGATGAAGCTTATACCCTTACGGTGGGCAAAGGAAATGGAGATTTCGGTCAGGAGGCTGTGGACACGCTTTTAAAGGCAATGGAGGATCACAGGGATGACCTGATTGTAATTGTGGCAGGCTATCCGGATCTGATGGAGGAATTCCTTAATTCCAATCCAGGGCTAAAATCACGTTTTAATAAGTTTATTTACTTTGAGGATTATTCTGCGGAGGAACAATTGGCTATTCTGAAAAGTATGGTCAAAAAACAGGATTATAAGCTTTCGGAAGATGCAGAAACTTACGCATTGGAATATTTTCAAAAGAGATATGCAGAGAAACCGGATAATTTTGCCAACGCGAGGGATGTTCGTAATTTTATGGAAAAAGCAATTACAAATCATGCCTCCCGCGTTGTAAAAATCGAGAATCCTTCCAAGGAATGCCTTTGTACTATGGAAAAAGAAGATTTGGAAAAAATTACATTATAGTAAAACCATAGGGATAAAATATAATTTGCATTATTGTCCCGGCAGAAACCGGGTGTGGAATAGCGGGGAAATTACATTTTCTCGCTATTTTTTTCGTCACAATAACGGCAACGGTATATTTCTTTTTTGGCATCCGCAAGGTAGAAAATATGCGGTAATTCCTGTTCGATTGAGGTGATGCATCTTGGATTTTTACATTTCATAATGCCTTTCAGTTCCTGCGGAAGTACCAGTGGTTTTTTATCCACAATGACTGCGTCCCGAATGACATTGACGGTAATGGTGTGGTCAATAACCGCCAGTACATCCAGGTTTAAGGTATTGATATCACATTCTACCTTAATGATGTCTTTTTTTCCTAATTTGTTACTTCTGGCATTTTTAATAATGGCAACACAGCAGTCCAGTTTATCTAAACCAAGATGATAATAGATGGACATGCTTTTGCCTGCCGGAATATGATCCAATACAAATCCTTCTTCAATTTGTCCAACATTTAACATGGGTAATCTCCTTCTTTCTATCTTAATCACTCACGCAAGTTCCGGCAATATAAGAATCATCGCCATTAACAGATAAACTCACGCAAGTTCCGGCAATGTAAGAATCATCGCCATTAACAGATAAACTCACGCAAGTTTCGGCAATGTAAGAATCATCGCCATTTACAGATAAACTCACGCAAGTTCCAGCAATGTAAGAATCAGCGCCATGCGAACATAAACGCCGTATTGAGCCTGCTTGAAATATATAGCCCTTGGATCATCATCCACTTCTACGGATATTTCATTGACACGGGGAAGCGGATGCAGAACCAGCATATCCTGATTCGCAAGTTCCATTTTTTCTTTATTCAGGATGTAGAAATCCTTCAGACGAACATAATCTTCTTCATTGAAGAACCGCTCTTTCTGGACTCTTGTCATGTAAAGAATGTCTAACTGCGGCATCACTTCTTCCAGCGTAATTACCTCTTCGAACGCAATATTTTTCTCAATCAGCATATCCCGCACATAACTTGGAATGCGAAGTTCCTCCGGTGAAATGAAAATGAAATGAATGTTTTCATAGCGGATTAAAGCGTTAATCAGGGAATGTACGGTTCGACCGAATTTGAGGTCTCCGCAAAGACCGATGGTAAAATTATTTAAGCGCCCCTTTAAGGAACGAATGGTAAGCAAATCCGTGAGCGTCTGGGTTGGATGCTGGTGACCACCGTCCCCCGCATTAATTACCGGAATGCCGGAACGGGAAGCTGCCACCATGGGTGCCCCTTCTTTGGGATGGCGCATGGCACAGATATCGGCATAGCAACTGATTACACGAATGGTATCGGATACGCTTTCCCCTTTCGCTGCAGAAGAGGAAGTGGCTTCGGAAAAACCAAGTACATTACCACCAAGATTTAACATGGCTGCTTCAAAACTAAGCCGGGTACGGGTACTTGGTTCATAGAAACAGGTAGCAAGCTTTTTGCCGGCACACTTGTTTGCGTATTCTTCCGGATGTTTTTCGATATCATTGGCAAGATCAAAAAGTTTGTCCAATTCTTCAGTTGTAAAATCAAGTGGACTCATTAAGTGTCTCATGCTTTCTATCTCCATTCATATATTTTTGGCGTTAAAAAAGGAGAGAATAAATCTCTCCATTTATTATAAAATAGTAAGAAGATCATCAACGGATTTTCTCTTTGGTGCAACCGGTGTTTCTGCCGGATAACCAATAGGAATAAGAGCAACCAGTTCACGATCCTCCGGAAGATGTAACAATTCATTAATGGAATCTGCATCAAATAAACCAAGAATAACAGAACCGATTCCATGTGCATGAGCGGATAAACAAAATGTTTGTGAAGCAATACCGGCATCAAACATCTGCCAGGTGTCTTTGCGGTAGGTACTATAAGAACCATCGCGTTCAAAACCACAACGACCCTTGATAACCGTAACACAAACAAGAGCATCACAACTATTGATAATCGGTTCATTACCGGCCCAGATAGTTGTGCATTTACTGATTTTTTCTTTTAATTCTTTGTCTTTTACTATAACATAACGAACAATCTGCGTATTCTTCCAGCTAGGTGAGAAAGAAGCCTCTTCCACAATTTCACGAAGGATTTCTTCCGGAATCGATTCCCCGTTGAACCGACGAATACTGCGCCTGCCCATAATACATTCTCTTAACTCCATAGCTTAACCTCCCTTGTAAAATTCCTGGGTTTATTCTAGCATACGAAGGACAGTGTTTCAATTCTTTTTCTTGTTTGGTACTGTATTTTGCTGTAAACTGAAAAAGGAAAATGTGATGGCGCAAAGTAGTTGCAGAACGGAAAAAATGCGTTCGCATAAACCTGTGAATGGAAGAAGAAATTACAAACAGCAAAGAGGATAAAAAAGTGGTGGATTTAACAGAACTGAGATTAAAATTAGACGATATTGATCAGGAAATTGTACGCCTTTATGAGGCGCGTATGGAAGTGGCCGGACAGGTGGCCGAATATAAGATTGCAAACGGAAAAAAGGTCTACGACAAGGAACGGGAAATTGCCAAATTGGCTGCCGTATCCGGATTGACCCATAATGTACTGAACGAGAAGGGAATTCAGGAACTGTTTGAGCAGATTATGTCCATCAGCCGAAAACTTCAGTACCGAAAAATAATGGAAAATATGAGTGAAGAAAAGTTATATGAAAGCCTTCCTTTTCTTGCAAAGGATACCATTGATAAATCTGCGAAGGTGGTTTTCCAGGGTGCTGCAGGCTCCTATTCGGAAGCGGCGATGAGACGGTATTTCGGTGAAAATGTGAACTGCACCAATGTGGCAACCTTTCGGGATGCCATGCTGGTTTTGGAGGAAGGCCTGGCGCAATATGCGGTTCTTCCCATTGAAAATTCTACGGCGGGAATTGTCAGCGAGATTTATGATCTTCTGGCGGAATTTGAACATTTCATTGTTGGGGAGCAGGTGATTCAGATTCAACATTGTCTTTTGGGAACGCCGGGAACCACTCTGGATTCCATTGAAACGGTTTATTCCCATCCCCAGTCCCTGATGCAGTCAGAACATTTCCTTCGGGAGCATGCCTCCTGGAACCAGATTTCCATGAAGAACAATGCGTTTGCTGCGCAGAAGGTGTCGGAGGAAAAGAATCCTGCCATGGCGGCCATTGCCAGCGAATATGCGGCCAAATGTTATGGACTTGAGATTATAAAGCGCGGCGTAAATGATATCAGTAACAATTCCACCAGATTTATAGTAATCAGCAACCAGAAAGTATTTCTGAAGGATGCGAAGAAAATCAGCATTTGCTTTGAAATCCCACATGAGAGTGGTTCCCTATATCATATTCTTTCGCATTTTATTTATAATGATTTGAATATGACAAAGATTGAGAGCCGTCCGATTGAAGGCAAGCGCTGGGAGTACCGTTTCTTTATTGATTTTGAGGGAAATCTGGCAGACAGCGGGGTGAAGAATGCCCTTTGCGGCCTGCGGGAAGAAACGTTAAATCTGCGCATTCTTGGTAATTATTAAATCAGATCCGGAGAGATAAGAATGAAGACAGAGCAGTTACTATTTTACCGCAATTATGCAGAACGGAATTTGTTAGACAATATGATTTTACTCATGGAAGGAGTGGATTTGACCACGGCCGGGGACGAAGAAACGGATAAGCCGTCTGCCTGTAAAGAGAAGGCGGACGGCACCGGTCTTTCCGCGGATCAGCGAAAGAATCTCGTTGCCGGGTGTCTGGGCAAGTTGTATTCCTATGCCAGCGACAATGGATTTTACGGCAATTTGTGGCATTGCTATCTTACGGAATTATTGGTTTATGATGAAAACCCTTATACGATTGCCTGTGAAATGCGGGGACATGTGGAGGGAAGTCTTGGTGACGCCGTTCTCCATGATTTTCAATTATTTCAGGAGTGGTTTCGATATGACTTCAGTCAGTTTAACAGGGAAATGGGCGAAGACATGATGGCACATGTGCTGAATTATCAGCCATCGCAAAAGGAAGCCATTAAATACAATAAGTTTATCCGCAGAGAAATCTGTACCTTGGCCGGGAAACTGGCACAGGCAGAAAATGTGCAGGAATTTAAACGATTGTTGGATGAGTTTTACGGGAAATACGGCGTCGGTGTATTTGGGCTGCACAAAGCTTTTCGCGTGGAGGGAGCACCGGACGGAAAACACGAGAAAATGCAGATTAATCCCATTTACAATATTGCAGTTTCCTCTTTAGACGATATTGTGGGCTATGAGATTCCCAAGAAAAAGATTATTGATAATACCGAGGCGTTTTTGCAGGGAAAGAAAACCAACAACTGTCTCATTTACGGAGATGCAGGTACCGGGAAATCTTCCAGTATACGGGCAATTCTCAACACTTATTATGACCGGGGACTTCGCATGATTGAGGTCTACAAGCATCAATACAAGGAATTAAATGAATTGATTGACCGGTTAAAATGCAGAAACTACAAGTTCATTATTTACATGGATGACCTTTCCTTTGAGGAATTTGAAACGGAATACAAGTATCTGAAAGCGGTTATCGAGGGCGGGCTGGAAAGCAAGCCGGACAATGTTCTGATTTATGCAACCTCCAACCGCAGACATTTAATCAAGGAAAACTTCAGTGATAAAGACGGTGATGGCGGGGATATTCATAAAAATGAGACGGTGCAGGAAAAGTTATCCCTGTTTGCCCGCTTTGGGGTATCGGTTTATTTTGGGGCGCCAACGCCTCAGGAATTTCAAAATATCGTTATTACCCTTGCAAAGCAGTATGATTTAATCGGGGATTCGCCGGAGGACGAAAAGAAACTATTATTGGAAGCCAACAAATGGGAACTTTCTCATGGTGGTTTATCAGGAAGAACAGCAAGACAGTTTATTGATTATATGCGTCACATGAAATAGGCGCAAAAGGGGGTATAGAATTGGCGATTCGAACATTTGCAGCCATTGATGTAGGTTCTTTTGAAATGGCGATGAAGATTTATGAAATTTCAGCCAAGGGTGGCATGCGGGAAATTGATCATGTGCGTCACCGTTTGTCTCTGGGTTATGATTCCTACAAAACCCACAAGATCGGATTCGGCAAAATTGATGAGTTATGCCGGGTGTTGCGGGAATTCCAGGATATTATGGCATCTTATCATGTGTCGGATTATAAGGCCTACGGTACCAGTGCCCTTCGGGAATCGGAAAATACCATTATTATTCTGGATCAGATTCGAAATCGTACCGGAATCGACATAGAAGTGCTTAGTAACTCGGAACAACGATT
>JBJEMA010000007.1:0-3725 GCA_051879435.1 Lachnospiraceae bacterium
GTCTGGAAGACCATGTGATGGACTGGCAGGATGAGAAGTTGGAAGCAGCCATGCGGGAAAACACAGGGATTGCGCGAGGGGATATAATGCTTAGTGATGTCTGGGAAATAACTGATTTGAAACTTATAAATAAACATATACATAATATTGATGCACTTGGAGAACTGACAAATCTTCAACAATTGAATTTGCGGGATAATGAAATAAACAATATTGATGCACTTGGAAAACTGACGAATCTTCAACAATTGAATTTGCGGAATAATGAAATAAGCAATATTGATTCACTCGGAGAACTGGTGAATCTTCGGATACTTGTTCTGGAATTAAATCAAATAAGCGATATTAGTGCATTAAAAGAACTGACGAATCTTGAAGAATTGTATTTACAGTTAAATGAAATAAGTAATATTGATGCATTAAGCGAATTAACTAATTTGCGTCAGTTGGATTTGAACAGTAATGATATTGTCAATATAGATGCATTAAGCGGATTAATTAATTTGCATAACCTTGATTTAGGACTTAATTATGAAATCAGTGATATTAGTCCTTTACGAGAATTGGTTAATTTGCAAAATCTTGAATTATTAACGAATCAAGTCTCTGATATAAGTGCCTTGAGTAGTCTGACCAATTTACAATATTTAAGTATAGTTAACAATGATGTCTCTGATATTAGTGGATTAAGTGAATTGGTTAATTTGCAAGAACTGCACTTAGGATATAACGAAATTAATGATTTAAGTGCATTGAGTGAATTAACAAATCTGCAGATACTGTATTTAAATGAGAATCAAATTGAGGACATAAGTCCCCTAAGTGAATTATTTAGTCTTGAGGTTCTGTATTTGGATGTGAATCAAATCAGTGATATAAGCGCCTTAAGTGAACTTATAAATCTGCAAAAACTGGATTTAGATTGTAATCAAATCAGTGATATCAGTCCTTTGGAAAAATTAACAAATCTAAAAAGCTTATTTATCGGTGGTAATATGATTAGTGATATAAGTGTTCTAAAGAATTTGATTCAACTTCAGGAATTAGCTCTGGGCTGGAATCAGATAAGTGATATAAGTGTTTTAGGTAATTTAAAAGAATTGCAGGGACTTGGTCTGCAATATAATCAAATTACGGATATCAGCATGCTGACGGGATTGGAAAATCTTCGGGAACTATACCTTACCGGAAACACGATTGATGATTATAGCGTTTTGCATGAATTGCATTTAACTGCTCTGGAGAAGTAATATAAGGTACTATTATCATCAAGTACAGGAGATTACGGAGCACAGCACGAAGAAATCAGCTGGGAAAAGGAAAAAATTAATGATGAAAAAGAGAATATTATTTGCATTAGCAATAACCATAATTACTACGCTGTCAATTTCAGGCTGTGCCGGCGGGAATGACAGTGGAACAACAATGATGATTGATTATATTGGAAACATTGATGCTTTGGGAGAACTGAAGAACCTACAGGTCTTGAATCTAAATGGGCAGAAGCGTTTAAGTGATATTAGTGCATTAAGCGGACTGACAAATCTGCGGGAACTGAGTTTGATTGGGGATAGAAAAATTACTGATATTAGTGCATTGAGCAGTTTGACAAACCTTGAAATACTGTATTTGGATGGTGATTATCCTTGGTACGAAGGAATAAGCGACCTCAGTCCATTAAGCAATCTGATAAATCTGCGGGAGTTATATTTAAGTAAGATTGGTATTAGTGATCTTAGTGCTTGCGTGGGATGAAGAATCTTGAAGTTCTGGACTTGTCCGGTAATGAAGTCAGTGATATCAGTGTGCTTGAAAATATGGAAAATATGCAGATGCTAGATCTGTTAGGGTTACCCATAGTGAAGCGGGGGCAATCGTTAATCTGCAAGAGTGTGGCAATCGTTAATCTGCAAGAGGCAATTGCAAATTGGTTCGTATTACCTGACTTTGGGAGTTGAACTGTAAAATATGGTGCTAAGCACAGATTAAAACCTATGGCTTAGCATTTTTATATCTCCTTCGTTCAAAAAATAGGAGGTTAGGCTAATTTTATTTTCCCTTTTTGAGAAATTAAGACTTCACATTTTTTGTGGAGTCTTTTTTATTTGCCTTATTTATGTGTATATATTGCGTTACTGTATTTCGGATTACTTTTTACCTGCCTTATTTAAGCATTTATTTAAGAAATTTTTTTAAGAATTTTTTGGGGGTTATTGATATTTTGGAGTTATTTGCGGACCTGATTTTGTGATATAATGAGCGCAAGTGAGGCAACATGCTTGCATGATTGGTGAGCGGCGAAATGCGATCATGAACGAAGTTCATGATATAATGAGCGCAAGCGAGGCAACATGCTTGCATGATTGGTGAGCGGCGAAATGCGATCATGAACGAAGTTCATGATATAATATGCCCAAAGAAAAACAAGCGGCGCCGACAGGCGACATTTGTTTTTCTTATTAAACAAAAATTGGAGAAATGATATGAAAAACAAACTGAGTAGTATGATATTATGTATTTTTTCTTTTGTTGTTTTGCTGGCTGGATGCACTTTTCAAGCGGGCGGAAATATAGATATTTTTGAGATTTTTGAGGAAGACGATATTGAAAATTATGAACAGGTATTCGAAGATACGGATTTGAATGTTATGGCGTCCACCGAATCCCATTCTCTAAGAAACGGAGATGGCTCTTATGAATTTACCATTGACGGAGAAGAATATGAATTCAAAGTGAGAGATTATTATATTGTTCGCGTTTATGATGGGGACCGGGAGAAAATTTGGGTGATGGAAGAGGAGGATGCTAATCAAAATCAAGGTATCGATGATGCAGATGATGGGGACGAACAAACCGGAGATGAGCAGACCGGAGACGAGCAGACCGGAGTTGAGCAGACCGGAGTTGAGCAGACCGGAGTTGAGCAAACCGGAGACGAGCAGATCGGTGCAGGGCAATCCGGTGATGGCGATAATGACAATGGGTTAAGCCGGAACGAAGAAATCGTTGGAACAATTTCGGCGGAACAAATAAATAGCATGCTGGATGATTTGCACGCTTTATTTACCACAGGAATTCGTATGGACTGCCATAACATATCAGGAATGAATGGTGTGATTATGATTTCAGGGGATAACCTTTATTCGCAAATTGAGGGTGTGGTAACATTTTATATTTACGATGGTTATTGCTACATGGAAGATAACGGACAATGGTATTATACAGAGGCAACGGAGGAATTTTCCGCAGATTCGATTCGCAGTGGATTGGGATTTGAAACAATAATCAACCGTTTTAGCAGAACCACAGGAGAATGGAATGTTTCGTTATTAACACTGGAAAATGTCCAATATAAGTGTGTTCAAAACGGTGGCGGAGCACTTTTGATTGATGAAGAGGAAAATCGAATTGTGGGCATTACCTCCGCTGATGAAAAACAATTTATGCTATTTACACCAATAGACGGTATTGAACTTTCAGAAGAGTGTAATGACGCTATTTACGATGAAGGAGCATTGTGAATTGAGCCGATACATTCATGTGACAAATGAAAAATATGTAATATGAATCAAGAATATGTAATATGAATCAAGAATATGCAATATGAATCAGAAGAAATATGAATTAGGAATACAAAATTTGAATCAAGGATATGAAACAATAATCGAAAATATGAAACAATAATCGAAAATATGAAACAATAATCGAAAATATGAAACAATAAT
>JBJEMA010000007.1:3825-6682 GCA_051879435.1 Lachnospiraceae bacterium
CGAAAATAAGTATGGTCAAGACAAGAAGGGGGTAGCGTATTATGGACAACGAAAAGAAGCAAATGGAGCAAAACGAAAAGGTGGTAACCGACAAGATTATTACCATTGGACGACAATTAGGAAGCGGTGGTCGTGAAATTGGACAACGTCTTTCCGAAATTTTGCAAATTCCGGTATATGATAAAGAGATATTAACGGAAGCTGCAAAAAAGAGCGGATTTACCAAAGAAATTTTTGAACGCAATGATGAAAAACCTACAAACAGTTTTCTGTATTCCCTTGCTATGGGAGTTGCGGGCTGTACCGCAGGTTATCAGAGACCATTGGTAATGGAATTGTATCTGGCACAGTTTGAAACGATTCGTAAATTGGCAGATCAGGGGCCTTGCATTTTCATTGGACGATGTTCGGATTATGTTTTGAATGACCGGAAAAATGTGATTAATGTATTTGTACATGCTGATATGGATACCAGGGTAGAGCGGACCATGGAAAAGCATGGACTGATGAAAAAAGAAGCAGAAGGAATGTGTCTGCGCAACGATAAAGACCGGTCAAATTATTACAATTATTATTCCAACCACCAATGGGGAGATGCAAAATATTATGATCTTTGCATTAACACAGGAAAAATCGGTATTGACCGGGCAGTGGATATGATTATCCGCGCAGTTCGGTAAATAAAATGTGAATTGCAGATTTTCATTTTTCTTTCAAATATGCAATAAATCGCAACCGGCAGACATTATAAATATACTGGAGGCATTAGAAGAAAATGTTGTTTTTTACTATGGCAGATAGTAGGGAAGATTTGCCGGAGAAACAAGTGATGAATGATACCGCCGTCCAATCAGCAAAATTAGAAAAATGTTTGCGTAGAGTTGCGAAGGGGCGCAAGGAAGCCATCGGAGAAATTTTCGATATGACAAAAACGGCTGTTTACGGCTTTGTTTTGTCCATATTAAAAAATGCGGAAGATGCAGAAGATGTATTGCAGGATACTTACATAAAAATTTATTTGAATGCAGACGCTTACAGCCCGCAGGGGAAACCTATGGCATGGATATTTACCATTGCCCGTAACCTTTCATTGATGAAACTTCGAACGAGAAGCCGGGTTGCGGACATTCCGGATTATGAGTGGGAACAATTGTCCGGCGGAGATTCCGAATTTGGGACAGAGGACCAAATGGTTTTAAACGCCGCACTTTCCAAATTGAGTAAAGAAGAATCTCAAATTGTTATGCTACATGCTGTGGGCGGGGCAAAACACCGGGAAATAGCAGATTTGCTTGATTTGCCATTGGCAACTGTGCTTTCCAAATATAATCGCGCCATAAAGAAATTGCAAATTATTTTGAAGGAGGATGAGGAATGAGTTCCGGCAGTAAGAACGCAGAACAAAAGAATAATGTGGAAAAACGCTTATTTACTGCTGTGGCTCATGCGACACCGAATCTTCGCGATTCGATTGTTCAGCAATGCTACGCAGTGGATGAAAAACGTAATTCGCAAGAATATTGGCAGGAGAAGGTAGTTCCTGCGGATATGAAGAGATTGACGCAACAGGTAAATCGTCCAAAAAAGAAAAAGGTTTGGTTACGAAGAGCAGTAAACATTGCGGTGGCCGTGGCTGCCATTGTGCTCGCATTTACCCTGGGAATGAATCATCACAAAATGGAAGTAGAAAATCGCGTAAATACAATTATTGCGATTGATGTGAATCCAAGCCTGGAGTTCAAAGTAAACGAAAACGATCGCGTGGTTGAAGTTGCTGCTTTGAATCAAGAGGCAACTTTAATTCTGGCAGATATGGATTTAAGAGGCACCCAGACCAGTGTAGCGATAAATGCTGTTCTTGGCTCCATGCTGAGCAAGGGGTATCTGAATGCAGATGCCAATTCAATTCTGGTTTCCGTCAATAATCAGAATGCAGAAGAATGTGTCCGAATTGAGGAACAGGTGGTTACCAATATTGATACCATGTTGCAGGCATGTTCCATTCAGGCCTCGATTTTAAGCCAGTCGGTGGATTATGATACAGAGATAATGGAGTTGGCCAACCAATATGGCATTTCTGTGGGGCGTATGACGCTGATAATGAAGATTATCGAGCAAAGCGATATTTATGAAATAACGGATTTAACAAGTCTTACTATTAATGAATTGAATTATATATTAACAGTGCAGGATTATGTCCCGCAAGATGTAAATTGTACCGGCACAGTAAGCGAATCCTGCTATATCGGACAGGAAAAAGCCATTCAGATTGCACTGGCGAACCAGGGATTCGATTCCGCATCTCAGGTGGAAGATTTAATCTGGGATGTGGAAATTATGAATGCAAGGATGGTATATTGCGTACGCTTTACCTATGACAACATTATGTATGGTTATAAGATAGACGCGTTAAATGGCACAATCAGTTCTGTAATCAGTGGTGTTCCGGATGAGACGGGTATGCAGAATAAACCGGATTTTTCATCCGTATCGGAGAATTCCGTGTCAGAAAATACGGTATCCGAGAATTCTGTTTCCGAGAACAGTGTATCGGAGAATTCCGTGTCAGAAAACAGTGTGTCCGACAATACTGTGTCAGGCAATCAGGCAGGCAACTCCGAAGGAAATTTGAGTGAAGGAAATTCGGGCAATGCTTCCGAAAATGGCGGCAGCAGCCAGACGGGAAGTTCTGCTTCGGGAACGGGAAGCAGTGGCAGCAGCCAGACGGAAAACTCTGCTTCGGGAACGGGAAGCAGTGGCAGCAGCCAGACGGGAAGTTCTGCTTCGGGAACGGGAAGCAGCGGCAGCAGCCAGACGGGAAGTTCTGCTTCGGGAACGGGAAGCAGCGGCAGCAGCC
>JBJEMA010000007.1:6782-30754 GCA_051879435.1 Lachnospiraceae bacterium
GGCAGCAGCCAGACGGGAAGTTCTGCTTCGGGAACGGGAAGCAGCGGCAGCAGCCAGACAGGAAACTCTGCTTCGGGAACAGTTAGTCAAAACAGGATAGAATAACGATAAAGAACAAAACATCAAAGAACAAAACATCAAAGAACAAAATATCAAAGAACAAAATATCAAAGAACAAAACATCAAAGAACAAAACATCAAAGAACAAAATATCAAAGAAAAACGATAAAGGACGAAACGATAAAAAATAAATTATTAAAAACAGGAGGGTTACGAATGGCACTTTATCCTACACCACATATTAATGCAAAACCGGAAGATTTTGCTAAAACGGTATTAATGCCGGGGGATCCGCTACGGTCAAAATTTATTGCAGAAAACTACCTTTCGGATGCAGTATTAATTAACAATGTACGGGGCATCCAGGGGTATACGGGCAACTATAAGGGAACAAAAGTTACGGTAATGGCCAGTGGAATGGGAATGCCATCCATCGGAATTTACAGTTATGAGTTGTATCATTTCTTTGGGGTGGAAAATATTATGCGCATCGGCTCTGCCGGTTCTCTGAATGAATCGGTACATGTTCGGGACATAGTAGTTGCAATGGGTGCTTCCACCAATTCCGATTTTGCAAAGCAATTTTCATTGCCGGGCACATATTCCGCAATTGCCAATTATGATATGATGCGGACGGCTATCGAGGAGGCACAAGAGAAGGGCGCCAATTATCATGTGGGAAATGTGCTTTCCTCCGACACCTTCTATGATGCAAGAGAAGACGCCAATGACCGCTGGAGAAAAATGGGAATTCTTTGCGTGGAAATGGAAACGGCTGCGCTTTATATGCATGCGGCTCAGGCAGGAAAACGGGCACTTGGCATCTTCACAATTTCCGACCATATTCTCACAGGAGAGTCCTTAAGTGCGGAGGAAAGACAGAATTCATTCACCCAAATGATGGAAATTGCACTGGGTTGCGCAATAAAATTAGATAAAATGTAATTTAATATTATTGTTTTTTTCGGCATTTTCGCTATAATTTTATATATGTGGGAATGCCCTTTTTGGGGGGATTTGGAGGTAGTTATAAAATGAGAGAATTAATGATATCCTATCATCCGGTAAAAAAAGAGATTCGTTTCTTTGGAAAATTCAAAGGAGATTTTGTAGAGATTCCTTATGAGGAATGTCCGCATTTGGATAAATATGGTCCCGGTTCCGGAGAATTCTTACTGCAAAACCAGGGAACACAGTTCTTTGATGATATATGGGAGCAGTTTTCAAAGGATAACGTTAATATCACATTTAAGGGAACCAAGATTGATTATGAGGACATTCAGAAGAAGATTGCCGATTATAATCAGGCAAAAGAGAAACAGATTTTTAAGATAATAAAATTCATCGAATTGCCGAATGTTTCCGAGATTTATGAATGCATCGGTGAATTTTGTGATGAAGTTTTGGAGACCTTTGAAAAGGAATTGGAAGAGAATGAGACGAAGGTTATCTTCCGGAAGAGAAAATCATCCTTTGAAGAGCGCAGGCAGGCGCTGGACGCCAATGATGTCAACCTTTGCCTTGTGGGAACATACAGTGCCGGAAAATCCACATTTATCAATGCCGTAATCGGTAAGCGGATTCTTCCGGAAAGTATTAATTCTGAAACTGCAAAGATGTTTAAGATTCGTAATGGAGAAACACCAAAGGTAACTTTCTTCGTGAATACGAAAGCGGATGTTAAGCCGGAGATGGTGCAGTTTATCTGGAATGATTCTCTCGGACAGTTTGATTTGGTTAATAATATCGGAAAATCAGATACAAATATTCGTTCTTTCATTCAGAAGGAAGCCAGCAATGTAGCAGACATGGGACTTCGTCAGCACGAACAACTTTGCCACATTTTGAAAAAGTTAAATGATGTTCCAAACATGGAACAGCCGGACGGAGCAGGATTTATCAACGGAATTATTGAAGTGGAATATCCGATTCCGCTTTGTAAAAATATTAACTTTACTTTCTTCGATACTCCGGGAACGGACAGCAATTCCAATGAGCATTTACTGATTTTGAAGGAAGCACTTTCAAAACAGACCAATTCCATTTTGATTGTTATTTACGAACCTACCAAGATGGAAGGTACCGGTAACTCCATTCTTTATAAATTGATTAATGGATTCCGGAAGAAAAAGAATGAGGAAAATCAGGTTTCCATTGATCTGGACCGTTCTTTCCATGTCATTAACCAGGCGGACACCAAGTCTTCCAAAGATTTAAAACTCTTGAGAAATAAGAAGGTAATCGTAACTCTGAAAGAAGAGGATAAGATTTACAACGAAGAAGAGATGGAGATTGATTTGACGCAGGAGCGGTTGTTCTTCGTTTCTTCCAAGGCGGCTTATATCAGTAAGGCGATTAAGGGTAACATCGATTTGGAAGATGAAAGAACCTGGCTGGCAAATCATAAGCAGGAAATTAATAACGAACCGACAAAGGATCCATTTGCGGAAGGGGACACAGAGATTTCTGCCGATAACGGTATTTTCTATCGTTATGATAAATTGGCCAATGCGGACTTTGAGACAAAAGAGTTAATTGCGGACAGCGAAAGAGAAGCAGAAAAATGCGACAGTTCTCTGGACGGCGTTATTCAGAGAATTTACATTAATTCCGGTATGTACGCCATTGAACAGGAAATTATTAAATATGCCCAGAAGTATGCTTTGGCAGTAAAGGCAAAAGGACTCTATGACGGGATAAAGGATCTGGTTGATTTTATCCGTTCGGATTATGAAGCGATTGAGAATCAGGCAAGACTTTCGAAAGAAAGCATAGAGAAGAATATCGAAACCATGAAAACAAGCATGGTGAAAGATATTGAAAAAGCGCATGAAGAATTTGTTGCACGAATTACGGATGACAGTCTGGAAACTCAGGTGGAAGAAATCAAACAGCTGGTACAGGAGATTGAGAAACAGCAGGAGCATGCCAGCCGTCAGGCCGACAAGATGCAGTGGATTGCTTTGAAGCAGGAAGTGTTTGAATCAAAGAATCGAATTATCATCAGTGAATTGAACCGTTATTTACAGGATATTGATGATTACTATAAGCGCGTGCGTGGAAATATACTTGCGGCACAGGTACAGGAATTAAAGGAAATTATTGTGCAGAAGATTAAGGAATATAAAGGCATTGACGAGAATTTGATCAAGCGTATTGCCAATATTTCCGATACGGAGATTCCGCCATCAGAGATTTCAGCTTTGAAGATGGATGATTACATCAACGAACAGAAAGCCATTCTGATCTTTAATACAATGGATAAGAAGGCTTACAAGCGGGATTTGCAGCGCGCATTTAACAAACAGACGGTGGAACAGTTCGTTGCCTACAAAGAAGAAGTTATTAAGGTGGCCCAGCAGCGTACTGCACAGATGGTAGAGGAATTTAAGAACAACATTGATACCATTTCCGGTAGTTTGGAACTGCTCATCAAGGATGAGGGAAAAGCCATTGAGGAGCAGAAGAAGGCGAAGGAAGTTCTGGAGTTGATTGAAAAGCAGGACAATATTCTGAACAAGAAGATTTGGGGCGAGTAATAAATTTCGATTTTTTAAAAAATGGATTGACACTTTTTCAATTGTTTTTTATACTTTAGTCAGTTAAAGACTTTAGTCGATTAAAGTACAATGTAAAGTGAAAAATGAAAACCGTTGAATGGAAAGAGTACATAATCATTTCGATTTCACAGAGAACTGCGATTGGTGGGATGCAGTAAAGAGAGGATTATGGAATGGGTCCATGAGGGCGGTTACAAAGGTCTGACGACTGATTAGTAACCGACGGCAACCGGCCGTTATTTCGGGAAGCACATGATGGTGTGTGAGTAGAGTGGATGCAGATGCATCAATTTAGGTGGTACCGCAGAAGTGATTAAACTTTTGTCCTAGTGATAGGACAAAAGTTTTTTTTATGAAAATATGCCTACAAGGGCGAGAAAAAAATAATGGATGGGAGGAGTAAAATGATTACGCCAACATTAGAAGAATGCAGACAGTATAGTGGAGAATATCAATATGTTCCTGTGGCAAAAACAATTTTGTCCGATATTCGTACTCCGCTGGAGGCCCTCCGGATGATTAAAAACAAAACGGAGCATTGCTTTTTGCTGGAAAGTGTGGAGCGTCAGGAAAAATGGGGCAGATATACATTTCTCGGTTATGATCCGGCACTGGAAATTGCCTGTACAGATGGAAAATTAACCGTGAAAAATGTTTTCACAAATGAAACAAAGGTATATGGGGACAGCGAAAAAGAATATCACCCAAAGGAAACCCTGAAGGAAATTATTGCCGCCTATAATAGTCCGAAGATTGCAGGAATGCCCACATTTACCGGAGGATTGATGGGGTATTTTTCCTTTGACTATATGAAATACAGTGAGCCTCAGATGAAAGGCGATCCGGAAAATGAGGATGGTTTCCACGACCTGGATCTTATGCTTTTTGATAAAATTATTGCATTTGATAATTTGAAACAAAAGATCTGGCTGATTGTAAATATACCGTTGGTCAATTTGGAAGAAAATTACGCAAAAGCAGAGAAAAAAATCGAAGAGATGGAAAACCTTCTTCGTACAGGTACTTATGCGGTATTGCAGCCGGGAAAACTTCTTTCGGATATGCAACCGCTCTACAGCAAGGAACAGTATTGCGAAATGGTGGAAAAAGCAAAGCATTACATATACGAAGGTGACATTTTCCAAGTGGTATTATCCAATCGGCTGGAAGCACAATATGAAGGTTCTTTATTAAACACCTATCGCGTACTTCGCACCGTAAATCCGTCGCCGTATATGTTCTATTTTGCCAGCGCAGAACTGGAAGTGGCGGGGGCATCGCCGGAAACCCTGGTAAAACTGGAAGACGGCGTCCTGCATACCTATCCGCTGGCGGGAACCAGACCAAGAGGAAAAGATGCAGCCGAGGATATGCGCCTGGAGAAAGAACTTTTGGCAGATGAAAAAGAACGGGCAGAGCATAACATGCTGGTGGATCTTGGCAGAAATGATATTGGAAAAATCAGTAAATTCGGCACGGTATCGGTTGAAAAATACATGAACATAGAGCGCTTTTCCCATGTAATGCATATTGGTTCTACGGTGCGGGGAGAAATTGCAGAACAATATGATGGGCTGGATGCCATTGATGCCATTTTACCGGCGGGAACTCTTTCCGGAGCTCCGAAGATTCGTGCCTGCGAAATAATACGCGAATTGGAGAACAACAAGAGGGGAATTTACGGCGGAGCAATCGGATATGTGGATTTTACCGGCAACATGGATACCTGTATTGCTATCCGTATTGCGTACAAAAAGAACGGAAAAGTATTTGTTCGTTCCGGAGCCGGCATTGTTGCTGATTCCGTTCCGGAAAAGGAATATCAGGAGTGTATTAATAAAGCAAAAGCCGTGATTATGTCTCTGGAGCAGGGAACGGAGGTGGAAGGATGATTTTATTAATTGATAATTACGACAGTTTTTCCTATAACCTTTATCAGTATCTGGGGGAACTAAGTTCCGATATTCGCGTTATTCGAAATGATGAACGAACGGTTGCAGAAATTCGTGATTTACATCCGACCCATATTATTATTTCTCCGGGACCGGGAAGACCGGAGGATGCCGGAATTATAATTGAGGCCGCAAAAGAACTGGGGAAGGAAATACCGCTACTTGGAGTTTGCCTCGGACATCAGGCGATTTGCGCGGCATTTGGCAGCACAGTCACATATGCAAAGCAATTAATGCATGGGAAACAGTCCATTGCGCAAATTGATACTGACAGCAGGATTTTTCAGGGGCTTCCCGATGAAATCCCGGTTGCCCGTTATCATTCTCTGGCAGCAGATCCGGCTACCATTCCGAAAGAACTGCAGGTGATTGCAAAGGTGGGAGATGAGATTATGGGGGTACAACATAAGGAATATCCCATTTATGGTTTGCAATTTCATCCGGAATCCATTATGACGCCGGATGGAAAGCACATGTTACAGAATTTTTTAAGTATTTAATATGACAGAAAAAAGATGGCAAATGTCAACATAATTCGGGGACTGGGATATTGAAAACAGAAACCCTACAAAACAAACAGAATGGAGGAAAACAAAATGATTCAGGAAGCAATTGTAAAGATTGTAAACAAGGAAGATTTGACCTATAACGAGGCCTACACTGTTATGAATGAGATTATGAAGGGGGAAACTTCTGCTACACAAAATGCTGCTTTTCTTGCGGCTCTTTCCACCAAGAGTACAAAGGCGGAAACTACGGAAGAAATTGCGGGTTGCGCAGCGGCCATGCGGGAACAGGCTGTAAAATTTGAATCAGATATGGATTTATTTGAAATCGTGGGAACCGGTGGCGATGGAGCACAGAGTTTTAACATTTCTACGGTATCTGCATTCGTGGCAGCTTCTGCGGGAATGAAAGTGGCAAAGCATGGAAATCGTGCTGCGTCCTCCAAATGCGGTACAGCAGATTGTCTCGAAGCGCTTGGCGTGAATATTCAGCAGAGCCCGGAACTTTGCAAAATTCTCCTCGAGGAGGCCGGCATGTGTTTCTTCTTTGCACAGAAATATCATACTTCCATGAAATATGTGGGATCGATTCGGAAGGAACTTGGAGTGCGTACGGTATTTAATATTCTGGGTCCATTAACCAATCCGGGAAGTCCGAAGATGCAACTTCTGGGCGTATATGATGAATACCTGGTAGAGCCGCTGGCACAGGTGCTGATGAGTCTTGGTGTTGAACGGGGAATGGTAGTGTATGGAATGGACCGTTTGGATGAAATTTCATTGAGCGCACCAACGAAGGTTTGCGAATTTAAGGATGGCTGGTACAAAACCTATACGATTTGTCCGGAAGATTTTGGAATGGAACGCTGTACGAAGGAAGATTTGGTGGGCGGTGACCCGGCAGAAAATGCGGAAATTGCCAAAGCAATTTTGCAAGGGGAAAAAGGACACAAAAGAAACGCGGTACTGTTAAATGCCGGTGCGTCCCTTTATATTGGTGGAAAAGTTGGTACAATGGAAGAAGGAGTCAAATTGGCAGCAGAAATGATTGATTCCGGAAAAGCATATGAAACCCTGCAAAAAGTTATAGAAATCAGTAACCGTGAATTATAAATTTAAGTAAGAAGACCGTGCGTAAAACAGACCGCCGGCAAGGAAACAGAAGACCGTGCGTGAAACGAACCGCCGGCAAGGAAACAGAAGACCGTGCGTGAAACGAACCGCTGGCAAAAATCGCATGGCGATAAAGAAACAGAGAATGCAGTCGGGAGGAAACCATGACCATATTAGATGAACTGGCAGCTTATGCAAAGCAACGGGTAGAAATTGCAAAACAAAGTATTCCATTGGAGAGCATGAAGGAGCAGGCGCTGGCAATGGAAAAGGGAAACTTTGAATTTGAAAATGCTTTGAAAAAGCAAGGTGTTTCCTTTATCTGCGAGTGTAAAAAAGCATCGCCTTCCAAAGGCTTGATTGCACCGGATTTTCCATATTTGAAGATTGCAAAAGAATATGAAGCAGGAGGAGCCGATTGTATCTCCGTATTGACGGAACCCAAATGGTTTCTGGGAAGTAATAGGTATCTGCAGGAAATTGCCCGTGCCGTAACCATTCCCTGCATTCGAAAAGATTTTACTGTGGATGCTTATATGATTTATGAGGCAAAAGTGCTGGGTGCGAAGGCTGTGCTACTGATTTGTTCGATTTTATCCAAGGCGGAGTTATCGGAATATCTGGGAATCTGTGATGAACTTGGAATTTCTGCACTGGTGGAGGCTCATGATGAGCAGGAAATCCGTCTGGCGCTGGAAGTCGGGGCAAGAATCATCGGTGTCAATAACCGAAATTTGAAGGATTTTTCTGTTAATACAAAGAACAGTGAGCAGCTTCGCAAATTGGTGCCGGAAAATGTTATCTTTGTTTCAGAAAGCGGAGTGAAGGATTTTGCGGATGTGCAGGCAGTATCCCGGATGGGAGCAGATGCGGTTTTAATCGGGGAAGCCCTTATGCGCCGGGATAATCGCGTACAGACACTGTGGGAGTGGAAAGCAGATTTGCAAAAATAACGGATGTGCAGAGAAAACCGCAGAATCAAACGGTGCACAAAGGAAAACAGCGAGAATGAACAGGATTTTGTGAAAAGACATACTGCAGTATTAAAAGGTACGCAAAAACAGAGAAGCAGAAAAAACATAAGACGCACAGAAAGCGGATAAGCAGGAGACGAAGAAAATGGCAGAACAGTTGAAAATAAAATTTTGTGGATTACGCCGTATGGAAGATATTATGTATGCCAATGAGACACGACCGGATTATGTCGGATTTGTCTTTGCTCCAACAAAGCGTTACATCGAGCCGCAGGAGGCAAAAAGACTGAAGGAGGCACTTCATCCGGATATTCAGACAGTTGGAGTATTTGTTAACGAATCGCCACAAGTTGTTGCTGACATTGCTTGTCAGGGCATTATTGATTGGATTCAGCTTCATGGGCAGGAGGATGCGGATTACATCCGGCAGCTTCGTCAATTAAGCGGGTGTCCGATTATGAAAGCAATCCGCGTGCGAAAGAAAGAGGACATTGATATAGCCTTGGATTTGCCGGTGGACTATTTCCTGTTGGATAAGTATGATGAAAAGGAACCCGGTGGAACAGGGAAAGTCTTTGACTGGTCTTTGATTCAGGAAATGAAGAAACCGTTTTTTCTGGCCGGTGGATTAAATGCGGGAAATGTGTCTGAGGGCGTCGCATTGCACCCATATGGAATTGACATCAGTTCCGGCATAGAAACTGACGGAAAAAAAGATCTGACCAAAATGCGACAAATTATGCACATTTTGGATAGGGATAGAATCCGGGAATAAGAATCCCGTGAAATAGAATCCGGGAATAGGAATCCCGTGAAATAGAATCCAGTGAAATAGAATCCGGGAACAGGAATCCCGTGAAATAAAATCAAGTGAAAAAGAAGAAAAATGAATTTCAGATAAAATGTATGATTAAGAAGGAGGAAAATGTCATGAGCAAAGGTCGTTATAACGACTTTGGTGGGCAGTATATACCGGAAACATTAATGACTGCCGTTGAAGAATTGGAGCAAGCGTATGAGAAATATAAGGAGGATCCGGAATTTAAGAAGGAACTGACGGATTTGCTGAAAAATTATGCAGGTCGTCCTTCTTTGCTTTATTATGCGGAAAAAATGACGAAGGATTTGGGCGGCGCAAAGATTTACCTGAAACGGGAGGATTTGAACCATACGGGTTCTCATAAAATCAACAATGTGCTTGGGCAGGTGCTGCTGGCAAAGAAAATGGGAAAGACTCGTGTGATTGCCGAAACCGGTGCAGGACAGCATGGGGTTGCAACCGCAACCGCAGCAGCGCTTATGGATATGGAATGTGAAATTTACATGGGAAAGGAAGATTGCGAGAGACAGAAACTGAATGTTTTTCGCATGGAACTTCTGGGGGCAAAGGTTCACCCGGTATGCAGTGGAACGGCAACCTTGAAGGATGCCGTAAATGAAGCTATGCGGGAGTGGACCTGCCGTATGGATGACACCTTATATGTGCTTGGGTCCGTAATGGGACCGCATCCTTTTCCAATGATTGTGCGCGATTTTCAAAAAATCATAGGAGAGGAAATCAAGGCGCAGCTTCTGGAGGCAGAAGGAAAATTGCCGGATGCAGTCATTGCCTGTGTGGGTGGAGGAAGCAATGCCATGGGTGCATTTTATGATTTTATTGAAAATAAAGAAGTGCGGCTCATTGGTTGCGAGGCGGCCGGTCGCGGCGTAGATACCTTTGAAACTGCGGCAACGATAGCAACCGGAAAACCGGGTGTATTCCATGGAATGAAATCACTGTTCTGTCAGAATGAATATGGGCAGATTGCTCCGGTTTATTCTATTTCCGCAGGACTGGATTACCCGGGAATTGGTCCGGAACATGCTATGTTACATGAGAATAAGCGGGCAGAATATGTGCCGGTGACAGATGACGAGGCAGTAAATGCGTTTGAATATCTTTCCCGAATGGAAGGAATTATTCCGGCAATAGAGAGTTCTCATGCGGTTGCGCATGCAATAAAATTGGCGCCGACCATGGATAAAAATCAGATTATTGTCATCAACATTTCCGGTCGCGGAGACAAGGATGTGGCTGCAATTGCAAGATACAGGGGGGTAAACATTTATGACTAGAATTTCCAACGCATTTCAAAATAAGAAGGCTTTTATTGCATTTATTACAGGCGGTGATCCGGATCTGGAAACAACGGAAAAACTCATTTATGCAATGGAGGAGGCGGGTGCCGATCTGATAGAAATTGGAATTCCGTTTTCGGATCCGATTGCAGAAGGTGTCGTGATTCAGGAGGCAGATGAACGGGCACTGAAAAGCGGTACCACTACAGATGATCTGTTTGCATTGGTAAAAAAGGTGCGGGAGAAAACCCAGATTCCTCTGGTATTTATGACATATTATAATCCAGTATTTTCCTATGGAAGAGAACGTTTTCTTTCCAAAGCGAAAGAAGCAGGAATTGACGGCATTATTATTCCGGATGTGCCATTTGAAGAAAGCGAAGAGGTGCGCAGTTATTGTCACCAATACGGAATTGATTTGATTAATATGATTGCGCCGACTTCTCTGACCAGAACCCGGATGATTGCGGAAAAGGCGGAGGGATTTCTTTATTGTGTTTCTTCCCTTGGAGTTACGGGCGTTCGCTCCGAAATTAAATCGGACATTGCATCTTTGATTGTTGATGCCAAAAAGGTGACAGATATTCCGTGCGCCATTGGATTTGGCATTTCCACACCGCAACAGGCGAAGGAAATGGCGGCTGTTTCTGATGGTGTTATTGTAGGAAGTGCAATCGTGAAAATAATTGCAAAATATGGGAAAGAATCGATTCCGTATGTGGCGGAATATGTGAAATCCATGAAGGATGCGATTCGTTCCTGATTTTTTCATGGATGCGCCGGGCGACAAAGAAACATGCCGGGGAAGGGAAACAAATAAGGCAGGTCAAATAAGAAGGAAAAGGTGTGCAGATGGAGTGGCTGGAAAATCTTCAAAATGCAATTGAATATATGGAGAACCATTTGCTGGATGACGAGGCACTGAAAACGGAAGAAATTTCCAAACAGGCATTTTCTTCCGAATACAATTTTCGAACCATTTTCCGCGTGATTACCGGGTATGCGGTGGGAGAATATATTCGAAATCGCAGACTGGCACTGGCCGGCGAGGAGTTGATTCATTCGAAACAAAGCATCCTTGAAATTGCCTGTAAATATGGATACGACACTCCGGAAAGTTTTACAAAAGCATTTCAACGCTTTCATGGGGTTTCCCCTTCTTTTGTGAGAAAGAATCATCAGGGGTTGAAAACATTTACGCGAATCGTACTGAAGATACAGGCGGTAGGCGGTAGTGTTCTGGATTACTGTATCGAAGAGTTGGATGATATTTATCTTCTGGGTTATGAAAATTCTTTTATGGAAGAAGAAATGGAAGAAAATCATAGCCTGCTGCCGGATTTTGTACAACACTGCAGGGAAAATGGGCTTGAAAAGATTTCTTCCGTTGCTCTTTCCGGCGATTTTGAAGAGGCAGTAATCGGATATCGCTATCATCAGGAAATGAGGCTGAAATATGTATTTGGAGTATCGGTTGATGCCACTTATTTTGACCGATCCGGGGATGATTCTTTGGCTAACGGAGTGACAGAGGCGATGTCGGAATGCAACAATGTGGGCTTCCCGTTGGTCACCAGAAGGATTCCTGCCGGGAAATGGATACGGTTTCAATGCGATTCATCCGGCGATATGCAGGAACTGTGGCATCGCATTTATACCGAATTTATGCCATTTTCCTCTTATCGGTTTGGTGACCGGGAGACTTTGGAAGTTCGTTATAAGAAGAGCGGGGAGATAAAAAAAGTATTGTATTTGCCGCTCCTGTAGAATTGGACAAAAGAAAACTATTTCGGATAGGTATTTTCTCAGATTGTCGTATATCATTATCTCATCAATTGAAAAGGAGGCCTTTATGATGAGACGAAGTGATATGCGGCAATTGTTTTTATGTGGATGCGTGGTGATGGGATTGACCGGTTGCGGGCAAACGGTCAACATGGCAGCGACGGAACAGGAAGGAACGGCGATTGTGACAGAGAATTACGAAGAAATGCCGGATGGGGCAGATACGGTTAGCACATCTGACAATGCAATCTTATCAGAAGATACTACAGAAACTACAGGCTCGAATCGATCCAACCGGGTGATGCCATGGGAAAATATAACGGAAGAAGAGCCGTATGAAGCAAGAGAACCGGGCTTATTGCCGGAGGAGGCGGACAGTATTTCTTTGGGAAAACTTTCCCCGGACCACATTTACTATTATGAAGTGGTGGGAATGGATAACGAGGCCGCAGATTATATTCAGGAATTAACGATATATGATAAAGAAATCGATGATACATTTGTGGTTCACATTTCTTTGCCTCCAAACTATGATGAGACAAGGGAGTATCCGCTTGTTGTAATGACTGACGGTGTATGGCGTCTGAGTGACCATCCGCAACTCCGACAGTTAATGCTGAATGGGGAAATGGAGGAGGTAATTCTGGTTAGCATCGGATATCCAAATGATTACGATTACCGTACCATTCGGGAAAGAGATCTGGTAGATAAGCCGGGAGATTTTCTTCATTTCATTGTGGATAATCTGCTTCCTTATCTGTCCGAAACTTTTTCAGTTTCCGAGGACAATACCACATTGGCCGGACATTCCTATGCCGGATATTTTGCATACTATGTTTTGTTTCATAATGATGTAATTGGAAGACCTGTATTTGAAAATTATTATATCGGCAGCCCTTCCATGCAGGCACATACGGGAAGTAAATATATTAGAAATTATGAAGAAGAATATTATGCTAATCAAAATGTGCTTATGGCAAATCTGTATATTACCGTAGGCAGCAAAGAGGATACTGTTTTTATAGATGCAGTCAGTGAGTTCGTTGAAGAGTTGGAAGAAAGAAACTATGAGGAACTGACTATGGTGTATGAGGTGATTGAAGATTATGACCACGATACGGTTTTCAAGCCTTCCATTCACAATGCCATGCTGCTGTTTTACGGAAAGTGAGTTTCCGCATGATTCCGGCACTTAAAACGACAGGTCGATTTGACCTGTCGTTTCTTATGTATATCAGGAAATGTGCCGATATGTAATCTTAGTCCGGTTCGTTAAATGGCACACCATCCGGCTGGAATGCAAACTTAGTGGTAAATTTAACAACATCGAAGGTGTTAACCCGCGGAATATCAATAAACGGAATCGGAATGGTCTGATAATTTCTGAATTCCGGATATTCATCAATATCTGCCATATAAGTAATGAACGGATACTGACGACCGTGAAGAATCAGACATTCACCTTTCTGTTTATTGAATCGCTGTAATTCCGTAACGGAAATCAAGCGTCTCTTTTCTGCACCGCCAGGACCCCATGCATCAATCTCACCGCAGAGGAAGGAAATCTCATTTAACAAATCCCGTTCACGGGAAGTTAAGAAAATCCAGTTATCGCAGTTACCTTTAATGGTGTCTGCATCTTCTCCGTAACGACCTTTTAATTGGTGGATAGACTGCGCAACCAGATAGAAACGCATGTTACGGCTTCGAGCTGCAGAAATCATGGAAGGCATATCAGGAATCTTCGGAATGTTACAGAACTCATCCAGTACGAAGTTAACTCGTATTGGAAGAGAAAGGGATGCCTGACGCTGTGCCTCTCCGATAAGGATTTCATAAACCTGTTTGATAAACATGGTTACGAGGAAGTGACAAGTTGTTTTTTCATCCGGTACGATGATGTAAACGGCTGTCTTTTCGTGACCAAACATACGCATATCAAAGGTGTTATGGCAAAGCATATCGGTAAGTCGTTTGTTCATGTTGAAAATACTTACCATACCATAAAGTACCGTCATAATGGAAGCAACGGTTTTTTCATTTTCTCCAAGAAGGGTACCCTTGAACAACATACCGATGGTATTCTGGGAACTCATCTTACCGGCCAATGTCTTTAAGGATTCCAGAGAAGACTGGGAACAAAGAGCGGTAAGGCTTCGCATGTTAACCGCACCCTCGGCAGCAGCTGCTTCAAATAACAAATACATATTTGCAGTCAAAAGCGTTTCTGCCATCATCGGATAAAGTAAATCAGAAGTATTTTCCTTTTGCGGTGCCGCAAGTGTTGCAGCCAGGTCATTTACCAGGTTATTTGCTTCGTCACGACGGTCAAATTTGACGGAACCATCCGGATTTAATACCGGATTGCCGTTCTCGTCCATAACATAGTGATAATAATATTCATACGGAAGAGCCAACGGATCCCACATATCGCCGTATCCGATATCACGGAAATTCAATACAACCAATTTGTATCCGTTATCAATGGCAAATCCTGCGGTTCTTGCGTACAACTCGGCTTTCGGGTCAGTTACAATAAATGACTCGCCGGCACGAATAAACATGTTAATGGTTGGCATAATGAAAAGACGTGTCTTTTTTGCACCGGTAGCACCGAAAATCAATGTATGGGTATCGGTACCGTCCAAATAAGCCGTATGTCCATCACTCATTACCGGAATACCGCCGGTAGGATAATGTGCATCCTTCAAATTGACCTTTGTAGCGGAAAGCTGCATTTCTTCTTCGCTTGCCCATCTGGTCTGTCCGGTATTACTTTTGTATCGTGTATTTTTAATCTGACTTGAACTCATTTATTTCCCCTCCCTTAACTATTGAACTGCGATGTATATACACGCGTATTGTTCTGGATTAATTCGGAAACATACATTCCATCCGGCGCAAATCCGGAAATCATTCCTTTGGTAACGACGCCGTCGTACGGAGGGGTGGAAGTATATACGGAATAAACGATGTCCTGAGCAAGTCGGTCTAACATCTGATAACCTGCAAAATACTGATCTTCACGCAGCTTATTAACTGTTGCAATTACCATCTCTTCTGCATCCTTGTCCAGATTCAGTCCGTATTCGGAAATCTCACTTCGTACATAGTTTCCAAGTTCTTCCGAATCCGGTAATTTCATATCAATTACTTCAATGCGGAAGAAGAGTACCAGAAGCTGAAGCAACTGATTAACCGCCTTCTGGTCATAATTATGTATGTTGAAAATAAACATAATGTCATCGGTCATGGAAGAAAGATATTTCAAAATGTTAATGAAATTATCTTCGTTGAAATGGCCTGCCCACTCGTCCAACTCAATGGAGAGAAGTCCTTTATATTCACTTCGAAATCCTGCAGCATCTCGAATCTTTTCTGCGATTTTCTGAATCTCAAAGTTGTTAGCCTTGTCCGGAATATATTCCAAATAATATTCGAAATATTTTACATTGCCGTAGAATTCCATAAGATTGCCGGCTGAATCAAGATAACCGGTCAATAATCTTAATAATGTGTAACGGTCGATGCCGTTGTCACTTACCCATACAAGGTTTGGAACCACAAGTCCCTGTTTCGCCTTGAAGCGGGTAACATTGTCACTGTAACGCTGCCATCTGTCAATCAATTCCTTGAAATCTTCCAGCCCGGTAAGTGACATAATCTCATCATAGTATGAATTGTTTGTCATTCTTTTGCCCACCTTTCCCTTGAATGAATCCCCGGGTTCAACCTCTTTTTCCGGCTGATTCATTAAAATGCCTTCGTATATTATTATAACAGAAAGAAAAGATATTGACTAGAAAAAGTCACAAAACATAGGGAGAAATTATGGGTAATCATGTAGAAAATGACGAGATAATTTCGTAGAAATGTACAAAATAGGATTGCTTTCAGGAAATGTCAAATGTGACGGCCGGATTGCCATCCTGTGCGGACCCATAATTGGTGTAATAGAAATGCAATCCGTTGGCAGAATAATTGCCATGCTCCTGCGTACGGGTATAAGTGTCATAACCTACCCCGTCATAGTCATCGCTTCCGTAAAATGCGAGAATGGCATTAATACACGCGGCAGAATAATCAGAGGCATTTGCGTTGCCATAATTCTGCACGGAAAGGGTAGGCGGTGTGGAACCGGTGTTTGAGAAAGCAAATTTGATGCCAAGAAAAGTGCCGCCATTATATAAACCAAAGGTGGTATTGTTGTTGTCTTCCGGAACTAATTGAAGACCGGCTGAAACATAGGTTTCATTTAATTTTCCCATGACGGAGTTGTAAGATGCAACGGGCTGGGATGATTCCTGTGCATTGGAATTCTCCGGAGCAGATTCGGATTCTCCCGGATTTGTATTGGTATTATCGTCAGAGCCGGAAGAAATGGTATCTCCGGAGCCGTTATCAGAATCGAAAAAGTTATCGCCGGACACATCGTCTGAGCCGGCCGCATGATCGCCGGAGGTATTGTTGTTACCGGTAATTTCGTTGCTTTCGGATAAATTCTCGTCGGAATGATTCGTCTCTTCGGAAGTTGTAACATCAGTGGATTGAAAATAATCCGTAACCAGCACAAGATTGCCGGATACGGGAAGGTCGGAATATTCCTGGATTACATTACCGGAAATTATGCTGGCAGCAGGGTTATTCAGACAGTCTTCACATATAAACCTTGTGGTTCCTAAAATATCATACTCGTGACATTGTTTTTCTTCTCCGCAGTAGGAACAAACCTGTTCCCCGCATCCGTATAATACGGAAGATGAAACAAGCACAAGGATAAAAAATGAAATTTTTGGAAAAGAGATATTTTTCATAAAGATTACCGCTATATTGCAAAACCTTTCATCGGATGAATCGGTTTGGAGCAATCGAATTAATTTCGGAAATGTAACATAATTATGGAAAGAAAAATAAGCCCCGGAACTAATTCCGAGGCTGTACGTGTGCGACAGGATTCGAACCCACGACCTTCTGGTCCGTAGCCAGACGCTCTATCCAGCTGAGCTACGCACACATTGGACTTGCTTGATGTCCATTGACTAATTTATCATAGTTCAACTCGGATGTCAAACAAAAATTAGGAAAATTATCCTCTTATTAATATCCGCGATGGAAATGATGCATGGAGTTATTGTTTAACATAGGATTTTCCTGTTTGACTGTTTTGGCATGCAGTTTTAATTTGCAGTCCAGACAGAAGTGTCCGCCGCTGATTAGTGTACCGCAGGCTTCGCAGGGATATTTGATGTTGGAATTCTCACTCAGAGTAATTTTTTCCTCCCGGATCCAACGCGACAATTCATCGGAAGTAATCCGGCATTGTTCAATAATATCTTCTTCCGTAGCATTCCCATGGTTATAAATGTAATCCCGGGTTCGGTTAAAACGCTCGGCTTCCTCTTCCATACAGGTCGGGCATACCATATAATCCAGCATTGTGGAAAATGCTTTGCCACATCGCTTGCAATTACGAAAATTCAACAGATTCAGTGTATTACTTGAAACAGCCATAAAGGTACCTTTTCTTTCGCATATAACAATTGTCTAATTGGTGTCGGGGAAATATGCCATGCTTTTGATTTTCTAATCAGAAACATAACGAAAATTATTTTTTATTCTACCATAGATTGGGCACAAAAGAAATAGGCAGATTACCCGAAAAAATGATATACTGAACCTGGGACAAAGACGAAATGGGCACTGCGAAGTAAACGGCGCATCGGAAGTCAATGGGATCACAAAAATAAAATAAGAGTAGATAGAGGTGTCTTATGAGAAAATCAAAAATTGAAATACATCGTTGCTTTATCGGATGCATCGATTCGGCGAAAAAATTTGTGGATTATAATGAATATATTATCGATCCGGATAGTGAAATGTGGGCTTATATGCAGAATTTCTTTGCCTATAATTATGATAATGTAAGTGCAAAGAAATCCAGCTTTACCGAGGATTCTTTCCTGGCGCAGATTCTTCCGGAGGATGCAAACGGATTTGATGCTTTTGTGGATGTTATTGCAGATGAACTTCACACATTGCTGCAAGAGGCAGTGGATTTGCCAAATGGCAGCGGACTGTTTATGTGGGCATTGGTGGAAGAGCAGCCGGTTATCGGATTTTTTAAATTAAACTTCCAAAATAAATTCGGTTGCGTGGTGGATGACGATGGAAAGGTGGAATTCAAGACCATTTACCGGCTGCTTCCGACTCATACCCAGAAGGAATACGATTATTTCTTCATTAACATTTATGAGCAAAAGGTGTGGATGAGTGACACCAGATGTCATGTGAATGGAGAATCCATGAATTACATGGCGGACCGCATTTTGAAGTTGGAACTGAACAAGTCCGAAAAGGAAATTGTGCAGAGCATTGAAAATGTGGTGATGGATACCATTAAAGAGTGTTATAAAAATGAGGCTCCGAATAAGGTGTTTGAATATCGCCAGTCGGTTGCCGAGGAAGCTGCCGATTACGAAAGCATCAGTCCGGAGCATGTGGAGAAAACAGTATTTGCCGACAACGAAGCGGCGAAGGAGGTCTATCGCCGGAAACTGGAAGAAATTGATATACCGCCGCAAAAACCGGTAGAGGTAAGTAAAAAAACCCAGAGGCAGTTGAAGAAAAAGCAGAAGATTGTGACGGAAAACGGTATCGAAATTCTTGTTCCGATAGAATATCTGGAAAATACAGAGGTGTTTGAATTCCGTCAGGAAGAGACCGGTTCCGTATCCATTGTCATTAAAGATGTGAAAGGGAATCTGAAATAGAGTCAAAAAAGTATTACGATGGTTAGTGGTAAGAGCATATGATAAAGATAGCAATTTGTGATGATGACGAAATCTTTTTACAGCAGGAAAAGAAGATTATTCAAAATTATTTTGTAAAAAATCCCCGGGAATATAATGTTGATTCATATACCAGTGGGAAGGATCTTTTAAAATCAGAAGAATTGAATACATATGACATTGTTTTTCTCGATATTTCCATGGATGAAATTGATGGATTAGAGATTGCCAGGATTATTCGTAAGTGGAATCAAAATGTTTATTTGATATTTATCACTGGATATGTAATTTTTTCCTTAGAAGGATATAAAGTTGATGCAGTAAGATATATACTAAAGAATGACAAATTGCTAATTGATTCTATTGAAGAAAGTCTGGATTGTATTTTACAAAAAATGGAATTAAAAGAGAAAAAATATGTTTTCCCTTTTCAGGAAGGCAAAAAGGAGATAAAACTTAGTGACATAGTATATTTGGAAAGTAATCTTCATAAAATTGTGTTTCATATGAAAACATCAAAATTGAAAAAATTTACCATGTACGGCAAACTGGATGAAGTGGCAGAACTATTTGATGAATTGCAATTTTGCAGAATTCATAAAAGTTTTTTGGTTAATATGAGATATTCTGCAAAAATTGAACGCTACAAATTGTATTTACATGATGGGACACAACTTAATATTGCTAAACCGCGATATCATGTCACAGAAGAAACTTTTTTTCATAATATTGAGGTCTTTTGATATGTCATATTTTGTAACATTGATATTGACAATAATTTATGTTGCGCTGTTAAATATTTATTTCGACATGTTTGTTTCAAAAAGGAATATAAGTAAAACGAAATCATCACTGTTATTGCTATTCATGATTTTTTTGAATGGGGTTATTTCATTTTTTCTCGTTGATAAAATTATCATAAAGCAGATATTAGTCATTTGTTTTAATGCTAGTATTATTTGGAGAATTTATGAAATAGATCTTAATAAATCATTTTTGTTGGTTGTAATATTCCATGGTTCTGAGATGACTTTAGAGTATCTTGTTTTTGTGATAATGCAATATGTTTTTCGTCTAAAAGTTGAGGAACTACTTAAAAATGATTTTAAAAGTGATATTTTAGGATTGTTTTGTTATCTGGTGTTTTTCTTTGTAATCTCAATTTCCGGGAAAACTATTCAAAAAAAGAAAGCCGATATGTTATCGAAAACAGAATGGGTGAGATTTTCTATTTTCCCTTTATTCAGTCTCATTACGATTTTGATTCTCTTGTTCTAAATTGATTATGTCGAAAATGATAATATAGGAACAATTTTATTTTGGATTTGCGGCGGTTTAATTCTAATGAATGTTCTTATGTTCTGCTTATTAAAAGATGCTATAAGGAAAGAAAATGAATTGGCAGAATATCGATTAGCAAGGGAACGAGGAAAGAATGAAACGGAAATGTATTATTCTTCGATACAGCATTTTGAAGAGCAATGTAAAATGATTCATGAGTTTCGAAATCATCTTCATTGTATTTCAATGTTGGCAAAACATAATGAAATAGAAAAACTAAATGATTATATCTCAAAGATTCAGGATAATACCATTTCAAATCAAGATGTTATTAACACGAATCATCAGATTATTAATCGCATACTTAATTCAAAATATCATGAAGCATGCAAAAAAAATATATTGATGATATTCAAACTTAGTGATTTATCGGAGATAACAATAGAGGATCAGGATTTAGTTATTCTCTTATCAAATTTAATTAACAATGCTTTTGAAGCATGTGAACAGTGTGAGAATAAAGTAATAAAGATAAAAATAGAAAAAAGTGATTGTTTGGTTATTTCGATTTTAAATACTTTTAAACAAGAATTAATTATGAAGGATGGAAGAATTCTTTCGCATAAAACAGAACATGTTCAGTATCATGGGTTTGGAATAGAAAATATAAAAGATGTGATTGCTAAATATAAAGGAATATATCATATCAAAACAGAAAATGACGAATTTATATTTACGATTTTCTTCCCAAATATGATATAGGATGAAAAATTATTTGAAGAGAAAAGATTTCGGTTGTTCCGGAAGTCTTTTTTTTGGGCGATTTCTGTCAAATTTGGGCGATTTCTGCAAGAAGTATTACTTCTAGGGGAAAATTTGTTAGAAAGTAAATAAAAAATTCAGGAGGGAAAATATGAGAAAAAAAGAAATAATGATGTTTCAAATTCTAAGAAATGTTGCCAAAGTTGTAGTTGAAAGAGAAATGATGCAATCTGGGATGCTTTAAAGGCACATGGCGCAAGGACATATTATGGATATAACGGAGCGGTAACGAACAAATATATTAAGTTTGGTTATGGCTATCTACTGGAGAACTTACTGCTTGAGGGAATGACAACAGAAGCCTCTTATGAAATAACACTGGATGCATATTATGGCGGTGGATCCATGGAGATTTATGGGCAGGGCAATTGGATGGAATTATGTAGGAGACTGTAGAGCGTTAACAAGACTTGGTAATATAGAACCTACTGAGGGAAACTATATGGCTTCGATTTCAACCGGTATTGGTAACAATATGGTTGGAGGAGCACTTTTTCAGGAGTGTTATATCCCTGAAGAAGCAGAAAAACTCAGTGTTGACTGGAACTTTTTATCTGCGGAATTTTTAGAGTATATAAGTTCACGCTATGATGATCCGTTTTATATATCCTTATCTGTGGTGGATGAAGGAAGCGAGAATGTGATAGGAAGATATTCTGTCAATTCTTTGGCAGAAGAATATGGTGCTGACAATACTTCTGCGGGAAAATTGATATGTGTATCTCCGGAAGTTAAACTGAATGATTATAGCGATATCTGGATGACCGGCTGGAACAGTACAGAATATGATATTTCCGAATATGCAGGACAATATGTTACATTGAAATTCAGTGTTGCTAATGCTGCGGATACAGGATGGCCAACACTTGTGCTTTTGGATAACATCCATACGGATGTGCAATATTCTTTTTCGGCAGATAATCTTCCTGTCAATGACAGCATCACGGCAGATGTAGTTAGAGCAGTTACGCCAAATGACCATGGAAGGAGTTATGTCATTTATACGGAGGAACTGAATAAAGATGGGCAGGCAGATGGAGTTGGGGACAGGATACAATATAGTTTGGGATATGAAAATGAAAATCAGATAGAAAAAATCTGTGTTTCTACCGAACAGGAATTTCTTGATGCATGGAGATGTATGGAGCCGGGAGAAGGCGACATGAAAATTGATGAGGTCTATATCATTATGCATGGTACATATTATGCGTTAATAATTGATAATGGTATGGATGAAAATAATGTGATTGTTCGTGAGCCTCAGAACCTAACAGTTAGTCCCGATGGAAAAGTAGGTTCCGATACGGATAGTTATATTCTTCATGATCTGGGGGCGGATGAATATTGTAAGCCTATTCGTGCATTGTTTATTTATTCCTGTAATACAGGTTTGTTGGATGCAATCAATGTTGATTTTGTAAAAGAAGATGATGAATATAATACGACCTTTCAGATTCAGGGAAATGTTGCGCAGGCTTTTCTAAATTCTCAGGATGTAGATGTTGTTTATGCATGGGATGGTTCAGTCAGACCATTAGCAAACGGTAACGCCAGACTATCGTATAAACAAGGGACTTTTTATACATATTGGTCGGAATTAAATGCCAATAGAGTGGTTCATCCTTATAGAGATAATTTTTCGTGTACTTTTCCAAGAACATGGCATTCGGGTGACAAAGATGATATAGATAACGACCCTCTGGGATGTGTTATTTATACGAATACGGATAATGGTCAATACGCTTTATATCATTACAGAGAAGAAACATTTTGGAGAATCCGGGATAAATATGCAGTAATTGATCTTCAGAATAATACAGTAACAACAATAGAACTGGGAGATGTATATAATTATATTCCTTTGGGTGATTAAGTTTTATAAATATCGAATTACTCTTTAGATACGCTGGAACAAAAGAGCAGAAACAAGATTATAATGTATCGGATTTGCATAGAGAGTCAGACATTTTCTCTGCAAATCCGTATGCATCTGCCGGAATGATGCGACTTTTCACTGATATCATACTGTAACAACAATTGAATTGTAGGGAGGAATTCTATGGTTATATTTCCTTGGATTATTAAGTTTGTAAAAAAGAATTGAAAAAAGATAATTTTGACTATTGTCGGTCTGGTTGCCTTTTGTTTTGTCTTTAGGATTGTTCTTCACTTCATTGCTTTTGCTTACATTCCAGTAAAAGAAATCGGTACGGTTGAAACATTTGAAACACAGTCATGGCTTGATTATGTTGCAGATACAAAGGAAGAGTTTTCAGATAGATTAGAAAGATGGGAGGAGTCGGGATATTCTTTGGAAGATATTGAGACTCTTAAAGAAGAACTTCAGAGGTATGATGAAAATAATATTTTGATTATATACAGTCATGCTCCTATAGATTATTTAACATATTATAGAGATGATCCACGTAAAAGGGTATTTGCATCCCACCACAATTATGTGGAGTCTGAACAGAGGACAAAAATATATATTTATATAACGAAATACCGGAAATATATAGTTACATCCCGATATTATGAATGGTACTAATTATGAAAATAATATGAAACTGATTTGTAACTGATATGTTATGACCTCTTGTCAGGTATAAATTAGTAGAAATCAATATCATCCGGTAATGACAATTGAATTGTAGGGAGAAATTCTATGGTTATATTTCCTT
The DNA here is from genome assembly GCA_051879435.1 of Lachnospiraceae bacterium. Taxonomy (GTDB): domain Bacteria; phylum Bacillota; class Clostridia; order Lachnospirales; family Lachnospiraceae; genus NK4A136. The sequence continues at coordinate 30,423 of JBJEMA010000007.1, forward strand.
GGATTATTAAGTTTGTAAAAAAGAATTGAAAAAAGATAATTTTGACTATTGTCGGTCTGGTTGCCTTTTGTTATGTATGTAGGATTGTAATTATACTGTGTATTTATGGAATTATCCCCGTAAAGCAAATCGGGATGATAGAAACATATGAAAAGAGAAATGGTAGAAGTTATAGAGATTATTATGAAGCTGGTACTATGGAAGAATTTTTAGAGCATTTAGAAACTTGGGAGGAGTCGGGATATTCTTTAGAAGATATTGAAACTCTCAAAGAAGAACTTCAGAGATATGAGGGAAAAAATATTTTGGTCCTGTGGTGCAAACGCCCTATG
>JBJEMA010000008.1:0-7643 GCA_051879435.1 Lachnospiraceae bacterium
TTCCGACAACCTCTCCACCATCCAGTTGTCCATGCGACGCATTTCATCGGCATATTCATCCAGCATTCTCTTATAAGTTTTCATCTGCTGTATCTCATCCAGGAGTTTTTCCAGTTCGCGCCTATCCTCGGAAAAGTCCACCAGGCCTTCGCATCCATCCATGACACTGGTCATTTCCTCGTAGAAATGATATTTTCTCTCTATGATTTCGTCTGACAGTTCATGGTACCTTGCAACAGCCTCTTCATCGAGACGCAAAGTCTCCGGGGCCTCCTCATCACAGGGAAGACCGTATGCTGTGGGTAACTCCACAACCATCTGCTGCAACCGTCTTAGGCGTGGGATGGATTCTTCCATGACCTCTTTCATTCCGCGGACATGCTTCAAAAATGCTGCATATTCTCCTTCCTGCAGCATATATTCATAGTCCTGCCGGAAAGATTCTGCCGTTTCTCCGTTCCAGTACCGTTTGCTGTCATCGATTAGTTCGTTTTGTATTCTTAAGTACTTTACCAGTTCTTCCTCCGCCCACCGGTAAGTTTCTGCCATTCTGATGTGTTGTTTTACGCCGAATTGGATAACCATAAAATTCCCCCCTTGTCCTAATAACTTTATTTTTGACTTTCATTCAAAAGCAATATTCTTTATGTAAAACAGTAGTGCAGTGTGCTTTTAGGAATAATTAATATAATAATTTCAGAAAGGTCAATAGGTTTTGCAGAAAATGACATTTTTTTTGCAGAAAAAGTTTTTTGCTGTAATTATCATCATAAATATATCAATTATTTTTTATTTTTCAATACATTTTGCACGACATACAGTTTTTTTTGCACGACGTACAGCTTTTAGGTCTTGATCTACCGTTTTTTCACTTTTGGAACTTTTATAATAATTGTATTCCTGTTTGAAATAGTGTGACAGAAAATATATAAATCTTTCGAGAGGAACGACATTCATAAAGGAATTCGCTGCTCTCTGTAACCTTCCACTAACCTCCTATTTTTTGAATGAGGGAGAAATAAAAAATGCCAAGCCATAGGTTTTAATCCATGGCTTAGCACCATATTTTACAGTTCAACTCCCAAGGTCAGGTTATATGCATCATTGTACCACAACAAAAAGGGTTTCGGTGAACTCCACCGAAAAGATTCCGGAATAAAAAAGACTCCACAAAAATGTGAAGTCTTAATATCTCAAAAAGGAAAAATATAAATTAACCTACAACTTTCTTAACTGCCTCAATAACACGATCTGCCTGGAACGGCTTTACAATGAAATCCTTAGCGCCGGACTGAATTGCTTCAATAACCATAGCCTGCTGTCCCATTGCTGAACACATAATAACCTTTGCCCCACCATCAATCGCTTTAATATCTTTCAATGCCTGAATACCATCTTTTTCCGGCATAGTGATATCCATCAGAACGAGATCCGGCTTAATCTCACCATACTTAGAAACGGCAACAACACCGTTCTCGGCCTCGCCGGCAACTTCATAACCATTCTTTGTCAAGATATCCTTTATCATCATACGCATGAAAGCTGCGTCATCTACAATCAATATCTTTGCCATTTTGTTAACTCCTCGCTTTGATTTATCCCCTTTAAAATGTCGACATAACTTTAGACGTCTACTCTATAATAATACATTTCATGTATTTTGTCCAACATTTTATGTGTTTATTTTGTTATAATTTGCGTAATAACTTGCGCACAGTTTATGCATTAACATCACACTTTCCCATATGTGTTACATTTCTGTTCGAACCGCATTCCTATATCGGCATACATAGCGTCACTCTGTTTATTATTTCGGCAACTTTCGGGCAAAGTTTAGATTGTTGTTAGCATATCCATAATTAAACTTGCGCAATGCTCTGCAGCCTTCTTTTCAAAAGTAGGATAATCCTCCTGTGCAGAGTCATCTGCCTTATCCGAAATTGCACGAATAATAACAAATGGAATTTCGTTCAGGTACGCGGCATGCGCAATGGCCGCCCCCTCCATTTCTGTGCAAAGTCCGTCAAATGTCTGAATTAAATGTTCCTTGACTTCCTTGCTGGAAATAAATTGGTCACCACTCACAACTCGTCCTGCAAACACCTGAATATCCGGATTAACTTTTTCGCAAGAAGATTTTGCCAGGGTTTGCATCCTCTCATCTGCCGGAAAATCCTGCCGTCCGATTTGCGGAACTTCTCCCAACTGATAACCAAATACAGTAACATCCATATCATGATAAACCGCATTTGTGGAAATCACAATATCGCCAATATTAATCTCTGCTCGAAGAGAACCTGCCACTCCCGTATTAATTACATGGGTCACAGCAAAACAATCTGCCAAAATCTGAACACACATGCCGGCATTCACTTTTCCAATTCCGCATTTTACCACTACAACCTCTACTTCGGAAATGGTTCCTTCAAGGAATTCCATACCCGCTTTCATTGTAGTCCTTTTCAACATCATGTTCTTTTTTAATGTTGCAACTTCTAAATCCATTGCCCCGATAATACCAATTTTGTTCATTTGCTCTTCCTTTTCTATGCTATAATTCCTGCTCATCAAAACACTTCTCTGTTAATGATTACCCAATCGTTTCCGAACAAATCGTTCCGGACAAATCATTCCGGCAATATCTCCCCGGTCTTTCGAACAAATCGCTCCGGAAAATCAGCCTCATCTCTACTGTGGATAAATCAGACGGCTTTCTTCAATTCCATAGATTACCTGATCCAGATATTTTTTCGCCAAAAAATTCGCCATCCCCAGATTCATATCCAGATAATTACCACAATCCTTTGGAGATGCACCCGGAACCTCGTCCCTAAAATCTCGAATAAATTCAAATAATTCCGTCATCAGCGGAACTATGTCTTTCGAAGAATAGTCCCCCGCCAAAAGCAGGTAAAAACCCGTCCGGCAACCCATCGGGCCAAAATAAATCACTTTATCTTTATAAACCTGATGATTTCTCAAATAGGTAGCAGCCAAATGTTCAATGGTGTGCATTTCTGCCGTATTCATAACCGGCTCTTCGTTTGGAGAAGTCATCCGCAAGTCAAATGTGGTAATGGTTTCAGCCCCCACTTTATCTTTTCTGGATACATATATTCCCGGTTGAAGTTTGTTGTGATCAATGGTAAAACTTGCAATTTTTTCCATAAAAAGTCTCCTTGTATTTCCGTTTAATATCTGCATAATACATTCATTATAATAATGTCCTCTTTCAGCATTCGCCAAAAGCCTCATTCCTCTAAAAAATCCCTGATTCAGCATTTGCCTGGAAATCCTCATTCAGCATTTACCAAAAAATCCTCATTCAGCGTCCTTAAAAAAAGGTCACCCGAAACGGGTAACCCTTTATGAAAAGTTAACTGCATCGATTGTCAACTGTGATGATGGTTTAACGGTTTGCTTTTCCATCTTTCCCTGCGCTTCGTCCCTGCTCTTGCACTTGATTGCTTGTGAAATATCATTGGTAAAGTAGGCGCCCCTCATGAACTTTTCAGCTAAATATTCTCCTGACTTCGTGTCTCTTACGACATATCTCTCTGCCATAAACAACACCCCTTTCTATATCTCTTTGAACAAAATGCTAGATAATTCTATGAAGAACAGTAACATTCTATTCTATTTAAGTTTATCTTTTCTCTCTGCATTCGTCAAGTATTATCAATTTTGCCGATTTATTTATTTTTATCATCCTTTTCGACAAATTTTTTGAAGAAGAATACAGCAAAGGAAAAGGCATAAATCTGTCACAACTATGGTTGCGCCGGTTGGGGTTGCTGCCAAAATGGAAATAATCATTCCCACAGTTGCAGATACTACTGCCATAATGGAAGCTGCCCACATAACACTTTTAAATGACCGAAATAAGCGCATTGCAGACAATGCCGGGAAAATAATTAAGGCAGAAATCAGTAGCGTTCCCACCAATTTCATTGCAACCACGATAATTAAAGCAGTCATAATTGCAATCAGCAACTGGTATGTGCTCACATTTACCCCAGTTGCCTTTGCAAAATCTTCATCAAATGTGACAGCAAACAACTTCTGATACAAGAGCACAAACAGGCTAATTACAATCACTGTAGTAATGGCACACACCATGACATCTTTTTCCGTCAGAGTCAGAAGAGAGGTTGAGCCAAATAGAGTGCTGCAAACATCACCGCTGATATTGGAAGATGTGCCTGCAATATTCATTACCAGATATCCGATTGCCAAAGCGGAAACGGAAAACATTGCTATCGCTGCATCTCCCGTTAATTTCGAATTTTGTCCGGTTCGAAGCAGAATAACCGCCGTCAATACCGTAATAGGAAGAATTACAAGCATTTCCGAATAAAGATTCATTATACCTGCAATGGCCATAGCACCAAACGCCACATGAGAAAGACCGTCGCCGATAAAAGAGTAACGTTTTAATACAAGAGGAACCCCAAACAGAGCAGCGCAAAGCGCAATCAGCACGCCAACAATTAAAGCATTACGGACAAACGGGAAACTAAAATAATATAGGAGTGTACTCATTTTTTCGCCTCCTTAGCCGCTACCGCAAGGACAGCAATATCATTTTTTTCTGCATATGACAGAAATTCTTCTTTTGAACCAAAGAAGTAGCCATTGCCACTCAAATAAAATATATGAGATGCGTAACGCATGGTATTTATCATATCATGGGTGACCATCATAATCGTAATCTTATCCTCACGATTCAGTCGTTCTATAATTTCGTACATTTCTTCGGTTGCCATTGGATCCAGGCCGGCCACCGGTTCATCCAGAATAAGCAGTTTCTCCGTTGCGCAAAGCGCCCTTGCCAGAAGTGTCCGCTGTTGCTGTCCTCCGGATAATTCCCTGTAACAACGATGTTTTAGATCCAATATACTCATCTTTTTCATATTGTATTCTGCCGTTTTTATTTCTTCTTTCGTGAAAAATGGGCGCAAACCCATTTTACTGCAAAAACCGCTTCTTACAATTTCCTCAACCGATGCCGGAAAATCCTTCTGCATCTGTGTCTGCTGGGGCAAATAGCCGATACTACCTTTTTTTGCCCCCTCAAATAATTGAATTTTTCCACCCATGGGGCGCTTTAATTTTAGTATCGTTTTGATGAGGGTACTTTTGCCTATGCCATTTTCGCCAATAACACAGACATAATCTCCTTCATTAATTTCAAAATTCAAATTACCGATTAAGACCGTTCCGTCGTATCCCAAGGTCAAATCTTTACCACTTAGACAAATCATCTTTTCACCTTATCATAAACCTTTCCGGCTTTGCGATTTTTTTCACTTGTTGCAATCCTTTTCACTTGTTCAGTTTTGTCGATTGCGACAGTCTTTCATTTACCCTTCATTGCGGCAATTTTCACACAAACCATGTAAAATAGTTCCGGCACAATCAAGAGAAAATCCATGATGTTTCAGAAAATGTTCTGCAATTTCATCCATAAAGCCACAATCTATGTGAACTACTTTGCCACACCCGTCACATTGTATATGCAAATGTTCTTTACAACAATGCACATGTTCCGTTAACTGATAGCCGGCTTTATCGCCGGAGCCGGAAACAAATTTTGATATTGTTCCCTCTTTCACCAGTTTATCCAAATAACGATAAATCGTGGTAATATTGACAGGGTTTTCTGACGCATTCATATATTGTTCAATTTCGCTGACTGTAACTGTTCTTTGGGCGTTTCTCTGCAAATATTCCATTATTTTTGCACGACTCTGTGTCTGATATCCGGTTGAAATTTTCATATAACCCAATCCCTTCTGCTGGTTATGGTGAATTTGCAAATCATTTGCATTTTATTGCATAATGTCTGTATTGTCAAGGAAAGTATAGAAACAGAATTTGACAGTAATGGTAAGGTGTTAAGAAAGAGGCTGTGCACTAATTACTTAGTGCACAGCCCCATAAGTTACATTGAAAATCAACAGTTTGATGTGACAAATCCATTAAAATAAGTCTCTAATCTTCGTATTCCGATGGAATATCAAAATATTCTTCCAGACAAAGATTATTTTCGTACAAATAGGTAGCTAACTCAATTCCGACATAACGCAAATGCCATGGCTCATATAAATAACCGGTATATTCTTCTTTTCCGGCCGGAAAACGGACAATAAAACCGTATTCGTGGGCATGCTCCGCAACCCAGACAGATTCCGCTGTTGTTCCCTGCTTGTCTGTTATTGTATTTAAATCAAAACTATAACCTGACTGATGTTCCGAATGCCCGGGTCTTGCAGAAAATCTTTCCGCTTGAGTTTGTCCATCCCGATTAACATAATGATTATAAAGATAAACCTGACGGCCATAAGACCGAAATCCGGAGGCTATGTAAATATTCAGGCCGACGCTTTGTGCAGCGCTTTTCATTGCATCAAAAGAAGATAACACTTCAGGATAAAGGGCACCCGGATGATAAGATTCCGGCAAACTATATGTCTTATTTACGATTAAAATACCATCAATATAAGTTACTCCATCAATTACCTGAATGCTGTGCCCGATAGTCTGATTTTCTGAATTAATTTCAAAAGGATATGCTTTACTCCGATTTATTTCCAACCGGGAATGAAAACAAGACAAAGTATCCTGCGCAAGAAACGGCTCCACATAATCGTTATAAAATGTCTTATTTACAACATTGTTTCCTTTTACCACAGATTCAGTAGATATCGGTTCAAATACGGAACAAATGTCTTCCGAAGATAAAAGTTTCTGCGCAACCATCTCCGATGTCACATTTCTCTCCGGCGGTACAGTAACTTCTTTTTCAACCGCCGACTCCTGATAATCCACATTACTTTCAAGTGCAGAAAAATTAATATTTGAAGAAACTGCTCCAAAATCAGTGGACTCTGTTTCTAATACATTCAAATGACAATTGTTTGATGCATAAACAACATCTATTTGAGCATTTGTAAAACTATTGTCCCCATTAAGGAAAACATAATTGGCATTCTTATACCCCAAAGAAATGAAAGTCATAAACAATATATCTAAAATCAATGCTCCAAATAGGAAATGCTGTTTTTTCGAAATATTTCTTTTTGATTCTCCTGATTTTTTCATTATAATACCATAGAAATGATTTTTTTCAAAACAAATAATATACAAACTTTCTCCCGTTACATGAAAAGAAAGGAAAAAATAATGAACAAACTTCCTCCCGTTACATGAAAAGAAAAGAAAAAATAATGAACAATCTTCCTCTCATAAAAAGAGGAAAAACAACGCAAAGAATAAATGCATTTACATAAGAAAATTTATGTTATCTTAGCGATTAAAAGTAAAAAACACTCAATCACTTGAGTGTTTTTAATGCCGGCGACCGGAATCGAACCGGTACTGTATTTCTACAACAGGATTTTAAGTCCTGCGCGTCTGCCAGTTCCGCCACGCCGGCATGATAAATTGGAAACGACCCAGATCGGACTCGAACCGACGACCTCCGCCGTGACAGGGCGGCGCTCTAACCAACTGAGCCACTAGGCCAAATATAATTTCGGATATAATATCTTTCTAAAAGAAAAAGAAAACATAAACATGTTTCCTTAATGGACCTTCGGGGACTCGAACCCAGGACCGACCGGTTATGAGCCGGTTGCTCT
>JBJEMA010000009.1:0-8723 GCA_051879435.1 Lachnospiraceae bacterium
AACCGGTCTGTCGCGCAGGCTTTGCAGCCCTGGTTCAAAACCGGTCTGTCGCGCAGACTTTGCAGCCCTGGTTCAAAACCGGTCTGTCGCGCAGACTTTGCAACCCTGGTTCAAAACCGGTCTGTCGCATCGATTGATAAGCAACTGCTCTTTATCTTATGTAAACAGATAACTACTTATTTCATTATACTCACGAGATAAAAAAATACAAACAATATTTCAATATACTCACGAGGAAAAATACAAACAATATTTCAATAATACTCATGCGAAAAAAATACAAACAACATTTCAATATATTCGCTCCCGGCAGCCTGATTTTTTTGAAATTGTGAAAAAGTAACGAAAGAGCAGGTGACATTAAAGTGATAATGCACAAAAAGTGAAGAATAAATATAGTAAAAATTGTGTAAAAATGACATGAAAAATTTGAGAAAAAGAATACAAAATGCATTTCTAATATATACTTTCACAAAAAGCTATGTTATAATGGCAACAAGTGAGCCGATGTGCTTGCATGATGTAAATCATTATTGAGGGTTACAAAATTAAAGTGCTAGAGGTGATAAGATGATTAAGAAAGAAATGATAGCCATGCTTTTGGCCGGGGGGCAAGGTAGTCGACTGGGCGTGTTGACGAGAAAAGTGGCAAAACCGGCAGTTTCTTTCGGAGGAAAATATCGTATTATCGATTTTCCTTTGAGTAACTGTATCGATTCCGGCATTGACACTGTGGGTGTATTGACACAGTATCAGCCTTTACGGTTGAATGCTCACATCGGAATTGGTATTCCATGGGATTTGGACCGTAATGTTGGTGGTGTAAGTATCCTTTCACCATATGAGAAGATGAGCAATACCGAATGGTATACAGGTACTGCGAATGCTATCTATCAGAATATTGATTACATGGACAGTTTCAATCCGGAATATGTATTGATTCTTTCCGGTGATCATATTTACAAGATGGATTACGAAGTAATGCTTGATTTCCATAAGGAAAATGGGGCAGAAGTAACCCTTGCGGTTATGCCGGTTCCGTATGAGGAAGCAAAACGTTTCGGAATTGTTATTACGGATGAGAATCGTAAGATTGTGGATTTCGAGGAAAAACCGGAGAATCCGAGAAGTAATCTGGCGTCCATGGGTATTTACATTTTCAACTGGAAGACCCTGAAAGAGGCATTGCTGGCAAAAGCAGACCAGCCGTCTCTGGATTTCGGAAAACATATTATTCCGTATTGCCATGAAAATCAGTCTCCGATTTACGCATACGAATACAACGGATACTGGAAGGACGTTGGAACGCTGAATTCTTATTGGGAAGCCAATATGGAATTGATTGATATCATTCCGGAATTCAACCTGTATGAAGAATACTGGAAGATTTACACCAAGTCCGATGCACTTCCGCCACAATACATATCTGCGGACAGTGTGATTGAAAAGAGTTTGATTGGAGAAGGCTCCCAGATTTACGGTAAAGTTTATAACTCGATTATCGGTTGCAATGTGGAGATAGGAAAAGATACGGTTGTTCGTGATTCCATCATTATGAATGAGACGGTGATTGGCGCCAACTGTGAATTAAATAAAACCATTATTGCAGAGAATACGGTTGTGGCAGATGGAGTAAAAACCGGTATCGGAGCAGAAGTGGACAATGAAACGGATCCACATATTTACAACCATGGCCTTGTATGTATCGGCGAGCATACCACAGTTCCTGCCGGAGTAACGATAGGAAAGAATGTTGTTGTTTATGGGGAGACAACAGAAGCGGACTATCCGAACATGGCGCTTGCGAGTGGTAAATCATTGGTAAAGGAAGGTGAAAAAGCATGAGAGCGATGGGAATCATTTTAGCCGGTGGCGGAACCAAGCACAGCAAGATGGGAGATTTGGCTGCCAAGAGAGCGGTTGCCGCAATGCCAATCGCAGGAAGTTACCGAAGCATTGACTTTTCACTTAGTAATATGACCAATTCCCGCATTCAGAAGGTTGCGGTTTTGACACAGGATAATGCAAGAAGCCTGAACGAACATCTCAGTTCTTCAAAATGGTGGGATTTTGGTAGAAAGCAGGGTGGACTTTATGTATTTACACCGACCAGAACACTGGAAAACAGTGACTGGTATCGCGGTACGGCAGATGCAATTGCCCAGAACCTGGATTTCTTAAAAGACAGTCACGAACCATATGTAGTAATCGCATCCGGAGATTGCATTTACAAGATGGATTACAATAAAGTTCTGGAATATCACATTGAGAAAAAAGCCGATATTACGGTTGTTTGTAAGGATTTACATGATGATGGTAATCTGGAACGGTTTGGTTGTGTGAAAGTAGATGATGACGGAAGAATCGTGGAATTTGATGAAAAACCGGTAAAGGCTACATCAAATACTATTTCCTGCGGAATCTATGTGATTCGAAGAAGACAGTTGATTGAGATGATTGAAAAGGCTGCGGAGGAGAATCGTTATGATTTCGTAAAAGATATCCTGATTCGTTATAAGGACTTAAAACGCGTATATGCCTATAAGACAACGGATTACTGGAAGAATATTTCCACGATTCAGGATTACTATAATTCCAATATGGATTTCTTACAGCCGGATATCCGTAATTATTTCTTTAAGCAGTATCCGGATATTTATTCAAAAATTGATGATCTTCCGCCTGCAAAATATAATGTGGGCGCTTGCGTGAAGAACAGCCTTGTAGCCAGTGGAAGTATCATCAACGGTACGGTAGAGAATTCCGTCATTTTCAAGAAGGTTTTTGTGGGGAACAATTGTGTAATTAAGAATTCTATCATTCTTAATGATGTATTTATTGGGGACAATTCACATATTGAGAATTGTATTGTTGAGAGCCGTGATACCATTCGCGCAAATTCTTATCATAAAGGTGAGGATGGAATTAAGGTTGTTGTTGAAAAAGGTGAACGGTATGTTATTTAAGTAATGAAAGACAAAAATCGGAGGGGCAGATGCCCTCTCCGGTAAACCAAATGTTGGGGTTATTTGATTGATGTAAAGCATAAAGGGGGATAAAAATGGAAATAACAGACATCAGAATTCGTAAAGTAGATCGGGAAGGAAAATTAAAAGCAGTTGCGTCAATTACCATTGATGATGTATTTGTTGTACATGATATTAAGGTAATTGAGGGAAACCAGGGATTATTTATTGCAATGCCAAGTAAACAGTCTCAGGATGGAACTTATCGTGATATTGCGCACCCGATTAAAACGGAGGTTCGTGATGAGATTCAAAGATTAATTTTAACTAGTTACGAGCAAGCCGTTTCCGAATAGGTTTTACGAAACGAAGATACAAAAGGAAAATGCTGCGACATATGTCGCGGCATTTTTTCCGTTTTTCAGGGATGGGGATTTCTGTTGTTGGCGATAAAGTTGTTTGTAAAATTATTTACGGTAACGGATTCTATTACTATATAGGTATTTTTTGAATTTTTCGGCATTGCGAAAAGTTTGTAATGTCAGTAAAATGAAAGAACATATGCCGCATTTCTTGCAGGCAAAAGTGGATATGATGTGCGTGACAGAGGGACATTCCTCGTGACAGAGGGACACTCCTCGTGACGGAGGGACATTCCTCGTGACAAAAGGTACGTCCCCAAGGAGGAAGAAAATGTATGTGATAGTTGGTTTGGGAAACCCCGGAAAAAAATATGAACACACCAGACACAATGTAGGTTTTTCTGCTATTGATGTAATTGCGAAAAAGAATCACATAACAATGGGAGAGGAAAAATTTAAGGCGATTATTGGAAAAGGAATGATTGCAGGTGAAAAAGTTGTTTTAGTAAAACCACAGACTTTTATGAATCTCAGCGGAGAAAGTGTACGCCTGGTGAAAGACTATTTTAAAATAGATGAGACAAAGGAATTAATCGTTCTTTATGATGATATCAATCTGGCACCGGGACAACTCCGGATTCGTATAAAGGGAAGCGCCGGGGGACATAACGGAATGAAAAATATTATTTTACATTTGGGACATGAACAGTTTCATCGGGTAAAAATCGGTGTGGGAGAAAAACCGGCAGGATATGATTTGGCGGATTATGTGCTGGGGCATTTTGAAAAAGAAGAACGGCGCATTATGGAGGAAAGCTTTGAGAAAACGGCTCAGGCGGTAGAGTTATTAATCACCGATGGGGCAGAAAAAGCGATGAATCGGTTTAATTAGCAAGCAGGCGAAGAGGTTGGGATATATTTGCGGAAAGGACAGGATGATTCGTATGAAATTGTTAAATACGCCACTTTTGGGATACGGATGGTTCCAGGAGGTATTGGGAGAACTGGCGGATGACACAGGGAAAGAAAAAAAGAGCATAGGAATTTCCGGCTGTGTGGATTCGGAAAAAATACATATGATCAGTGCCCTTGCGGAAGCGGTAGATGCCTCTGTAATTGTGACTTACAGTGATTTGCGTGCCAAAGAAATACATGAGGAATATTTGTTTTATAACCGGGAGGCCTATTACTATCCGGCGAAAGATCTGATTTTTTATCAGGCGGATATCAATGGTAATCAGCTTTCCGTTCAGCGCATGAAAGCATTGAAAAGCATTCTCTGTGATGAGAAGGTTACGATTATTACTTCCATTGATGCATTAATGACGCCCATGATTCCCCTTTCCGTATTGCAGAAAAACATGATAACGCTTGGGAAGGGAAGTGTGCTGGAGGAGCAGGCCATTGCGTATAAACTGGTTAGCATGGGATATGAAAAAACGGCTCAGGTGGAAGGGAAAGGGCAGTTTGCCATTCGCGGCGGCATAGTGGATGTGTTTGACCTGACCCAGGAAAATCCATATCGAATCGAACTATGGGGCGATGAAATTGATACGATTCGTTCCTTCGATGTGCTGTCGCAGCGCTCCATTGAGGAATTTAATGAAATCGTTATCTTTCCGGGCAATGAAATGGTATTGGACGAGAAACTGCGCCTGGAGGGATTCAAGAAAATTGAAAAGGATTCCATGGAACTGCAAAAGACCCTACGAGAAGATTTTAAAACAGAGGAAGCGTTTCAACTGAATCTACGCCTGGAGGAATTGCGGACGCAGCTTCTTGAGACTAATATGCTGCTCAACCTGGAAAGTTATATCAGATATTTTTATCCGGATGCCATTTCCTTTTTGGATTTGTTTCGGGATAAGAAATTTTGCGTATTTTTGGATGAGCCGACCCGGATACAGGGGCATGCAGACGCTGTGGAACTGGAATTTCGCGAGAGCATGATGCACCGTTTGGAAAAAGGTCTGATTCTTCCAAAGCAGGCAGATATTCTTACCGGAGCATCCGAAACCTTTGCCCGAATCGGACTTTCCCGATGTGTTTCGGTTATGAGTCTGGAAAACAGGGAGTCGTTGCTGCCCTACGACAGCTTCTACAGCATACATGCAAAGACACTTTCTTCTTTCAATAACAGTTTTTCACTGTTAGTAGAGGAACTGCGTAAATTAAAGAAAAATGGATATCGCATTTTGCTTTTGTCCCCTTCCCGAACCAGAGCAAAACGACTGGCGGCGGATTTGACGGAGGAAGGAGTGATTGCAACTTATACGGAAAATGAGAACCACCGTCTGCAGTCGGGAGAAGTCATGACCTTTTACGGTAACATCAAAAAAGGTTTTGAGTATCCGGATTTGAAGTATATTGTGATTTCTGAAACGGATATTTTCGGCACGGAGAAAAAGACGAAACGAAAACGCGCCAAATTCAGCGGTGGACAGAAGATAAAAGATTATACCGTATTAAAAGTCGGGGATTACATTATCCATGAAAATAACGGAATCGGTGTCTATCGCGGAATAGAGAAGGTGGAAGTGGATCATGTAAAAAAGGATTACATGAAGATTGAATATCGTGATGGAGGAACGCTGTATGTGTTGGCAACCTCTCTGGATATGATTTCCCTGTATGCCGATAAGGATGCAAAACCCCCACGACTGAACAAACTTGGGACAAATGAATGGAACAAGACCAAGAGCAAAGTAAAAAGTGCAGTTGGTGAAGTTGCAAAAGAACTGGTGCATTTATATGCGGTTCGAAGCGCAAAAGAAGGTCATCCGTTCCGGGAAGATACCATATGGCAGAAGGAATTTGAAGAGATGTTCCCTTATATGGAAACCGATGACCAGTTGGCTGCAATCGATGCAACCAAGAAGGACATGGAAAGTTCGAAGATTATGGACCGCCTCATTTGCGGAGATGTGGGCTATGGTAAGACGGAAGTGGCGATTCGTGCAGCGTTTAAGGCGGTACAGGAAGGAAAGCAGGTGGCATATCTGGTTCCGACTACGATTTTGGCGCAACAGCATTATACAACATTTACGGAACGAATGAAAAATTATCCGATCCGGGTGGAGGTTTTGTCACGTTTCCGCACCACGAAAGAGATTAAGGCTGTGTTAAAGGACTTGGCGAACGGTCTTGTGGATATTGTAATCGGAACACATCGTCTGCTGTCATCGGATGTGGTTTTCAAGGATTTGGGCTTGCTGGTTGTGGATGAGGAACAGCGCTTTGGAGTTACCCACAAGGAAAAGATTAAGCAAATGAAGGAAAATGTGGATGTTCTTACCCTGACGGCTACACCGATCCCCCGAACCCTTCATATGAGCCTGATTGGAATCCGGGATATGAGTATTCTGGAGGAGGCACCACAGGATCGATTGCCTATCCAGACCTATGTTATGGAATACAATACGGAAATGGTGCGCGAGGCCATTACCCGGGAACTGGCCAGAGACGGGCAGGTTTATTATGTGTATAACCGGGTGAATGACATTGATCTGGTTGCGGCAGAAGTGGCGTCGATTGTGCCGGATGCGAGAGTGGCATTTGCTCATGGCCAGATGCAGGAGCGGGAACTGGAGTCCATCATTATGGATTTTATTCATCATGAAATTGATGTCCTGGTGGCAACAACCATCATTGAAACCGGAATTGATATTCCGAATGTTAACACCATGATTATTCATGATTCCGACAGTATGGGACTGGCACAACTTTACCAGTTGCGAGGACGTGTAGGGCGTTCCAATCGGACGGCATACGCATTTTTGATGTACCGCAGAAATAAAATGCTGAAGGAAATTGCAGAAAAACGGTTATCAGCGATTAAAGAATTCACGGATTTGGGAAGCGGATTTAAAATCGCCATGCGGGATTTGGAACTGCGGGGAGCCGGTAATCTTCTTGGAAAACAGCAGCATGGCCATATGCAGGCAGTTGGCTATGATTTATATTGTAAAATGCTGGAGGATGCGGTTCGCGCGGAAAAGGGAGAACGGAAACCGGAACTGGAGAGAACTACCACCATCGATTTAAATGTGGATGCTTATTTGCCGTCTGCCTATGTGGTGAATGAGGAGCAGAAACTGGATCTCTATAAAAGAATTGCGTCTATTGCGGATATTTCCGAATGCGATGATATGCGGGATGAACTGAAAGATCGATTTGGAACTATTCCGCTGGAGGCGGAAAATCTCCTTCGGGTTGCAATGATTAAGTTGCTGGCAAAACAACATTATGTCAGTGATATCAAGGGAACACCCGGCCGAATCCGATTTATCATGCGCCCGGATGCTCCGGTGGCAGTTGCTGAAATTCCGGTGTTTCTTAATGAATTTGAATGTGCCATGAAATTTCAGTCCGTGGGATTGCCGGAGTTTATTTACCGTTATGATATTGCCGGTCTGGTGGAACAGGATGAACAGCTTTTGCTGGAAAAAGCAGAATATGTTCTGGAAAAGATGGAAATGTTATTTTTGAAGGAAAATATGGTGGAAATTTGAGATTTCAGGCATTTGTGTGTTATGATAAAGGTGTTATGTAAAACGCTTTGATTATTTATCCAATTTTGAAACAACCGTGCCTGATTTATCCATGTTTTGAAAACTGCTTCATTTGTGCGGAGCGTAAATATTTGGGAGATACATATGCCATTATTCTCAATAGAACAAACCTATACAAAAGAACTATATAAGGAATATGCCTGGTGCGCATATTATAAATTAAAATCCTTTAAAAAATTAGTTATCACAATAATGGTGGTTGTTATTTCGCTGGCGGTCGCATGTATTTGGTTTCATAGATATATGATAGCCGGAATGTTGGTTATCGCAGCACCGATCTATATGCTGATTATGAAAAAGGCCGCAAATGACCAGATAAAAAGCAGTTGGGAAAGTAATACGATATATCATAATATGACATATCACATTGATTTTTATGATACATATTTCGAAACCATTACCGAGAATGGAACAAACAAAGTAGAATATGAAAAATTATATGGGATATTGGAATCGGACCATGTATTTGCTCTGATGCTGGGAAATAATCAGGGAACGATAATGGAAAAAAGCAAGATGTCAGATGAACTGATTCATTTCCTAAAATCGAAAGCAAAGATAATTGGTTAAGGAATTATTTGTGTAATTGCTCAGGGAATTATTTGGTAATTGACGAAACGATACAAATTAACATAAAAGAGAAGGATGGAGGAATACTATGGATAATTTTAAGATTTGTCCGCAATGTAATGCGCAGTCTGCTGTTTCGGCAAAATTTTGTGGTCAGTGCGGATATTTGTACCCTGTAAATGGAGCGCCGATGAACGCCGCGCCGGTAAATGAAATACCGGGAGCACCGGTAAGCGCCGCACCGGTGAATGAAA
>JBJEMA010000009.1:8823-45037 GCA_051879435.1 Lachnospiraceae bacterium
TGCCGGGAGCACCGGTGAACGCTACGCCGGTGAATGAAATACCGGGAGCACCGGTAAGCGCCGCACCGGTGAATGAAATGCCGGGAGCACCGGTGAACGCTACGCCGGTGAATGAAATACCGGGAGCACCGGTGAACGCAGCGCCGGTAAACGCAGCAACCAACCCGCCGGAACCGAAGAAAAAGGGAAATGGCGCACTGGTTGGAGTTTTAATTGGAATCGGCGTTTTAATTGTTGGCGTTGTGGTAACGCTACTTGGCATTTTCCTTGGCTGGTTTGGCGGCCCAAAGAACATCGAACTTTCTGAAACGAAAATCCGATTTGAAGAAGACGAAGATTATGTTATAACCATCAATAATTATGAAGAATTACGAAATCCGGAATTTACATTTACCATGGATAAAAACCGTATTGTGGAAGTGGTCGATAACGGTGATGGAACGCTCACATTTACCGGTTTATCCGATGGAAAGGTAAATGTTACGATTTCCGCAAAACGATGCGAAGATGCGGTCGTAAAAGTTACGATTGACGAGAAAGTGGTTGCCCCGGATTTTGATGGTGAAGATTTGGCCGGAACGGCGTGGTCCTCTGGTGTGTTCGATTATTATTTCTGCGAAGACGGAACATTTTACGCAATTTCCGAAAGCAATGATGATTACATGAAGGGTACCTATTCTGCAACTGATATCAGCGCAAGCGAGGCACTTTCCAAATTTGGTACAAATCTGGATTCGTATGTGGAAGATGTGGAAAAAACGGTATATCTTGATATCGCCTGCGACATTACAGAGGAAATCTGGGATGGTTCTGTATTTAATAATTCCGGTTATCATATGTTGTTTGCAATGGATGCCTCTAATACCGCAATTTATACAGAAGATTCTGAAATTGAGTATGAGATTAGCGAAACAATTTTTGATACGGAAGGACTGGATGATTATTTTTCTGAGACGACAGGTTCGGTGGACGACCCTTCTACTCCTTCCTCCGGTGGTATAGATGGCGTTTATTTTAATCCGCAGCGTGCTTCCGTAAAAGAATCCTGGCATGTAAGCCGACATGAAGATGATTTGATTCTGGAATACAACGGCGATTTATATATCTGGAACATTTCTATGGTGGGAACGGGAACAACACCGGAATTGTTAAAGGATTTTGGCGATGAAGAAGTAACCGTATTTGCGGTATATAATGATTATCTGGTTTATGGCGTTGGTTACGGCAATGCTACCTATGAAATGTGGGTCAAGGATTTAACCGGTGCTGCTTCCGATTATATGCTGACCGACACTTTTGACTGCCGCGATTTCATTATTTTGGAAGACTATATTTATATGACGGATTACAGCCAGATTCAGCGTGTTGATTTTAATGGCAACATGGATTTGGTATGGGATTATGGCGTATATGCCTTTGAAGTGGATTTTAACTATATTTATGTATTTGATGGCAACAGTTGGGAAATACTGGATATAGCTACTTTTGAAGATTACGGTTATGTTTTGTCCGGTGTCGGAGGAAGTTATGAGGTGGATATTATTCATGCGGATGATGGCTATCTCTTCTATACGAAATACGACGAGTATAATGGTGAAATTGCCCTCTACTGTCTGGATGAAGATTCCAATGAGCGAATGATTGGTTCTGCTCATTATGGGGAGGCTTATGATACCTACAACGCAGTATATGTGGAGGATTTTGCCATTTACACTGTTGATGGGGCAGAAACGCTGGTAACGGTAGATGTTACTTCAGGTTACGAGTACGAGTTGGCACTTGGTGAATACGATTATTATTACACACCGGAAATTGCCCTGGTAGACGGAGATGTCATCTGCTTTATTGTCACAAATGACGGTAGTCAGATTTATGCAGTATATGATTATCAAAATCAGATACTGGTAGAAGTGCCGGAGTTGTGCTTTGATTAACCAAAGAATAATTTAATGATAATGAACCGTTTGGAATCGCGTAATATGCAGAAAAAACAGGATTGAGGTGTTTTGCGCATGAAAACGATATTTCAAATTCGCTCCTCCAATAAAATCAGCTGGCTTCAGGTTACCATGTGGGAGCCGGAGGGCGACATCAAAGGGATTCTTCAGATTTCTCATGGTATGAAGGAACACATGGAAAGGTATGACGCTTTTGCCCGGTATCTCAATGAAAAGGGAATACTGGTGGTTGGTAATGACCATATCGGACATGGAAAATCAGTTCAAAACTTAGATGAACTTGGCTATTTTCCATGTGCGAATGGGAAAAATGGGGCAGAAACAGCGATAACGGATTTGCACCGTCTGACAGAAATCATGAAGAGGCGATATGGAAAACTACCTTACTTTTTGTTGGGGCACAGCATGGGTTCGTTTTTCGTAAGAGGTTATCTGAGCCAGTACGGACAGGATATTAATGGGGCCATTCTTATGGCTACCGGAGGTTTTCCTCCTTTTATCCTGCAGCTTGGCAACTTTTTGTTAAAGGGCTGTAAAAGGATTCTCGGTGAAAAATACAAAAGCAAGATGCTGAATGGTGCCTTGAATGTTTATTTTAATCAGAAATTTCAACCGGTAAAAACCAAGGTTGACTGGATTAGCAGTGATGAAGAACAGGTTCAGAAGTATCTGGATGATGTACGTTGTAATTTTGATTTTACCCTGAATGGATTTCAGGTATTACTGGATGCACAGTTGTTTATCCAAAATCCGGAAAATATTTCCTGCATACCGAAAAATCTGCCCCTGCTTTTTGTGAGCGGTGCAGAGGATCCTCTGGGAGAAGAAGGTAAGGGGGTAAAGAAGATTTACCGAACCTATAAAGCGGCAGGAATGATGAATATGCAGTTAAAATTATACCCGGGAGCGCGACATGAAATTCTGCAGGAAAAGGATTGCCGTAAAGTTTATGCGGACTTAGGGAGATGGATCGGAACACGTATTCGTATTTTGCGGTAAACCATGCGGATGAAATGACGAAAATGAATATTTCAATAAAGAATATTCCAATAAAAAAAATTTGAATAAGAAAGAGAAATACCCTTTGTATCATGCGAATACAAAGGGTATTTTTCATCGTTCTATTTTTCATCGTGCTATTCTTCATCATATCATTCAGATATTTGCCGTCTTACTATTTTTTTCATCATATCGTTCAGATATTTGCCGTCTTACTATTTTTTCATCATATCGTTCAGATATTTGCCGCTGTCAGTAAAATCCTCATCCGTAAATCCTGTAATTTTCGTGCAATCCGGAACCAGAATTGCCGAAGTCTCATTTTTATTGGACAGATTCCAAAGAATATAACTGATTTTTCGTTCGTTTAGTAATTCAATCCATGCATTTGTCTGTTCCAAATTGAGCGGCCCGTTTCCGCTGGCATCGCAAACGCCAAATTCTGTAACAATAATTGGTAATTTATCATTGTCAAATGTGTCTGCAACCAGTTCCCGTAATTCCTCTCGGTGGGTATCGGCATAAAAATGAAAGGCATACATTAAGTTCGGAAATGCCAGTGGATTTTTTGCGGGCTCATCTACACGCTGTGACCAAATCGGAGTGCCTACAATTATGATTTTTGAAGCATCAATATTTTGAATGATCGGAATTACCTGATTGGCATAATTCGTAACCTGTTTCCAGGTGCAATCCTGATTTGGCTCGTTGCAGATCTCATAAAGGATATGGTCATATGAAATCAACTGCGGAACTATCTTTTGAAAAAAAGAAATCGCCATATCGGTGTGCATATTCGGGTCATAATCAAAAAGTATATGCCAGTCAATGAGCAAATATATACCAAGTTTTGCTGTTATTTCTACGGTTTTCATCAGCAGTTCTTCCAGTTGTTCTCTATGGGCATCGTCTCCATCCGCATAGCCGGCGAATTCATCTGCAGTAGCGGAGTACATGGCAAAACGAAAAATATCAAGTTGAAACCGGTCCGTCATTTCTTCAAGAGTAGCATAATTGATATACTCCGGATAATTGGAAATATTATGACTGCTCAGTCCTTTTAACTGGCAAACCACATTATTACAGTCCATAATATGTGCCCCTTCTACGCGAAGAGCACCATGTCTGCCAAATGGCGTGATTTTTCCGTTTCTTGTGGTGGCAATTTTCTGCATGATACATAACCCTTTCTTGCATAATAAATAGTTTATGCCGGATTTTGGCATATTTTCATTGGTAAGCCTATTTTCAAAGATATAGGTTAATCATACTAGTTTCTAATGTGGTTGGCAAATGTGTTAAGGAAAATATGGCTGTTAAGAAAAAGACAGAATTGATATAATCAGACTTGACATAGGGTATTTGGTAAACATAAAATACCAATGAGTGCATAAAAATTGTAAGCGCGCGAATGAATCATTAGTTCACATAATATCATAATTACATAATAGACTTACCAGAGGATAAAAAGATGTTATTTGGCCGTAAGAAGAAGGAAAGAGAAGAAATACAGACCGAGTTGGAAATCGCAGATTCTTCCGAAAATGTGGATGAAAATAAGTGTTCCGAGGAAGTTTCGGAGGAATTAAAAGAGGAGGTTTCGGTAGAAGTAAAAGAAGAAACTTCGGAAGAGGTAAAAGAAAGCGAACCTTTGAAGACAGAGGATAAGAAGTCCGAAACCGATGAAGCAAATGCGGAAACCGATGAAGCAAAGGTGGAAACCGATGAAACCGAGAAGATGACATTGGAAACAGAAGTACGTCAGGAAGAAACGGAAGAGTCTGAGCCAGGCGAAACTTCGGCAGAAATAAAGAAAGAAGAAATGCCGGAAGAGGCAAATGCGGAAACCGGTGCAGAAGAAAAATCCGAGAAGAACGAGACAGAATCCGAGAAGCCCGAAACAGAATCCGCCGAGACAGAATTCGAGAAGTCCGAAACAGAATCCGCCGAGACAGAATCCGGGAAGCCCGAGACAGAATCCGGGAAGTCCGAGACAGAATCCGAGAAGGCCGAGACAGAATCCGAGAAGTCCGAAACAGAATCCGCTGAGACAGAATCCGGGAAGCCCGAGACAGAATCCGAGAAGTCCGAGACAGAATCCGAGAAGTCTGAGACAAAATCCGGGAAACCGCTGGATAAAAAGAAGATGGGCACGGTTTTTGGCGCAATTTCTGCGGTGGCCGTTGTTGCAGGGATTGTTTGTTTTCAGGTATTTGGAAATGGCTGGAAACAGACGGAGCAGGGAATGCGTTATCTGGTAAATGCCAAAGCTGTTACCGGTTATCATACAGTGGAAGAGAAGAATTACATTTTTAATAACGAAGGCTATATGCAAAATGGCTGGGTGTCCTGGAATGGCATTACCTATTATCAGGATTACGAATCCGGCATTTATACGGGTGAGCGAACCATTAGTGAGAATTCTTATCAGTTTGAGCCGGATGGCACATTTTTGTCCGGTGCCTATGAGATAGATGGCGTTCAGTATTTCCGTAATGCATATGGTTATCCGGAAACCGGAATTGTGGATGTCAACGGTGACATTTATTATGCAAAAGAGGATGGTTCCCTTAATTACGGACTTCAGGAAGTCGATGGAGAAATTTATTTCTTTGACGAAGATACCGGCATCATGACAACCGGCCTGGTTGAGGTGGAAGGGGATACCTTCTATTTTGATGAAAAGGGACATCGCACCAATGGCTGGGTAGAGTTTGAAGAAGGCACCCGTTATTTTAACCGGGACGGAAGCATGGTAACAGGCAAATTCCGTATTCATGAGAAACGCTATCTCTTTGGTGAGGATGGCATATTATACAAGGGATTTCTTACGGAAAACGGCAATGTTTATTACTATTCCGAACTGGATGGAGCCATGTTTACCGGCTGGATGAAGTCCGGGGATAATTATTGCTATTTTGATGAAGAAGGCGTTCGGGCCGGAGGCTGGACGGAAATTGACGAGCATAAATATTATTTCACGGAAGAGGACGGCTACATGCTCACCGGTTGGCAGTATGTGGACGGTGTGAAATATTATTTTCTTCCGGAAGGTTACATGGCGACAGGATTTACCGCGATGGAAGGCCATGTTTACTATTTTGATGCCCAGGGTCAGCGTCTGGAAGAGGGCGGTTGGCACAATATCGGAACAAAACGCTATTATCTTCAGGAAGACGGGGCTGTCACCACAGGTCTGATTACCATTGACAACAAGACTTACTACTTGAATGCTAATGGAGAAATGTGTACCGGTTTTATTACCTTAAACGGCAATAAATATTATTTTAACAGTGATGGTACCATGGCGAGAAATACAACGGTGGGGCTTTATACCATTGATGAAAATGGCATTGCCACCAATCCGTATGAAGTGATTACGCCGGAAAATCTGGATGCGTATATCCAGGTGCTTTTGAATACTTACGGAAGAGATGTATTGTCCATTTTCCGTTATTGCAGAAATAATTTTACTTACCGGTACCGGGATAAAATGGATATTAATTCCATGGCGTGCCGTATATTGAACAATGGAAACGGAGCGTGCTGGGATTATGCCGCACTATGCTATAAAATGCTGACGGCAGCAGGATATAATTGCCAGATTGTTGTGGGACGAGGTGCTATTTACTCCGAGCACAACTGGATTCTTTTGGAGGTATCTCCGGGAGTATGGCGTCATCTTGATCCGGAACGGAGAAGTCTTTGGATTTATATGTTAACGGATGAGGAACTGGAGGCTTACGACGGTATTTCCCGAGGCGTGCGTTATCAATGGGATCATTCTCTGTATCCTGCGGCGGAATAAAAATAAAATGGGATTGCTGAATTTGCCGTTAAAAAGAGGCAGATGAATCAATATTGGATTGTGTTGCTTCGAAGAGAAGCCGAGGTAGAAAATGAGTAATCGAAGAAGACGCAGACGAAAGAAAAAGCAGAACAATGTCGTATGGACAGTCATATTAATTGCTCAACTGGCTGCGATTTTTGGCGTAGCAGCATATATCATCATAAAACTATTTGGCATTTCCGATGCGGATGTGCAACAGGTTGAGGCACCGAATGGTTCTCAGGAAACTGCGGCGTTAAATAACGAAACGGTTATTATGGAAATGCAGGAAGTCATTAATTCCGACGAACCACAGATGTTATTGCAGTATGCGGGAACCACTTCCATTCATTTGGCATGGAATCCGACTTCCAATGTGGGTTATGAGGTGGTCTATCGTGCGCTGAGCAACAGCAACGGTGAGCATCATGGAAAAAACATGACGGAGGATGGGACGACCTCCATGGGAAATATCTGTACTGCTGTGTATGAAGGAGAAGATGATGGTGGCTTTCAGGATGAAGCTCATGGCTGGATCCGGAAAACAACAAGAGACTCCTCCATGGTAATTACCGGATTAAGTCCAAATGTAACTTATCAGGTGCATGTTCTATATGGGAATTCTTCCATGGGAGAATATCTGCCCATGTTTGAACTTACTACCTCCAATTACGGTTATGGAGATCCTTTTAAGGCGATTGATTCCTTTATTACCGTTAGTGACCGGGATCCGGACACCGGAATGATTATCCAAAAGGGAGAGACGGTTTGTGTGGAAATGTCTTCCCCGAATGGTTGTCTTGGTGTTTCCGCAAAGCCGATTATGGATACTACTTTGTATGAGGTCTGTACCCTCGAATCGCAGGCTTACAATATTGCCAAGGGAACCAGTCTGGTTGTTACCCAGGATGAATTGGGCTATTATTGTTATCGAACCTACAATGGTGTATGGACTTTGCATGTGCAGGCAAATGGCGGTTATTCCGGCTGGGTGGACGCCCGTACCCTGATGATAGATGTCAAGGGATTGTTTAATGCCGCCAACCCGATTTACGGAATCCAGATTGACCGGACCAACGCTTATTCCTCCATTTTTACAGCAGGGGGAAATGCCCGGGCGGTGGATTTAACTTCGGATACATCTACGCGATATGATCCCCTTACCGGCGGCAATAACAAAAATTCATTTTTGAACGCTACCGGATATAACGGAATCGACCGCATTACGGCAACAGCACTGCCAAATTACGGAAGCCAGAACCAGATGCCGGTGATTTGGGATTTGGCGGTGGAATTAATCCAGTGTCAGAAAACGGCGCTGGAGAACGGTTATACCATTCTTATGTATGAGGGTTACCGGCCGCTGTCGACTTCCACTGCAGTATCATCGGAATTAAGCAGTCAGGGATATTTGACGCATGGTGCCGGCGGCACTAATTTTGCCCAGGGATGGCTGACCGGACACACCTATACTGTGGGTTATTATATTGCCGCAAAATCCCGTCATAATCGGGGTATTGCAACAGATTTAACCATTATGCGTTTTGATTCCGTAACCCGGTTGGGGCAGGAAGCAGAAATGCAGACGAAGATGCATACACTGGATTTTCGTTGCAATATGCAATACAATACTTGGGAGGCGGATCTTCTTACCGATATTATGATTGGACACGGTTCTCATCTGGAGTATCTTTCTTATCGCCAGGAATGGTGGCATTTCCAGTTGAAGACGGACCGCACGGATTTGTATCCGCTGATTGATCAGTACGATTATGTGGATTTCATTTTCTGATAGAAAATAAATTCAGAGTTTTCAAGCATCGCAAAGAATGGATGCAGAATACAAAATACAAGGAGTAGACAAAAATGAAAAAACAGATGATTTATGCTTTGCTTGCAGGAACGATATTGGGTATGGCAGGTTGCGGAAATGCAGCAGTAAAGACAACTGCGGAAGGCAATACGGAATTGGTTATTGAAACGGAAGCGGATGCGCAAACAGACGATACCGCAGGAAATGTGTCAGAGGATGGTGTGGAAGAGGAGCCGGAAGCTGCTTCAACAGAAACCAGCATTGAACTGGGAGTTGCTCCGGGGGAAGAAACTACGGAAGTAGCGGATACGGCAAATGTTACCGCCGGCAGTTTTACGGCAGCAGATATGGAAATCACTATTTCCGGTGTGACTTTGAAAATCGGTGATGATTTCCTTCCGAATGTGGATACCATTGGAGATGCGGAAATTGTTGAGGGACAGGCGTGTTTAGATGGCGGATATGATACGAATTACTACTATGGCGGAGAAGAACTGGTGATTTACACCGTGGCGCAGTCCGGTAAGCAGGTTATTTATGACATCTTTATTCAAAGCGACGCCTATGCAACCGCAAAAGGAGCAACGGTTGGTGTAACAACAAAGACGGATTTATATGAAATGTACGGAGATGCGGATTCTGTGATTGGCGCTACGCAGAAGTTTACGGTGGATGGCGGCAACACAACCATGAATTTTACTTTTGACAGCAACGGCGTTTTGGAAAGCATTGATATTATTGATAATTCTGTAAACGGTTAGTTCACGGTCCATGGTTCAGGAAAAAATGATCGGCGTGAAGACGGCAAAATATAAACATTTGCCCGGTGCGAAGACCGAAAAATGCACAAGCCGGAGGCTCCGGTGATGAAAATTGAAAAGTACAGGTGGGAGGAGAGAAAAACATGATATTCAGTTCGTTTGTATTTTTGTGTTTCTTTCTTCCTGTTGTACTTATTTTACATACATTGGTTCGAAATCCTGCTATCCGTAATGGATTGCTGATTCTCGCCAGTGTATTTTTTTATGCCTTTGGAGAACCGGTTTATGTGATTCTCCTGCTTATATCGGTCCTGATAAATTTTCTGTTTGGATGTTTTCTGGGGAAGAAAAAAAGCAAAGGCTGTGTGTGTCTTGCCGTAATAATTAACATCGGTCTTCTGGTGGTATTTAAGTATGCCGGATTTCTTGTGGAAAGTGTAAATGCCCTGTTGCCGCAGAGCGCACATCTTCCCTGCCCGGATATTTCCCTGCCCATCGGAATTTCTTTTTATACATTCCAGGCACTCAGTTATGTGATTGATGTCTATCGCGGGGATGCTAAGGTGCAGAAAAATTATTGGAATCTTCTGCTTTATATTTCCTTTTTTCCGCAGTTGATTGCCGGACCGATTGTAAAATATCACGATGTGGAAACACAGATCCGTCAGAGAGTGGTGACCGCGGAGAATATGAAACAGGGCGTCTATCGTTTCTGCATCGGTCTATGCAAAAAAATACTCATTTCCAACGGAGTGGCCTATGTGGCGGACACTTTGTTTGCGTTGCCGAATTCTTCCTTCGGCTTCCTGTCTGCCTGGATTGCGGCGTTTTGTTATCTTATGCAGATTTATTTTGATTTTTCCGGATATTCCGATATGGCCATAGGGCTGGGGAAAATGTTCGGTTTCCGGTTCCTAGAAAATTTCCACTATCCTTATATGGCTGACAGCATTCAGGAATTCTGGCATCGTTGGCACATTTCCCTGTCCACATGGTTTAAGGAGTATTTGTACATCCCTCTGGGCGGCAATCGGAAAGGAAAAATGCGTACCTATCTGAACCGTTATATTGTTTTCGCGGCAACCGGTATCTGGCATGGCGCCAACTGGACCTTCCTATGCTGGGGCCTGTTCCATGGGACTTTTCTTGTACTGGAATCTTCGGGGCTGTTGCCAATTAAAAAATGTAAATGGAAACCGCTTCGCATAGTGTATACGCTTTTGCTGGTGACGGTCGGCTTTGTGCTGTTTCGTGCGGATAACATTACGCAGGCCTGGTATGTAATCAAAGCCATGTTTGGATTTGGGGCAAGCGGGGGTATTGCCCTGGCGTCGGCCATGTCCTTCCTGAGTCCGTATTATCTGGTGATTGGATTGTTGGCAGTGATTGGATGTACCGATTATCCGGCCCGCTGGTTCGATAAATGCATGAATGCAATCAAACATCCGGAGATTGCGGAGATAATAAAAATGCTGCTTTGCATTGCGGGAGTGCTTTTATGTTATATGGCTCTGGCATCGGATACTTATAACCCGTTTATTTATTTCCGGTTCTGATAGTTTTATAGAACTTGTTTCTGCGATTTGTTTTGTGATTTGAGATGATTCTATTGTTTGAAGATTTCATGTGATGGATATCCGGTGATTCGAGATAGATACCATGTTTTGGAGAGGATTTGGTGATCGGTTTGAAAAAGTTAAATGTTGTTTTTCTGACAATTTTCATAATACTTTTGTTATTGCCGGCTCTTAGCATTCCAGTGTTTTATTCTGCGGAAAATACGGAAAATCGCGAACTGGCGTCATTCCCGGCGCTTCGCACCGAAGAGGGTAATTGGAATACGGAATATACGGATCAAATCAATGATTGGGTAATGGATCACATTGGATTTCGTCAACTTCTGGTGCAGGTGAACAGCGCTCTGCGTTCCAAAGTTTTCGGGCAGTCTTCGGAGGAAAGTATAATTCTGGGGAAAGACGGCTGGCTTTTCTATTCCGATACAGCGAAGGATTATATGAACCTTGCAACGATTTCCGAGAGAAATGTGAACAATGTTGCTCACAGCCTGGTTATGGTACAGGATTATGTACATGCCCATGGATCGGAATTTGTGGTTGCGTTTATTCCAAACAAAAATTCTTTGTATGGGGATCATATGCCATTTTACTATATTACACAGCAGGCGGATGGAAATCTGGAACTTTTGCAGCAGGCCATGGCACGGGACGGCGTTGTCTATGCGGATGTGCAGGCGGCGTTTCGCGCGCAGGATGACGTGCTATATCAGGCGACGGACAGTCATTGGAATTACAAGGGCGCTCTGCTTGGCTACAACACCATTCTGGATGCGGCGGGCTGGGAGCACAACCGTTTCGAGAATTTGACATTTACGCCGGTGCAGGACTGGGATTCGGATTTGGCACGGATGCTGTATTCCACCGGTGCAGAGCCGGAACTGCAGCTTTACCCGGATATGACATTTCACTATACATATACTTCCCATGAGCAACAGGTGGATTCCATTCGTCTGACTACTTACAACGAAAATGGCAATGGAAATGTGGTAGTATACCGGGATTCTTTTACCAACACCATGCAGGTTTATCTGGCAGAAAATTTTGAAAATGCCATGTTTTCGCGGGCTTTGCCGTATGCGCTTCATTATG
Source organism: Lachnospiraceae bacterium (assembly GCA_051879435.1). Taxonomy (GTDB): domain Bacteria; phylum Bacillota; class Clostridia; order Lachnospirales; family Lachnospiraceae; genus NK4A136. The sequence goes on from JBJEMA010000009.1 coordinate 20,850, forward strand.
TTGAGGAACAGGAGGCGGATTTGACAATTTTGGAACTGGTGGAGAGAAATCTCATTCAGTTGTCCAGAAAGGCACCCATGATGGCGGCGCCGGAAGTGTCTTTGAACGCAAATGCCCAGGGCGTTGGCAGTCAGGGATTTTCCATGTATAGCCGCGAAACCAATGGGTATCTGCATCTTTTCGGACAGGTGCCGGAAAAATTCCTGGGCGATTCCTACCGGGTGTATCTTCTTTGCGATGTAACGAATTCGGACGGAAACAGCCAAATGCATTCTTTTGAAGCATTTCCTATTTATGAACAGGAACTGATTGCCGCAAGGGATGCCAATAAAGAGACAGATACCGGAGATTCCACGGAGGAAACTACAGAAGAGGATGCGGATAACGGATTTTCCATTTACCTGAATGCAGAAGAATTTTCCGGGGTATCGTCCTATTATCTGGTGATTTGCAGTGAAGATAATTATTATGCGTCGGACGCCATGACACCGATCATAGACGAATAAGTGTGGAACTGCGAAATAAGAATCCATGACGCCGATCATAGACGAATAAGTGTGGAACATCGAAATAAGAATCCATGACGCCGGAAACGGACGAATCGCGTGGAAATCGATAATGCGACGGTGGGGTGTGAAGATAATGAAAGATGAAACAGGAGGGGCTCCATGTTTAAGATGTGGGTAAAATTAATTGATGAGCAGAATCATCTTATCCGGGATGTTGTAATAAGTGATGACTCACAGGATACAAGAACCCATAAGGTATTTGGTGCGGTTGCCGGTGCCTGCAGGGAATTTAATCTGGGAACCCCTATTTGGCTGGATTGTTCCAAACGGGATTTTCAGCAATTTTCCAAAGTGCGTTTTTATCAGGATAATTTCATTGATAAAATCGACTTTGATTATATGGAAGTGCAAATGCTGGAGGAAGATTAGGGGGAATCTGCTCCGGTTTTCATTTATTGTTCCATGTGTTTTCCGAAAAATGCAGCTGCAGTCTGAACCAGTTTTTGCTCGGCTTCGGTAAGGGCTTCTTTATTTTCTGTGCTGAGCAGAAGAACCGCACCGATGACATCTCCTTCACAGAGAATGGGGGAAATGATTTCCTGGTCAATCTCCTGTTTTAAATCATCTTCCCGATCGAAAACAGGAATGAAATCTTCTTGTTCCCGGTCGGCGCAGATAAATTGCCGATTGTCCATGGCATTTTCCAGTTCTTTTGAGATTCCCCGTCCCATGCTGCCCCGCAATCCACCGGATACGGCAATAATTTGCTCCCGGTCAGTAATTGCGGCAATGGTGCCTGTGGTCTGGGCAAGACTGTCGGTGTATTTTTTCGCAAATGTCTGCAATTCTTTCATGGGAGAATATTTTTTTAAAATGATTTCTCCTTCATTTCCCGAATAGATTTCCATAGAATCGCTTTCCCGGATATTTAATACTCTTCGCATTTCCTTTGGAATCACAATTCTTCCCAGTTCATCAATTCTTCGAACAACACCTGTGGCCTTCATTTATATTTCCTCCATAATTTCCAATTCTGTTGTTTCCATTCCGACTCGGTCTCTTTGCGAGTTAGTATGTGGAAAATGGAAGAAGAATATACAAGAGTTCGGGTAATAAATTTAATACAAAATGAAAGAAAAATGTGACAAAAAGAGGAGTGCCCGGACACCATTGCTGGCACCCGGGCTATTATGAAAAAATTACTCAGTATATTAATCATTGTAAGTTCAAACAACTTGCGTTTGATTTAATTACAGTATAGGGATTGATTATGAACGAAATATGAACAAGAAATAAAAAGTGTGTGAATTTCACGAATGAAAGAAAAAAACATGTAGATAATTTGTAAAATTTGCACAAAGATGAAGATGCCAAATTTGGTACAAATCTGTTCCCCTAAGAACAAAGAAGCCCTCTGTTTCGGTTGTAAAAGAAAAGTGGAAATGATAAAATTATATCAAATGCTGTATCAAGAGAGTATGGAAATGGAAAACCTCTTGTGCAGAATCATTGGATAAGAATCCTTTTGGTGAGAATTATCTGGTGAGAATCATTGGATAAGAATCCTTTTGGTAAGAATTAATCAGAAAGAATAGAGAGGAAGAATATGGATAATTTTTTGGATACCCTGGCACAAAAATATAATGCGCAGGAGATGATTAATGCAAATGCGCAGGCAGAGGCCAATGAGATGCGTCATTTGCAGGAGCAGGTAGAAGCTTATGAAGCTGTTCTTCAGGAGATGCGTAAATTAAATTATCGTAATACGGAATTAACGGAGAAAATGTATTCTCTGGTGGATGAAAGTATTGAAAAAGTCCGTACTCTTCAGATTGAGGCAAGTACAAGCGGAGCAAATACAGAACAGATTTCCAGGGAAATGTCGGAGGCGGTTAACAATGCATTAACAGAGGCTATCAATAATCTGGATTCTTCCGTGGCACAATCCCTGAGTAATTCACTGGCAGATGTGCTGAAGGTTTCTTCGGATGCCATTCGCAGCAGTGCGGATGATATTATGATGGCAGCGGATGATCTGCGTGAAAGCAACAAGGCGGTTAAGAGCCAGACGGACGAAAACCGGGTAATGTGTGAAAAACTGCAGGCAACTATGACGGAGGTTATTGACAATTCCCGCATTTTAATGGCGTCCATTGACGAATTAAAGGCTTTGCAGGCAAAGAACGAGGAAACGGATTATCTGGATGATGAAACGGAATTTGAAGAAACAGAAGAATCCGGAAAAGAGACGATGCCGTCAGAGGAGATGCAGGCGATTACGGAAGCGTCCGATGCTATTCGTGCTGCGCTGAGTATTCTGCAGTTGTCCGGGGAATCTGCGAATGCATCGCTGGAAAGTCTGCGTCAGGATACGGACAATGTGCAGAACCAGCTTCGCAGTCTTTTGGAAAGTGTGGAAACCATTCAGATTTCCATGCAAAACGCAGAAGATGTGCAGACGCAGCCTCAGCAGAGTGAAGAAATCGAGGAAATGCGCAATCAGATGAATGAACTGGTGGCAGGACTGGAAGAACTTCGTACCGGCATGCGAAATACAAAGATGGCAACGGACGATGTGAAAACTTCCTTGAAAACCGCTGTAGATTCCGGTTTCTATAGTGTGAAACAGGAAAATAAGGATTTGGCGGACAAGTTTCAGAAGTTAAATGCAGATATCCTTGCAAAAATGGGTGACAATGATGAAGAGCAAAAAAAACAGGAAGAGCAGGAGCGCCTGGAGGAGCAGAAGAGAGATTTTGAAGAGCGCATAAAAGCCACCGAAGATTTCATGCACAAGGAGAGTGTGAAAGTATATCGTAATGTGCAGGCGGTTATCAACGAGAAATTAGAACAGCAGAATGCAGACAATGAAACAAAACTGAAACAGGTAACCATAAAAGCAAATCAGGCAAAGACGGCAGCCATTATAGCGTCGGTGATTGCCGCGGCCGGCGTTGTGATTCAGGTTTTACAGATTTTCAAAATAATTTAATCGAAAGGGAGAGAACCATGGCAAGAGTTGATTTTAAGCCGGGCAATATGTTATATCCGTTGCCGGCGGTTTTGGTAAGTGTGGGAGATGAGAAGAAAAATAATCTTTTTACTGTTGCATGGACCGGAACCATTTGCAGTGATCCGCCCATGGTATCCATTTCCGTCCGGAAATCCCGTTATTCTTATGAGATGATAAAACAGACGGGAGAATTTGTTATCAATCTGACCACGGAGGATTTGTGTTATGCCACAGATTATTGCGGCGTTCGAAGCGGACGGGATGAGAACAAATGGGAAAGCGTTCATTTGACTCCGCTTCCTTCCCGGGCAGTGAAAGCGCCCTCCGTAAAAGAAAGTCCGGTTTCCATTGAATGCAAGGTGCAGCAGGTGCTGGAACTAGGTACACACGATATGTTTGTTGCAAAAGTCGTGGCAGTAACTGTGGACGAAGCGTATATGGATGATACCGGAAAGTTTCATTTCACAGATTCCAAGCCTATTGTCTATTCCCATGGTGAATATCATTCTCTGGGACAGGCTCTCGGAAGATTTGGCTTCAGTGTAAAAAAGTAAAATGAAAAGTAATAATACCGGAAAACGAAATAATCGTATAAATAGTAACAGGAAAAGCAGGGTGAAGAAGGATGGCAGATCAAAATTCCACCTGCTTCGTTGTGTTGCCCATTTACGGGTGGCAATATGGGTATTTGCGCTAAATCTTCTGTTTTTGCCTCAATTTGTTCCGTACGAAGACGGTGCCACAAAGTATTTTAGTATCTATGTGAACGGAACTTTTATTGGTGCAACGGATCATGTGGATCATATTTATGATTTGTATGGAGAGGCCAGACGGCATCTGCAGGAAAATGGGTGGCAGGGCATGCTTCTCATGGAATTTCCGGATATCACCTGCGAAAGCAGGTCTTTGGTGATGGGAACCATTGATTCGGATGAAGTATTGGTGGCAAATATGGCTGCCTGTCTTTCCGGCTCTTTGGTGGAAACTCTGGAACCGGCATATTCCATAAAAGTCAATGAAACCATTGTGAATGTGAAGGACATTGAGGATGTGGAAGGCATACTGAATGATGCCATTGATTTATATGACAGCGACAATGTGTTTGATATTCAATTGGTGCAGAATAACAGTCGTGAGTTAAATGTGATGGATGCCTCTATTGTTAAAAATGAGGATATGGCAGCGCAGGAGGAGCAGGAGACAGATTTGCTCCCGAGTGCGGGCGCAGAAAAAGCCTTGCAGATAGAGGAAGCCGACATGGAAATACAGGAAAAGGAAGGTTTTGACGCCTACGAACTGGGCATCGTGGATGTGTCATTTTCCGAACCGATTGAAATTGTGGAAGCTTATCTTCCGGAGAGCGTGCTGGTGGACCGGAATACAGCAGGCGATCTGCTGACCAACAATCAGGAGACGCAACAGATTTACAAGGTGCAGGCGGGAGATACCCTGTCGGAAATTTCCCTTACGGTAGGACTTCCTTTAGATGAAATCATTGCACTTAATGATGCGTTGGAAAACGAGAACTCCAATATTTATGTGGATCAGGAACTGGTCATCACCGTTCCAAGACCGGAATTGGCAGTGATATGGACGGTAGAACAGCATGTGTCAGAAAGTTATGAACTTCCGATAGAATATGTATACAATGACAGCTGGTACACCAACAAATCCGTCACCCTGCAGCAGCCTTCCGCCGGATATCGGGAAGCAATTGCACTGAATACATTTTCCAATGATGAGATGATTAATCAGGAAATTCTCTATCAGGAGGTCTACCAGGAAGCGGTGGCAAAGATTGTGGAGGTTGGTACCATTGTTCCGCCGACTTATATCAAGCCGATTTCCGGTGGACGAATTACCTCATATTTTGGACGGAGAACTGCACCGACGGCAGGAGCGTCCACATATCACAGGGGTGTGGACTGGGCAACTCCTGTGGGAACGGCAGTCTATGCATCTTCCGGTGGTACCGTGGTACAGGCCGGTTGGGGAAGCGGATACGGCTATGTGGTTTATATTAACCATCCGGACGGCCGTCAGACCAGATATGGCCATTTAAGCCGGATTTATGTCTCTGTTGGACAGCAGGTTCGTCAAGGACAGATGATTGCAGCCAGTGGTAATACGGGTCGAAGTACGGGTCCGCATCTGCACTTTGAAATCCTGATTAATGGCGTACAGGTAAATCCGCTGAATTATCTATACTGATTTTGACTTTTGCCTTTGTTTGCGATATAATTCAAAAGAATATGTGTAAAATCACGAGGTGCATTATGGAAAAATACGCCATCATGGGCGGTAATCCATTGATTGGTGAGGTGGAGATTGGCGGTGCAAAGAATGCAGCGCTGGCAATTCTCGCAGCAGCAGTTATGACGGATGAACCTGTAGTAATTGAGAACGTTCCGGATGTGAAAGATACCAATGTTTTAATCCAGGCGATGGAAAGCATCGGAGTCAAGATTGAGCGGCCGGACCGTCATACCGTAAAGATGAATAGTTCCTCCATTCAGGGCTGTATAATAGACGACGAGTACATGAAGAAGATTCGGGCTTCCTACTATATGATTGGTGCTCTGCTTGGTAAATACCGCAGAGCGGAAGTGCCCCTTCCCGGTGGCTGTAACATAGGAATTCGTGCCATTGACCAGCATATTAAAGGATTCCGGGCGCTGGGCGCAGATATCCGCATTGCCCATGGCAGCATTATTGCAGAGGCACAGGAACTGCGGGGCAGTCATATTTTTATGGATAAGGTTTCGGTTGGTGCAACCATTAATGTTATGATGGCGGCAACCATGGCGACCGGAAAGACGATTATTGAAAATGTGGCAAAAGAGCCGCATGTAGTTGATTTGGCAAACTTCTTAAACAGCATGGGTGCGGACATTAAAGGCGCAGGAACGGATGTGATCCGTATTCGTGGCGTTTCGAAACTTCATCGGACGGAATATGCAATTATTCCGGACCAGATTGAGGCAGGCACATTTATGTTGGCGGCGGCTGCCAGCAAAGGCGATATTACGGTGCGAAATGTAATTCCAAAGCATTTGGAATGTATTACTGCAAAATTATCCGAAATCGGATGCCGTGTAGATGAATATGATGATTCCGTCCGGGTGCGGGCAGGAAAGAGTTTATACAATACTCAGGTTAAGACGATTCCATATCCGGGATTTCCAACGGATATGCAGCCACAGATGACAGTGGCACTTGGTCTTGCCCAGGGAACCAGTATCGTCACAGAAAGTATTTTTGACAATCGCTTTAAGTATGTGGATGAACTGGCACGAATGGGGGCTTCCATCAAAGTGGAAGGCAATACGGCGATTATTACCGGTGTGGATAAATATACCGGTGCCACGATTACGGCTCCGGACCTTCGTGCAGGTGCAGCTCTTGTTATTGCTGCATTGGTAGCAGAAGGCGAAACCGTAATTGAGGACATAAAATATATTGAGCGCGGTTATGAAGATTTTGACAAAAAACTGCGGGGGTTGGGGGCAAAGATAGAAAAAATCGCATCTGATCGAGATTTGGTTCGATTCCGACTGAATTTGCTGAATTCCCAGAGTGTGTAAATAATGTATTTCTCATGCGGCAATGCATGAGGAAGATAGCAGGTTGCGTAAAAAATATACACCCGATAGGTTGGAAAAAGAATGAAGCATGTGAAAATTACAGTGCTTGTTCCGGGAATGGTGACAGCGGAAGATGTGATTGGACGAAATAACCAATTAATTCTCCCAAAGGGATTAGTACTTACCGAGAGAGCCATAAAGCGCCTGGAGTCTTACGATATCCATGATATCCGAATTGAAGACCCGGTGAATATGGAAGTGGAAGAAATTGAAGAAGAGCAGGAAATTGATATGTCCGGTTCTGACGGAACTGTGTTGGGCAGTTCCGCGGACAGTTTTCTTTCTGCGCTGGAAGAGATTGAAAAGCGTAGTCAGGAATTGCTCAATCAGGAAGTGGCGGAGAAGGAGGAGTTCTGTCCTTCTGAATTGAATCCTGCAGAAAAGATAGCCATTGATAAAAGCAATGATTTGCAGAAAAGTATTGCCGAAAAGATTAAGGTCAATACCTTTGAAGAAAGTTCCCATTTCGAGAAACTGAAGCAAAGCCGGGAATTCAAGGCTTTCAAGCAGAGTTTTGAAGATAATGTGGAAGTTTTACAGGGGAAAATCAACGATATTGTTGAACGCAATGCGCCGATTCAGATTGATGATATGCTTTCGGATACCCTGAAACTTCTGAAAACACAGAATAATACCTTCGGCGTTTTCGATATGCTTCACAATATGCGGCAGTTTGATGATCTGACCTATGCCCATTCCATGAATGTTTCGCTTATTTGCAATGTGTTTGCGGAATGGCTGGGTCTGGGAGAAGAAGAGAAAAAAATAGCTACCGCATGTGGCATGCTTCATGATATCGGTAAATTGAAAATCGATGATGCAATTATTAAAAAACCTTCCAAACTTACCGATGAGGAATTTAAGAAAATAAAATCCCACCCTATTGAGGGCTACAAGATTTTACAGAAGCAGAATATTAGTGAACATATTAAGAATTCTGCGCTGATGCATCATGAAAAATGCGACGGAACCGGTTATCCTTTGAAATTAACCGGAGATAAGATTGACCGCTATGCCAAGATGGTTGCCATTGCAGATGTGTACGATGCCATGACTTCCGCCAGAGTTTACCGAGGGGCTCTTTGCCCATTTACGGTAATTAAGATCTTTGAGGAAGAAGGCCTGTACAAATACGATACCGTATTCATTATGACATTTCTGGAGAATGTGATAAACACTTACATTGATAATCGTGTGTTGTTGTCCAACGGAAAGGTCGGGATAATTAAGTGGATTGACAAACAGAAACTTTCCCGCCCGATGCTGATGATGCCGGATGAGTCTTTCCTGGAATTGTCAAAACATCCGGAATTAAATATCATAAAGATTTTATAAGAAGCCATATTACGCAAGGCCCCGTATTGTGTTGTTAGCGCCGTACGATGTGCCTCGCCGGCGGAGCCGGGCAGAGATAAAGATTTTGTGTTTATGAACCGCTAGGGCGTGGTTGTTACAACCGCGCCTTTTCTTGTGGGAAAATTGCGCTTGCCAGAGTGGGTATTACCGAGTGCGAAGGGTGTAGGAGAAGGGCGTTTGGGAAGTGCGTGAAGCAGTGGCAAAAACTGGAAGAAAAAATGGAAGAAAAATTTGAAGATATAGGTTGACAAGTGTCCGTATATCAGTTATTGTGTGTATAGTTTCATAGAACTCTTATTCAGAGTGGTGGAGGTACATAGGACCTGTGAAGCCACGGCAACCCCTAAAATGGAAGGTGCCAACCTGAGCGAGTTTCCGTTTTATACGGAAAGAAGTCGAACAATAAGAGGGTCAATATATGTTGTGATTGGTCCGCTTATATAGCGGATTTTTTTATTTTAAGAAATGGAGAAAAACAAATGGAAAAAAGACTATTTACTTCCGAATCAGTAACCGAAGGACATCCGGATAAGGTTTGCGATGCAATTTCCGACGCCATTCTGGATGCATGTATGGAACAGGACCCGATGAGCCGGGTTGCCTGCGAAACCGCAGCTTGTACCGGATTTGTTCTGGTTACGGGTGAAATTACAACAAAGGCACAACTGGATATTCCGTCCATCGTTCGTAAAACAGTGCTTGATATTGGTTATGATGCAGGAGAAAAGGGAATTGACGGTAATTCCTGCGCAGTTATGGTTGCTTTGGATCAGCAGTCTGCAGATATTGCAATGGGTGTGGACAAGGCCCTGGAAGCAAAGGCAGGTTCCCTGACAGATAACCTTGATACCGGAGCCGGCGATCAGGGAATGATGTTCGGTTACGCTACCAATGAAACAGAAGAGTTGATGCCGTATCCGATTTCCCTTGCACACAAACTGGCATTGCAGTTGACCAAAGTTCGTAAAGACGGCACATTGCCATACCTTCGTCCCGATGGAAAGACACAGGTTTCCGTGGAATATGATGAAAATGGAAAACCAACCCGTCTCGAAGCTGTAGTTCTTTCCACGCAGCATGACGCAGATGTGACACAGGAGCAGATTCACGAGGATATTAAGAAATATGTATTTGCACCAATTCTTCCTAAGGAAATGCTGGATGACAATACCAAATATTTCATTAATCCTACCGGTCGTTTTGTAATCGGTGGACCTCATGGAGATGCCGGTCTCACAGGTCGTAAGATTATTGTAGATACCTACGGTGGTTATGCACGCCATGGCGGCGGTGCATTTTCCGGAAAGGACTGCACAAAGGTTGACCGTTCTGCGGCTTATGCGGCAAGATATGTGGCAAAGAACATTGTGGCAGCAGGTCTTGCAGAAAAATGTGAAATCCAGCTTTCCTACGCAATCGGTGTAGCACAGCCGACTTCCGTTATGGTGGATACTTTCGGAACCGGTAAGGTTGCCGATGATAAATTAGTGGAAATCGTTCGTAAGCACTTTGATTTGCGCCCGGCAGGAATTATCAAGATGTTAGACCTTCGTCGCCCGATTTACAAACAGACTGCTGCATATGGCCATTTTGGTCGTAACGATCTGGAACTCCCTTGGGAAAAGACAGATAAAGTGGATGTATTAAAAGCCGAATTGGCATAAAGTGCATTTTCTTAACAATGCCAACAATGGAAATATGCGAAACCATATTTGCTTAACAAAGACAACAATGGATTTACGCGAAACCATATTTGCTTAACAAAGACAACAATGGATTTATGCGAAACTATATTTGCTTAAAACGAAATGTTCAATGCGAAAAGAAGAATATGGTATACTGAAAGAGGACTGGAAACAGTCCTCTTTCTTATTTTATTCCCTTGCGAGGAAAACAAATGTTCGTTACACTATAATACAGAAAATAAAGTTGGTAGAAAACCGGGAACAGACGGTGCCGCAAAAGGCAGGGATGAAAACCGGCGGGCGGCGCAAGGAAAGGGGAACAAATATGGCATTTACACATTTGCATGTGCATACGGAATACAGCCTTTTGGATGGCTCCAATAAAATAAAGGAATATGTAAAAAGGGTAAAAGAACTTGGCATGACAAGCGCTGCCATTACCGATCATGGCAATATGTACGGGGCCATTGATTTTTATGATGAATGTCTGGCCAATGATATTAAACCTATCATCGGATGTGAGGTATATGTTGCTCCGGGTTCCCGTTTTGATAAGGAGGCGGGAGCAGGGGATGACCGTTATCATCATCTGGTGCTGCTTGCAGAGAATAATCAGGGTTACGCCAATCTGATGAAGATTGTATCCAAAGGATTTACTGAGGGATTTTATTATCGACCGCGTGTGGATAAAGAAGTGCTGCGTACTTATCATGAGGGTATTATAGCGCTTTCAGCCTGCCTGGCGGGAGAAGTACCCCGTTATATCGAAAAAGGTATGATGGAAGAAGCGCGCAAGGTAGCGGAGGAATACAGGGAAATCTTCGGAAAAGACAATTATTTCCTGGAATTGCAGGACCATGGTATAGCCATGCAGCAGACGGTGGATATGGAACTGATTACCATGAGCCGGGAGATGGGGATTCCGTTGGTTGCTACCAATGATGTGCATTATACCTATGCGTCAGACGCAGATGCGCACGATCTTCTGCTTTGCATTCAGACCGGGAAAAGAGTGTCCGATGAAGACCGGATGCGCTACGAAGGGGGGCAATATTATGTCAAATCGGAAGAGGAGATGCGAATTCTTTTTTCCTATGCCTTGGAGGCAATTGACAACACCCAGAAAATTGCGGACCGGTGTAATGTAAATATTGTTTTTGGCGAAACCAAACTTCCAAAATATGAGGTACCGGAGGGCTTTACGGCCTGGACCTATCTGAACGCGTTATGCGACAACGGACTTCGTGAGCGTTATCCGGACAACTTTGAGTTGCTGCGTCCGAGATTGGATTATGAATTGGAAACCATTCGTTCCATGGGATTTGTGGAATATTTCCTGATTGTATGGGATTTCATTAATTATGCCCGCAGCAATCAGATTATGGTTGGTCCCGGAAGAGGAAGCGCAGCAGGAAGTATTGTGGCTTATTCTTTGAAAATTACGGACATTGACCCTATTAAATATAATCTTCTTTTTGAACGTTTTTTGAATCCGGAGCGGGTATCCATGCCGGATATTGATATCGATTTTTGCTATGAACGCCGTCAGGAGGTTATTGATTATGTAGGCCGCAAATACGGATCGGACAAGGTGGTTCAGATTGTTACTTTTGGCCGGATGCTGGCAAAAGGCGTGATTCGTGATGTGGGGCGTGTTCTGGATATGCCATATGCCCAATGTGACAAAATCGCCAAGATGGTGCCGGATGAACTTGGAATTACCATTGCAAAAGCGTTGGAGATGAATCCGGAAATGAAGGAGGCCTATGAGAATGATGAACAGGTGCATTATCTTTTGGACATGAGTATGCGTCTGGAGGGCCTTCCGCGACAGACGGGAATGCATGCTGCCGGAGTTGTCATTTGCCAGAAGGAGGCGGATGAATTTGTGCCTCTCAGCCGGGGGGCAGACGGTTCCATCACCACCCAGTACACCATGACCACCCTGGAACGGCTGGGACTTTTGAAAATGGATTTTTTGGGACTTCGTACCCTGACGGTAATACAGGATGCAATCAGCAACATTGAGAAAACCTGCGGCATTACTCTGGATATGCATAAGATTGATTACAACGATAAAGCAGTGCTTGCGTCGCTTTCCACCGGAAAAACCGATGGAGTGTTCCAGTTGGAAAGTGGGGGTATGAAGAGTTTCATGAAGGAATTAAAACCACAGTCGTTGGAGGATATCATTGCCGGTATTTCCCTTTATCGGCCGGGACCGATGGAGTATATACCAAAATACATTTTCGGAAAAAACAATCCGGAAAGCATTACTTATGCCTGTGAGGAGTTAGAGCCGATTTTGAAGGAAACCTATGGCTGTATTGTGTACCAGGAGCAGGTTATGCAGATTGTGCGGGAACTGGGCGGATACACCATGGGAAGAAGCGATAATGTCCGTCGTGCCATGAGTAAGAAAAAGGTGGCCGTTATGGAAAAGGAACGGGACATCTTTATTCATGGTAATGCCCGGGAAATAGCGGAAGCCCGGGACAAGGCAAAGCAGAAAGGAACTACTCAGGCAAAGATTCCGGTGGAGGTACCGGGATGTGTGGCCAAAGGCATTTCCGCGGAGGTGGCCAACGGTATTTACGATACCATGATGGATTTTGCCAAATATGCTTTTAATAAGTCACATGCAGCATGTTATGGTGTGGTTGCCTACCAGACGGCGTATCTGAAATTTTATTATCCGGCAGAATATATGGCAGCCCTTATGACTTCCGTCATGGATAACGCCAAAAAGGTATCCAATTATATCCAGACCTGCCGGGATATGGGGATTGCAATTCTGCCGCCGGACATCAATGAAGGAGATGTAAATTTTACGGTTTCCGACAATGGAATCCGTTATGCGTTGACGGCGATTAAGGGCGTGGGACGCAATGTCATCGAAGCGATTACCCGGGAGCGGGAAAAACGGGGACCTTTCAGGGATTTGATGGATTTTGCAGTGCGCATGGAAGATGGTGAGATTAACAAGCGAACCATTGAGAATTTCATTAAGAGCGGTGCATTTGATAGTTTTGGCGCAACCAGAAGACAATTGATGAACATTTATCTTCAGGTTATGGACCGGGCACATACGGAAAAGAAGCAGAGCATGACAGGACAGATGTCTCTCTTTGATACAGAGGATGAGGAGATCAAGCAAAGTTTCGCGATTCAGATTCCGAAAAACATCGGTGAATTTGCGGATGAAGAAAAACTGGCTTATGAAAAAGAAGTGTTGGGAATTTATATCAGTGGGCATCCGTTGAAAAATTATGCGAAAATGTGGGAGCATTTCATTACCCATCGAACCACGGATTTTATGCGTGACGAGGAAAGCGGAGAAATCGGCATCAGCGACGGAGAAAAGGTGGTTGTAGGAGGTATGGTTTCTTCCGTCAAAGTTATTTACACGAAAAAAAATGAGGCGATGGCGCGGATTACCATGGAAGATCTTGTTGGAACGGTGGATGTGGTGGTATTTCCAAAAACTTACGCCATTTCCTCTTCCATTTTGAAGGAGGATAATAAAGTGGTTTTCAAAGGCCGGGCCCAACTGGAGGAAGAAAAGGACGGTCAGGTAATCTGTTCGGAAGTGATTTCATTTGAAAACATTCCGAAAACGCTGTGGCTCCAATTTTCCACGGAATCGGATTATGTTAGCGCCAATGACCGGGTGTTGCAGCTTCTTCGGGAATCGGATGGAAAAGACCGGGTTAAACTATATTTCAGGGATACAAAGAAGGTGGTTTCGCTTCCGGCCAATCAGAATGTTTCCGCAGATGAGGAGCTGCTTGGAAAATTGAACGAGATGATGGGCGAGGAAAATGTGAAAGTGGTATATTAAGCGATTGCATTTGTATTATGTAATCTGTGGTTTCTTTTTACACAATTTGTGCTTTCATTTTGCGTAATCTGCGTTGAAAAGATTGGAAAAATGACTTAAAATAAGGGGTGAATTTTATTCAACTCTTACAAAAAAATGTGCCTGTAAGGAAAAGGAGGATTTCCCATGCCTAGAAAAAAAGCGACTGACCCTGCGACTACAGCAGTAAAAACTACGACGAAAACGGCTGCATCCGGTGCGAAAAAACCGGCTCCGGCAAAGGAACCGGAGAAAAAAGAAGTGAAAACCATCGGCGTACTCACCAGTGGCGGTGACTCTCCGGGAATGAATGCTGCAATTCGTGCAGTTGTTCGTAAAGCAATTGCGAATGGCATGAGTGTAAAGGGAATTAAAAAGGGCTATCAGGGACTTCTGAATGAAGAAATTATCGATATGGATCGTAAATCGGTATCGGAAATTATCGGTCTTGGCGGAACCATTCTGGGTACGGCAAGATGTGCGGAATTTCGTACGGAGGAAGGAATAAAAAAGGCGGCGGAGATTTGCAGAAAGCATGGGATTGACGGTATTGTGGTAATCGGTGGAGACGGTTCTTACCGCGGTGCCCAGAAACTCTCTCATGAAGGAATCAACACCATAGGACTTCCGGGAACCATTGACCTGGATATTTCCTGTACGGATTACACTATTGGTTTTGATACGGCGATTAATACGGCCATGGAAGCCATCGATAAGGTACGGGATACATCTTCTTCCCATGAGCGTTGCAGTATTATTGAGGTTATGGGTCGTAACGCCGGCTATATTGCATTGTGGTGCGGTGTTGCCAATGGTGCGGAGGATATTCTTCTTCCGGAGAAATATAATTACAACGAACAGGAAATAATTAACCATATTATTGAGAACCGGAAAAGCGGGAAAAAGCATCACATTATCATTAATGCGGAAGGAATCGGACATTCCACATCCATGGCGCGAAGAATTGAAGCGGCAACCGGTATGGAGACCCGCGCTACCATTCTGGGTTACATGCAACGTGGTGGTTCACCGACATGTAAGGACCGTTATTATGCTTCCATTATGGGAGCCATGGCAGCTGACCTTTTGAAGGAAGGAAAGACAAACCGGGTAGTTGCTCAGAAAAACGGACAGTTTATGGATTTTGATATTGATGAAGCGCTGGCAATGCAGAAAAATATTCCGGAATATGAATTTGAAATCAGCAAGATTTTATAATTTTGAGAATGTCGGGTTTTTCAAAAATTTACTTCCGGTATGAAATAGATTACCGGGATGAAAAGATTACCGCAAAGGAAAGATTTCCGGTATGAAATAGATTACCGGGATGAAAAGATTTCCGCATAGAGAATGGATTTGCAGGAATTATGATTTGATGGAGTAAATAAGTTTCAATGATAACCTCGACCAACAATGCAAAGATCAAAAATATAATGGTGCTTCGTGATAAGGCGAAAGCCAGAAAAGAAGCAGGCCTTTTTCTGGTGGAAGGAAGCCGTATGTTTTCCGAGGTTCCGGAGAAAATGCTCCGGGAAATTTATGTGACCAGGGAATTTCTGGATAAAACCATTGCATCGGCAGAGAAAAAAGATTCGAAAGCAGAAGCGATTTATGCAAAATTAAAATCCCGACCTTTCGAGATTGTATCCGAAGAGGTTTTTGCCAGGATGTCAGATACGGTAACACCCCAGGGAATCCTATGTCTGGTAAAATGTTTTCGCTACGACCGTAACGATTTACTGAAGGGGGATGCTCCGTTTTTGCTGGTTCTGGAAGATATCCGGGATCCGGGCAATCTTGGAACCATGATTCGTACGGCGGAAGGGGCCGGTGTTAGCGGTATTATTCTGAGTCGCGGTACAGTGGACATTTACAATCCAAAAGTAATCCGGTCCACTATGGGCTCCATTTTTCGTATGCCTTTTGTATATGAGGAAGATTTGATTGCCTGCCTGGAGGAGATGAAGAAAAAGGACATCCGGGTTTATGCTGCAGCTCTTGACGGAGCTGAGGAATATACAAAATCTGATTTTCGCGGTAAGATTGCTCTTTTAATCGGCAATGAGGGGAATGGACTCAGCCGGGAAGCTGTTGCATCATCTGCCCAGGCTATTTATATTAAAATGGCTGGGAAGGTGGAATCCTTAAATGCCTCTATCAGTGCTGCGATTCTCATGTATCACGCGGCTTCCCAAAGAGAAAACTGAGACCTGCGGGAAAGCGGTTCGACAGAGAAAACTGAGGTCTGTAAGGAGAAGCAGGCAGAGCGAATTGGCATTGGAATGAAAACAGAAGAACGAAAGGATTGAAAAATATGAAAGTTGGTTTTATCGGTTTGGGCAATATGGCCGGTGCCATGATCAAAGGTCTGACAAAGGCCGGTAATGGAACCGAGTTGTATGGCTATGATGTCATAAAAGAAGTCATGGAGAAACAAGAAAAGAATGGGGTGAAATCTTGTGCAAGTGCTTCTGATGTTGTTGCACAAGCGGATTATGTGGTGCTTGCAGTCAAACCACAATTTGTTGGCAGTGTTATTGAAGAAATCAAACAGGCAGATTTGAACGAGAAGGTTTTCATTTCCATTGTTGCAGGAAAAAGCCTTGCATGGTATGAGGAGGCATTTGGAGAAACTGTGAAAATTCTTCGATGTATGCCAAATACCGCTGCGATGGTGGGCGCTGCCATTACAGCAGTAACCCCGAGTAAACCGGTAACGGATGAAGAATGCAAGAATGCACTTTTTATTATTGAGAGTTTTGGAAAGGCACAGGTTGTTCCGGAGCATTTGATGGATGCAGTAGTTGGAGTAAGCGGAAGCGCACCGGCCTATGTTTTTATGTTTATCGAGGCTATGGCTGACGCTGCGGTTGCCGGTGGGATGCCAAGAAAACAGGCTTATGAATTTGCGGCAAATGCGGTTTATGGTAGTGCAAAACTGATGATAGAAACCGGTTTGCATCCGGGAGAATTGAAGGATATGGTTTGTTCCCCTGCGGGCACCACAATTGATGCGGTACATGTGTTGGAGGAAAAGAATTTCCGCGGAACCGTTATGGATGCGGTAATTGCAGCAACGGAGAAATCGAAAAAATTATAATTGGCGATTATGCCTGCACAAAGAGGCCGGGAAATTGACGGCAATCTTTCGTGCAGGTTTTTCTTTTCCAAAATAATTATGCATCTCACAAATAAATTTCGTCATAATGTTACAAAATAATTATATAGTTTACCATAAATGACACATGACGGGTTATGTCAATCAAACCCTTGAATTAACTGGGATTGGAAAATTATGTAAAATAAAAATATACAAAATCCGGGTGACATAAATTTATAAAAATTAGTAAAGTTGACAAATGGACTTGACTTTGATAATATAAGGTGACATAAATAATTAACAAATTTGTAACAAACTGTAAAAAGTTTGAAACAGTTTATGGAGATTTTATTTTATGAGGTCAAAATCGAAATGGCAGCGACTGCTTCTTGTACTGCTTTTTGTCGCTGTACTCGCTTTTGCGAACAAGGGTTATGAAGTGGTGACGCAGGCAATGGAGCGCGTAAGCAGTAGCGAAGTCCTGCAACAATTGGTGGCCGGCGTTGCGGAAATAACGGAGGCTGATATGGAACCCACCGAGGAGGATATGGCTCGTCTTCGGGAGGAGTACCGGATTCAGTTGGCGGAGAGTCGTGCCTGGATGGAACCGGGGGCATTGGTTATGGCCGATGTCAATGATTCGGTTAATGTGCGCAGTGCGCCAAATGAAGAGGCTGAAAAAGTCGGAAAACTATATTGTGACTGTGGCGGTTACATTCTGGAATATACTGATGAATGGACGCGAATTGAATCCGGCAATGTGATTGGCTGGGTTAATAATCGTTATCTGCTTTTCGGGGAAGAAGCCAGAAAGGCTGCAGAAGATGTTGGTGTGTATCGCGCTACGGTACAAACAGAGACGCTGCGTGTACGCATGGAGCCAAGTGTGGATTCCGGTGTATATGGTTTGATAGGTGAGGGAGAAACCTTTGATGTCGTTGAACAGACGGAAGATTGGCTGGTTATTGACTTCGAAGGTGCCAACGGTTACATAAATGAGGAATATGTGGATATTCATTTCCACATTGACTATGGTGAAACCATAGAAGCAATTGAGGCCAGGGAGCAGGCAGAGCAGGAAGCCAGAGAACAGTCTAACCGTTATCAGAATTACGGACAGTATGCGGCGGCTGCGTCTGATGTTGAATTACTGGGAGCGCTCATTCAGTGTGAGGCCGGCAATCAGTCATATGAAGGAAAACTGGCTGTAGGTGCGGTTGTTATGAATCGAGTTCGGAGCAGTGCGTATCCGAATACCATTTACAGTGTTATTTATGCATCGGGACAATTTACCCCGGCAGGAAGTGGTCTGGTTGACCGTCGTCTTCAAAATGGCGTCAGTGAATCCTGCCTGCAGGCGGCACAGGAAGCTATTAACGGTGTATCCAATGTTGGTTCGGCGACACATTTCCGGCGGGCCGGCAATCATGACGGACTTGTTATCGGCGCCCATGTATTCTGGTAGGAATTGTATGTAAGGTACGGGTAAATCGGCTGAAAACGACGGGTAAAATTTTTGAAAAATATGTAAAATCTCTTTCTTTGTGCCGACTAATTTTGTAGAATGATTTATATGAAGGATAAATTGTGACAAGAATAAATTGCGACAAGTATAAATTGTGATAAGAATAAATTGCGACAAGGATAAATTGCACCGGAAATGAAATAATTTGTGTGAGCAACACATATACTTTTTATCAGGGCGCATGATAACAAAGGGAGTTTGAAGGATTATGGATACAATTATCTGGGGAATACTATTTGTTGTATTTGTTGTTGTAGAAATTTGCACATTGGGCTTAACCACAATCTGGTTTGCTGTGGGCGCTTTGCTTGCGGTTGTTTTATCTGCACTCAGCCTGCCGCTTTGGCTTCAGATAGCGGTCTTTCTGATTGTGTCCTGCGTGTTGTTGTTCTTTACAAGACCGGTGGCAAAGAAGCATTTTAACGGAGAACGGGTGAAAACCAATGCAGAAAGCCTGATTGGCACGGTAGGGGTTGTAACCGAGACCATTAATAATCTGCACAGCCAGGGAAATGTACTGGTTCGCGGACAGGAATGGACTGCCCGGGCGGAAAAGGATGAAATGGTGCTTGAAATCAACCAAAAGGTTGTCATTAAAGATATTCAGGGCGTGAAATTAATTGTTGCGCCGGAATAATAAACAAGTTATTTAAGAAGGGAATGAGGGATCTCAAATGAATGGAACAGTTTTTGCACTGATTTTTGTACTGATTATTTTGATTATTATTTTAATTTCCTGCATTAAGGTGGTACCGCAGGCGCATGCTTATGTTGTCGAACGTCTGGGAGCTTATCAGGGTACTTGGCAGGTAGGTATTCATTTTAAGGCACCTTTTGTGGATCGCGTTGCAAAAAGAGTGATCTTAAAAGAGCAGGTGGCTGATTTCCCGCCACAGCCGGTTATTACAAAGGATAATGTTACCATGCGAATTGATACAGTTGTATTTTTCCAGATTACCGATCCAAAACTGTTTTGCTATGGTGTGGAAAATCCGATTATGGCCATTGAAAATTTGACTGCTACCACACTTCGTAATGTTATCGGTGAGATGGAATTGGACCAGACATTAACTTCCCGTGAGGTTATTAATGCGAAGATGCGTTCTTCCCTGGATATTGCAACGGATCCTTGGGGAATTAAGGTTAATCGTGTGGAATTGAAGAACATCATTCCGCCTCCTGCAATTAATGATGCCATGGAAAAACAGATGAAGGCAGAACGAGAAAGACGAGAAGCCGTAACCAGAGCAGAAGGTGAGAAGAAATCCGCCATTCTTGTGGCAGAAGGTAATAAACAGTCTGCAATTTTGAACGCAGAGGCAGAGAAGCAGTCTGCAATTCTTCGTGCAGAGGCGCAGAAGGAAAAGATGATTCGCGAAGCAGAAGGTCAGGCGGAAGCAATTATGAAGGTTCAGCAGGCAACAGCAGACGGTATCCGTATGATTAAGGAGGCCGGCGCAGACGATGCGGTACTCCAGTTAAAGAGTCTGGAAGCATTGAGCAAATTGGGAGAAGGTCCGGCAACAAAGATTATTATCCCTTCTGATTTGCAGGGCGTTGCAAGTTTGGCAACGACATTTAAGGAAGTTATAAAATAAGTGATAGAAAGCTTTTCCTGTGGTATAATAGCCATATTGATGCGTAAGTGTCAGTATGGCTTTTGCTTTTGCCAGGGCAGAATCGCGGGAATAAAAGAAAAAATTATGAAAAAGAGGAAAATGACATGAGTGAGACGATTAATTTAAAGGGACGTTCTTTTTTGACATTGAAGGATTTTACGCCGGAAGAAATCATGTATCTCATTGATCTGGCTGCTGAATATAAAGAGAAAAAGAAGGCGCGTATTCCGATGGATGATTTTCGCGGAAGAAATATTGCACTGATTTTTGAAAAGACAAGTACCAGAACGCGCTGTTCTTTTGAAGTTGCGGCGCACGATCTGGGTATTGGAACAACTTATCTGGATCCAAGCGGTTCACAGATTGGCAAGAAGGAGAGCATTGCAGATACTGCGCGCGTGCTTGCATCCATGTTTGACGGAATAGAATATCGCGGATTTGGACAGGAGATTGTTGAAGAATTACATAAATACTCCAAGGTCCCGGTGTGGAATGGATTGACCAATGAGTATCATCCGACACAGATGATTGCCGATTTGCTTACGGTGAAGGAAGTGTTTGGTGATTTGAAGGGAAGAAAATTGGCTTACATGGGAGATGCCCGTTACAATATGGGGAATTCTCTGATGATTGCATGTACAAAGATGGGGATGCATTTTGCAGCAGGTGCACCGAAGAAATATTTCCCAAATGAGGCTCTTGTGGCACAATGTCAGGAATATGCAAATGCTTCCGGTGGTTCCATTTTACTGACGGAAAATCCTATGGAGGCGGCTAAGGACGCGGATGTCATTTACACAGATGTCTGGGTGTCCATGGGCGAGCCGGACGAGGTTTGGGCAGAACGAATTCATGATTTGATGCCGTATCAGGTAAGGGAAGAATTATTTGCTGTGGCAAAGAAGGATGCCATTTTTCTGCATTGTCTTCCGGCCTTCCATGATCTCAAGACGAAGATCGGCAAGGAAATGGGCGAGCGTTTTGGTTTCAAGGAACTGGAAGTTACGGATGAAGTGTTTGAAAGTGAACGATCAAAAGTATTTCAGGAAGCGGAAAACCGGATGCATTCCATTAAGGCAATTATCGCCGCAACCATAGAGTAATTGATATCGCCGGAACTTAAGATGCAGAGTGCGAAGTCGTGCTTGCGGTATAAGATGTGAAATACGCGAAAGAGCCGGTACTAATGTTGCAAGGAAGCAGATATATTGGCGATAGGTGTGAAAATGAAGGAGGAAACGGATGAAGGCAGATATTCTTCGAATGATTCGTAGTTGCGAAAACTATGTTTCGGGGCAGGAAATATGTGAAAAACTTGGGGTATCAAGAACGGCAGTCTGGAAAGTAATTAAGCAGTTGCAGGAAGACGGTTATGATATCGAGGGTGTAAATAATAAAGGTTATTGTCTGGTGAGTTATCCGGAGAAAATTACAGCGCCGGAGATTATGAGCCGCGTTCCTACGAAATGGGCGGGAACCAAGGTATATTACCGCGCCAGTACGCAATCTACCAATGAAGATGCCAAGGAACTGGCGGCCGATGGGAAAGAGCATGGTTCACTGGTAATTGCGGACACCCAGACCGGCGGAAAAGGACGCCGGGGAAGAGTATGGCAGTCTCCTGCCGGCACAACCATTTCCTTCAGTCTCATTTTGCGTCCGGAAATGGAGCCGAACAAAGCTTCAATGATTACCCTCATTATGGCAATTGCTGTGGCAGAAGTGATTACCAAATTTACGGAACTGGATGCAAAAATCAAATGGCCGAATGACATTGTGGTGAACAAAAAGAAGGTCTGCGGAATCCTGACGGAAATGGACGCGGACATGGACTGCATTCATGATGTGATTGTGGGTGTGGGAATTAATGTAAACAATGATGATTTCCCGGAAGAAATCCGCGATATGGCCACTTCTCTGAAAATCGAGAAGGGGGAACGGATCAATCGTTCCGATTTGATTGTGGGAATTATGGATTTCTTTGAATACTATTACGATCAGTTTATGGAGTTTGGGGATTTGTCCGCTTTTGTGGATTTGTACGACAGTTTCCTGATAAACAAGGATGAACAGGTGAAGGTGCTGGACCCGAAAGGAGAGTATACGGGTACCGCCATGGGGATTAACGATTACGGCGAATTGATTGTACAAAAGGATGACGGTTCTATTGTTCGCGTTTCTTCCGGAGAGGTTTCGGTTCGTGGTCTGTATGGATATGTATAGAGTAATTTTGAACCCGCATAGAGAGGACCGGCGGGAAGATGCGGCATGAGAAGGCCAGTCGGCGGGAAGATGCGGTGTGAGAAGGCCGGTTGGCGGGAAGACGCGGTGTGAAGAAGGCTGATCCGGTGGGAAGATGCGGTGTGAGAAGACCGGTCGGTGGGAAGACGGCATGAGAAGGCCGGTCGGCGGGAAGATGCGGCGTGAAGAGGGCTGAACCGGCGGGAAGATGCGGTGTGAAGAAGGCTGATTCGGCGGGAAGACGGCATGGAAAGGTTAGGTGAAAGGTGTGAGCGAGGAAAGAATCGTTCTTTGTGGCGCAAATGCCTATGAGCAGAAATATTATTTTAATGAGGCGCAGTTTGGGAAAATTCCAAAATCCATTCAGGATGAACTTCATATCATCTGTGTGTTGTTTACGGAGGAAGTTGGCGGAATTATCACATTTGTGTTTGAACCGGATGGAACCGTTTCTATTGACACACAGGCGGATGAGAATGATTATTACTATGATGAAATTTCCAGTGGTCTTCTGGTGCGCCGGATACAGCAGAGCAGAATGGAACTTATGGAAGAATTAAGTTTGTTCTATCGCATTTTTATCTTACATGAAAATGTGGAATTATAATATGCGGCAAAAGCGTGATTGAAGCGATGCGGCAGAAGAGGCGCCCGGCGTGATTGAAGCGATGCGGCAGAAGAGGCGCCCGGCGTAGTTTGAAACATTTACGGCAGGTAAGAACTGCAGGAACGGATTGAAAAGAGGAATCATATGTTACTTACAATTGATGTGGGAAATACGAATATTACCTTTGGCGGATTTGATGGGGAGCAACTGGTTTGCACATTTCGGATGATGACAAAGCAGCAGAAAACTTCAGATGAGTACGGGGTTGCCATGATTGAAATGCTCCGGCACAACGGATTTAGCCCGGAGGATGTGGAGGGCGTTATTATTGCCAGCGTAGTGCCAAATGTGATGCATGCCCTGGATGGCGGTATTGAACGGTATTTGGGTAAGAAGCCGATGATTGTAGGTCCCGGCATCAAGACCGGAATTAAGGTGGTGACAGAGAATCCCAAGGAAATCGGTGCAGACCGTATTGTTGATGCGGTTGCGGCGTATGAAAAATATGGCGGACCTGTGCTGGTGCTGGATTTTGGAACGGCCACCACTTACGACATGGTAAATGAGAAGGGCGAATTTATTGGCGGCGTAACGGCGCCGGGAATTCGAATCAGTGCGAAGGCGCTTTGGGCGGACACCGCAAAACTTCCTGAGGTGGAAATTAAGAAACCGGATAAGGTGATTGCCCTGAATACCATTAACAGTATGCAGTCCGGTCTGGTGTACGGACAGATTGGTCAGACGGAGTACATTGTGAAGCATTCCATTTTGGAATCCGGTCTGAAGAAGGTGAAGGTGGTGGCAACCGGCGGTCTGGGACGGCTTATTTCCGATGAGACCGAATGCATAGATGTTTATGACCGCAATCTGACCCTGGACGGACTTCGGATGATTTACGATCGCAATGTGACCACGAAAAAAATGACCGGGAAGAAGAAAGTTAGGAAATGTGCCCAATCTGAAAAATAATTCCGGCAATGGAAAGTGCCGGAGGGAAAACTATTTCGGCAGATAAGTTCGGCAAGGAAAG
>JBJEMA010000009.1:45137-85480 GCA_051879435.1 Lachnospiraceae bacterium
TGCCGGAGGGAAATCTATTTCGGCAAATAAGTTCGGCAAGGAAAGTGCCGGAGGGAAATCTATTTCGGCAAATAAGTTCGGCAAGGAAAGTGCCGGAGGGTAATGCATTTCGGCAGGAAAGAACCCGTGCAGGGAAATGAGGATTATATGCCAAATTTGACAATTGGAAATGTAAATTTAGAAAACAATGTGGTATTGGCACCAATGGCAGGAGTTACGGACCTGCCATTTCGTTTGCTCTGTAAGGAGCAGGGAGCGGGGCTGATTTGCATGGAGATGGTGAGTGCAAAAGCCATTCTTTTTCACAATCGCAATACGGAAAGTCTGATGGAAATTGACCCACGGGAACAGCCGGTATCTCTGCAACTCTTTGGTTCGGAGCCTGATGTGGTGGCGGAGGCGGCCATGGAGATTGAGGAGCGCCCATTTCACATTTTGGATATCAATATGGGATGCCCGGTGCCGAAAATCGTCAACAACGGAGAGGGTTCGGCCCTGATGAAAAATCCCAAACTGGCGGCGGAAATCGTCCGCAAAACCTGCAATGCCATTCATAAGCCGGTGACTGCGAAAATCCGCAAGGGCTTTGATGACAGCCTGGTCAACGCGGTGGAAATGGCAAAACATCTGGAACAGGCAGGTGTTTCCGCCATTGCGGTTCATGGGCGAACCCGGGAACAATATTATTCCGGGAAGGCGGACTGGAACATTATCCGTCAGGTCAAGGAAGCAGTGTCCGTTCCGGTCATAGGAAATGGGGATGTCCGGACTGGGGAGGATGCCCGGCGAATGCTTATAGAAACGGGCTGCGACGGCGTAATGATTGGCCGGGGCGCACAGGGAAATCCATGGATTTTTCATGAAATTACCGCCTTCCTGGAAACCGGGCATATTCCTGCCCGCCCTAATGGTGAGGAAATGCGTGATATGATTTTGCGACATGCCAATCTTCAAATGGAATGCAAGGGCGAATATATCGCAGTACGGGAAATGCGAAAACACATTGCATGGTATTTGACGGGATTTCCGGGTGCAGCGAAAATCCGCAAGCGGGTCTGTGAAATCGAATCAATGCAAGAATTGACACAACTTATTATAGAAATCTTCCGCGCGTGACAGAGGGACACTCCTTGTGACAGGGGACACTCTGCGTGACAGAAGGTACGTCCCCAAGGAGTGCGGCATTGCATTGTGGCCGGAAATGCGATATAATTCTAATAATTGTGTGGAAATTCATCTGCGCATAACCATGAAGAAACAATTGGAGAGGTGCAAGGATTATGGAAGTAAAGAAAAATCTAATTACCAGAGAAGGTTTAAGAAAGTTTGAAGAAGAACTCCATTATCTTAAAATGGAGAAAAGACAAGAGATTTCAAAGAAGATTGCAGAAGCTACTGCACAGGGTGACTTATCAGAAAACGCGGAATATTCAGCTGCAAAAGAAGAGCAGAGCAAGGTTGAGGCTCGAATTGAGGAATTAGAAAACTTCCTGAAAAATGTCGAAGTTGTTAATGTTGACGAGAACAGCGACAAGATTACTTTCGGTATGAAATGCAAAGTTCTGGATCTGGAAACAAAAGAGGAATTGGTTTATTCCATTATCGGTTCAAGCGAATCCGACAGCTTAAATGGCAGCATTTCCAATGAATCTCCACTGGGTCGTGCACTTATTGGAACCGGAGTAGGCGATGTTGTTGATGTGGAAGCACCGATAGGCACCATTCAATATAAAGTACTTGAGATTATTAAATAACAGTTTCCTTATCGGATGCCGGAGAAATGGAAGAAGCCGGCAGCGGATAGAGAAATCAGAAGGTAGAAAAGAAGGAAATTTGCGAATTTAGACTTTGAACGGAATAAGGGAGAGAAAACTGTGAGCGAACAGAATCAGGCAAAGGGTCAACAGCAGGATATCAACCAACTCTTGAAGGTGCGTCGGGAGAAATTGGCCAACCTTCAGGCAGCAGGAAAGGATCCTTTTGTTATTACCACTTATAATCAGTCGCATCACACCGATGATGTTAAGGATATTTATGAAAAGCATGAGGCCAAACTTTTGGCAGGAAGAACACCGCTGAATGTGGACGGACTTTCCGAAGAGGAGGCGAAAGAGGCTAAGAAGGCGGATTATAATGAGCGCCGCGCGATTATGGACGCTTCCCCGATAGAGGTTTCCATTGCCGGCCGCATGATGTTTAAGAGAGTCATGGGAAAGGCTTCTTTCTGTAACATTCAGGATCTGAAGGGAAATATTCAGGTTTATGTTGCCAGAGATTCCATTGGAGAAGATGCTTATGCAGATTTTAAGAAATCGGACATCGGCGACATTTACGGTGTGAAAGGCTGCATTTTCCGTACTATGACCGGGGAAATATCAATTCATGCGGAGGAACTTACATTGCTTTGCAAGAGCCTTCAGATTCTTCCGGAGAAGTTCCACGGCTTAACGGATACAGATACCCGTTATCGTCAGCGATATGTGGATTTGATTATGAATGCCGAAAGCAAGGAAGTGTTTATTAAGCGTTCCAAGATTATCAGTAAGATTCGTAGTTTTCTGGCAGATCGGGATTTTATGGAAGTGGAGACGCCTACCCTTGTGTCAAATGCGGGTGGTGCGGCAGCAAGACCATTTGAAACACATTACAATGCGCTTGATGAGGATGTGAAACTTCGCATTTCCCTGGAATTGTATTTGAAGAGACTGATTGTTGGCGGTTTGGAGCGGGTGTATGAGATTGGCCGCGTCTATCGTAATGAGGGTGTGGATACCAGACACAATCCGGAATTTACCCTGATGGAGCTTTATCAGGCTTACACCGATTATGAAGGAATGATGGAACTGACGGAAAGTATGTTCCGTTATCTTGCGCAGGAAGTGTGCGGTACCACAAAGATTACTTATCAGGGAACGGAAATTGACCTCGGCAAGCCATTTGAACGCCTGACTATGAACGACGCCATTAAGAAATATGCCGGTATTGATTTTGACAGCGTTACAACGGACGAAGAGGCGAAGGCTCTGGCGAAAGAACGCGGGATTGAATATGAAGAGCGCCATACGAAAGGCGATATCATCAATTTGTTCTTTGAAGAATTTTGCGAAAAGGAATTGGTACAGCCGACCTTTATTATGGATCACCCACTTGCGATTTCTCCGCTTACCAAGAAGAAACCGTCAGACCCTACCAAGGTGGAACGATTTGAACTTTTCATTAACACATGGGAAATGTGCAATGCGTACTCCGAGTTAAATGATCCGATTGACCAGCGGGAAAGATTTGCGCAACAGGATGCAAATGCACAGGCCGGTGATGATGAGGCAGAGCATACGGATGAAGATTTCCTCAACGCTTTGGAAATCGGTATGCCACCAACCGGCGGTATCGGCTACGGCATCGACCGCTTGGTAATGCTGCTCACCGACAGCCCTGCGATCAGGGATGTGCTGCTGTTCCCGACGATGAAGTCGTTAGACAAATAAAGCCAGTATTTATGCGGGTTTGCAGTACTTTCATTAAAGGCTTGACATCAATTTGACATCAAATTTTACATCTTTTGGTGGACTAATTTGGACTTATACGGTATGTTTTAGAAATTTGAACCTTTCAAAACTTAATAGTTGAATGCTATTAAAAGGACATTTTCCAAGATACGGAGAGTGTCCTTTTTCTGTTGTTATGGTTAAAAAATCAGAAAAAAAAGGAGGTTCAAGTATGAACAACACAGCGTTAAGAGCAGAGGTGCAGAGCGCCGACAACACACACATGGTTTTTGTAAACGAGGAACATGAGAAATTTTATTATGAAAAATTGGAACAGGCGAGGTATCAGGACTGTTATCACAAGGCTTTGATCTACATTCTCGGTATTTCAGAGGATACAAGAAATCATTTCAGCCAGATTTATGATATAAAGTCCGGGTACATCAAAACAGAGTGTCTGCATCAGGGATGGCAGACAAGCGGCAGCGTCCGGGTGGTAAGGCTTGCCTTTAACCTTTACACGGACGGAGCGCCAAGCGTGGATGATTATGAGAGCAGGGACGAGCAGGTAAGCGAGTGCAGGGAGTATTCTGTGAGCGATATTTTCTGCTGCGGCTATGCGATGTACTTCTGGCAGGGCATTCAGCTCCGGTATCCGGAATACTGCAAAAAGCAGAAGTCCATCGAGGAAATCCTTGCGGAAATGGAGAGGAAACGTGCTGAAAATTCGACTGATGGGAACAAAGAATGATATTAAGTGGTTCGAGAAGATTTTGAAAAGGCAGCCTAAAGTGGCTGTGACGGAAGTTTCAGAACTGTACCGGAACAAAGGTACAAACAGATTTTACCGGGCTTATGTGGAAGTGCAGAAAGCCAACATCAAAGAAAAATCTAACTAAATGGAGGAATAAAACCATGTGTAAAGTAATAGCAATCGCAAACCAGAAGGGCGGAGTAGGAAAGACCACCACGACAAGCAATTTAGGGATCGGGCTGGCAAAGCAGGGGAACAGAGTGCTGCTGATCGACGCTGATGCGCAGGGCAGTCTCACGGCAAGCTTGGGCTTTACGGAGCCGGACAAGCTGGAGGAAACGCTTGCGACAGTTATGATAAACATTATCAACGATGAGGAAATGGAGCCGGATTACGGTAT
The DNA here is from genome assembly GCA_051879435.1 of Lachnospiraceae bacterium. Classification (GTDB taxonomy): domain Bacteria; phylum Bacillota; class Clostridia; order Lachnospirales; family Lachnospiraceae; genus NK4A136. The sequence continues at coordinate 49,777 of JBJEMA010000009.1, forward strand.
CTTAAAGCATGACGAGGGCATTGATCTGATGCCGGGGAACATTGAACTGTCCGGCTTGGAAGTGTCGCTTGTGAATGTCATGAGCAGGGAGCTTGTACTGCGTTCCTATATAGAGATGGTAAAGGGGCAGTATGATTATATCCTGATTGACTGTATGCCCTCTTTAGGCATGATTACCATAAATGTGTTTGCCTGTGCCGACAGCATACTGATACCCGTCCAAGCCGCATATCTGCCCGTTAAAGGGCTGGAGCAGCTTATCAAGACCATAGGCAAGGTAAAGCGGCAGATCAACCCGAAACTGGAGATAGAGGGCATCCTGCTGACGATGGTAGACAGCCGTACCAATTATGCAAGGGATATTACAGCACTGCTTATCGAAACTTACGGCAGCAAAGTACGGATATTTGAGAACAGCATACCAATGTCGGTACGGGCTGCGGAAACTTCCGCAGAGGGTGTCAGTATCTATCGGCATGATCCCAAAGGCAGGGTTGCGGGAGCATACCAGTCATTGACAAAGGAGGTGCTTGAAAATGGGAAGTAAGGCAGGGAGCGCATCCAAAGTCAAACTAAACAGTTTTGATGATTTGTTCGGCGGTGCAGGGAACACATCAGGGGAGCAGATTATCCATGCAAAGCTGACTGATTTATATACATTCAAAGGACACCCATTCCGTGTCCTCGATGATGAAAAAATGGAAGAAACCACGGAGAGCATTGAGAAATATGGTGTCCTTGTTCCCGGAATTGTCAGACCGAGGGCAGAGGGCGGTTATGAGATTATAGCCGGGCACCGGAGGAAACGTGGTTCTGAGAGGGCAGGGCTTGATACAATGCCCGTCATTGTCCGCAATTACACCGATGATGAAGCCACGATTATCATGGTGGATTCCAATATCCAGCGTGAGGACATTCTGCCGAGTGAAAAGGCAAAGGCTTATGCCATGAAGTACGAAGCGATGAAGCATCAGGGCAGCAAAGGCGGCAGTACCCTTGACGAAGTGGGGGAAGCCGCAGGAGAAAGTGGAAAGACCGTGCAACGGTATGTATGGCTTGCAAGGCTTATCGACGAACTGCTTGGCATGGTAGATGCAAAGAAAATAGGCATAGCGCAGGGGGTGGAGATTTCGTTCCTGTCTGAGGAAGCCCAACAATGGGTATCTGTTATTCTTGAAGAAACAGGAGCTTCTATTTCCAACACACAGGCGGCAAAACTGAAAGAGTATGGGAAAAGCGGCGAGCTGACATTGGCAATGGTTAGACTGATATTGTCGGAGGAAAAGCCCAGGGAGAGGAAGGTAACGCTTAAAAGCGATAAGATCAACAGATATTTTCCAGAGGACTATTCCAATGACGATATAGAGGGTATCATTATCCAGCTTTTGGAGGAATGGCAGAGTAAGCAGTAAAGGAGGCGGTAAAATGGGCGAGCCATTGAAATTTGATTATTACTATGGCATTGAGGCAGAGCAGTTTTCTTTTTACCGTGTTCCCCGCCTGCTGATTAAGGACGAGCGCTTTAAGGGGCTTAGCAGCGATGCTAAGCTCCTGTATGGGCTGATGCTTGACAGAATGTCTCTGTCGATGAAAAATGGGTGGCTGGACGATGAAAATCGGGCGTATATCATATACACAATAGAGAACATCAGGGAGGATTTGGGATGCAGCAAGGAAAAGGCTGTAAAGGTTCTGGCAGAACTGGACGCAAACAAAGGGATTGGGCTTGTTGAGAAAATACGCCGTGGGCTTGGCAAACCAGACATAATATATGTGAAGAATTTTGTCATACAGGAGTCGCCTGCTGATTGCGGAAAAGCAGGAGAAAATGCCACAGATACTGACGTTTCCACAGAAGTCGGAAAAACCGACTTCAAGAGGTCGGAAAATCTGACTTCAAGAAGTCTGGAAAACCGACTTAAAGAGGTCGGAAAAGCCGATTTCAGCAAGTCGGAAAATTTGACTTCAAGAGGTCTGGAAAACCAACTTCAAGAAGTCGGGGAATCAGACTCTAATTATACTAACTTTAACCAGACTGAAAAGAATTATACGGATATGAGTTATATCAATCCTATCAATCAATCTGTGGAAAAAGCAGATGCGATTGATGTGATGGATGAAACAGGCGCATACATGTCGCTGATCCGTGATAATCTGGAATATGAACACCACATGAAATATGACCAGCATGGGGACAGGGAGATGTATGAGGAAATCTACGAAACCGTCTGCGATGTGGTCTGCGTAAAGCGCAGGACAATCCGTATCAATGGCGAAGATTACCCTTACGAACTTGTAAAATCCCACTTTTTGAAACTGAACAGCAGCCATGTGGAGTATGTCATGGGCTGCATGAAGGAAACCGTTACAAAGGTTACCAATATCAGGGCATATCTGATTACGGCGCTTTATAACGCTCCCTTAACCATGAACCATTACTATCAACAGGAAGTGCAGCATGATATGTATGGTGGTGGATGGGAAGAAAAGGGAATTACTTAGCAGACTTCTGGACATAATGTCCAGAGGTGGCAAAAAACAGAGCAGTTTATTCTTCTGTCTGCTCTGTGTCTGGTGTAAATTCAGCGATGTCATTCAGGGTAAAGCTGTCGCCCAGGATATTCAGTATGGTATCAAGAGTATGGGTAGTGACGGATTCATTATTTTTAAGCCGCTGAATCTGCGCCCTGCTGATACCATGTTTGGCATAAAGGCTATACTGGCTGATGCCGTTTTCCTTTAATGTTTGAAAAAGCTTGTCGAATTTAATCATTATATGCGATATTTCCTTTCAGTTCGTAGTTGAATATGTTTTATTATGCTCCTATAATGGAGATGGTTATAGTTACCGAAATCGGAGATGATAAGAGAAAAGGAGTACATGGAAATGGATAAAAAGGAACTGCGGAAAAGATATGAGAAACTGGACGGAATGGGAAAAGCCCTGCTGTTGGAAAAGCTGGCTTTCTGTAAATTTGCAGACAAATATGATTTTGAAAACTATTTCAGAATAGGGGAATTAAAGGACGGCGAATTGCTCTGTCTTGTCAGTTTCCTTTATCATCAGGAATGTTTTCTGATGCTGATGGATATTATGAACCATTATAAAGATAGGTTTATCTTCGCAGACGCTTCTCTTTTACGGGAGTTTGAAGCGGATGATACCCTTATGGAAAGAATTTCACGGATTGACATTCTGAAAGATGTATAATAAATAGATATAAGGAGATGCAGGGGTTTATGGAGAAAAAAACATATATTACAGAGGCAGAACGTAAAAAATGCCAGAGGGTGGCGGATGCCTTTGTAGAGTTGGAAGATGCGGATGTTGTGGTAGTTGATGTTGGCAGGTACGGTTTTGTAAAGCTGCAATATTATACGCCGCCGATAGGATTTGAGAATGACTTTACATTTACGGACAGTAGGAAGCTGTTTGAGGATTTATGGCAGGAATGGCTGAATATGCAGCTATACCGGATTGCAGAGGGAACGCCGCTCTTAGAAGATGGATATGACGGGGTATTTAAGAGCCTGTCGCAGGAAAAGCAAAATGAGCTTATGGGCAGGAAACAGATTTTCGCAGAAACGGCGGGAATAGGAACAGAATAAGCCTGCTAAACTGTGGTGGGTGGTGCTTTCGAGCCTTGCTGGAAGTGTGGTTATCTTTTCAATCACACTTCCGGCAAGGTTTCCAGAGGTACGGAGGTGGAAGACCTCTGTATTAAAAAAATGATAAATTTGGAACAGCGTAAGGGCAGTTATGGATCAGTAGATTTGTAGCTGCTCTTTTTTTATTGTTTCCGGTCAGTGTATCAGGAAACGGGAAGGAGACAGGTGTGGAATCGTTACGGGATGTAAAGAGGGCAATGGAGCGTGAGGTGAAAAAGGGGAGCTGTCCGCTTATGTTTGACAGGCTGGAGTTTGGCAGCAAGCCTTTCCAGACTATTTCGTTAGAAGAAAAGCTGGATGAAGTGCTTGCATGGCTGTTAAGGATAAATTCTTTCCGGCAGTATGCAGGGAAAACGGTCATCAATAACGTGTATATGGATTTAGACGTACTCTGCAAAAATCCGCAGTTTAAGCGCACCCATTCCGTCATAGACAGGGAAGGGATTTATGCAAGGGTGCAGAGGTACAAGAAGCGGTTGCAGCCGGATTATGACAGCGGGCTTTGTCTGGAAACAGTGCGGTGCGTTTTCAAACTTCCGGAGGGGGAAGCGGAAAAATACCGTATGACGCACGACGGAAAGGAAACTTATGCTTTTATCATGTCAAACAGATATATCCTCGGTCTGTTTACCCACTGTGAGGCGGCAAGGAAATCTGTTGTCATGGACGGGGTGGAGTACGGACACCTTACGGAGCAGGAGCAGAAGATTGTGCTGCTTGAGGGAGTGGGGGATGTGCTGTTTCAGTCATTATTGCTTGATGATGTGGCGTATGGCGATGGTGAGCTGTCTGCCAGTCTTTACACGATCTACTGCTTAAATGAAAAATGATAACTTCTGGACATCATGTCCAGAAGTGGGAAGGAGAAATATTATGTATTTTACGTTGGATATTGTCTGTGACATTATCTGCCGGGGGATTCCGCCTTAGTGCGTGGACTTTTATAGTAATGCAACAGGGAGGTGCTTCATGCAGGAGGAAGTAACACAGAAAACGATTGCCCTTGTAATCAAGACATCAAAACTGACTGCCGGCACATTAAAAGCTGCGATGAGGATGTACTTAAATCATCAGAAGCAGAAGGCGCAGAGGACGCATGGCAGAATCTCTGTGAAAAAACTTGTCGGGGAGGGCGTTGGAGTATCGTCGATAGAAGTTACGGACGGCAACATCAAGTCTTTTGAGCGTGTCGCAAAAAAGTATAATGTTGATTTTGCCGTAAAGAAGGACAAGACGACAGACCCGCCCAAATACATGGTCTTTTTTAAGGGCAGGGACGCCGATGTGTTAGCACAGGCGTTCAAAGAATTTGTTTATGGTAACGAGAAAAAGAAAGGCAGGGTTTCTTTAAGGGAGAAGCTGAAGCATTTCAAGGAGGCAGTATCGCAGGACAAGAACCGGGAACGGAGCCGGGAGAAGAATAAGGACAGGGGGCAGAGCCTATGAGCAATATTATAAACGGCATCGCCAAAGACCTGAAAACCATTCCGAAGAACCTAAAGGCAAAGACCGGGAATATCGACAAAAAGAAACTTATCCTTATGAATCTGCCTTATGTGCTTGCCGGATATTTCTGCGACAAGATAGCGTGGCTGTGGCGGGTATCGCCGGGGCAGGACGCTTCTGCAAAGATGATGGCGGTCATGGAAGGAATGGAGGGGCTGTTTTCCAATCCCCTGCCGAGTTTCTATCCAAGAGATCTGCTGATCGGGGTGTGCTGCGGCATCGCTTTAAGGCTTGTGGTGTATTTCAAAGCCAAGAATGCCAAGAAGTTCCGAAAGGGTGTAGAGTACGGTTCCGCAAGGTGGGGCAATGCAAAGGATATAGAGCCTTACATGGATTCTGAATTTGAGAACAATATCCTGCTGACGCAGACGGAGCGGCTGATGATGTCGGGCAGACCAAAAGAGCCGAAGTATGCAAGAAATAAAAATATCCTTGTTATCGGCGGTTCCGGTTCGGGCAAGACGAGGTTTTTTGTCAAGCCAAACCTGATGCAGATGCACTCAAGCTATGTTGTCACAGATCCGAAAGGCACTGTCCTGATCGAGTGCGGAAAGATGCTCAAAAAGGGCGGCTACAAGATAAAAGTCCTCAATACCATAAACTTTGCAAAGTCCATGCATTACAATCCTTTCGCCTATTTACGGAGCGAAAAGGATATTTTGAAACTTGTAAACACGATTATAGTCAATACCAAAGGAGAGGGGCAGCAATCCGGTGAGGATTTTTGGGTAAAAGCCGAAAAACTCTATTACACGGCGCTTATCGCCTACATCTGGTATGAAGCCCCGGAGGAAGAACAGAATTTCGCCATGCTGATAGATATGATTGACGCAAGCGAAGCGAGGGAAGATGACGAGAACTTTAAGAACGCCGTTGACCTGCTGTTTGACGAACTGGAGGGAAAAGACCCGAATCATTTCGCTGTCCGTCAGTATAAGAAGTACAAACTTGCGGCGGGCAAGACGGCTAAATCTATCCTGATTAGCTGCGGCGCAAGGTTAGCGCCATTTGATATAAAAGAGCTGCGTGACCTTATGGAGTATGACGATCTGGAGCTTGACACTTTGGGAGAAAAAAAGACTGCCCTTTTCGTCATTATTTCAGATACGGACGCCACATTCAATTTCGTGGTGTCAATCATGTATTCGCAGCTCTTTAATTTACTTTGTGATAAGGCAGATGATGTCTATAACGGCAGGCTTCCGGTTCATGTGAGGATGCTGTTGGACGAATTTGCAAATAGTGTGACACGTTCTACGGTCAAAACGGTAGGAATAACCGACAAAGCCGTAGCCTAAAGTCACAAACAATTTAATAAATGTGGTTTTAGAGAACTGCATAACTGAAATTTCAAATGAAGGGGTAACGCCCTGAAGGGAATTCGCTAATACTCCGAATAGCGTTAATTGAATACAGACGATTAAGGTTATAAGCTCGGGGAAGTCGTGCGAAGCACATCCTAACAGAGAAATAATAAAATGCTCTTAGTAAGTCATTGGTACAAAAGAGACTAGAGTCCACCTGTGAAAGAAAAGAGATATTACATTATGGAGCTGAGGAAAGATACCTAGAGGTAGGTGTTGTGTGTGACAGTGCGGGCGGGGTTGCCATATGGTTAGAATGACCAAATAGGCAGTCTGACAAAATTCCGAATGTACGGCTCTAAACGAATGGCTGGTAGAAATGCCAGTGTACCAATGGGTACGCAAGTGGGGTAAAGTAAAAGTTGTTAGTATGAAATACCCTCTGTGTTTACAGGACACAGGTATCTTGAGAAAAGTCTTGAAGATAATACTTGCAGGGCTAAAGGAATGACCTAAGTGGTAACAATCCTAAGTTATGTGGAACGTGGAAAGCAACCAATACGGGAGCTGACTGTATCAGCGACAAAGTACCGTAGTTGTATCGAAAAGGAAAAGGCTGAAAGAACCTTTTCTACAATAAGTGCATTTGTGGTTGTGAGAGTAGTGGCACAGTACCGAAGAAACCGTGATAATAAGCGGTGGAGGGATAGCCACAAGCCGATACTAAATTTTCTTTCATGTCTATATAGTAATCACCAAAAGGAGATTTTCATAGCTGTCGTGGTGCGACTAAGAAAAAATCATTCTCCGTTAAGGAGTTGGTTACTATGGCAAAGCGAATTGTAAACAAAGCAGAGCGAAATGCAGAAAGGTATGACGCTAAAGAAATGGGCTATCAACTTTACGAAGATAGTCTGAATGGCAAGATATTTGACAGGCTTATGCCTATGATAGTATCTGAACAGAATATCATACTTGCATATCGAAATATCTGCAAAAACAAAGGGAGTAAAACCCCGGGAACAGATGGGAAAACGATTGTAGAAATACAGGAGTTACCTATCGAAATGGTCATAAAAACCATCAGAAACAAGTTGAACTATTATCAACCAAAGAAAGTCAGAAGAGTGGAAATCCCAAAAGATAATGGAAAGACAAGACCTCTTGGAATTCCGAGTATTTGGGACAGACTTATACAACAGTGTGTCTTACAGGTGTTGGAACCAATCTGTGAAGCTAAGTTTCACGAAAGAAACAATGGTTTCAGACCGTACAGGTCAACACAGAACGCAATAGCACAGTGCTATAAAATGGCACAAGATACAAAATCTACACTTTGTTGTAGATGTAGACATTACAGGCTTCTTTGATAACATTGACCATTCAAAACTTATCCGTCAGTTATGGGGATTGGGAATACAGGACAGAAAATTGATTATGATAATCAAGCAAATGCTGAAAGCGGACATTCTGTTTAATGACATAGTCATTACACCAGAAACAGGAACACCGCAAGGTGGTATTCTTTCTCCGCTGTTAGCGAATGTCGTGCTTAATGAACTGGATTGGTGGGTAGCTAATCAATGGGAAATGTTCAAAATCAAAGAGGGAAGTACAGGTTATGAGTTTGCTAAGGTTGATAACGAGGGAAACATACTCACAATAGACAGAACGCAGAAATGGAACAAGCTGAGAGCAAAAACCGAGTTGAAAGAAATGTATATCGTAAGGTATGCAGATGATTGTGCGCCACGAAGGCGAGTCCAAGTAGCGTAGCTACTTGAAGACAGCTATGCTGTACAGATGATGGCGGAGGGCCCGCCGGAACCGCTATACAGGTGGAGGTTCCAAACCACCCTAAGGTGCTGTAGTCAAAAGCTATGGTATTGAGCGTTAGGGAAAAGGCAGATATAACTGTCAGGTGGGTGTGAAGGAGATGAATGAACATATAAACCGCTTACGGAAATGTCGAAAGCGTAGAGATTCCATCAAAACCAGGGGGTAGTCGTTAACCTGGGATAAGCCTGGAGGAAACCTGTTTACTGTCCAGGCGGTGGGCGGCATAAAGGCGGCATGAACTTTACACAGGCATCTGTACGGAACGTGGGAACCCACGGGCTGATGTTAAGGGAGTATATCAAGCGGAAGAACCGTAAGATAAGAGTACCGATGCAGTCATGGGGGCAGATTGGGTTATAGTAGCGTGGAAGTTTCTGTAACGGGAATGGAGCAAAGAACCCGAATTATCCGGCTTTAAGGATAAGTCAACTTTAGAAAGAAGGAGGAACTTATGCAAGAAGCAAAGCCATACAGTATTTCAAAGAAAGCAGTGATAACGGCTTATCAAAGAGTGAAAGCGAACAAGGGAACCTATGGTGTGGATGAACAGTCCATAGAAGATTTTGAGAGAAAACTCAATAACAGCCTCTACAAAATATGGAACAGGATGTCATCCGGCACTTATTTTCCCAAACCTGTAAAAGCGGTAGCGATACCAAAGAAGAATGGAGGAACCAGAATTTTGGGGGTTCCGACAGTAGAGGACAGAATTGCCCAGATGGTGGCGAAGCTGTACTTTGAACCATGCGTGGAGCCAATCTTTTATGAAGATTCCTATGGATACCGTCCGAACAAGTCAGCCATACAGGCGCTCGAAGCCACAAGGACAAGATGTTGGAGAAAAGACTGGGTATTGGAGTTTGATATCCGGGGGCTGTTTGATAACATCAGGCATGATTATCTCATGGAAATGGTAAAGAAACATACCAAAGAGAAATGGATAATCCTATATATCCAGAGATGGCTGACGGCACCGTTCCAAATGGAAGACGGGACGATTGCGGAAAGGAAATCCGGAACCCCGCAAGGCGGGGTGATAAGCCCAGTATTGGCGAACCTGTTCCTGCACTATGTGTTCGATGATTTCATGGTAAAGGAATTTCCGACGATACCGTGGGCAAGATATGCTGATGATGGGATAGCGCACTGCGTCTCCCAGAAACAGGCGAAATACCTGCGGAGAAGGTTGGAACAGAGGTTCCAGAGTTATGGTTTGGAACTGAACCAGGAGAAGACAAGGATAGTGTACTGCAAAGACGATGACCGGAGAGGGAATCATGAGAATACTTCCTTTGATTTTCTGGGATACACATTCCGTCCAAGACATGCAAAGAACAGGTACGGGAAGTTCTTTACAAACTTCCTTCCGGCAATCAGTGAGAAAGCAAAGAAAGCCATACGCAAAGAGGTAAGAGGATGGAAACTGCAATTAAAATCGGACAAAGACCTCTACGATATAGCAAACATGTTCAACCGTCAGATACAGGGATGGATTAATTACTACACGCATTTCTATAAATCAGAAATATATGATGTGCTGAGGTACATCAATGGATGTCTGGTGAAATGGGTGCGGAGGAAGTATAAGAAGCGCAAGGCTAGACGAAAGGCGGAACACTGGCTCGGAGAGATAGCAAAGCGTGACAGGAACCTGTTTGCACACTGGAAAGTTGGGATACTGCCAGCGGCTGGATGATGGGAGCCGTATGAGCTGAGAGGTTCACGTACGGTTCTGAGAGAGACTTGAGGGGAGGTTCCTCAGGTCTACTTACTTCGTGCTTCTTGCAAAAAGCAAGCGGGCATCAGAAAGACTTTTGGAGAGCAGTACAAAATATCTTGAGGGGAAACTGAAACTTACAGTGAACCGAGAGAAAAGCCGTACTGTCAGTGTGTTTGCAATCCGAAATTTTAAGTTCCTTGGCTTTGCATTGGGAAGGAACGGAAGTGGCATTTATGTCCGAGTTCATCCAAAGTCATGGAAGAAATTCAAGTCGAAACTGAAAGAGCTATCTTCCCGTAGGTCTGTCCAGTCAATCAAACCAAGCCTGGAAAGAATCAAGGTGTATGCAAGAGGGTGGCTTAACTATTACGGAATAGCAAGCATGAAGAATAACATAGATGACATCAATGGATGGCTCTATCACAGAATACGTATGTGTATATGGAAACAATGGAAGAAACCAAAGACGAAGATACGTAATCTTATGAGAATGGGAGTGCCAAAGGATTTAGCATGGCAGGCTGGAAACAGCCGCCGAGGCTACTGGTACACGACACATACGGTTGCCGTAAACATGGCAATGACAAAAGAAAGACTGATAAACAGTGGCTTTTATGATTTAGCCACAGCCTATCAGTCTGTGCACGTCAACTATTGAAAGCGCTGTATACGAGAACCGTACGTACAGTGCTGTGAGAGGACGGCGGTTAGTCACTGCCTCCTACTCGATTTTAAGAAAATGGAGGATATGACAATGAGTGAAATGATGGAAAATGCAGTTGTAAACACAGAAAAACCAGAAGAAACCAAAGCGGAGAAGTTTGTACGGATCGGGGAGTACCGCATGAATAAGGCGATAGAGGCAATCGGGCGGCTTGAGAACCTTTCCAACAGATCCGCCTATGAATACACGCCGGAGCAGGTGGAAGCCATGTTCTCGGTACTGGAGCAGCGTGTGGCAGAGGTCAGGGCGAAGTTTGCGGCGGTAAAACCCAAAGAGGGGGTTTCTTTCTCTTTCGGGACAAAAGCAGGACAGGAGGGCGAGCGATGAGTACAGCGGTTTTAAGCACAGGGGATAAAATATTAAGCCTTATGAAAGAGATGGAGATGGATATTCCGGGACTGGCGGCATTGTCGGGCGTGCAGGAAAATACGCTTTTGAACGTGATGGCGGGGATCAGTGAACCGGACATTACGACAGCCTGCAGGATTGCGGATGCTCTCGGCGTCTGTGTGAGGGAGCTTTGCCCGGACGAAGAACAGTATATGGTTCCTGTGGGAAAGAATACCCTTGCAAAACTGATCGTGGTCAGTGAGATTAACGGCGTGGAATTAAGCGAGCTGATCGCTTCCATTCTGGAAAAGGGCGTAGAGGAAAACGGGTTTTATGATTAAGGAGGATGCAGATGGCTGAACAGTATACATTTTCAAAAAAATACCATAATCTCTCCGTGTTGGAGTCGGAAACCGTACATCAGGTGTCAAAAAACGGGGAGGAATGGACAAAGTATCTGACCACCGCCGCAAGGCTGTACCGCTACCCGTTTGAGGATCAGATGCTTATCTTTGCCCAGAGACCGGATGCGAGGGCCTGCGCCACGCTGGAAATGTGGAATGAAAAGATGAATTGCTGGGTAAACCGTGGGGCAAAGGGAATTGCCCTCTTTGACCGGGAGAGCAAGCGTCCGAAGTTAAGATATGTTTTTGATGTGTCGGACGTGCATAAGGCAAAACGGATAGGGAAAGACCCTTACCTGTGGGAACTTAGGGAAGAACATAAGGAAGCGGTGCTTGCACAGCTTGAGAAAACATACGGCGCAACCGACAGCGCCAGTTCCTTTGAAAGCAGGCTTATGGAGATTGCGGAGCGGATTGCAGAGGATTATTATAAGGAGATTCTGCCGGATCTGTCCTATGCAAAGGAGGGCAGCTTTTTAGAAGAACTTGACGAGTTAAATGTCGGGCTGCGCCTGCGGGAAACACTTTCCGCAAGCATAGCATACACCCTGTTATCCCGGTGCGGCGCTGACATGGACTTGTGGAAGGACGAGTTAAATTTTGACTATATCAGTGAGTTTAACACGACAATGGCATTGTCCGTGGTCGGCAATGCCACCACGGATATGTGCAAGCCGGTTCTCATGGAAATCGGAAAAACGATTGCGGCGTATGACCGCCAGATGGCAAGGCAGAAAGCCGCAGATAAGGCAAAAGAGGGCAGAAACGGGGTACAGATTGAGGATACTGAAAAGAATCCCGAAAAAGCGCTTGCAAATGCGTCAGAGACACGCTATAATGCGTTAAAGCGTGAAAGCGAAAGCGAGACACACACAGAAACAGTTACAAATCAAATAGAAACGGAGGGCGTTGCAAATGGAACTGACATACGAGAAGAACGGGGATTATCTGATACCCAACCTGATGCCGGACAGCGAGCCGGAGGGGACACTTACCAAGTACGGGCTGATGCACAGGAATTATCTGAAGGAACACCGGAGGGGGATTTACAGCGGGCTTTTGATGGAGGGCAGGTTGAAAGCGCACTGTCTGGAGAGACAGAGGCAGGCAGAGGAACGGATGGACTTGCTGACGGAGCAGATGGCGGAGAAGGAAGGCGTGACGGAGGAACTGAAAGCAGCCGATCAGATGAAATGGGTGGCAAAGATGAACAGCATCAGGCACTCGGCGGAGGAAACCGTACTGACGGAGCTGATCTACAGCCTGTAAGTGAAGAGACACAACAGAATAGGGAAACGGAAAAGCCGGATAATGACCGCAGTAGCGGGGAGGATTCATTGTCCGGCTCTTTTTTTGAAAATCTGGATTTTGCAGAAACGGCAATGGAGATTCAGAAAGGGATTTTATGCGCTGACAGATTCCTGATCCATAAAAGACCGGAGATTGCAGGATATTTTCAGGTGGAGCAGGACGCAGGTCTGCAAACGGAATATCTTAAGAACTGTTTCCGCATGGAGGAATTTACGGAGCTTGACATCGGGGAGGTCAGGGCAGGATACCGTGCCGATGAGGATGGTCTTACCGTGTGGAAAGGGCATTATCTTACCCGTGAGGAGGAAACGAAACTGTCATGGGAAGATGCGAGGTATTGGGTAAATGCCTATATGGAGGACGGCGTATATCTGCTTCCGGGGGAAAAGGCGGAACAGATTGACACAAACGGAATGTATAAACAGCTTGATCTGTTTTCCCTGTTCACGGAGCAGGCGGGCGGCATTGCCATGAAAGAGGCGGAAGCCGGTATTATCCCGGCAGAAAAAGCAAGTCCCGGACAGCCGAAAGAAGTGATACCCAAAGAGCAGCTTGACACGATCCTGCGAAGCGGGGGTGGCAGGGAGAACAGCCGTAAGCGCATTTATGCCAAGTACCAGCAAGGTAAGACACCGGAGGAAATGGCGGAGTTTCTGAAAAAAGAGTATAGAACCACCGGGAAGGGCTTTGAATTTGACGGGAAACAGACAGCCGTGTGGTTTGATGAACAGGGCATGACAGCAGGGTACGGCACATCAGCGATAGAAAACCCTAAGTTTACCATGAGCTGGCAGGAGATTGAAGCGCAGATACGTTCACAGGTGGAAAACGGCACTTATATGGGTGCAAACGAGGCCTATCTTGTGGATGAGGTGGAGCGTGAACGTATTGCTACCTTTACGGCATATTTCTTCTATGACGGCATAGGGGAAATGCCGGAGGAAATTTTTGAAAAAGTCGGGAACCGTTCGGATGCACACGCAAAAATGGTGGAGCTTTTATCCTCGCCGGAGGGGATTGATCTGGTTGCTTCCTGCATAGATAAAGCGCTGGCACAGCTTGAAAGCGGCGAAAAGAAGCTGCGTTTCCGTTCTGCCATGCCAAAAGAGGAACTGCGGGCAGAGCTTGACAATCTGCTTTTACAGAAGAAAACATTTCCGGTATCAGACCATGTGGAAGTGAAAAAAGAAGATTTCATCACACAGGATGAGATTGACCACAGGCTTGGCAGGGGGAGCAGCTTTGAACACGGCTCATTCCGTATCTATGACTATTTTATGGAGGGGCATGACAGTAAGGAAGCGGCAGCTTTTCTGAAAAATGAATACGGAACGGGCGGCAGTTCCCATGCGCTTGCCGGGACTGACCACAGTTGGGAGGATCATGATGCCAAAGGAATCCGGCTTGAAAAAGGCAGTATCATGGAGCCGTATGCAAAAGTGCTTTTACCGTGGAAAGCGGTGGAAAAGCGTATCCGCAAACTGATTGAGGAGGATAAATATTTATCCCCGAAGGCAAAAGAAGCCTATGCGGAGTATAAAGAGGAACAGGCGCAGAAAGAGCTTGAAAAGGCACAGGCAAAGATAGAACGTGACACGAAGATTGCCTGTAAGGATGCCATAGAGAGGACGATTGCCGAAAAGTTTGATGGCAGACGGCTCCCGAAAGATACCGCAGAGGAAGTTATTAAGGAATACGGCATAGACCGTGTAAGCTATGTACTTGCAAATTCCGTAGCCCATAAGCGGCAGGATGCTCGCCTGTCCGATGAAAACAAGGAATGGGCAAAGGAGATCGAGCCGTATGCCATGTGGGAAAACAGGGATATGATAGTGGATACCCACCCTGCGGTGTTGAATGGTTTTATCAATCAGGCAAGAAGATATATCGAGCATGAGAAAGAGCTTGCGGTACAGGCAGAAGCAGAGCATGCGCAGAATGATGTTTATGAAGGAGAATTAGACTGGCATATCGTACATGATATGGACGATGATAACGGACAGCCTACGGAATGGAGCGCAAAGCTGCCTGACGGGGAATTTCTCTGGATTGATAAGGAGACAGACGGGTATGCCCTTTATGATAACCATGATACGGGTGCAAGCCCGGTTATTGTGTCGGAAACGCTGGACGGGGCAAAAGAAACCGGGGAAGATTATGCTGGTTTAGAGCCTGTCAGTGTGGAAGAAGTGGAAAAGGTCATGGTTGCGCTGGAATCGTCAGAGGATTTTTCAGAACCGGCGATAGGCTTTTATACCCACCAATATGCTGATGGCAGGGAGGGTGTGCGTTACCGCCTTGTAACAACAGCGGAGGACGGGTTTTTGATACCCTACCCGGAGCATAACCGATTTTTCCTCAATCGTGAGCTGGCACAGGAATACATGGATACCCATGCGGATCTGATCGATGTGACCTCTTATGATGATATGGTAGTCCAGTCCATGCAGGAACAGAGTGCATACAAAAGAGAACAAGCACAAAAGCCCGAAGATACCATTATTATTGACGGGCAGGAGTGCATCAAGACAGATGAATGGAAGTCCGGCGATGATGTATATGTGCTGGGTAATTCCGTGGAGGACAGCGATTTCTTCTATGCAGAAGTAAACGGAGATACGCACTTTGAGTATGATTATAAGCCGAACAGGGCGGAAATAGAAGATGATTACATAGATTGGGAAGCCATGCGGGATATTGACCGCCACGAGGCGGAGGTGTTTTCCCGTTTTGAGGGAAACGGGGAGGTGCCGGAATTTTATTATGCTATTTCACTTACCTCGGACGCTTTTGCTGGCAGTTATTGTATTTCTGTAATGGATGGTAGTACAGGGGAGGAAATACAGCCTTACCGTGACAGCCACGGGGATATGCCCACATTTGAAATTGTTGATGAGGCTGTGGATTACTGCCATAGGAACGGCATTGATTTTGAAAATGCGGGAGAAGTGGATCAGTGGCATACCATTGATGTGGAGCGTGCAAAGGCGGTTCCCGACGGGCAGGTACAGAGGGAGGATGCAGAAAAGCCGCTGACCGCAGATGATATACAGAATCTTGTCCTGACTGGCAGGGAGTATTTTGCGGGTTCCCGGACTACGGTATATGACTTTGAATGTGATATTCGTGGGGAGCATGATTCCCTGCAATATACACTGGAATACCACGATGACGGGGAAGGCTTTACCATTCATACGGAAAAGGACGATATATGGGAGCGTATGTCAGAGCCGGAGCTGGAACGTCTGGAAGGGATTCTTGCCAGAGAAGCGGTGTATTTTAGATACCGTGAAAAGATAGCAGGAGCAGAAAGCCTTGAAGGTTTGAAGGAGATTGAGTTTGAAATCATGGAAGATGAATCTCCTTATTTTTCGGCTGTTTCGGAAAGGGTTTGGAAAGCGTTCTCACAGAAAGAGCAGGAACTGTCAGTACCGGAGCAGGAAACTTCTGGACATGATGTCCAGAAGTCAGAGCCGGAACACGCAGGGTCAGAGAAAACGGCGCAGATTGATAAATCCAATGCCGCCAATTTCCATATCTCAGACGATTCTCCCGGCGCTGGTGCGGCGGGAGCAGGCTTTTCCCCAAAAGAGAAATTCAAGCGGAATATAGAAGCAATCCGCACTTTGGAAAAGATTGAGGGCGCAAACCGCATAGCGACGCCGGAGGAACAAAAGATTTTATCACAGTATGTCGGGTGGGGCGGTCTTGCCGATGCCTTTGACGAGAGCAAAAGTGCATGGGCGGGGGAATATCAGGAATTGAAAAGCCTGCTGTCCGATGCGGAATACGCTTCCGCAAGGGAGAGTACCTTAAATGCCCACTACACAAGTCCGGTCATTATCCGCAGCATCTATGAAGCCTTAGATAAAATGGGCTTTGAAAGAGGAAATATCTTAGAGCCTGCAATGGGCATTGGAAATTTTTACGGCTGTCTGCCGGAGAAGATGCAGGAAAGCAGGCTGTACGGCGTGGAGCTTGACGGGATCACAGGGCGGATTGCAAAGCAGCTCTATCCGAAAGCGGATATTAAAATCTCTGGCTTTGAAAAGACGGACTATCCTAACGATTTCTTTGACATAGCGGTGGGCAACGTGCCTTTCGGTCAGTATAAGGTGGCAGACAGGCAGTATGATAAAAATAATTTCCTGATACACGATTACTTTTTTGCAAAGGCGCTGGATAAAGTGCGTCCGGGCGGCGTGGTCGCTTTTGTGACAAGCAAGGGTACAATGGATAAGAAAAGCCCGGAAGTGCGGAAATATCTTGCACAGAGGGCGGAGCTTTTAGGAGCAGTCAGACTGCCGAATAATGCCTTTAAGGAGAACGCAGGGACGGAGGTCACTTCTGACATTATATTTTTGAAGAAGCGTGACCGGGTTATGGATTTGGAGCCGGACTGGGTACACCTTTCGGAAGATGAAAACGGCATTGCCATGAATGATTATTTCGTGCAGCATCCGGAGATGATCGTGGGAAAAATGGAGATGGTAACAGGACCCTATGGCATGGAAAGTACCTGTAAACCCGACACTACAAGACCCTTTGCGGAGCAGCTTCGGGAAGCCATAAGCCGCATAGAAGGGGAGATTGAGGAAGCAGAGCTTGACGGGCTTGACGGAGAAATGGCAGACCAGACCATTCCGGCAGACCCCAATGTGAAGAATTACAGCTATGCACTTGTGGAAGATAAGGTTTATTACCGTGAAAACTCCGTTATGAAGCCTGTGGATATGAAAGATTCCATGCTGGAACGTATTAAGGGCATGGTGGGCATCAGGGATTGCACGCAGGAGCTGATCAACGTGCAGCTTCAGGAATATCCGGATACCGTCATCAAGGAGAAGCAGGCAGAGTTAAACAGGCTGTATGATGCTTTCTCCAAGAAATTCGGGCTTATCAATTCACAGACCAATAAGAGGGCGTTTAATCAGGATTCAAGCTACTGCCTGCTCTGTTCATTGGAAAAGATGGACGATGAGGGCAATTTCAAGGGCAAGGCGGATATGTTCACAAAGCGCACCATTAAGAAAGCGGAGGTTGTCACAAGCGTTGACACGGCAACCGAAGCCCTTGCGGTGTCGCTGTCGGAAAAGGCGAGGGTTGACCTTGATTATATGGCAGAACTGTCCGGGAAAGATACTGACACGATAAAGGAAGAACTGACCGGGGTTATCTTTCAGAATCCCGTAACGGACAAATGGGAAACAGCAGATGAATATTTAAGCGGCAATGTCCGTGATAAGCTGGAAACAGCAAAAATCTATGCCGAGAACCACCCGGAATACACCGTGAATGTGCAGGCACTCACACAGGTACAGCCAAAAGAGCTTGATGCAAGCGAGATCGAGGTGCGTATCGGCGCAACATGGATTGACCCGAAGTATATCGAGGATTTCATGCGTGACACCTTTGAAACGCCGCAGCATCTGCTTGACAGGAATGTCATGGGCATACAGTTTTCGGAAGTGACAGGGCAGTGGAATGTTAAGGGGAAAAATGCGGATTACGGAAATTCCCTTGTAAACATGACTTACGGGACAAGCCGCAGGAACGCCTACCAGATTTTAGAGGATTCGCTGAACCTGAAAGACAGCCGGGTGTATGATACCATAGAGGAGGACGGGAAAGAAAAGAGAGTCTTAAACAAAAAAGAAACCACCCTTGCGGCGCAGAAGCAGGAAACCATAAGGGAAGCCTTTAAGGACTGGATTTTCCGTGACCCGGACAGACGGCAGGACTTGGTGGCGAAATACAATAAGCTGTTCAATTCCACAAGACCGAGGGAATATGACGGGGCGCATTTGAAATTCCCCGGCATGACGCCGGATATTGAGCTAAAGCCCCACCAGAAAAATGCTGTTGCACACGTTTTATATGGGGATAATACCCTGCTGGCGCACTGTGTCGGTGCGGGCAAGACTTTTGAGATGACAGCGGCGGCAATGGAAAGCAAGCGGTTAGGACTGTGCCAAAAGAGTTTATTTGTCGTGCCGAACCATTTGACGGAGCAGTGGGCGAGTGACTTCCTGCGGCTCTATCCCGGCGCAAATATCCTTGCGGCAACAAAGAAAGATTTTGAGCCTGCCAACCGGAAGAAATTCTGTTCCCGGATAGCAACGGGCGATTATGATGCGGTCATTATCGGACATTCTCAATTCGAGAAGATTCCGCTTTCTATCGAGCGACAGGAAGCCATGATAGAGCGTCAGATCGGCGAGATCGAGCTTGCCATAGAGCAGGCAAAAGCCGACAACGGGGAACGCTACACGATCAAGCAGATGGAGAAAACAAGGAAATCCCTACAGACAAGGCTTGAGAAGCTGAATGACACATCAAGGAAAGACAATGTAGTGACCTTTGAGCAGCTTGGCGTTGACAGGCTTTTCGTGGATGAGAGCCATAATTACAAAAATCTTTTTTTATATACCAAGATGCGAAATGTGGCGGGTATTGCGCAGACGGAAGCACAGAAGTCCTCGGATATGTTTGCAAAGTGCCAGTATCTCGATGAATTAACGGGCGGCAAGGGAGTTACTTTTGCAACCGGAACGCCGATTTCCAACAGCATGACGGAGCTTTATACCAATATGCGTTATCTCCAGTATGGAACGCTTCAGAAGTTAGGGCTTGGGCAGTTTGACAGTTGGGCGTCCTCATTCGGGGAGACGCAGACTGCAATAGAACTTGCGCCGGAGGGTACAGGTTACAGGGCAAAGACAAGGTTTGCGAAGTTTTTCAACCTGCCGGAGCTGATTGCACTTTTTAAGGAGAGTGCAGACATTCAAACGCCGGATATGTTAAACCTGCCTGTGCCGGAAGTGGAGTATGAAAACGTGGTGTTAAAGCCGAGTGAGTATCAGCAGGACATGGTTTCTTCTCTTGCTGACAGGGCAGAGGCGGTGCGTGACCGCAGGGTGGACGCATCGGTTGACAATATGCTCAAAATTACTAACGATGGCAGAAAGTTAGCGTTAGACCAGCGGCTTATTAACGATATGCTGCCGGACAATGAAACTTCCAAAGCGGCAACCTGTGTCGAAAAAGCATTTGAGATATGGGAGCAGACAAAAGAGCAGCGGTCAACACAGTTGATTTTCTGCGATTTATCGACACCGAAGGGAGATGGTACATTCAATGTCTACGAGGATATAAGAAACAAGCTGGTGGAGAAAGGAGTGCCGCCGGAGGAAATAGCATTTATACATGAAGCGAATACGGAAACAAGGAAAGCGGAGCTGTTTGGCAAGGTAAGGAGCGGACAGGTTCGTTTTTTATTGGGTTCGACGCAGAAGATGGGCGCAGGAACCAATGTGCAGGACAGACTTATCGCCCTGCATCACCTTGATGTGCCGTGGCGTCCTTCCGACATTGAACAGCAGGAGGGGCGTATTTTAAGACAGGGAAACCTCAATCCAAAGGTTAAGATTTTCCGGTATGTGACGGAAGGCACATTCGATTCGTACTCATGGCAGCTCATTGAGAACAAGCAGAAATTCATCGGGCAGATCATGACGAGTAAATCCCCGGTACGGAGCTGCGAGGACGTGGACGAAGCGGCACTTACTTATGCGGAAGTTAAGGCTCTGGCAACGGGCAATCCTTATATAAAGGAAAAGATGGATCTCGATATTCAGGTATCCAAGCTGAAACTGATGAAAGCAAACCACACCAGCCAGAAATACCGTCTTGAGGATAATATCGCAAAGCACTACCCGCAGCAGATCGCTATTCTGAAAGAGAGAATAGATGGCATGGAGGCTGATATTCAGACCGCAAAGGCAAATCTTCCTGCAGATAAAGAGCAGTTTTTGATGAAAGTCGGGGAAAAGGCTTATACAGACAAAAAGGAAGCCGGAGCCGCCCTTGTGGAGATGTGCAAGGAGATGAAAACGGCGGGTGTGCCTGCAACGGTAGGGGAGTATGCCGGATTCAAGATGGCGGTGTCCTTTGATACGTTCAACCATGTATTTATGATG
Organism: Lachnospiraceae bacterium; assembly: GCA_051879435.1. Classification (GTDB taxonomy): domain Bacteria; phylum Bacillota; class Clostridia; order Lachnospirales; family Lachnospiraceae; genus NK4A136. Next base: position 70,563 of record JBJEMA010000009.1, read on the forward strand.
AACTTAAAAGGGCAGCTTTCCCATAACCTTGAGATTGGCTCTGATCCTCTCGGCAACATTGCCCGTATCAACCATGCCCTTGAATCCATGCCGAAACAGCTTTCCGAAGCACAGACGAAACTGGAAACGGTGGAGCGTCAGCTTGAAACTGCAAAAGTGGAGGTCACAAAGCCATTTGCGCAGGAAGCGGAGCTTGCGGAGAAACTGGAGCGCCTTTCTGCCTTAAATGCCCTGCTCAACATGGACGAAAAGGGAGATGATGCAATTGGCATGGACGATACGCCGGAGGAAAGCATTTTGGAAAAAGCCGAAGCAGTGGAAAACGCTGCGGATGCCCCGATACCATATCCGGTTGAAAATGCAAGACATAATTATGCAGCAGAAAATGGCAATCCGCAGGGGTTAAAACTTGCAGCGGCAATGGCTGACAAGCCTGTGCAGAGGACATCGTTAAAGGAGAAACTGGAAGCGTTCAAGGCACAGGTGGCTGGAACAGACAGGGGTGATAATGAAAAAACAAAAAGGAAGGAGGAAATGCTATAGACATAATAAATTCATAAAAATTTTGTTGCAAAAACAGATGTTAAACCGTACAATGTAGATAGGAAAGTATGCGGAATGTAAAAAGAGCCATACTAACAAAGGAGGTGTTTCTTATGGCAACTTCAAGCATTACAAAGAATTTTGTTATATCAGGTCAGAAGCAGGTGGAGATGTTTGCCGATGCGATTGAAGCATCTGCCAATAATCCTACGCCTCCGATCAATGTCAGTGCGACTTTTTTAACTGACCCGAAGGATATAGCAAAATTTATGGAGAAAAGGAAGAAAGCGAATGCAGGAAACAAGTAAATATACAGTTTTCAACATTCGTGAGTATTTGGGTGACGGGAGTCATGGACTCGGAGAGGACACACTGCTTCAGGTTCTTTCCGAGTTTTCATGTGAGATAAACCCGGATGTTGAAAGATTTATAAAGGAACAGTCCATTGAATTTGCAAAAAAACAGCAGTCGGTTACATATCTGGTATTTTCAACAGAAGATGCAGAACTGGTCGGATATTTTGCAATTACAATCAAGCCTATTACCGTAAATGCAAAACCATTCAGTAATACGGTAAAAAGGAAACTTTCAAGAGTAAGCACCTTGAATGAACAGGATCAGACCTATAATCTTGCGGCGTACCTGATTGCACAGCTTGGGAAAAATTATAATGGCGGTGCGAATGAACGCATTTCAGGGAAAGAACTGTTAGGGCTTGCAATACGGCAGATACAGCAGTTGCAGTATTTGGCGGGAGGCATGGTTATATTTTTGGAGGCGGTCAATGAAGAAAAGCTTTTATCTTTCTATCAGGAGAATGGTTTCCAGCAATTTGATACAAGACTGACAGACTCATCTAATAGCGAGCCTCATGAGTTGATACAGCTATTGAAGCTGTTTTAGCTGAAAAAATTTCATAATAACAGTAACTTTGGGTGCATGGTAAAGAGAAAATCTATATCATGTGCCTTTTTGTTTTGGAGATACCGTCTTGTATGTAAGCAGGGCGGTATTTTTGTGTGGAAAAAGAAAGGATTAAAAATATGGCAGACGCAAAAACAGAGAAACAGAAAGTAAAAGAGATCACCGACAGGCTGGAGGAAGGCTTAAAGGAGCTTTTTGAGAGTGAAAAGTATAAAAGCTATCTCTCCACCATGTCAAAATTCCATAATTACAGTTTTAACAATACGCTCCTGATTGCCATGCAGAAGCCCGAAGCAACCTTAGTTGCAGGCTTTAAGGCATGGCAGAAGAATTTCAATCGCCATGTGAACAAAGGGGAGAAAGGAATCCGTATCCTTGCTCCTGCCCCTTATAAAATCAAAGAGGAAAGGGACAAGTTAGACCCGGTGACCGGGGAAATCATGCTCGACAAGGACGGTACGCCGCAGACAGAGGAAGTGGAGATAAAAATTCCCGCTTTCCGTGCTGTGTCCGTCTTTGACGTATCGCAGACGAATGGGGAGCCGATCCCGGAACTGGAAGCAAAGGAGCTTCTCTCCACGGTGGAGGGATATGAGGACTTTATCAAGGCGGTTACCTATGTTGCTCCGGTTCCGGTCAGCTTTGAGGATATTCCCGGCGATTCCAAGGGGTTCTTCAGCCTGGCAGAAAAGCGGATTGCGGTGCAGGAGGGCATGAGCGAGAGCCAGACCTTAAAGACGCTGGTGCATGAAACCGCCCATTCCATGCTGCATGATAAAGATGTTAATCAGGATATTTCCGAGCCCGCAAAGGACAGGAATACCAAAGAGGTGGAAGCCGAGAGCATTGCCTATACGGTGTGCCAGCATTTCGGCATAGATACCGGGGATTATTCTTTCGGGTATATTGCCGGGTGGAGCAGCGGAAAGGATATGAAGGAGCTGAAATCTTCCCTTGACACGATCCGCAGGACGGCATCGGAGCTGATCACGGGCATAGAGGGACAGCTCAGAGAAATACAGCGTGACCGGGAAATTATGCAGGAGCAGGAAAAGGAGAGCCTTTTGCTGGTACAGAACAGCGACCTGTCCGAATACAGCCTGTTGAATGTCAGGGGAATGGATGCTGCAGAGGTTGTGGAAGCGCTCTCTGGCATGAATGACGATGACAGGCTGAGTGTTGCTGCGTATCTGGAAAGCAAAGGTGCATGGACTACGGAGATTGCCAACGAAGAAACACGGGAATTTGGCGAGTACCACCTTGATGTCCGGTATGATACGGATACCAATGAGGTAATTAACTTAAAGACAGAGATGGAATTTAATGAGAGGGCAAAGGAGCCTATCGGTGCGGATGATGTGATTTTGAAAATTACCCATGCAGACGGTTTTGAGGTGGAGCGTATTACCAACAAGACGCCGGAGGAAGTGCAGGAGATTATGGCTGCGCTCACAAAGCTGGAGAATAAAGACACAAAGAATATCCATGACTGTCTGGAAAGCTATGGGGCTGACTATATCCCGATCAGTGTCAGCGGTGGCAGAAATTCCGTAATGCCGCAGTTTAATGATTTTGAGATTGACCTTGATAAAAAAGAGGTTACCATGATGAGCCACCTTTCCCCGGCACAGCAGGCGGAGGGCATCATCAATCGTCTGGAGTATGCAAAGACCGCCTTTTCCAGTGATGAACGTGATCTTATTGTGAACTATGCTTATAAACTGAACGACATGGAAAAGACAAGGGAGCTGGCGGAACATATCTATTATGAGGAAACGGAGGGAAATCAGGGAGCCGCCCTTGCGGTCATTGACGCACAGGCGGAGATTGATGCGCTTCCCGACCCGATGATCGGCTTATCAGAAATGGAGGAATACGGCTATACATGGGAAGAAATGCTGCCGCTTACAAAGGAAACGGCATTGGAACTGTTTGACCGTGACCTGCCCGTGTACCAGCTTCACAGGGACGGTTCGGAAACCTTGGTAGAGGGCAGGGAACAGATAACGGAGTATGAATATGAAGGAATCTTCGGTATTGAAAAAGCAGATTGGGAGAATGAGAGGAAATTGCGCTCCATACAGGCAGAACTTGAAGAAAGCAGCGCAAATAAGGAAGCACAGCTTTTATATGGAGATTCTGACCGATATGGCATTTATCAGTTGAAGGATAATCCGGAACTCAGGCAGTTTCATTTTGAGGGTACGGAATCCTTAAAGAGTATGGGCATCATAAAGGACAATTTTGATGCTATCAAACCGGAAAACTATAATCTGGTCTATGTGGGAGAGCTTTCTGCGCTGCAAGGGCAGTCGCAGGGGGAAACGCTGGAAGCGGTTTATGAGAAATTCAATATAGACCACCCGGAGGATTTCAGGGGACATTCCCTCTCCGTCAGCGATATTGTGGTGCTGCATGAGGACGGGGAGAACAGCGCACACTTTGTTGATTCATTCGGTTTTACCGGACTGCCTGATTTTATGCGTGAATTGGAGGGCGTGAAAGAGCAGGAGATGACAAAGGCAGAATTGAAAACTTATCCGCCACTTTACCGCCAGTCTATCACTTATGCAATAGGGAATGAGGAAAAAGAGGCATACAGGGAATCATGGGAACTTAACCAGGACTGTAAAAAAGCCGTTGAGGATGCAATCAACCGGAATTTTGACGGTATACACCTTGATAAAGATGCGGTAAAGCCTGTGCTTAAAGAATACGGCGTTGAGCGTCTTTCCTTTATCCTTGCCAACACATTGAAGCAGGAGGAATGGGACGCACGGTTTTCGAGAGATAATGTCAAGTGGGCAACAGATTTTTTTGAGTCTGAAAATATGAGGTATGATGTAACAGGGAATATATCCCTGTCTGTGAGCAGCCACCCGGCAGTCTTGGATGGCTTTATTGATTTGTTCCGTAGGGAAGTCTTGGAACAGGAGAAAGAAATGTCTGTCGGACAGGAAGAAGTGACCTCTGGACATGATGTCCAGAAGTTGGAACCGGAACAACCGGAGCAGTCAGAGCCAAAACAGCCGGAACCCGAACAATCAGAGCCGGAACAGACAGAGCCGCAGGTAGAACAGAATGAGCCGGAGCAGCCGTTCGGAATGACAGATGAGGATATGGATGGTGACGAGATCATTGACCTCGGAGATGAAACAGATCAGGTGCTTGCAGAAATGAAGCAGTCTTTAGCAAGAGAGCAGGAAACCGAGCTTGCCTTTCAGATCGCAGACCGTTTCATCAGTATTCAGGAAACAGAGGGCGGCTATGATTATTCCATTATGGGTGCTGACTATAAGGAGATAGACGGCGGAGTGTATGACAATCCCGATGTGACGATACGGGAAGCGCTTGATGACATAGTGACGGATTTGAAAGAAAATCCCTTTGACAATGGTGCAAGAGGAAATATCAGTGACAAGGATGAACTGATAACGATTGATTATGATGGATTGATGGAAAAAGTGGAAGCGGCAGACCGCATCGAGCCGCAGGCACAGGGAAGTGTGGTTGAAAATTTCAGGACAAAAACAAATGAACTGTTCCATGAAATCAGCGAAATGAATCCGGCAGAGATTGAGGAAACCGTAAAATGTCATGTGCAGGCAAAGATTGACGAGTATGCGATTCAGGCGGAGATTGTAGATGTGGCTGTAGTTGGAAGTCGGTGCCGGGGCTTGGAGCGTGAAGGTTCTGACATTGATGTGGTAGTGGAGCTTTCCACGAATGAGCGTGAAGATGATTTATTCAATGCTTTTAATAATGATGATGGGCTTCATATCGGCGGTGTAAAAGTGGATATTAACCCGATCACGGCGCAGAGGACGGGATCGCTTGAAACATATCTTCCGCAGGTGGAAGAATATCTGGAGAGTGTGCGTGAAGCAAGGGAGAAAGAGCCTGCAATCATATCACCAAAACAGGCGGAACCAGAAGTGACACTTACTGTTGCGGAATGCGGCGAGTTCCACAATTTAGGGGGATTTTATGAGAATATCCCTACGGTGGAGGAAGCTGTCGCAATCTGGAAGCAGATACCGCCGGAGCGCATGAGAGGTATTCCCGCAATCGGCATCAATATCCATACACCGGGGACAGAGCCGGTTGAAGATGTGGAGATTGACATTTTATCCGGGAGAATGATTGACCTTGACATTTTAGAGTATATCCCTGACATAAAGGGCAATCCGCAGGCTATGGAAGTGATTGCAGAGCTTGTGGCAAAGCTGCCGGAAATGGAGATAGACGGGTATATGAGCGAGGAATTTGAAGCCAAAGTATGGGAGAAGCGTATGCCGGACTTAGAACCGGCAGGGCAGCTTGCAGTGGAGCTTGACCGTTTTGTATATGATTATGACAGATACAGTTATCGTAATGATGTGCAGAACATGACCGAGAATGTAACGGAGCTTACAGAGATGTTAGAGCAGGGGGATACAGAACATATCACAGAATGGCTAAATGAGGCTATTGCTGAAGGAGCTGCACCAGAGGAAGAAAAAAGGGCAAAGGAGCTGCTTGAAAAGCTGGCAGAATACAAGCCCCTTGCTAAAGTGGAGGAAATGGAAGAACAGAATTATAACATGGTCGATAATGTGCTGAATAATGGTGCAGGGGAAAAGGCGCAGAAGGAAGCAGTAAAGAAAGTGCAGGAGCAGCCTGCGGCAAGAACTTCCTTAAAAGCCCGTCTTGCAGAGAAAAAGGCACTTGTTTCCGGTCAGGGAAAAGACCATGAAGCGCAGGAAAACAATAAAAATAAGCAGAGGGAGATGTAAGAATATGAATCATAATTTTACCGTGGAAGAAGTAAATTTAATTTGTATATTTGCAGGCGAGAGCCGGAGCGAGGTTATCAAGGATATGGAAAGAGCTTTGCAATATCTTGATGATCCGGATATGGAGGAATTATCCCATAGGGTGATTGAAAAGCTGCGGGATATGACAGATGAAGAATTTGAACAGCTTGAGTTGGCAGAAGCAGAGTAAAACAAAGAAAAACAGGTTTTCTTTCCCATTTGGTGTGGGAAAGGAAGCCTGTTTTTTGCTCTTTTTCAAAGTTCTACGGCATGAATGGAGAGATGAAAGCCTGTTTTCCCCAAAATATATTTAACAGCGGCACAGGCGGCTATCTTAAATTGATGCCATAGGAATTTGGGTACTCGCAGGCAAAAGTATTGAAGAATGGCTTAAAATCAAGGGATTTTGAGCGTAGAGGGGTTTACCGGAGTGGTTGGTGAACCCCGCTTTTTTTGCGCTTTTGATGCCGCTGATAACATGGCGATTGGGGCAAAAGTATACTATCACGCAAAAGTCGGCAGTTTCCGTGATAGTATCCGAGTTTTGCGTGAAAGTATAAGGGTTTCCGTGTTTGTTTGGAGTTTCGCCTGTTTGTAGAAAAATGCTGTTGTAATTTGGGGGATATTGTCATATAAAAAATAGTCGTTTCATGCCATCAGATGGAAAACAGAAAATTTCTATGGTACAATTCAGTGGATGTTTTTACTTTAGCAGGAACGGCTTTCTGCCGAAGTAATAGGAAACAGCAGAGAGGATGGTATGCGGATGTATGATGTGATAGTGGTCGGTGCGGGGCCTGCGGGATGTACGGCATCCAAGGTCTTAGCGGAAAAGGGCTATAAGGTTCTTCTGGTGGAGAAGTTCAAAATGCCAAGGTATAAGTCCTGTTCGGGCGTTCTGATAAAGAAATCAATGGAACTTGTAAAGACTTATTTCGGGGAGGATGTGCCGGAATCTGCCATGTGTACCCCGACAGAAAACAGGGGCATGATCTTTACAAATGACGTGGGGAAGGAATATCGTTTCGAGCAGAAAGGGCTTAATGTATGGCGCAGCCATTTTGACGGGTGGCTTGCTAAAAAGGCAAAGGAGAGTGGCGCAGAGGTCAGGGACGGTGTGGCGGCTCTTTCCTGCATGGAAGAGGGCGGTTTTGTGGAAGTCAGCCTGCATGGGGGAAATAATTATACGGAAAGAGCAAGGTATGTGATTGATGGCGAGGGTGTTGTTGGGGCATTGAAACGGAAGATCACCGGGGAGATTCCCGGATACATAACCACATACCAGACATTCAACGAGGGCAGCATTGATTTAGACCCACATTACTTTTATGCGTACTTACAGCCGGAGCTTTCGGAATATGATGCGTGGTTCAACGTGAAAGATGACCTACTGGTAATTGGTGTGTCCGTGAAGGATATGGATAAAATCGGACATTATTATGGGCGCTTTATTTCTTACATGGAAGAAAACTATCACCTGCGAATCAGCAGGCAGACGAAAGAAGAAAAGTGGCTGATGCCGCATATCCGTCCGGGATGTCGTGTAGATTACGGTGTGGGGCGCATCCTTTTCGCCGGAGAGGTTGCCGGATTTCTGAATCCTATGGGTGAGGGCATATCTGCCGGGATGGAGAGCGGGTACTGTGCCGCCTGTGCGATCATGGAGCATTTTGATAATCCGAAAATGGCTTGTGAGGCTTATCAGCAAAGCACGGAAAATCTGAAATCCTATATGCAGCGCCAGTGGAACCTTGTGGGAGGAATGGCTGGCACGTTCAAGGAGATGGAATAAATTTGGACTAAAAAAGGAGTATTGCAGAATTGCCAACTATTCTGCAATGCTCCAAGGTATAGCAATAGTAAAAGTACATCCGCCGCCGGGAGTATCGTTTAAGTATATCTTCCCATCAAGGAGCGAGATCAGTTCGTTTGCAACACTAAGACCTAACCCGTAATGGCCTTTTTGTGTGCGGGATTTATCGCACCGGTAAAAACGGTCAAATATATGTTTCTTATCTTCTCCGCTTATCCCGATGCCATGATCTATAATGCTGACGGTTAGATTGTTCTTTTTGATGGAAGCCTCCAGCAAAATAGAAGAATGTTCCGGTGAATAGGAAATCGCATTGTCCAGAAAAATACTGATAATCTGGCTCAGACGGTCTTCGTCAGAGAAAAGAGGGGGAAAACATTCCTCCGGCATCTTTATCTGTAAGTCAATGGATTTCTTTTGACAGATAATTTCAAATTTTTCATATAAGTTGATCAATAAAGTATCCACATTTATTTTTGACTTATGCAACATCCAGTTCCCTGCATCAATGGAGGAAAGCAGGAGCAGGTCCTGGATCAGCCTCGCCATGCGTGAAATTTCTGTTTCCATGAGGGAAACATGATTTTTTATATTTGGAGTACAGTCAGGAGAAGTCTCAATGGCATCAGTAGTGGACAGCAGGACTGCCAGGGGGGTCTTTAATTCATGGGATACGGCAGCAATAAAGTTTTTCTGGCTCTGCATAGCTTTTTCAGTAGGTTTCATTGCCTGCCCGATGATAAGGACTGATACAAACAATACAATAGCGAAGACCACGAGCCATATTAGAAAATAATGCATGACAGTGGAGGAAAAAGCAGCTATTCCGCTTTTTTCTTTCACTATGGCAAGATACAGATATCCATCATTCGTATAAATGGAACAGAGTATGCCATAATATGTCCTGCCGTTTTCAGTTCGGAATGTATGGGTTCCACTTTGGGTGCTGTAGCCGGATTCATTGCTGTGTGTGGATTCCGAGGATTTCAGTGCTTCCAGAAAAAGATCAATTGTTTCGGCTGTATCTTTTTTATTACTGGTTTCATAGAGAAGTTCATTATGTCCTGTAAATAAGCGGAAAATATAATCATATTTCTTTTCACATATCCCTAAATTTTCCGCATAGTTTGTAGAACTTTCAAAAAGCAGTGTGAGATTGGTGGCCTGCCTGTTGATAAAATTCAGCTCTGCATTCTGCATGGTTTCTATATTTTCAGATGCCAGCAGGAAAAATACGATTGTAAAGACAAACATGATGCTGCTGGCGAAAAGGAAATATAATTTCCGTTTAAGGTTTCTTATCATGACAGACCTCCAGTAAATATCCCGAACCATAGGATGATGTAATGGAACAGCCGCTTTTCAGGAAACGCAGGCGTTTGCGGAGAAAATACACATAATTATCGACATTGCCCTGCTCTATTGGGGCATCTGTTTCCCATACTTTCTGCATGAGCTGTTCACGGGTAAGGATTGTATCTGGCTTTTCTAAAAATGCACACATTAAAAGAAACTCTTTCGGGGTAAGGGATATTGTATTATCATTGCACGATAATTCTTTTTTGCCAAGGCTCAGGGAAAGGTCATGGTATTGCAGGCTACTCTTTTCCGATATGACTATCGGCCTGCGTGTCAAGGCCCGGATGCGGGCAGATAATTCCGGTATATGGAAGGGCTTTACCAGATAATCATCCGCCCCGTTATCCAGACCGTCTATCTTATCATTCAGTTCTGACATTCCGGTAATGATAATCACAGGAATGGATATCTGCTTTTTACGCATGGCCTTGATGATGGTCAGCCCGTCAATGACCGGAAGCATCCGGTCTATAATGGCAAGTTCATAGCCGTTATCGGGATTTAGGGCATAGATCATCCCATCTTCGCCGCTGGTGCAGGCATCAACAATATAGTTTTCCTTTGTAAGCTGCTGCTTGATCATGTTACAAAGGTTCTTGTCATCTTCAATTAAAAGAATCTTCAATTTTTTATCTCCTCGGAAAGTTTTATAAATAGTATACCAGTCAATTATCGAAAAATCTTCTAAATAATCCTTAAAATTTATGCGGTGCTTTGATGATTTTTAGAAAAGTTTTCTGCTATCCTTACGTCATGGCTTGTGAGCCAAATAAAATCAAAGCGAGGCAGAATATATGAAAAAAATGTGGAAAAAAGCAATCGGTATGATATGTGCAGGTGGACTGGCGGTTACTTGTCTGGCGGGGTGCGGCAAAGACACCGCAGACAGCCCGATAACACCGATACAGGAAGTACAGCAGGACAATTTGGTGGATGGGGAGCAGGCAAATAAGGAACCTGATGGGTTTCTGGAAAACGACGATCCATCGGAACATGGGGCGGATAATAATGCGGCAGATGACGGCGCATCTGGCAGTATGGGTAACGGTGCATTTTTCGATGGGGCAAACCTGCAGGGAAGCGTTGTCGAGTTTTCTGATGAAGGATTTTCTTTATCCCCGGCAACTACTGAAAAGGAAGAGGGAGGCGGTGAGGTAATGGCACAGGCAGCCCCCGGATTGGAAAGTGATGAAAACAATGTCCAGATTACCTATACGGACAATACGGTTTTCCAGATTGTAAATCTCAGTATGGGTTCACAGTCAGAGGTTTCCAGGGAGGACACGGATAAGGAAAGCGTCAAAAAACAGTCCAGCGTCTGCGTATTTGGATCATGCCAGGATACTTACCACTGGACGGCAGATAAAATCCTGATTCTCAGGTGGCAGTGACAAGGAGGGGCTATGAACTATTTGCAAAGAGCCGTCTGCTATATCAACAGGAAAAAGCTGAAATCTTTATTGCTGTTCCTTATCTTTACTGTGGTCAACTGCATGGTGCTGGGCATATTGGGGATACGGGATGCATCGGAAGAAGTCATGAAAAATTTGCGCAGTAATACGGAAAGCAAGGTAATATTGGAAATCCGGCAGGAAACGGATTGCTTCACAGAGGATGATATACAGGGATTTTCAGATATCTCCAATATAAACTGGATGAACTGCCTGTGGTCGGAGCAGAGGGAAATCCCCGTACTGGAACCAGTTACGGGTGATGAACAGTCAGACCAGTTATTTACCATCCATCTGCAAAACAGGGTTGATAAAGACAGTCCCTTTGAAGAAAAAGTATACCGTCTGGTTGAAGGGGATTTCCCCACCGCCAGTAATGAGATTGTCATAAACCAGATATTGGCAGACCAGAATGGGCTTAAGGTGGGTGATAGCATTCCGGGTGATTACAAAATAGCAGGGATATTTCTATCTGGGACAGAAAGGCAGCAGACGGAGAAGGTCGCCACGGTGAACAGGATTGAAAACCAGATTTATATATTGGCGGACGAAAGCCCCGGAGGTTACTCAAAGGTTATCTGTTATGCGGGGGAACCGGAGGAATTAGATGAATTGGTTGGGGCATTAGGTGAGAGGTATAGTGAGAAGGCTTATGTTCAGGCAAATGACCATACCTATCAAAAAATGAAACTTTCCATTGAACAGACGGGCAGGATCACCATGTTCGTTCTGGTAATCACGCTTATAACGGGCTGTCTGGTGACGGGGCTGCTTCTGACCATGTGGATGCGGGGGCGTAAGACGGAAATTGCTGTATATGTGAGCCTTGGGATAGAAAAAGGCAACTTATTGCTGCAGGTCGTTGTGGAGGGGCTGATATTGTATATCATTTCGTTTTGTATCTCGGAATTTTTTGCAGACAGCCTGCTGCCTGAAACATTGGGCAGTTTAGGGATACTGGAAAGCGCTGGCGGAAGCTGGAAGGCAGATTACACAGGGAGTCTGTTTGTTTTAGGGTGCGGCGTGTGCATAATCGTATTATTGACTGTGATTTCCATCTTCCCATATCTGAAAAAGCACCCTAAAGAAATCTTATCGGAGATGGAGGGATAGCAATGAATTTATTTGGATTGAGCATACGTTCTGTCCTGCGGAAACGGGCAAAGACGATACTGCTCCTGCTGATTATATTTATAACTTCCGTATTCATATTCGCAGGATGGGCCTGTAAATCTGCCAGCATACAGACACAGAATGAAAGCAAACAGGCAATCGGTGCGTCATTCCGTTTAGAGGAAAATGAGGCAAACCGCCATGTGCGCATGGAGGAGCTTTCCGCGCAGGTTGGGGACGGGAACGGCGGTGAAGGAGGATACTATCAGGAGCAGCTTGCATCAAGGGACTGGCTGATATGGACTGATAATTCCTTTGAGACGCTTCTGATGGAGGATATATTAAGAATTGCGGAAGTGGACGGGGTAGAGGAATACAACATCACAACCGCAAATACAGTCGTCAATCCGGTGAATTTTGAACGTATCGAGGATAAGGACGTAGACCAGAGTGCCGACCAGAAGGGCGTGTCGCTCCGTGGTACCCTCCGCATGGAGTTGGACTTTGATGTCCAGAAAGGAAATATTGAAGTGAATGAAGGCAGGATGGTCACGCCGGAAGATACGGATGTATGCGTGATTTCCAGGGAGATTGCGGATCTGAATGGACTGCAGGTGGGTGACTATCTGGAATTTAATAACTGGAAAGACAGGGAAACTTCCAATGTATATAAAGCAGAAGTTATAGGAATCTATACTTCCGTAAACGGCATCACACCGATCATGTATGGAGACAGCTACCGGAGTGAGAACATTATTTTTACAGACCTGTCCTTTCCCGAAAAACCGGAGGGGAATGAGGGCAATCCCCTGTACCAGTATGCAACTTTTGTAGTGGGGGATGTAAATGAATATGAAGCCGTAAAGGAAAGAATACAGGCGGTGGATATTGAATGGGAAAGGTATGATTTCCTTGATAATACGGGAATGAGTGATACGATGACAGAAAATTTTGGCGAATTGGAAAAAATGAGTTCGCTGATCCTCATACTGGTCTGTGTATCTGCTGTAGTCATCATATGTCTGGTTTTCATGTTCTGGCTGAAAGGCAGGGTGCATGAAATTGGGATTTATCTTTCGCTTGGAAGGACAAAATTCAGTATTGTCTCCCAGATGCTTCTGGAGGGCGTGCTGGTTGGCTGTGTGGCATTCCTGCTTGCAACCGCAGCGTCCCCGATGGTTTCTGAGGGTATTGTTGGATATCTGGTGGATTACCAGGCACAGATGCAGACGGAGAATGAACAGTTAAATTCAAATATGGTATTGAATGGTTCCGTGGAAAATGACAAAACAGAGATTGTGGGTGTTACGGTGGAGATCAGCGGAGATGTGGTATTTTTATCCGGAGTATCAGTGCTTGGGGTAATCATGATTGCAATCGCATTGTCCTGCATTTCCATCATGGTCCAGAAACCGAAAGAAATATTAAGCAGGATGAGTTAGGAGGGCTTTATGTTAGAAATAAAGGATGTAATGTATTATTACAAATCGCAGAAAGACAAAGTGATATTGAACCATATATCTTACAGCTTTGAGGAAGGAAAGATGTATGCGGTTTTAGGTGCAAGCGGCTCCGGAAAGACCACACTGCTTTCCCTGCTTGCGGGGCTTGACGTACCGGTAGAAGGTGCAATCTGTATGAATGGTGTAAATATCATGCAGAAAGGATTAAATGCCCATAGGAAAGAAAATATCTCACTTGTATTTCAGAACTATAACCTGATTGATTACCTTACGCCGGTTGAAAATGTCAGGCTTGGCGGGAAAGCAGATGCAATGGGTTTATTGAAGTCAATGGGGCTGGATGAAACCCAGAGCAAGCGCAACGTCATGCAGTTATCCGGCGGGCAGCAGCAGAGGGTTGCCATAGCGAGGGCATTGGCAAGCAATGCACCCGTCCTGCTTGCTGACGAGCCGACAGGAAATCTGGATGAAGATACTGCGAATGAGATTATTGATATTTTCTCAAATTTAGCGCATGAAAAAAGCAAATGTGTAATTATGGTTACGCACAGCAAGGAACTGGCTCAGAAAGCGGATGTTATCCTGACTTTGAAAAAAGGAACAGTTGTAAGAACCGAGGATACTGAATTTGATGAAAAAATAAGAAAGGGACTTATGGAGCAGGCTGAGAGGTTTTCTGCCCCGGATGATTTAAAGGATAGAATAATGCAGAAGATTGAAAAACAAAGCAATTAAGCAGCTCATGTCAGAACTGTATAGAATGAAGGAACCCTACAAAAGACAAACCGCCGCATTATGAACCACCATATGCGGCGGTCTGCCGTTTCCGCAGGCAGGCCGGGCGGCCTGATAACGGAAATTACTTGGAAAGCGGGGAAATCAGAGGTAATATGCAAGTGGCACTATCGGACGAAAGGCGAAAAACTTTAGACTGATTTTTACATTTCTGCACTTCGTTTCTGCCTTTCGTTCCCGAAAAGTAGTCGTTTCGTTCCCTCCACCCGAAAAACGGATTTTTTTTGCCGATATAAGAAGTGAATGCCTATATGGATTTGAGGTGATGGATTTTGGAGATAGCAGTTGTAGATGATGAAAAAACGATAAGGGGGCATATAAGCGCCCTTATTGAAGAACAACAGCCGGGGAGCTGCATAGAAGCCTATGCCACGGGTGAGGAGCTGCTTGCATCGGGGAAGCGGTTTGACATTGTTTTCCTTGACATACAGATGGAAGGCATGAACGGCATAGAGGCGGCAAGGAGCCTGCGGGAACGGCAGGGAGATACCGTCCTCATATTCATTACGGGCATTAAGGAATATGTATTTGATGCCCTTGACCTTTATGCGTTCCAATATCTGCTAAAACCCATAGACGAGGACAAATTTGCGGAGGTATTGGAAAGGGCGGTGAGGGAGGCTGGGCGAAAAAAGGAGCGCCGTGTGCTGTTCATCAAATC
>JBJEMA010000009.1:85580-98451 GCA_051879435.1 Lachnospiraceae bacterium
GGGCGGTGAGGGAGGCTGGGCGAAAAAAGGAGCGCCGTGTGCTGTTCATCAAATCACGGAACCTTACCCTTGACCAGTCCGAAATCCTGTACATTGAGAGCAGGGCAAAGAAGGTGGAGATACACACTGTAAGGCAAACCATAGAGATCTATGCGGCGATGGATGAGCTGGAGGGGCAGCTTGGGGAGGAATTTTACCGCTGCCACCGGGCGTACATCGTGAACATGAACTGCATCACGGAATATGACAGTGAAAGCATAACACTCACCAATGGCGACAGGGTGTATCTGACAAAAAAGAAGTATGGAGAATTTGTAAAAGCCTATATGTGGCACCTGCAGAACGGGGGTGTGTCCAGTGTATAAGGTGGCGGATGTGTTATTTGCGGCGTTGACAGTGTTCCAGGGGTACTGCTTGCAGTATTTTTTAGGGAGCTTTCTGGAAGGCAGGATGAAAAGCAGATGGAATGGACTGTATGTGGCGGGGCTGTATGTAGTTCTGAAGACTGCCGTGATGTGGTGTTCCCCGCCGGGATATGAAGATTACAGGGTGGCAGCTGGGACGCTGGCATTGTCGCTCTGTATTATATCATTCCTTGCTTTATGTTTTTATAAAGCGTTTCACCCTGTTACAGTTTTCCTTGTGGTTTCATTTCAGGCAGTGCTGGATATTAGTTCCTATGTAGCAGCAATTTTGATTGGTGAGCCGGGAAACAAATTGCCTGATGTGTGGAACTGGTGTCTCAGGGAGAGGATTATTACATCAGAAAAGAGCTTTGCTCTGGTAGTCTGGCTTGGAACAGTAGTTGTGATAGTGCTTCAGTATCTGGCTATTGCCCTGCTAATGTACTTTTCACTCAAAAAGATTATATGGGATTTTAAGGAAAAGGATTATGCCATCAGCAGGACGGAGCTGCTATTTATCCTTACCCCGGCGGCAGTTGGGATGCTGATCTGTATGCTGCTGCGCATTATTATAGTTACGGTGGAGGACAACGTCACCATAATGCTGTATGACAAATACCCTGTTCTGATCGTGGTAATTCCCGCAATCCTGCTCCTGTCACTGCTTTCCATCTTGTATGGGGTGAAGCTGTTTCAGAACATGATCTACTGGAACAGGGAAAAAAGTGGAAGGATTGTCCTAGAAAAGCAGATAAGCAGCCTGCAGGAACATATGGAGGAGATGGAGCGCATTTATTCCGGCATAAGGGGCATGAAGCATGACATGAAGAATACCATTTCCGTCATCCAGCGGCTTTCCGCCGGGGAAAGTGCAGAAGGAAGCGGGGAACTGCAGGAGTACCTGTCAGGGCTGGACCAGAGCCTTGAAAAACTGGAAGTCCGCTTTAAGACGGGGAATACAGTAGTGGATACCCTGCTCAATATGAAATACCACGAGGCGGTACGGAATGTCCCTGATCTTAAAATGGATGTGGATAAACTGCTGCTTCCACAAGGGCTTGAAATACACAGCTATGATATAGGCGTTATTTTAGGGAACGCTATGGATAATGCAATTGAAGCCTGCCGGAAGCTGAAAGCGAAGGAGCCGGAGGCAGATGCCTTTATCCGGCTGTGCTCTCTGCAGAAAGGCAACTTGCTGATTCTGAAAGTGGAGAACAGCTTTGACGGGTGGCTAGTGCGGAAGCGGCAGGAGGAATTCCCCATAACAGATAAGGCAGATAAAAAATCCCACGGGATAGGGCTTGCCAACATCAAAAGCACGGCTGAAAAGTATCAGGGAACAATGGATTTTAAGGTAAATGACAGGGTGTTCATCCTGTCAGTGATGATGAAAAACGAAAGGAGAGAGGAAGATGGATTTCGGAGTGACAGATAAATTGGGAGGGTACTATCTGGCGGAGCAGTACCCGAAGAATGCGGCGGGCAAGAGCGAGGGCGTGAGCTTTGCAGAGCTTGCGGCTACAAAAGCGGTGGAGAAAGAAACTGCATCGGGAATAAGTTTCAAGGATATGTGGCAGGCGCGATTTCCGGGTGCGTATTATCATGTGATGGACGGCTCAAAGATATCACAAGGCGCATGGGATAGAAATGATTTTCCGTTTGAGCGGTTCTTTTCAGATAATGCAGATGAATCTGTCTTGAATTGGACGCCCTCCGGGGCGGAACCGTCAGCTAACAGTTCAGAAGTGCAGTCAAGGTGGAGCTCAACGGCTGGAAAGAAGGCGGTCATTGTACCACCCGCATTGGAGGAGAAGATGCAAAATGATCCTGAACTTGCAGAGAAAGTGATGGCAAATGTTGAAAATTTTATCGTCACATATCCGGCAACTCCGGGTTGCTCCTATCTGATTGAATTGGATGAAAATGGAGAAATCTCCAAGTACCGTGTGACCAGCCCCGGAGGAAAGCGCACTGAAACGTAAAATGCTGGCACAGGAAGTGGACAGAAAATATTACCAGAGTAAGGCAGTTTCGATTGCGGCATATGAAGCGGCAGGCATTTTGAAGTAAGGAAAATTATGCCCGGACTTACCATAAGAGGGCATGGGCGGCTCCGAATGACAGAGGGGTCGCAAGTAAGATTTTTTGAAGGAGGATGAAAATTATGTCAATTTCAGGAATTGGAAGTAACTACAGCAATGTGCACGAGGGTACATACGCAACACAGAAAAATGAGGAAGCAAAGAAAGTAGAAACAAAAGAAGCTGCATCTGAACAGGCAGGGAATGTAAAGAACGCATCAACCGATAACGTATCCGATTATTACTCCTATTTACAGAAGAATTATGACTGTATGTCCAATGGCAATGTGACAATATCCAGCGCATATCTGAAGAAGTGTTCTGGAGATTCTGCAAAGGCGAAGGAACTGGAAGATTTTCTGAAAAAGATACCGGAGTTTGAAAAGCAGGGGTATGAACAGCTTTCCGCACAGAACAAAGCTTTAGGCGGGACGGTGACTTATTACCAGCAGACATGGATGGTCAATAAGGACGGCAGCATACAGAGTACCGTTTACTCCGTAACCGAAACAGGAATGACCAATGCGGAAAGAATGAAGAAGAGCATGGATGAGCGTTTGGAGAAACAGAAAGAAAAGAAAGAGGAAGAAGAAAAAGTTAAGGAGCGGAAAGAGGAAAAAGCAGAACAGACTGAAAAGCTGAATGGAGGTACAGAGAAGATTTCTGTGCCGGAAGCAACAGGGCAGGAGATTACGGTCAAGTATGTGGAAGCTGAATCTGAATCGGAAGCAAGGGCAATGATGCAGAAAGAAAAGCTGGAGGATGCCTATTATCCTAAATTTGATATGAATGTTTAGTGCAGAACCAGATGTGGAGAAAAGGCTGTCTGCCATTAGTTATGAGATTGGCAGGCAGGAATATATGTATTTATCATATTGAGACAGGAGGATAAAATTATGTCAATGGAAATCAGCAACAGGTACGGTTTTGATCATATTAACAAGGTGCAGACCGGACAAACAGAAAGAGCCGAAGAAGCGGCAAAATCCGAAGAAAAAGACAAGCCAGAAATGATTCTGGCACCAAAGGACGAGTACATCAGCAGTGAGAAGTCTGGGAAGAAACCAAGTGGTTTGTACCACATGGGGCAGGACGAAAACGGAAACCCGAAAATCATCTTTGATACCCCAAAAAAGGCAGAAGAAGCAGAAAGCGAACAGCCCATAGGTGCAAAGCTGAAAGGAGAACCTGATAACGACAGGGTGAAGGTTACGATAGGCAATATGGATAAGGTTAAAAATGAAATCAAAAAGTTAAAAGAGGAAAAGAAACAGCTTGAACAGCAGTTGAAAATGGCGGCAGGCAATGAGCAAAAGACAAAAGAGCTGAAAGCAAAGTTGGCGCAGGTCGAAGCGGAATTAAGCGTGAAAGATACTGCCGAATACAAAAAACAGCATGCTGAGTATACCACGGAGGAATAAATCAGTCTTAGAATTGAAAGGGAGCGAAACAATGGATATCAATAATTTGCAGAGAACCCCGTCGCATTCGTATCGGGTGGATGCTGACAGGATAAAACAACGCTTGCAGCAGGCGGATAAAGGCATTGCTGTGGATCAGCGGCAGGGCGACAGCGTGGATATTTCCAGAGAAGGCCGCAGGGCTTTAAGGGAGAAAATGTCTGCATTACGGAGAACGGAACAGGATGGGGATATCGGAAAGCTCTCGTTCATAAATTCCGGGGCATATGGTATGATGAATGATTTTGAAAAGGTCATGTCGGAGCTTGGGGGCGGTTCCGTGTCTGACGAATTTGTGACAAAGGACTATTCGCAGGCGGACGTTGATGCGCTGAAAGCGAGATTTGAAGGAAAGGAAGAAAAAGAGACAGATACCTTTGACAGCTATGTGAATAAAATGGCTTCCGCCTATCAACTGCTGAAAGACCGCATAGAGGAAAAATATGCGGCATCTGGCGGCATGAAGGAGTATTATACGGCGGAGGATGGAAGTACACAGGAGCTGACAAAGGAAAAAGAACTGGAAATGCTGGATAAAGCCTATGAAACGCACAGCAGGTTCATGGCGGTAAATACACAGATATGGAGTGAACTGCAGGGCTTTAAGGCGCAGACAGTATATCATTCCGGCGGTTCTGAAAAGGAAGTGGCTGCTGTGAAAAAGCAAAGCGCAGGTGTGAAGGAACAAGCCTACTATGCGTTCATGGATGCAGTCAGTGAGAAAAACAGCGGGCTGCTAAAACAGGAAAGGGGCAGCCTGAACCAGTTCCGGCTGAATTTGGGAATTTCCCCTTCCGCAAGGAGTACCCTGAACGGGATTTGGGATTATTATGCGAATTTGAGAGATAAAAATGCGTAAAGAGATTGTATTCCATAGAGGCGCATAAATGTGTGCCTCTGCCATTGACTGGCTTTTAGAAAACAGTCATGTATATAGAATTTTATAATAGGTAGGTGGAATAATGCAGGTTAATTCGTCCAGTGTTTCATTGCAGATTAGTGAAATCATATGTGGAGGGAAAGGTAGGAAGATTATGCCCGGACTTACCATAAGGAGCATGGACGGCTCCGAATGACTGAGAGACCGCCAGTATGTATTCAAGGCGGTGGCAGATAAATACGGCGGGGATTTTGCAGTCTCCTGCGATGAGGAAAAATTTCAGGCGGTGGTGATGTTATAAACTTTATAGTCATTTGATGCAGTCTGGGTAGGAAAATGGGCTGTATCTGCCGATGGATTTTATATACAGGCTAAGGTTGGCAAAAAAATATTTCATGTCAAGGAGGATAAAGTTATGGATATTTCAAACATAGGAGCAGTGGGCGGTTATCAGTACCAGCCAAAGACAGAAAAGGATTTGAAAGAGGAAGTCAGGAACACCCCGGATTCCGAAAAGAAAGATTTGGGTGTGATTGTTGAAATTTCAAAAGACGCACCCGAAGCGCAGAGGTTATCGGAAGCGGTTCAGCAGAGGATACAAAATGGCGAGCGTGGGAAATACGCCAGCACAGCACACAGGGTAGTCGGGAGCGGTGCAAATGGAATGGTGAGCTTTTATGGCGCAAGCGTGACAAAGGAGCAGAGCGATAAGCTCCAAAGCGTGATCAAGGGTTTGGAAGAACAGCCGAACGGAAACTTAGGTGATGCATGGAACGTGGGAGCCTATGCACAGTTTGGGCTTAAAGTTTCGCAGCTTTCTTATGCCTGTAAAGAGATTGGCTTATCTGATGAAGCGGCAGAGCAGATAACAGGTACATACGGAAAGCAGGCGGAAGAAAGAATCAATAAAGTAAACAGCATGATTGAATCTGTTGCAAAGCAGATAAAGATCGAACAGGAAAAATTCTATAAGGAGCATGGAACCCCTCATTACAGGAAGGGCGCAGCGGAAATGAAGGAAAGCCTTGTGAATAAGAGCGCATCCGGAAAGACCAGCGTTGAACTGAACAGGGAAGCGAACGGTGACATTTATCGGATGTTTTCAAATCTTGACGTGAGCAGCAGGGAAAAGTTTGTGGGCAGTTTTGAGAAAGCGGTTGACAGCTTCAAGAATTATTCCGCAGGCGGCGAAGTGCAGATATTTACGGGAACGGACAGGGAACAGTCGCAGTTGGATGAACTGGTAAAGAGATTTCAGAGCTTTTTGGAAGCATAAAGGAGGAGGTAGTGATTATGCCAATGAATATTAGTGGATTTGGAGCAGGCAGCAGTTATTCGTACAAAAGCATTGATACAAACAGTAAACAGTATAAAGCGGCGGCAAAGGATCACCTGGCGGCCCTTATGGAAGAAGAATCCATGATGACACCCGAACAAAGGATGTTGTATGAGTTAATGGGCGGGCGAGAGGCTCACATGAGGAATGTGATGCAGAATTATAATTCTGACGGGGATTTTATAGGGCCGGGTGGCGTGGTGGTACCGGGAATGTATCATGGCGAAGATGGAAAAGTTGACCGTTCGACATGGCAGCAGTTGATACCGGTGTCTGATGAAATGCGGCAGAAAATGTTTGACAACGTGAAGAGGGAGTTTATTCAGGAGAATGGTATTTCCAATGGAGATACCACGAAAAGGTCGCAGATTTTCAGGGAGTACCAGTTAAGTGTAAAGAAGGAAGACCGTGCAAAAGGGACATGGACTTTGCAGCAGTATGAGGGGAAATACCGTTCTGCGATGTATGCAGCGGTAAAGGCGGCTAATCCGAAATGGGAGCCGGGACAGCCGTTTGATCCTGGCATACTGGACAGCGTTACAAGGGAATCCGTAGAAAGTACGCTTGTGAAAAGTGGAAATACACTTGTGAAACGATCATCTGTTTCGGGCAGTTCTTTGGATATACAGATATAATCATTACACCCTATTCCGCAAAGGCGCATAAAACTTTGCCTCTGCGGACTGCGAGGGTGCAGGGGCGGCTCTGAGCGGGAAAGGGGCTGCTGAATTAAAATGTTTTTTATATTGCAGGAAGGAATTATTTATGCAAACAGAAATAATGCTCGCTTTACGGAGTTGTCTAAAGAAAGATTATTCAGAAAAGAATCAGTTAAAGCAGATAGATATGCTTCGGATGATGCTGGAAATAAATCAGGATGTTGTCGTTCACGGAATATCAAAACTTGAAGATTACCAGAATGATATCACAATTTTTCCGATGCTTTGCAGAGGATTGAAATTGGTAAGAAACGGGATGGAGCCACAAGTCATTGAGTCAATACTGCTAAATACAGCACTTGCAAATGATGTTGATTTACTGGAAAGTCTGCTTGTTATTGACGGAGTTATTTCTATTCAAGTGCTGCGTTCTCCAGACGTGACAAGGGAATTGCTGTTATCTTATTTTAGCTTTAATCTGCAGGATAATTTGAGAAAAGGCCTGCAGGACTTGAGATTAAACTCTAGTGAGCCATTGGATATGAAAGAAATAGAAAAGTTGATAAATGGTCAGAGTTCATAAGTGCAATGGCAGGATATATTCAACAAGCCACAGAGAATGCATATTACGGAGTTACCGCCGAAGATATAGAAAATGAGACGGAAAGGTACAAGTTACTTTTAGGAGCATTGTGTTCATAGATGATTGCAGGGAGTAAGGAAATTAAAATGTTTATCACAGGAATAGCAAAAAGTCATCAGGCGGGCATCCAAAAGCCATCATCCAAGAAGGAATGGAAGTTGTCAGATTCCCTCCGCGAGAAAATAGCCGAATACGCCAGGGAGGATGCGGCACAGAATGTTTATATGGGAAATAAGTTCCTCGCCCTGCGGAAAAGCGAGGTCGCTAAAGTCGCACCAAACAGGTCTGCGTTGATGGGGAAGGTCGATATGAAGGAGATACGGGAAGCTGATAGGCGGTGGCTGTGTATGTTATTTGGCGAGCCGTATGAAGCAGAATTCCAGTCGGAAGGCACGGGTTCCGCCATCCATGTGTATGACGGAAACGGTGACGAGATACTGACCTATACTGCAGGCGTGGGCTGGCATGAGAAAGAATCGAAAGCGGAGACGCAGGTACACGGTGCTTTGAAGGCTGCCTACTATGACGCTTACCATGCAGCAAGGCAGGAGATAAATGGCATGGAAGTACAGGGAGGTTTTGATGCGAGGGCGTGAGGAGGCATCCCTGGTATTTCGGCAGATTGGCGATTTCGGAGCAGGGGGGGAAGAAAACTGCTTGGACTTATATTGAGAGAGCAGGAGCGGTTCTGAATGACAGAGGGGCCGTAATACTAAAAACAATGGAGGCTTAAAGGAAATGAGCATAGGTGGAGTAGGACAGAATTATTATCACAACAATGTGGAAACAAAGAGAAACACAAAAAATGTGAACGGTACGGAAAAGTTCGCACTGGAAAAAACAGGCAGTACACAGGAATTATCGGAAGCGGAGGAACTGGAATTATTCAAAAAAGAAATCTGGAATGAGATAAATTCCATGCCGTGGGGAGCAAATACATCCATACAGATAACGGATGAGGCTTTCAGGAAAATGATGGAAGACGGCGAATTTAAAAACAAAATGATGAAGATTGTCCGGGAGGATGCCATCGGCTCCAATAAAATGTGTGGCGGGACGTTGATAAATATTGATGAGAATGGATATAAAGGTTATTCCTATATGGCGGACCATGCAAAAGAGGCGGGGACGGCATTTTCGGCTCATTCCAAAGATAAGGATGCTTTTTATGTAAAGAAAGCAGAAAAGAAGCGGGAGTACATGAAGCTGTTGGAGGAAAAGCGGCTAAAGCAGGAGCTACTGGATGAAAAGATTGCGAAGTCAGAGTTGGAGAGAAGCAGGCTGGCAAAGACGTGGGCTGGTGATAGACAGAGGGCAAAGGCATCAAATGCTTATGATGCAAATGTTGTGACGGAAACTGTATCGGGTAGAGATTCGTTGTTTGGCTGAAAAAGGTCATTATGTCTGGACTTACTACCATGAGGGGCAAGGGTGACTCCGAATGACAGATGAAAAAACCAATAAAGCACAAACGATAAAAGGGAACTGGCAGGATGGCGCTGGAAATTTCCAGCATTTATATTAAAGATAGCAAATGAAAGCGATACATACATTTTGGCGGTGTGCTGCGTTACACAATGGATGTGGATTGCAGCATACTCATTTTTTATGTGTAAATGGCAAGATACCGCCCTATTAGAGAGGCAGCAGCATGGAAGATATGTAGACGCTGTTACACTTTAAGCCAATATGGAAGGTACATGTTTCAAATGGAAAAAAGCTTGGTAAAGTGTGAGTTTCTTTATCTCTGTAACAATTTGAGCAGATACCGAATCATAGGCAATATAGCGTCTGCTTCCTGTTCTGTGCAGTCCTTCAGTGTGGCAAAAAGCCGTTGAAGGATCGGCTGGTCATTTTTGTTTTCCGGATAGAAGATTGTATCTGCGGGTATTTTCAAGTATGTAATCAGTGGATACAGTACTTCATATTTGGGATTGCCACGTCCGGCTTCGATGTTGAGTATGGTACGGGTGTCCAGACCTAAATCTTCAGCCAGCTTTTCCTGTGACAGTCCAAGCTCTGTCCGGGATTCTCTTACCGCATCGGCAAGAATTTGCTTTATATCCTGCATTATAATTCACCTCCTTCGTAGTTTACAATACACATCGTCAAGCGTGAATTGCGTTGAAATACAGATTGAAAGTGGAATAGAATACATGAAAGAACAGAATAAAAAAATACGAAGCATAAAATATAAGATAAGAAAGTATATAGGGATTGCCACACACATAAGGGTGTATCGCAATGGAGGATAAAGACCTCGTTGCGGTACACCCTTTTTTGATGTCGAATTTAGAGAGAATTTTGACTTTTTTCTGTTTTTTTGTCAGCAATCGGTTGTTCTGGATTGCGGTCAAGATACCGATTGAGGTTATCCAGTTTCCGGTTAAGGTCAGTGGTTTCTTTCTCGGCAGATTTATAGGTTTTCTGTAAAGCCTGCTTTTTGGTATAGAGAGCATTGTAATCGCTGCGGAGCTTTTCGACATCAAGGGTTTTTAAGTCAATGCCGAAGCGCTTCAGCATATTTTCCGCACCGTCATGGAGGATAAGCTCTGTTTCGTGGCGGCGTAGGTAGGCATCTTTATCCTTGGATTTTTTGTAGCGCACATGATAGATATGGTTGGTTTTGTACTGCTCCGCATACTTCAAAATCTGTCCAAAATCTTTTAGCTGGCGCTCGGTTTCAACAAGACTCTCACGGGCTGTTTTTGCCAGTGTGGACTTGGCGGCAATCTGCTTTTCAAGCTCTGCGATAGAGCCTGCCTGACTGTAATTTGCGGCGGCAATTTTGAGGTTCTGGATGTCAGCCCAATGTTTCAAGCCGGGGCTGTTTGCAAATTTATCCTCGGTGGTGTCAATGAGATTTTTCTTGGAATAATCTTTGGCAATAGGCTTCTTTCTGGTCGGGAACGGGACACGCTTTTTATCCTTTGCGAGCGCCTTTTCCGCAATGCGCTCTTTGATCCGTTCTTTGGTGTATTCCGTACCCAAAGACTTTACGCTGCCACGGACAAAACGCTCTTTGTCCAGAGGACGGAAAGAGATAAATTTGTGCGCTTTTTCCCCGAAGTCCTCGCCCTTGACTTCGTAGCCTTTTGCCCGGATCAGCTCAATGCAGTCTTCGTAAGTTGCGGCATTTTTTATGGCTTCGTCGATGTCGGATTTTAACTGCTCTTTCCATGCGGAGCCGCTTCTGCCAGCCTGCCATTTGGTTAGCAGTGCTCTTGGAGTTCGTAAGAAGGTTGCATATGATACGATTGAAAACCAATTGGTAAAGTTTATGCTTACAACAACCGTTAGGAGCTTGCTTAAGTTTAGGCGAATGTACCTGGCTAGTTTCAAGGCTCCCGAAAAATCAGCAGATTCTGAAGTGCTCGGAAGGATTGATGATATGGTTGCCAAGATTAACGGGCAGTTAAAGAATCCGGTTTTTTCTGAAGTATCAAAACTTAAAAGCCTTAATACGATGTCCTTGGTGTTCCAAATGGCACCCGGATATAGAGATTTATATCGGTACTTTCAGTTGATTCAGAGGGGAATCTCATTTAGCGGAGAAGTATATAGTTTTTCAGTTAAAGAGACATCCACGCTATATGAATATTGGTGTTTCATTAAGCTGGTAAATATCATGAAGAAAAGGTATACGCTTCTTGATGACAGCAAGGAAATTATAAAAGCCAACAGAAAAGGCGTTACGGTTACACTTTCTAAAAATCGTAGATCGGAAGTTCGTTTCCTTGATACGAATACCGGTGATACGTTCGAGTTGATATACAATCCGGGAGAATATCCATCGGATACTGTTAAGCAGGTGCCGGATAATGTCCTGAAACTATCAAAACGTAGTGGAATCAATGGTAAGCCATCTGGTTTTCAGTATGTATTTGATGCCAAATATAAAGTCGAGATGAATCCGGATGAACACTATCCTGACAAGGAGAAGAAGCCCGGACCGAAGGTGACGGACATCAATACAATGCACAGATACCGAGATGCAATTGTAGCGAAAGACGGAGATTTCAGCGAAAAGCTGATGTTTGGCGCATATGTGCTTTTCCCGTATCCCAATGATGAGGAAGAGTATCGTACTCACCAGTTTTATAAGAGCATAGAATCCGTTAACATAGGCGGTGTTCCGTTCTTGCCCGGGAAAACAAAAATAGCAGAGGAACTGCTTACTAAACTTGTTGGAGAATCTGACACCAGTGCCTTTGAGCGGACTATTCTTCCAAAAGGCGTTGAGGAACGACTGGAGAAGGTTGATTGGACCAAAGAAGATGTACTTGTCGGTTCTTTAAGCTCAAGGGAACAATGGCATGAATGCTTTGCTAAAAATTATTACTATGTTCCGGCAGAAAGTTTGATCGCAGGATATCATCAGGTTGAATATATTGCAGTATATCAATCCAAGAAACTTTTTGGTGAAGATGCAGGTATACTGTATTACGGTGAAGTTAAGGAGACGAGTATTGTCACAAGAAAAGAAATAAATAATCTTGGTGGACGAACACATCCGGATGCAAAGTGCTACAGGTTTGCAATTAAAGAATGGAAGCGGCTTCACTCGAAGATTGAGTTTGAGAAAGATTGGGTTTATCGGCCGAGATACAGTATTTCATTCTTGTTGCATAATAGCAAATCTACTTTTGAACTCTTTAATATTAGAACAGAAACAGATTATAGATTGGTCTACGAATTACGTAGAATTCAAGAGAACTTGCGAGTTCAGGATAATGCTAAAGAGCTCTTTGTTAGGATCAATGATTCAGTATCTGTTTTCAATGATGAATCTTATATTCGTGTTTATGATTCCGGCAAGGAGATATTAAGAAGACCAACGAGGGATTTTAGAAAGGCTCCAAGTATAGTGTTTGAGAGTATAAAGAACTGTATTAGTTCAAAGAGTTAAGGAAAGGAATCACTTATGTATGGCCTATTTAAAGTGAAAAATAC
Organism: Lachnospiraceae bacterium; assembly: GCA_051879435.1. Lineage (GTDB taxonomy): Bacteria > Bacillota > Clostridia > Lachnospirales > Lachnospiraceae > NK4A136. The sequence goes on from JBJEMA010000009.1 coordinate 98,000, forward strand.
ATCCTTAAAATTTTCCTTAATTATTTTATTTTTATTGCTATAAACATGCTTTAAACATGTCAAGTTGTCATTTTTAACGGACACCTCACTTGATAATGTATAATCACAAACTACCAAATAGAAACATGAATACATTATTGGAGGTGTCACTATGGCAGAAATTTATTTTACAATAGCAGGAACGAATCACCATCATGGACAGGATTTCCTTGAGCCAAAGATGAAGGTCAAACTGGTTAAGGAACCTGATAATGAATATGATAAGGAAGCAATCAAAGTAGAGATGCCCGGTATCGGACATATTGGTTATGTGGCTAACAGTCCTTACACGGTATTGGGTGAGAGCTACAGTGCCGGAAGGTTGTATGACAAGATTGGAGATACTGCAAAGGGAACTGTTCTGTATGTTCTTCCGAAGGGAGTGCTTTGCGTGCTTAACACCGAAGAAAAAC
>JBJEMA010000010.1:0-30359 GCA_051879435.1 Lachnospiraceae bacterium
TTAAGACTCATGTTCCAATACCTGTCCACTTTAAGAAATTCTAATTAAGACTCATATTCCAATACCTGTCCACTATAATGATTTTAAAGACTCAACCCGCCGTCTAATACAAGAACTTGTCCCGTCATATAGGAACATGCGTCACTTGCAAGCATAACTACCACATTGGCTACCTCCTCCGGTGTACCAAATCGTTTTAACGGAATTTCTGTAAGGTATTCTTCCCGTTTTTCTTCCGGAATCTGGGTAATCATGTCTGTGGCGATAAAGCCGGGAGCAACCGCATTTACCCGAATGCCGTAAGGAGCCAGTTCCTTTGCCATTGTCTGTGTCATGGAATTCACTGCACCCTTCGTAGAACTGTAAACCGTCTGTCCTGCCACAGCAAGTACGGAACTTACGGAAGACATGTTGATGATGCAGCCTCTTTTCTTGGAAAACATTTTTACGGCTGCCTGCTGGGCACAGTAAAGATATCCCTTAATGTTCAAATCCAGACATCCGTCAATTACATCCTCAGTCATCATCATCACATATTCATCTTTCACGATTCCTGCATTGTTTACAAGTACATCCAGATGACCATATTCTTTCACAATGGAACGCATCATATCCTTAACTTCTTTGGCATTTGCCACATTTGCCTTATAAATCATGGCCTGACTGCCGGCAGCACGGATTTGTGCAGCAACCGCCTCTGCTGCCTCATCATTGGAATTATAATTTACAACGACTGTATATCCGTTTTTCCCCAGTGCAATTGCACAGGCTCTGCCGATTCCTCTTGAAGCACCGGTAACAAGAGCTACCGGCACATAATTATCTTTATTCTCCATTCTGGTATCCTTTCCAATTTTCAATTTTCTGCAAATCATTATTGGCACCGCACAGCCGAAACCGTTTCATCCCATTAGAGCACCATTTTTCCGTTTTATTCGCATTTCTCCAGCACAACTGCCGCATAAGAACCACCCTCAGCATATCCGACGGCAACGATATAACGATAGGAAGCTGTATCAATCATTTTTTCTTCTGCGCTGTCCGGTCCAAGGATAAATGCCTTCTGAGCAGAATTCAAATCCCCGGATAAAGTCAATGCAGCGTGCGCAACGGAAAGGGTGCAGGCTGCTGCTCTTCCTTCTCCCGCATACAGACGAACATTGTGTACCGGAATTTCTTTGGTAAATATTTGACTGTAGGCTTTCTTTTCCAAATCATCCACTTCCTTGCAACCATTTCCAAGTCCAAATACCGCATCAATATCATTTACGGAAATGCCGGCATCCGCAGCAGCTTTTTCAATTGCAGCAACCAGGCCTTTTTCTGTTCCTGTAATAGTTTCCCCGACAGCTTCATGTGTCATGCCATAACCAACTACCTTGGCATATTTCTTTGCATTTCTTGCCTTGGCACTGTCTCCCCGTTCCAAAAGCACCGTTGCACTTCCATCTGCTAAGGTCATACCCTTTTCATTTTGATAGAGATTTGCACGGTCTTCGGTTACAACACCAAGCTGCTTGTAAAGTTTGGTCATAACCTCGCTGTTTTCATCGGTACCACTGGCCAACATAACTTTTGCACGATCCTGACGAATGGTGTGGTAAGCGTAGCAGACACTGCCAAGACCGGACTGATTTCCATTCGTAACCGTTACATTATATCCACGCATTCCGGTTTTAATGGATAAATAGCCGCCGGCTGCATTGTAAACCGTATTTGGGAAGTTAAATGCGGATCCATTCTGATTGCCCTCTTTTGCAATATGTTCCTGGAACTGGTAAACCGTATGAATCGGACCATCGCCGGTACCAATAATCATTCCGTACTGCTCTGCATCCGCTTCTTCGATTGCAATGCCGGAATCGGTAATTGCTTCCATACCGGAGATTACCTGCATACCGCTGAGTTTGTCCAATTTACGGAAAAACGGCATTTTCACTCCGTATTTCTCGAAATCCGGCTTGCCGATTTCCGTGCATACGCTGTCTGCCTTCATTTCTTCGCCGGCATTTACCCTGGCAATATAATCCGGGATACTATTTGCCACAGGGGAAACCAGTCCAAGCCCGGTAATGTAAACCGGCTCGTCATTTTCGGTTTCGTTAACGCTTCCTTCCTTCTTTGAGAAAATGATACTTGCATTGCTGCCACCAAATGCAAAGGAATTGCTCATAACCGTATGAAGTTCTTTTTCCTTCATGGTATTGGGCATAAAATCGATGGCACCTGCCTTTTCTTCCAGGACTGCCAAATCTTCTTCGCTATATCCGATGGTTGGCGGAATTTTATTTTCCGTTAAAGCTTTTACCGCAAATACTGCTTCAATAGCGCCGGCAGCACCAAGACAATGACCAACCATGGCTTTTGTGGAACTGACGCTGAGATTAGCACCGCTCTCATCAAATATCGTGTGAAGAGAAAGAAATTCTGCCTCATCATTTTTTGCAGTTCCGGTTCCATGGGCATTGACATAATCAATATCCTTTGGCTCTAATCCGGATTTCGCAATGGCAGTACGGATAGCATACATCTGACCGATTCCGTCCGGGCGCGGTGCCGTAATATGATGCGCATCGCTGCTGATTCCTGCGGATAAAACATCACAGTAGATTTTCGCATTTCTTTTCTTTGCATGTTCATACGATTCGACTACCATGGCACCGGCACCTTCTCCAAGGGTAATTCCGTTACTGTGATTAAATGGTGAGCAGGCCTGTTCGGAAAGGGCATGCAGTGCATGGAATCCGGAAAATGGGACTGCCCCAAAAACATCGGCTCCACCTACAATAAACACATCTGCAACACCGGCACGAATTAACTCGCAGGCATAAGCCACGCTGATACTTCCTGCAGCACAGGCATTTCCCACATTTGTAATGATACCCTTTGCGCCCACATAATCAGCCACATAATTCGCAATCGGAGAAATTGTCATCTTTCGAATGTCCTCCGTTTTTTCTCCATTTACCACATAACTTTCTATACTGTTTACACCACCGACGCAACTGCCCATAATTACGCCAACACGTTCTCTTTCTTCTTCCGTTAATTTAAGACCGGCATCCTCTACTGCCTCCTTGGAAGCCTTTAAGCAAAGCTGAGCACTGCGATCTGCCGTTTCGTCCTTTCCCAGTTCTTCACAATTAGACTCTGCACCCAGATTTGCGTAGCAATCTGCCGTATTTACACTTGTAACTTCTTTGATTCCGCTAACACCGGCCAACGCATTGTCCCAGCATTCTGCTACGGAATTGCCAATTGCACTAATCATACCAAGACCCGTAACGACACATCTTGTATTCAAAATTTTTTTCATATCCATTCCTCTTTTCCCAGTTTCCTGTCTCGCTGTTTTTGTCCTGAAACCTTCTTCTGCCTCTTTCAGAGAAAAACGGTAACAGTTACCTCCCGGCATACCGTTACCGTTGCACCACCATTATTCCATATGTTCCACTACATATTTTGTAAGGCTTGTAACATTGTAGAAATGTTCTTTCGCCACACCTGTCATGGCAACTCCATATTCAGAATCAATAAAAGCAATGATTTCCATGGAATCGATAGAATCCAATCCGATTCCATCACCGAACAATGGAACTTCATAATCAAGGTCTTCCATTGGGATATTCAGGTTCTCTGACAATAATTCCTTAATTCTGTCTGCAATCTGTAATTCTTTTTCGTTCATTTTTCTTCCATCCTTTTCTTTCATAAATTTTTGTTATCTCACATGTAGTGCAAGCTAACTCTTTATACGATTGCAGACCTTTTCAAAACTGCAATCGATGCAAATTCATTTTCATGAATTACATTCCTGTTGTATAGATTTCTGTCATCTGCCATCCGAAATTTCATTGTCAGGCGGGATTCATTCTCTTATGAGACATAGTAGCAAGTTATTTTATCATCGCCCCGAGGAGTATAACTTGCCGGCGACAGGTTTCGGCATGCTCTTTCAATACCTGAGACGGGCGCCCTTTCTCTTTCAAATCAAGCAATAAAGGTTTTCCGATAACCACCCGGGTTCGATGAAACAATCGAAATCCCTTTTCCAGATAAATGGGAATCAGGGTTGCGTCCGTCTGCTTTGCCAACATGAGAAATCCGGGCTTAAACTCATCAAATTCATCCTGCCCCGTCAGATGACCCTCCGGGAAAATGTATACCGATTCCCGATTCCTCAACTTTTCCTTCCCCTCTTCCATCCAGGAAGTATCCAACTGCTTTCGTTCCATGGGAATGTAGGGTGTACTGCGAAAAATCCAGTTAAATTGAGGTTTGTCATACCAGTCCTTTGCCACATAGGTACTGACGTTATATTTTTTCATATATCTGGTTAAATAAAGCCCATCCACCAGACTGTTATGATTCGAGAAAATTACACATGGACCTGCAAGTGCCTCCTGTGTAAGTTTTTTATCTTCCCAGATTACCTTCATGGGGTAAATGAGTCGCATTACCGGTCCCGCCAATTGAAACAGAAAACTTGCAATTAAATTTTTTGCCATTTTTCACACCGGCTTTCCGTATGGACCGACTTCCTCGTCGTCCCAGTTTTTATTTATGGCCATAGAAAATACATTGTGCCCCAGCATAGGAATTTCCAATTTACGCAAGGTTTCCGAAGACAATTTCCCCTCCCGTGCATATTCTTTTCCGGCTTCCTTAAACTTCGTTAAATAGCGCGTGGTTTTTGCCTCAAATGTTTTTTCAGCAAGCATTCCCCCCTGGGGTGCAGTAATCAATGTGTATTTGTTTCCGCAAATGCGATCAAACTGCACGCGAATGGCATCATAACAGTCTTCTGTTTTCTCATAACCGCAGGTAGACACCATCACAAACTTCTTCTGCATAAGTTCCGGGTAACGCACCTCATGCAGAAATCGACCGGACTCCTGATCTCCATTGCTGGCACGATATTCGGAAATGTGGCTAATCATCCGATCGGTAAAAGCCTTCATCGGAGACGGCATGCCAAAAAAATAAAGAGGAAAACTTTCGATGATGATATCATTTTCCATCACCAAATCCCGAAGTTGTTGCATATCATCCTGTAAAATACAACTGCCCTTTCCCTTTTTCCAACAGTAAAAACATCCCATACACGGATTAATGTTCTTTTCCCTCAGGTTAATCTGCGTGACCTGTATGTCCTGAATATCCTGTATGCCTGCTATAAAAGCTTTTGCTACTTTCAGGGAAGAACTGGCTTCTCCGCGCATACTTCCGTTTAATAACAAAATCTTTTTCATGTTACGAACCATGCCTTTCTATCAAGTGCATAAAAATTTTATCCATGCAGACAAATCAAATGCCGGATACTCCTTCATTATTCCAAATATGCATTTCCCCCACAATGTACATTTTATGTAAAGTGCCTAATTTTTAGGCATTTCTCCTTAAATGCACAAAAAGCCCTCCTTATTACGAAGAAGGGCTTTTCATCATTTTCTTTTCATTCGTTTATTATCTGTTCGTTATGAATATTTCCGGATCAGACGCTGTTCTCAGAAATGACGATTTCTATATGCTACTTTCTCTGATTCTGGGTTCTTTCTGTCTTTTCCAGTTTCTTGTATAGGAAAAGATCTTTACATACTTTCATTTTCATATTTTTTATATAACTCGAGGCGGCATACTGCATTCGGACAGATTTTAACTGCGCCTTAAGTGAGAATGCGATGATCAGTGCAATAATAAGTCCCAAAACCAGTCCTATCATAACTGCCTTCCCAAGCGTTTCCGTAACAAAATAGGAAAGGAAAAACATAACAATTGCAGAAACGAAAAAGGAGCCCAGCAGCCACATAGTAAAACGTTTTTTGTCCATTGGCAGATTTCCCACCATTTTTCCTGTCTGACCATTCATGGCAAAGGTATACCGTTTTTCTTTCCACTTGGTGTTTAAAAGCCAGACCGGATAGAGGGCATACTGTATTGCACCATTGTCCAATTTAATACTTGAAAAGTCTTTGATTACGGAATTATATCCCTGAACGGTTTTACGAAACTCGCTTTCCGTACTCTGGCGGATTCGTTCATTTGCCCGTTCAATGCTCTGCTGGGCGGTAACATCATAGCGGTCTGCAATGTACCCTGCAAGGTAGGCCGTTTGAAAATCCACCGCCCCATTAAATTCATAAGGCTCAATGGATTCCATCAAGTCATCCGGCATTTTTTGAGATCCGTCCACAGGAACATGAGCAAAGGAAACATCTCCTATACGGGTTACGGAATAATAACTGGTTTCCTTATAGAAATAATTGGAATCACTCCATTGTTTTTCTTTCGTTGCTTTGTAACGAATATGCGCATGCGAATCTGCATCAAACAACCAAAAGGGAACGTAAACACCCCTGATTTCCTCAATATGATTTTCATCCTTGAAAATCTTTGGCAAAAGTATCTTTCCCTTATAATGATTCTGCAATCCCTGCTTTGCCGCTTCCTTATCCAACTGAAAGGGAATCACAAGATCCGGTTTTAACTCACCGCTTAACTGCCCCAGCATAACCACAGGATTGTCACAGAATGGGCAGGCAGTTGCTGCCGTGCTTTCGTCACCAATAATCTGGCCTCCGCAGGATTTACAAATATAGGTTCTGAGGTGATCCGCCTCACCAGCATTCCATTCACCTCCGGCCGAAACATCCCATTTCATGGAATCTTCTGCCGGCTGATTCAAATCTTCCTCATAAGAAGTTAATGTACTTAGTTCAAATTCCGTATCGCAATACGGACATTTCATTTTCTGAATCTGACTGTTAAATGAAATGGCTCCTCCACAACATGGACACTTAAATTCCTGTAGTTGATCCATTTTTCCACCCCTTTGCTTTATATGATGTTGTTAATAATTAAAGATGGCGTCAAATAATTCTTTTGCACTGTCCGGATCCATATATTCTCCGCCAGAATAAAACTCAATGGTAATAAAACTATCCTCACCATGACTATTGGTATATGGAGTGATGATATTATAATTTTCCAATACATAATCATCGGAACATTCGTAAGCAATATGAAGCAGATAAACCGGATTTCCCCGGAAAGAAGTATCCAGTTCAATGGCCTGTAGTTCATATCCGGTATAGTAGCCGGTATCATATTGATCATACATATATGCATCATAGTCACTGGTACGCAGATAATTCTGAACATAGAAATCCATATAAGGTCCCGTATAATCATCGGTCGGCATCATATCGTAAAAATCGGAAGAAGAATAAGTACCGGAACAATAAAAGCCGTCCGGAACCCGGAATTCACAAATGGTCTGGGAATAATCCCAATAGTCCGGAAGTTCAATAATGGTACCTGCCTCCCGGTCCTCAATGTCATAGTCATAATCATAGTCGTAATCACCCAGGTCATTTCCGCTATCGTCCCAGTTATCATCCCCATCATTGTCCCAGTTATCTTCTTCCCATTCATCGTCGTACTCATCCTCTTCATCCGGTGCGGCAGCCACCAAAGAACTAAGGGAAACAGCTTCATCCAACACTTCATCCGGAATTTCCACTTCCACCTCATCATAATCACTTATCGTTAATGCAATGGAAATTTCATCCATTTCCAATTCCAGATCATCATACACATCATTTGAAGTTAATTCCTCGGCAATATCATCGAAACTGCTGTTGGAAAAATCAAACACGGCCTGCACCAGACATCCTTCTTCTTTATCAATGTAGTAAGTGCAGTCTAATGTGATATAATCGTACAAATCTTCGAGATCAATATCCGTATCCTCAAAAAAGTCAGCTTCGATATCCATGATAATGTCACCGATATCCGCTAAATCGTCTCCGGTGATTGTGGCAGAAAGTACATAGCATTCCACCCCTTCTCTTTTTTCTGTTTTACCGGCCACTTCACCCCGGGCAAGTTCAGCATTTAAGGCATCCTGCAAATCTGCAAAGGAATCTTCATTTAATTCCGCTTCATACTCTTTGTAAACCCAGCATTCCTGAACTTCTTCATAAGTGTATTCCGTACAATCATCGCCCTCATATTCCACATACATTTCAATAGGCATTTTTACCCCATTGTTTTTGGAACTTCCATTCACATAAATGAGCATACCTCTCTTTGTTTTCTGGCACTCCAAATTTGCATTTGTTTTCGTATTAATCTCCATTTCATATCCATCAACGGATACATTGCCTTCCACAAGGAAATCGAAGTTAACCATTGCTGATTCATAGGTATACTCCGTCATTCCCTGAATCAACTTCTCTGCTGACGGGGTTCCAAATGGCAGACTACAGCCCGTTAATGCAAAAACAAAAATGCTAAAGACACATAATAATCTCAATCCCTTTTTCATATCTTCCTCTCCTTTTCCCTTTTCTTTTTCTTTTGTTCTTGATTTTGTTTTCCGTTTGTTTTCTGTTTTATTTTCTGTTTATTTCCTGTTTTATTCTCTGTTTTGTTCTTTGTTATATTTTCTGTTAATTCTTTGTGTAATGTCTGGTTTTCCGTTTTGTTTTTAAACAAGTAACAGAAACGGTCTCTATCCTGTATGTACAGAAAGGAGACCGTTTTATTTCATATCATACGAATTATATTATCCGACAATATCTCCATCATCAAATGGATCGCCACATTCTGGACAGAATTTCGGTGGCTTCGCTCCCTTTTCCGGTTCCCAACCACACTTATCACATTTATACTGCGGAACGCCTGCCGGCTTTGGTGAACCACACTCTGCGCAGAATTTACCTTTATTTACTGCACCGCATTTACAGGTCCAACCTGCTTCCTCTACCGGCTTCGGTGAGCCACATTCCGGGCAGAATTTTCCGGTTGCGGTTGCTCCACATTTGCAAGTCCAGCCTGCCGGAGCCTGCGGTGCAGGTTGCGGAGCCGGCTGCGCTGCCTGCTGAGCTGCTGCCTGCTGCTGACCCATGGCAAATAAATTCTGGGCGTTCATGCCACCATTTTGCATTGCCATTCCCATTCCCATAAATCCGGTCATAGCACCTGCAGAGTTGGAAGCTGCTGCCTTCATGGCATCCGCCTGCGCAGCAGAAAGATTAGCTGCTGCCATAGTCGGATTTGTATACATCGCATTACGCTGTGCCGTTTTAATCATCTCTGCATCTTCCGGCGGAAGCGTTACGGAACCAAGTGCAATGCTGACAATCTTAAGACCTCTTGTTTCAATCCATTTCTTAGAAAGTGCTTCGTTCATGGCCGCTTCCAATTCCGGATTGTGAGAAACAATCTGATTCGGACGAAGTTCCATTTCAGAAAGCTTACCAAGTGCCGGCTGAAGCGCACTGATGAATTCTGTCTTTAACTGGGAATCCAGTTCATTTCTTGTAAATGAGTCCGCTACATTACCGCACACATTAGTGTAAAATAACATCGGATCACAAATCTTATAAGAATATACACCGGAACAACGAAGGGAAACATCAATGTCCAATCCAATCTTGGAATCTACTACGCGGAACGGAATCGGATTCGGTGTTCCGAATTTATTATCAATTAGTTCCTTCGTATTGAAATAGTAAACGCGCTGATCCTTTCCGGTATCTCCCCCCATGGCAAAACGTTTTCCAATGGTTTTAAATGTTTCTTTAATACTTGTTCCAAGATCCCCTGAGAAAATAGAAGGCTCGGTAGAAGTATCATATGTAAACTCTCCCGGCTCTGCACAAAGTTCAACAACCTTTCCCTGCTCAACGATAATCATACACTGACCATCTGCAACGGCAATTCCGGATCCGTTGGAAATAATATTGTCATTTCCTTTTGTATTGGAAGATCTTCCGGAAACACGCTTAGCGCCTTTCACCATCAAAACTTCCTTCGGGATTGCATCACAATAGAAAAACTCTTTCCACTGATCTGCCAATACACCACCAACTGCACCTAATCCAGCTTTAATAAGTCCCATAAAAACTCTCCTTTTCTTTCTATATTTTTTCTATTCCATACTCATATTTTATATAATAAAATCCTACTTTTTAAACATATCAATTTTTTCCCTTTTCCGCAATGAATTCCACAAATATTTTACATTGGTGTTGACATTTTTTTCGCATAACAACTAATATTTTTACATCGCGACGCATTCTTTGCATAACAGCCAATATTTATTCATCGCGGCAAACCGATATGCGTCCGGCAAAGGATGTTACTCTGCCAGATTCTCCATCATTTGAATTATGACACCATCGAGCATGACAATCGCTTTTTCCATCACTTCCACCGAATCGCCCAATTTACCCCGTAGCCATCCTACCGTTGCATTGGCAAACAGCAACGAATAAAATCCAACTAACTGATTCAGGTTCCTTTCGCTGATAGTCTTTCCTTTTTGCGTCATGGTCGGAAGGATTCCCTCGTGGAAAATGGGATACAACGACTGGTAAGCAATATCCGCAATATAGTCTTCAAAAGCATCACGCCCCATGGAATTGTAGGCATTCTTGATAAAACCTTTGTTCTTGCGTCCGTACTCGCCAATAAGACGAAGCGCGCTTTTCCAGGAATCCGGATTTTTCACATCCTCTACCGTAAAGAGCCTCTTCGCGCGAACCGTCAGAATCTCTTCCAATAACGAATAAATATCCTGATAATGATAATAAAAGGTATTCCGGTTAATCCCACAGGCATTTGTAACAGCAGTCACCGTAATTTTTTCAATTGGAATGGTATTGGATAATTCGATGAAGGCATCCTCTATTGCCTTTTTTGTAAATTTCGACATTTCACTTCTCCTGTTTCTATAGAATAAATATTCCGGAACGCTTTTCTGCGATATATTCCAGAGTACTATTCTGTGACATATTCTGGTAAACGCTTCTGTGACGCGTTCCGATGCGTTCTTCTGTAGCATATTCCGGAACTGCAGAGTGCAGATATCTGTACTATTACAAAACGGGAAATGTGATACACATCTCCCGTTTCTTTTTTAATTTGATTCGAAAATGGAATCCTACATCCTTTCGAAATATGTAGCCAAGCATCTTATAGAAATATTCTGCATCTTTTTTCGAAAAATGTAGTCCGAATTAATTGCATACAAAGATGTAATCACTTGCAACTACTGCATCATAGTTATCCGCAACTCCGGTAATTGTCCGCTTCTGACCGGTAGAATCGCTTCCCTTGATATAGATTACAAACCGATTTCCGGTGGAATCCACGGCAATCCATAATTCTCCGGACTGCTTTGCCGGTGTCGATTTGAAATAATTGCGTCCGCAGGAAGAATCGGAAAATACCGAAAATCCGGCTACCTCATCCACACTTTTTGCAAAAGAAGATGCAGCATAAGAAGAACCGGCTGCAATCTTAGATGCAAAATTCGGCGTTGTAAAATAACTGCAGTATGCCTGCGTGTAGGTATCCGCTGTATCATTTAAAATTGCGGGATCCGTCAATGTCGCAGTAAATGCAGTATGTACTGCGTCACATAATTGAATATCGGATGATACATTTGACTTCTCAATCCACTTAATCAGCTGAGGCGCTATTACGCCAACCAGAATTGCCATGATGGCAATCACGATAATCAATTCCACCAAGGAAAAACCTTTGTTTCTGCTTAATTCCTTTTTCATAATAATCTCCATTCCGCCGCTTTCAGCAATTGACATACTTCGCAATATATACTCCTCTTCTTACGAATGATTCTCCTTTGCTGCGTCTGGCAATAAAAATTACTCCCCAACATTTTTATAATAATTATAACTCTCCACTATTATTATGAGAGATTTACAAATTGTGTGCAATATACTTTATGGCATTTTTTTTATTCCTCATGTGTTATATGGCCGGGATAATCAAAAACTAAAATCTATTAACATTAATCATCTTTTATTTCGTAATCGTTATAACTATTTTGTTTATTTCATCATAAAATCATTTTGTAAAATATAATTGCTTTGTACGGTAAAAATCCTGTAAAACCACAAAATATACGGATACGCGGTTTTAATAGTAGAAACATACGCCGCACCCATAAAAACATAAGAAAAACAGGTCAGGGTCCAGAAGATAAAAAGAAACATACGCCGCAAGGCACACCCATAAAAACAGCCATGGCACACAACCATGGCTGTTTTCATAAATTGTGAGGAGAACAAAATTCTCCCGGATTTTCAACTTCTCCACGCCGGCTGTAATCTTCTCGCAGATTTACACCTTCTCTACGCTGAGAACGACTTTCTCTCCGTTTACATTCCATTCTTTTTGAATGGTGTAGGTTGTATTTTCTTCCACAACATCAGCTAAAACTTTTGTTGCAATCGCTGTTTCATTTTTCTTCATAATGGCTGCAATCTTCTCATTACCGCTTACTGCAACTTTAATGTGATCCACAACTTCAAAACCGGCGTCTTTACGCATGGTCTGAATCTTGGAAACCACTTCGGCCGCATAACCTTCCTCAATCAACTCTTCGTTCAGGTTTGTGTCCATAACAACCGTTACGCCACCATCGGCTTCTGCAACATAGCCTTCCTTCTGTGCCATGGTAATCAAAAGGTCGTCTTTTGTCAGACTTACTTCTGTTCCGTCAACATCAAAGGTAAGGGCACCCTTTTCATTCAGCACATCCATTGCCGCATTTCCATCCATTCCGGCAAGATATTTCTGAATGCCGCCCAGCTGTTTTCCGTATTTCGGTCCTACTGTCTTAAGTTGTGGCTTAAATGTATAGGAAGTAAATTCTCTTACATCCTCCGTAAATGTGACAGATTTCACATTTAACTCGTCTTCAATGATTTCGCGGTAGAACGCATTTAATTCCTGTGGAGCTTTGACAAACATATTGCCAATCGGCTGACGATTCTTGATATTGGAAGAATTACGGGCTGCACGACCAAGTACTACAATTTGCAGAACTGCTTCCATATCGGCTTCCAACTGTTTATCAATCATCTTTTCATCCACAACCGGGAAGTCACAAAGATGAATGGATTCCTTTGCAGACTTATCAATGCTGCATACGAGATTCCGGTAAATTTCTTCTGCCATGAAAGGAATCATCGGCGCAGAAGCTTTTGCGATAGTAACCAGAGCTGTATAAAGCGTCATATAAGCGTTAATCTTATCCTGCTCCATGCCCTTTGCCCAGAAGCGCTCACGACCACGACGAACATACCAGTTACTCATTTCATCCACAAATCCCTGCAGTGCTCGAGCCGCTTCCGGAATTCTGTAATTTTCCAGGTCGCTGTCAACTTCACCTACAACGGAATTGAGTTTGGACAATAACCATTTATCCATAACCGGAAGTTTGTCATATTCCAGCGTATATTTGGTTGCATTAAAATTATCAATGTTTGCATAAAGAACGAAGAATGCATAGGTGTTCCAAAGTGTACCCATGAAGTTTCTCTGTCCCTCAATTACCGCATCCTCGTGGAACTTATTCGGCAACCATGGCGCTGAATTAATGTAGAAATACCAACGGATGGCATCTGCACCGAATTTCTGCAGTGCTTCAAAAGGATCCACCGCATTTCCTTTGGATTTACTCATCTTCTGACCGTTCTTATCCTGCACATGACCGAGAACAATAACATTCTGGTAACATGGAGAATCAAATAACAGGGTTGATTCTGCCAGCAGGGAATAGAACCATCCTCTTGTCTGGTCCACCGCTTCGGAAATAAACTGTGCCGGATACTGTTTTTCAAACAACTCCTTGTTTTCAAACGGATAGTGATGCTGTGCAAATGGCATTGCTCCGGAATCGAACCAGCAGTCGATTACTTCCGGTACACGTTTCATGGTCTTGCCACACTTCGGACATGGAAAAGTCACTTCATCAATATATGGGCGATGCAATTCCACTTTTGCATTTTCCGGATTGCCGGAAAGTTCTGCCAGTTCCTGACGGCTTCCTACCGAGTGGAAATTGCCGCACTCACACTCCCAGATATTCAGCGGAGTTCCCCAATAACGGTTACGGGATACGGCCCAATCCTGAAGATTTTCCAGCCAGTCGCCAAAACGGCCTTTTCCGATGGATTCCGGAATCCAGTTAATCTTATTGTTATTGGCAATCATTTTATCCTGAACAGCGGTCATCTTGATGTACCAGGATTCACGCGCATAGTAAATCAGCGGAGTATCACATCTCCAGCAGTGCGGATAACTGTGCTCAAATTTTGGTGCGTCAAATAACAGACCCTTGTCTTCGAGTGCCTGAAGTACCGGCATGTCGGCCTTCTTTACAAACATGCCTTCCCAAGGTGCACCGGCTCCAATCATATTGCCGGCTCCGTCTACCAGCTGAACAAACGGCAAATCGTAGTTACGACCAACATTGGCATCATCTTCACCAAAAGCAGGCGCAATATGAACTACGCCGGTACCGTCCGTAAGGGTTACATACGGATCGCAGGTGACAAAATGTGCTTTCTTGTTCTGCTTTTTAATGGTTTCGTCGGCATAAGGGAACAACGGCTCATAGGCCTTATATTCCAAATCCTTACCCTTGTAGGTTGCAAGAATCGCAACATCCTCGCCCAGAATCTTTTCCACCAGAGCCTCTGCCATATAATATACTTTTCCGTCAGCGCCACTCTTTACTTTCACATAATCGTAATCCGGATGCATACAAAGTGCCACATTGGAAGGAAGCGTCCAAGGAGTGGTTGTCCATGCAAGAATGTAAGCATCTTCGTCCACGCATTTGAAACGAACAACCGCGGAACGCTCTTTGACATCCTTATAGCCCTGTGCAACTTCCTGCGCGGAAAGCGGGGTACCGCAACGCGGACAATATGGCACAATCTTAAAACCTTTGTACAAAAGTCCTTTGTTCCAGATTTCCTTCAATGCCCACCATTCGGATTCGATATAATCATCATGATAGGTTACATAAGGATCGTCCATGTCTGCCCAAAAACCAACCGTACCGGAGAAATCCTCCCACATACCTTTGTATTTCCAAACCGATTCCTTACATTTTTCAATAAACGGCTCCAGACCGTATTCTTCAATCTGCTCTTTTCCGTCCAGTCCAAGAAGCTTTTCCACTTCAATTTCCACCGGAAGACCATGGGTATCCCAGCCGGCCTTACGCGGAACCATATAGCCCTTCATGGTACGATAACGCGGAATCATATCCTTGATGACACGGGTTAATACATGACCGATGTGCGGCTTTCCGTTTGCCGTAGGTGGTCCGTCATAGAACATATATGTTGGGCAGCCTTCCCGCTCCTTAATACTTTTTTTGAAAATGTCGTTGTCTTTCCAGAATTTCTCAACTTCCTTTTCTCTTTCGACAAAATTCATGTCTGTGGATACTTTTTGATACATTTCTTTATTTCCTTCCTTTCTTGTATCTTATACTTTCCCTTTCCTTGCGGAAAACCAGCTATCTCTCTTCTTTTTCCGTTCTTCCTTTTCTTCAACTTTAATTTCACGCATTACCGCATCATAATCACGCAGATTCATCATCTGCCGGATTTCTTCATACTGGTTCATATATTCCTTGCTGAAGACAAGCCGCATAATCTTATTTCCCGAAAATGCTTTTCCCCGGAAATGATACAGGGTAAAAAGTTCACAATAGGAACCCCGGAATAAACCGGCCCCTCGAATGAAAATATCCGGCGGGCTGTCCGGATAACCGCCCAGTATTTCTCTTGCAAATATGCCATTCTCGCGAAGCACAAACTTTTGCGGTTCCTTCCAGAAAAACCGTTTTCTGGTAAGATAGATTTCCCGTTCACTTACCACCAGCCACCACATTTCCTTATTCTTCAAAATGTGATTACCCTGAATATGCTTAATGGAAAATGCAGGCACAATCATTTTGATTTCCGGCGTGGCATCCTGCTCCATTTGCCTCTTTAAGAATCCTGGCGCACGCTTATGAAGTAGCGGCTGTTTCTTTTTACGGGCAAAAATTCCAAGGAAAAACGGACGGATATAAATATGTTTGAAATACCGTATGGTTGTGTACGCCAGCTTAAAGAAAAAGAAAGACGCAACAACAACCGGAATGGCGCAAACATAGAAAACTGTGGAATTATCTCTTGCCAAAGTCATATAACCGGTGGTAATGCCGATTTTTGCAAGTTTGAATATTCCGGAAACTACCGGATTAAGTTTGGAGGCAAGGGAAATGATGATATCCAGGAAAAACACCATAACCCGGACACTCACATAACATACCAGCATTCCTATCATTTTTATAAATTCCAATAAGGCAGACAAAATACCTGCGGCAGCCACCGCAATCTCATTACCGTCTGCAGCGTTGGCCACAAAACCATCTCCGGTTTCAAGAATAAGGGCAACCTCGAGAGAAAGCAATGCAATGGGACCTACATATTTCGTGTTTATTTCTTCCATCCCGTCCCCGAAAAGAGTTGGGGACAAAGCAACTGCTGCCCAAATAAATACAACAATTCGCACCCACCAATGATCAAAAATACCAAAATCCGGAACCTCAACACCGTCCACCCATATCTCATTTTCCTGCAAAATGGAAATTCCGGCAACCATGCCAAGCAGCACTGCCGGATCCAGGGAAATACCCATGGTATTGGCCGCAGAAGACAGAAATATTCCGGTGTCCCCACCATATAAGGCAGGATTCTCCATATCCCTGACCGGTTCCTGCCGGGCGGCATCCTCTTCCATGTTCATGGCAGGTTCCTGCCGGGCGGCATCCTCTTCCGTGTTCATGGCTGGTTCCTGCCGGGCGGCATCCTCCGACAATATGTCAGACTCGGATGCTTTTATACCGGTTGAAATTCCAACGGCAGCATACAGGAAAAATGACAAAAACAAGGATAGAATCACATAAAACATGATAAGTCTTCGATTTTTCCGGTAAATTTCTTCCAGGATATCAACCAAACGAAATGTTGTTCCATTTCTCTTTCGTATTTTCTTTAACATGTCTTTTCTCCCATGTATGTAAATTCAGCAATTTCGCGAAATTTTTTCAGCGTTTCGTATCACGCGCCGGGTTGCCGGAGGGTGTCAGCATTTCGTATCACGCGCCGGGTTGCCGGAGGGTGTCAGCATTTCGTATCGCGCGCCGGTTGCCGGAGGGTGTCAGCGTTTCTATAAAATGTTACGAATCTGAGACCGGAAATAATTGTACTGCCCCAGCACCATAGGGTGATTTGCTGCAATGTCACGCAAAACATTTTGTACCGGAATGGAATCCTCCGTATTACCTTCCTCGAGAAGACGAAAATAATCCTTACAGCGAAATTCCTGTGCTTTTGCTATATCAGATAAAATAGCATTCCCGATGGTGAGAGAAGTCCCCTTCATAGTGTGACAGCAAATCTGGTATGGTTTCCATTTCTGCTGTGAGAAACTCTCTGTCATCTGCTCTGCCAGGTTGGCATTTAAATATTCCGTAACTGCATCCAGATATACTTCCACATCATCGGCACAATAAGCAAGACCTTTTTCGATATTCATAATCATGGACAATTTGTTCAAAATCTGATCATTCTTATTGTCCTTCACCATATTTGCGGTAACCGCTATATCTTCCCGCTGCACAAGGCTTGGCGGCAAATGACGAATCAACATCGCCTCAAGTTGTTCGTAATCAATTGGCTTTGCCAGATAATCGGAGAATCCTTCCTTCAAATACTGTTCCATGGCGCCGACTACCGCATTTGCCGTAATTACGATTACAGGAATTGGATGGCTCTTGTAAGCCGGAAGATTCTGCATCTGATGGAAAGTTTCGATTCCATCCATAATCGGCATCATATGATCCATAAAAACAATATCGTAGGTGTTCTTCTGGAACATGGTAAGTGCCTGCGAACCACTGAGTGCCACATCCACTGTCATTTCGGTTCGCTTCAAAAGGGCTTTTACCACCTTCAGATTCATTTCCACATCATCTACCACAAGAATACGGGCATTCGGTGCATGAAATCCTTCGTGGAACTCCTTATGCGGTTCATTCTGTACCTGGGACGGAGTGAAATTCCCAACCGGCGCATGATCCACAATTTTCTGCGGAATAGAAACTTTAAAGGTAGAACCCTGATGATACTCACTTTCCACGGAAATGGTACCATTCATTAATTCTACCAATTGTTTGACAATCGTGAGACCCAGACCGGTTCCTTCAATGCTCTTGTTTCTTTTCTCATCCAGGCGTTGAAAGGAGTCGAATATAAGGGACTGTTTTTCCGAGGAAATGCCAACACCGGTATCCTTAATCTCGAAAGTAAGCATGGCCCGATCCCCCGGCAACGGATCCCAGGTTACCGTCATGGTAACGGAACCCCGCTCCGTATATTTTACCGCATTGGTGAGAAGGTTCAAAATAACCTGCTTCACACGGGTAACATCTCCGTATAAAATGGACGGAATGGAAGAAGCGTTCTGAAAATAGAACTGCAGGCCCTTTTGCGCCAAACGGATTTTCACGGAATTATAGGAATCCACCAGCATATTTTTCAGGTCATATTCACATTCCACTATTTCCATTTTTCCGGATTCAATCTTGGAAAAATCGAGAATATCGTTAATCAGGGAAAGCAGGTTCTGACCGGATTTTTCAATGTCAGCCGCATAATTTGCCGTACTATTTTCCTGCGTTTCCCGAAGAATCATCTCATTCATACCTAAAATGGCATTGATCGGGGTACGGATTTCATGGGACATATTTGCCAGAAATGTGGTTTTTGCCGCATTTGCTAATTTTAACTCTTCCAGAGTTTTCCGAAGTTCTTCATCCTGTTTTTCCAGCAGCAGCCTTTGCTTTTCATAGATACCGGCCTGGAAAAAGAAGATGACAGTAAAAATAAAAGAAATAACAAAAAGAGTTTGCAGTAAATCCATGGTATAGGTCCATGTATTATCCAAAGGCGTAACCAAATTCGGGAAATAATGCTCCAGAAGAAAGCTGCCGCCACAGGTGATAAAACTGAGACAGTACATGATAATACGAAGCTTTCCCCGCAAAAGAAGCCCCGGGAAAATCAGGGCAAACACCAGCCACATCGGCATTCCGCTACCTCGACCGCCTAGCATAAAATAGGACACTGGAAATAAAATCACATTGGAACAGATAATTAATACCACTGCGCCAATTTGCGAATTTTTATGTGGCATATTGGCCAAAAAAAACGAAATGACAACCGAAACTACCAGGATTCCTATAATCCAGCAACCTTTAATCTGCAAAAGCAGAGAGAACAAAAAAGAGGCCAGTGCACCGAAGAAAGCAACAAACAACACCAGATTCAAAAGCCGATGTTGAATGCCCAGTTTGGGATTAAAGTATTTATTGTTAAATTTTTCCAGCAGATTTTTCATAATACACAAACCCTTTCCAAAGTGGCGCCAAACGGCAACCGCATTTTCAGATAAATATGTATTCTTTCAGATAAATTTCTTTATCTTTCCTACAAACTTCTTTTTCGTACATATGCTTTTTCTAGTAGAGTATACCATATTTTGCTGTTTCTACTACCTTTTGTATCAAGTTTTTCCCTTGCAAATGCACATAATTACTGATTTTTTACTGTTACATTTTAACACGAAGGCAAATAATTGGACAGAAAAATCCGTTGGTCCGAGAAATGTGAAGATTTGTTTTGGAAAATGTGCGACAATAGAGTCGGTTTAAACCGATGGAAACAAATCCGGTTGGGATTATTTCTAATAATGTGCGACAATGGCGTTAGTATAAACCGTAAAAAAAAGAAAATATGTCAAGGGAGAGTGTTTTATGGAAAATGAAAAAATATTGCTTTTTTCTGTAAATGTTATAAAAACGCAGCAAATTGCCAAGGTTTGCGACAAATTGGGAATATCCCTGCAATCCGTTCCGGAGGGAGACAAACAATATACTTTAGGTTATCTTGCCGGAATTCCCGGTATTGCCAGATATCCGAAAAAGAAGGTAATGCCTTCCCCTTCCAATCCGGAGATGATGGTATTTAGCGGATTAACCAATCAACGTCTGGACTTGTTTTTACAGGAAATGAAAACAGCCTCTGTTGCGACCATTCGCTTAAAGGCTGTTATGACTCCGTTTAACATCATCTGGAGTGCCCACCAATTACAGATAGATTTGATGGAGCATGCAAGGGAAGATTGTTAACCAGTTCTGTCTGGTTTTGTACAGAGCTTACAGCGTGCCACAGGACTTGCAAACAATCAGTACTCCTCCACTATAAGAAGGGCTCCTTTTTCTACGGAAATTTTTCCGCTTTTCCCGCAATATTCATTGCTGACACCAAGGGCGATATCATTATGCAAATCCCCTTCGTATCCATAGAAAAAACCCTGAATTACCACATTTTCCGAAGTATCTGTCAGGGAAAAAACAGAAATAAAACCGGATTCTCTTGCAGGAAACTGCATTGTGCCGTTAACAAGAACGGTGAGACATCCCTGCCGGGCATACATGCGGATTTTCTTCCCTGCTTTTGCATAATGATAAAGCATCTGCACATTGGCAAAAGTATGGGAAATCCTGCTGCCGCCTGTGCCGCCGAAAATGGCAATTTCATCGCAACCATTTTCCAGAGCATCTTCCACCGCCAGCACCATGTCTGTTTCGTCTTTGATGGTTGAAACCTGACTTGTCCGGCAATCAAAAGCAGGTGCATCCAGATTTTTCTCCTTCGCCGAATCCATATCCCCAATCCAGCGGTCCGGTCGCATTCCATGCTGCAGGAAGAAGGCGATTCCTCCATCCACTGCAACACGATAGACATTCCTCTGGCCAAGCATCTGTGTTAATAATTCCTTTTCTTCTTCAAGTGGGGCAGCCCCCACCAAAATTCCAATTTTTTTCATACTGCTCCATTTCCCTACCGGTGGCGATTTCATTTATCTATTTTGTTTTCAACGCTCTCGCTGATTTTATCTCTTCCGATTTGCAGATAATCATTTGAGAGTTCGCATTCGCCTGACATTTCTATAAGATATCTATATATTCCCCGGCAAGTGCCTTATTCATACTTCGTACGGCGCAAAATTTGCCGCACATACTACAGGTGTCGGAATGATCCTCCTCCGGCGCCCGGCTGCTGCGGATTGCCTTTGCCGTATCCGGATCCAATGCGCAGGCATATTGGGCATCCCAATCCAGATTTCTCCGGGCATCCGCCATTTTGTCATCGATATCCCGGGCTCCCGGAATTCCCTTTGCGATGTCAGCCGCGTGAGCTGCAATTTTCGAAGCAATGATGCCCTGCTTCACATCCTCCACATTTGGCAGAGCCAGATGTTCTGCCGGTGTCACATAGCAGAGAAATGCCGCGCCGCTCATGGCCGCCACCGCACCGCCAATGGCTGCCGTAATGTGATCGTAACCCGGTGCAATATCCGTAACCAACGGACCGAGGACATAAAATGGGGCGCCCATACAGATGGTCTTCTGAATTTCCATATTTGCCGCAACCTGATTGAGCGGAACATGACCCGGACCCTCTACCATTACCTGTACATTATGCTCCCAGGCACGCTTTGTCAGTTCTCCAAGCCGAACCAGTTCCTCTATCTGACAGACATCGCCGGCATCCGCAAGACAACCCGGCCGGCAGGCATCCCCCAGGGAAATCGTCACATCATACTCCTCGCATATATCGAGGATTTCATCGTAATATTCGTAAAACGGATTTTCCTGACCGGTCATACTCATCCAGGCAAATACCAGAGAGCCGCCACGACTGACAATGTTCATTTTCCGTTTGTGCTGTTTAATCTGTTCAATGGTCTTTTGCGTAATTCCACAGTGGAGCGTTACAAAATCCACGCCGTCCTGCGCATGCAGACGAACCACCTCGACAAAATCCCGGGCCGTAAGCGTTGCCAGATCCCTTTGGTAATGAATAACACTGTCATAAACCGGCACCGTTCCAATCATAGCCGGGCATTCCCTCGTTAATTTTTGGCGAAATGGCTGGGTATTCCCATGACTGGACAAATCCATGATGGCTTCGGCGCCAAGTTTCACCGCACTCATGACTTTTTGCATTTCAATGTCATAATCCTTGCAATCCCGGGATACCCCAAGATTCACATTGATTTTTGTGCGAAGCATACTGCCCACACCTTCCGGGTCCAGACATTTATGCAGCTTATTCGCACAGATAGCAACCTTTCCTTCCGCCACCAGTTTCTGAAGTTCCTCTGCCGGCATCTTTTCCTTCTTTGCAACGATTTCCATTTCTCTTGTCAGGATGCCCTTTCTGGCAGCATCCATCTGTGTTGTATATTCTCTCATACGAATTCCTTCTTTCTTTCCAATTTATTTATCGCAAAATTGCTGTGTCGCTTGTCAGGCTCCGCGATGTACATGCAAAATGCTCCCTGTTTGCTTCGCAAACAATGTCGCAATTTTTGACCTGTCGCATCGATTCGCAATTATTTTACTCTTCCTGCTCCCACATATGATTGAGAGGTCCCGGTCCTTTTCCCAGATTCAATTTTGCCTCCAAAGCACCGTTGATGTATTGTTTCGCATAAACCACGGCATCCTTTACCATTCGACCATTTGCCAGCTGACAGGCGATGGCAGAGGACAGTGTGCAGCCCGTTCCATGAGTATTGGGATTATCAATTCTTCTCCCGCTGTAGGTAAATACGCCCATAGAGTTTATCAGCACATCCGTCGCCGTTTCCGTATTGTGCCCGCCTTTAATAAGCACTTCCGTATCGTATGGATAGCAGGGTAAATTCTGGCCCATTTTCCTGCGCTGAATCTCCTCGTGCAGGATTTTGCCCGCCTTAACCATATCGTCATAGCAGGAAATCCTGCACTCCGTCAATGCTTCTGCCTCCGGAATATTCGGTGTAATCACCCTGGCCAGAGGGAATAAATTTTCGACCATAAAATCAATGGAATCCTTTTTCATGAGACGCGAACCGCTACTTGCCACCATGACAGGGTCCAACACGATATTTTTCGCGTTGTACTGAATGAGTTTTGATGTGACGACACGCATGATGTCGCATCCGGAAAGCATCCCGATTTTGACCGCGTCGGGATAGATGTCGGTAAAAACTGCATCCAGCTGCTTCGCCAGAAATTCCGGCGGGACTTCAAAAATATCTGTAACGCCGGTGGTATTCTGCGCAGTTAAAGCCGTAATTGCTGTCATGCCGTAAACGCCATGTGCAGTCATGGTCTTTAAATCTGCCTGGATGCCGGCGCCTCCGCAGGAATCCGATCCCGCGATTGAAAGTGCAGTGTACATAAAACAATCTCCTTTCTGTTTGCAACAGTTTTACAATTGTTGATTTATTTTGCAGGATTTCTTTCCTGCTTCTCACAATTTCTTTTTGACTTGCAAATAATGTTTTCCGTACATTTCACCGCAGAAGGTGGTGCCCCCAATCTGCTCTTGCTTTTGTTTGTATTTTTATTTATGTCTTTATTTTTGTTTGTATTTTTATTTGTGTTTTTGTTTTTGTCTTTATTTTTATTTGTCTCTTTGATTTATGTTTTTGTTTTTGTCTTTTCTTTGTATGGGTTTTATTTACATTTTATACATTTCTTCTGCTGCCAGTCGCGCTTTGGCAACAATACATTTTTCTGTTTCTTTCGGGAAACAGTAATACTGGTATTTTGTATTTCCGATACAGATCATGTCCCCGATTTCATACCAGAAATAATCTGCATAAAGACTATAGGAATCATGGGTTCCCTGATGATAGGAAAGAGTCCCGTCTTCATTTTGCAGAAAAAACCCTTCGGTTGTATGCGTCAGATGACCGTCGCCAATGTGATACATACTTTTTTCGTCCGCCAGTACCAGGATTTTCACATCAAGGTCCATCCGGTAATGGTTCTGCTGAATTTCCTTTCGCACATTTTCCCGCTCCCAGCGATACCAGTCCGTCACATAGATGAATTCGGTTCCATCCTCCTGCACAGTGCTTGCCGGGAGGGAATTCTTTTTCGGAAATCCGTTTGCCAAAACCTCCTCCGGAAGTGCCGACGATTTTTCGCTGGCAATACGAATTCCATCCTTCGGAAGGGCAGACGATTTTTCGCTGGCACGAAGGGTTCCGTCCTCCTGCAGTGTGTAGGCTTTTCCGCATACCTGACAGGAAATTTCAATTCCCTTTCCCAGCATTTTTCCTTCCTGCCTGCAGGCAGGGCACTGGTAAAGAACACGATGCAACCCGTCTGCGCGGAATTTTTCCAGCACCAACACATTTGCTTCCTTCTGCTGCCGGAAATGATCATAATGAAAAGCTTTGCGTAAAATGGCATTTAACTCCTCCACCGATTGCTCTTTTGCCATTTCCGGGGAAATGAGATATTCCATGGTGGCCTTCACATTGACCTGGCGTTTTTGCAGCCCATTGTATAAGGGATCGCGCAAAAATGCGCCTTCCGTTTTTATCATGATTACCGGTATTTTCAGAAGCTTCAGGCATTTTCCAAGGCTCTCCGGCAGGGGCGTTTCGGAGCCGTCAAAACTGTAACTGGCCTCCGGATACATGAGCAGGCTGCTGCCCAACTGATTTACGGCATAACGCATATCCTTGATTAAATCAAGGTCCATGATGAATTTTCTTGTTGGAATACAGCCAATCCTGCGCATCAGCCCCGCTTTTCCAATCAGTCCGTCATTCGTACATACGATATGATACTGCTCCTTGGCAAGCAGCGTGGCGGCAATCTGCAAATCCGTAAAACTGGAATGATTCATAAGATAAAGGCACGGCTCCGTCCCCTTTCTCTTCTCCATTCCAATCTTTTCACATTGGAAATGCGTCTGTTTCAGTTCTCCTGCCGAGGCAAGGCGCATAATAAGACGCCAGACAGCCCGCTGCCGGATTGGATTTTTATGCACCGGCTTTGGAAGTTTCAGGACCTCGGAATAAGATTTGTCGGTTACTTTTATTTTCATGAGATTGTATCCTTATTTTCTTGTTGTTCCGGGATTTTGGATTCTATTTGGGAATTATACGGTTTCAGAGCTTCGCAAAAAATCCGTATCATTGTTCTGGGAAATTACTTTTCTTCGTAGTTACAGTGACCGGTTTGGGAACACATTCCGGTTCATATAAGTTCGTCCATACCGGATATATACAAAGTGGCCGATTCTTTGATTTCCTCCCAGGCCCCGCTGCTTGCCATATCGAAAATTCCCACTGTTTGAAACCCCGCATCCATTGCCGTATGAATCGCACTGATGGAATCTTCAAATACAAATATTTTTTCAGTTGGAATCGGATGACCGTTTTCCTGCTCCATTTTCTGCTGTGCCAATTGAAATATTTTCGGCTCACGCTTATTGGTAGCAAACATGTCGCAGGTGTAAAGTGCAAGAAAATCCTGCAGCAATCCCAGCCGGTCAAGTGCGTGCGTTGCCAGATCCCGGTCGCCGCTGGTGGCTAACATCATCGGAATTTTTTTTGATGCCAGTCGCTGCACAAATTCCCGAACTCCTTGTTTTAACGGAGCTTCCTCATAATAAAAATGCCGAATCAGCGCCACAACACCGTCTTCCATCTCCTGCTCACTTTTTGCCAAATGATAATACTCCTTCACATAATGAATGCCCTCTTTAAGGGACATGTGAAAAATGAGTTCTCCCAGATTCGGCTCCGGTGTTATTCCCTGACTTTCCAGATACCTTGATGTCACATCCTGCCAGATTGGCATGGAATCCAACAAAGTACCGTCGATATCAAAAATTGCGCCCTGAATTTCCATTCCTCTGATTTTCATTTCATCAAATCACTTTCTGTATTATTTTGGCTACTTTTTGGCTGTCATTCCCTGTTGCCTGCATTGACGATGATACGGGTTTTGGCTGTCATTTCCTGCGGCCTAAGTTGCCGATGATACGGGTTTTGGCTGTCATTCCTTTTGGTCTGTGTAGCCGATGATATCAATTTTGATTTCCTTGGATTGTTTTCTTTGTTAATTCCATTAATTCTTTGGTTGACGCTTCAATGTCTTTCTGTGCGAAAATGGCGCTGATGACGGCAATCCCGCAAATGCCCGTTCCCGCCAGTTCCTCCACATTATTTTTACTGATTCCGCCAATGGCAATGACCGGAATATCCACGGCATCGCAAATGGCTTTTAAGGTTTCATGACTCACATCATCTGCATCGTCTTTGGACCCCGTAGGAAATACGGCGCCAACACCAAGATAATCGGCACCCCTCTCCTGTGCCAGAAGTGCCTGTTCCACGGTCTGCGCGGATACTCCGATTATTTTGTCCGGTCCAAGTTTCTCCCGCACATCTCCGGCTTCCATATCGCTTTGTCCCACATGCACACCGTCGGCGTCCATTTGAATCGCAATGTCCACATTATCATTAATTACGAACGGCACATGATATTTCCTGCATAATTCCTTTATCTCAATTGCCTCCTGCAGAAATGCCTTCTGCTCCATTGTCTTTTCCCGCAATTGCACAAATGTGGTGCCACCCTTTAATGTCTTTTCCACCTGCTGATACAATGTTTCTTCCCCTAACCAGTGTCGGTCCGTAACAGCATATAATAAAAGTTCGTCCTTTAAGTTTTCCCGTTGCATTTTCTCTCCGTTCTCCGTTTTTCGTCCGGCAATTCGTAATGAATGCGTAGCAAAGCATTTTATCCGACCAGTTTTGCGCGGCGTGGTACTTACGCCGGAATGACGATGTTCGACAGAATTATTTCCGCGATGTGCCAATTCATCCGGCGTGGTACTTACACATTATTTACCGAATTTCATATTTCGCATATTTTTCCAGAGTTTCGCCATCCATATTGTAAATCGCATCAATAATGCGGTTACGATAGGTTGAGTTGCCTTCACCTAGCTGCAATTTTTCAAATGCAATTTCCCCGGCGCTTCCCATCATGCAAACGGCTGCAGCTACAGCCACCAGCATATTGTCCTTGTTTGCAACGGCAAATGCGGTAGCAAGACCGGACAGCTGACATCCGGTTCCGGTAATCTTGCCCATTTCCGGACGACCGTTGCGGATAACATAGCAGGTGTCTTTGTCGGCCACCAGATCGATTGCACCGGTTATCGCAATGATTGCATCAAATTTTTCTGCAACGGATTTGACAAATGATACCATCTGGTCCAGATTTTCCTCCGTTACTGCATCTGCGGCATCCGCATCTACCCCTTTTGTGGTTCCGCTGCCTAAAACGAGTGTCTTAATTTCGGAAATGTTTCCGCGAATCACATTAAACCGAACTTCCTCCAGCAATTTCAGCGCTGTATTGGTTCGAAGTGCACTTGCACCTGCGCCTACCGGATCCAGTAAAACTACATGGTTGCAATCATTTGCCTTTTTTCCTGCAAGAAACATGGCTTCAATGCTGCTCTTGTTCAGCGTTCCGATATTGATATTTAATCCGCCGCATATGCTTGTGATGTCTTCCACATCATCCGGCTCATCCGACATAATCGGGCTTCCTCCGCAGGCCAGAAGGACATTTGCTACATCATTAACCGTAACATAATTTGTGATGTTGTGCACCAGGGGTACATTTTTTCTTACATTTTCCACTGCATTTTTCATCTTTTTCTCCTTTATGAATGTTAATTTGATTATGATAATGCTTTCTGTCTTTCCAAAGGTATTCCGGTTGCTTCCGCTAAGGCATTCCGGTCGTTTTGCTAAGGAATTCCGGTCGTTTCGCTAAGGCATTCCGGTTTCTTTTGCTAAGACATTCCGGTTGCTTTCGACAGGGATTATGATCGTTTTTGTGATATAATTTCTGTCGTTCGGCGTGGCAATTTCCACTATATCAGTATGACAGATTCCTCGAAAATCCGGGATGCATACGATAAAAAAGCGCATGCCAAAGGAAATGACATACGCAAAAAATACAATCATATTTCCCTACGTTGGCATTACCCAAATCAGGTTATAGGTCTAGGTGAAAACACCTACTCTCAGCCGGCTCAATTACCAGCTCCCTTTTTCTATTTCATTATAACTTTATGTGCCTGAATTGCAAGCGTTTTCCAAATGCAGCGGGGCGGCTAACGCTCGCTGAATCGCTCTGCAATTTCCCTGCAAACCATATCGGTATTATCAAGAAACAGCAACTCTTTGCTGACTCCCAGCAAACGCAAGTCTTTTCGAATGCTCTTTTTCAAATCGGCAGGAACAATAATTCGTTGCGCTATCTGCCTGTGATTTTTCGGAATTTCCCTGATGCATCGCTTTTTCTCTTCGTAGGAATCTTCAAATAAAATATATCGTCCGCGCTGAATATTCTGACGCAGACTGTAACTTGGTGCATAGACGAACATAATGTCGGTTTCGATATCATTGTTGGACTCTGCGGTCTTTAGATTTGTCTCAACACCTTTATTGGACTCTGCGTTCTTCCTTTTTATCTCAACACCTTCGTTAGATTCTGCGGTCTTCCTGTTTGTCTCGACACTCTGCTTGTTGGTCACATCTGCAGACTTATGCGCATCTTTGTAACTGTTACAAATGGTATTGACTCTCGGCAATGTTGCAACCTCCAAATCATTGCTGATAAAAACAATGACTTCACCGTCTTTTCCAAGAGTTGCTTTGTCGTCATGGCAGGCAAAATAAAGTCCAACCAGCGCATTTTCCGACACATCCAAAAGCCGCGTCGGGATTCCATGATGCTGCAATAAAGCGAGCAGTTCAATCGGTTCCAAATCCTTGCGAAATACCGTCGGTAATTTGTATTTTGCCATCTCTATCATATTGCGCTCTTCTTCGATAAGCGCTTTTCCCTGCGGCGTATGACGCCCTATGGAAGGAATCAGCAGATTCTCTTTGTCGGCCTGCCCGCGAAACAGCAGCGTATCGCCCTTTTTTCCATTCGTCTTAATCTTTGTATTCTGCTGACAAACCATATCCACATATTCTGCAACCGAATGAATGGTAAATGTGTCCATCTATGTACCCCCTCGTTTTTTTGTCTACTTTTTCCTGCAATATTTTGCGTAGAGATTTTATTCGATTATTTTTCTTCTGCGCAGGAGTAACAACCTACACTATTATATCTGCCTGGTCTTCCGTAGATAGGCAAGAAAACCTTTGCAACCCATTTGCACATCACGGTAGGTCTCATCAAAATCGCCGGTATACCATGGGTCTGCCACATCGCGCGCCGAAATCAGATTGCCATCCTCAGCAAAACTCAGCAGTTTGAAAATTTTCCCATCTGCATCCGAACCGCCTGCAATACGCGTCATATTGATTATATTCGCACGATCCATTCCTATTAAAAAATCATAATATTCATAATCCTTCTGCGTCATCTGCACTGCCCTGTGCGGTATGACCGGAATCCCTTCCTGCCGGAGTTTATTGACGGTACCGTAATGCGGCGAATTGCCAATCTCCTCGCGGCTTGTCGCCGCCGACTGAATTTCAAACTGCTCCTGCAATCCCATTTGCCTTACCATATATGTTAATACCGACTCCGCCATGGTACTGCGGCAGATATTACCGTGGCACACAAATAATATTTTTATCATTGTTTTCATTCTCCTTAATTTGCCCTGAAATGCCCTGTTTTGCGAGGGATTTCGGGTATTTGTAAAATGTGTTCTTAATCTGTCATCTTGGCAAAATACGGCAAGATGGAGCAAGTTATTACTACCTGTTAGTAGTAAAATTAGTAGTAAAACGGATTGGGTTACTACTAAGGAATAGGCTTTATACCAACAGATTCACACCTCATTATATGTATAAAATTTATTGTTCAATACAATTAAAAAAGAGCGCAAAACTATGTCATGCGCTCCCTGTATTAGTCTGCAGAAAAACTACGCATTCCACAAACATATTATATTATATGCAACTCTTTGAAAAATAGGCAAAAAAAAAGAAAAGCTACGCAATTCTTTTTTTGTGTGCAAGACGAATAGCTACGCATTTCCTCTTACATAGTTATAATATATCATTTTTATTATCATGTCAAGCATTAACTAATAATTTTAAAGCCAAATTTATCCTTTCTATCTATTTTACCATCATATAATTTATTTTCAATACCCTTATAAATTGAAAAATTCTTTTGTTCCTTCCCTAAAGCCTTTCTTGCTAAAACATTAGGAATAAAATCTGCTAACTGCAAACCTATTATATTATCACTCTTAATTGGAAAACTAATCGCTCCTAGTCGATCCTGAAGTACTTCTTTCTTCATAAAAAGAGTACCTGTGGCCTTCAGCATATGAAATAAATTTTGTAATTTACTATTGTTAACTGCATCTGTACTTTCCAAATACAATTGGCCTTTGCCTTCATTTGAAATTAAAAAGTGTACATAATTTTCCATTAACAACTGTAAAGCAATATAATAAATATCATTTCTTTCATTTGTACCATATAGCATATCCAGATCATCCAAATTAATAGAAACAGCAAGAACTTCAATCTCATTATTTTCAAACAATTTATCT
>JBJEMA010000011.1:0-29934 GCA_051879435.1 Lachnospiraceae bacterium
TTTTCTTCATGTCCTGGATGCCTTGCTCTTCGCAGAACATGGATAAATACACGGCTATATCATTTTCAAATACTTCTATCTCGCTGATCTGATCCTGCATCTGCTCCACGTCCTACACCTCCACTCCTTAAAAATAAAAAAGACGACACACCTAGAAATAATATCCAGATGCGTCGCCTCTTGTCCGTACGCTCATTTTTGCTATGTATAAACATAATAATATATAGCATATATTTGTATTTTTGTCAATGATATTAATTAAAAAACTGCTCTCAACACTCGTCCAACTTAACCCTATGCTCACCATCGCCATCAGTCCAAATAAACCAAGGGCTGTCGTTCCCGCAAAGGATATCGCAAACCATGTAACAATCTCCTTTTCCATTCTCCGCAACGAGGGCGCCAAACGCATTTTCGAAAACTTCCCAGCCCGCCGGAACTTTGACAGATATCTTGTCCGATGCGATTGCGCTTGCCTCTTGCGCTCCAACCGTGTACACGCATCTCTTTTCTGCCGTGAGGCATCCGTAATTTCTAAAAACGTCAAATTTATCCATAATCCCTTCTTTCTCCGGCGGATCCGCCGCCGGTCGGATAGTTTTATTAATTTTAAATGTTACCTTCAAACAAATCTTTAATCTCTTGTTTTGTCCAATGCACTCCTTTTGTTTCTGCATAGTTAATAATGTTGTCAATGCCTCTTATTATTTCCGCACCACATCTTTTATAATCATCGTCAACAATTCCGTCCATATACATTTCCCTGTAATATAACTCAGCCTCGTTTCTCGATGAAAAAACCTCGTCAATGCTTCCGTTATCCCTAACTATTGCATAATAATTTGTTCTTTTCATAATCGTTCACCTTTACCGCTCCTGCGGTTCCTTTCCTTTTGTTTGATTATACTATATCATATTAGTGTTTAATTGTCAACACAAAATTAGTGTTTATTTTTAATTTTTTCTAGTTTTTCTAATTCTTCCAAAATTAAAGCTTTAGCGAATGCGCTGCCCTTGAAGCCTAAAGCGGCAATGCGTTCTAAGGTTCCTTTTGGCAGGTATATATTCAGCCTATCAATATTTTCCATGCTTTTTTTGACTCTTGCTCGGTTTAATTCCGGCGGTATGGTATTTTTTGCCATTCTATCGCCTCCTTACATCCCTAATTTTGCGTCAAACCCATCAACTGGATTTGAAAAAGTCCAACCGTTAAAGGTATATTCATCGACTCCAGGAAGAATCTCCCAATCTTTCCCTTTTGTCTTAGCCCATCTGCTCAACTTCTCTCCGGTCTTCTTGTTTACCTTGTATTCGGCGAAAAAATGAAACAACTTGTTGCTGCCATGATCATCTTCGGATTTATAGCTTTTATCGGAAAAATTATGCTTCAAAACGGAAAGAACGTATTCGATTAGCATATCTTTATCAATGTCTTTCACGCCATCATTTTTTTCCAGCTTTATAAGCGGCTCTCCATCGTTTCCTTTCTTAATCTCTTCACCAGTAACTATATAAGCCACCTCATTAATCCGTGCCAATAAAGAGCTTACGAGTTGCAAATTCGATAAAACAGGCATTCCGTCATTGTCCATATCGAATACAGACAAGCCATCTTCGTAAGCATATTCAGGGATGGAAGAAAACGCTTGCTTGACATTTCCGCAATCAAGATCATGCGTAAAATCTTCGTTTTGCTCGAATGTCAGCTTCAAGAAGTTTATTGATCTTCCAGATTCCGGAATCTCTCCTAATCTTAAATATTTATTCATAAAAGCACCTCACTTTCTTTAATCTATAATCATTATAATGTATTAGTGTTTAATTGTCAACGATTAGTTTTTAATAAAAATACACAAAATTTTATTATATATTAGTGTTTAATTTGTGCAATATTACATATTGAGGTTAGTGCTTAATTTTGCTATTATAATATCAACAAATAAATAACTCCTTGACAACTTCATGACAAGCGGTTGACGTTGACAAGTTCGGCGGTGGTCGTTTGGTGGATAGCAGGGAAGCACGAAAGGAAAGAGAGGTATAAAGATATGATGAAAGAAAAAATTATTGAATTAAAGAATTTATTTAGAAGTATTGAAATGTTTGATGAAGCCGATGAGGTTGTGGAACTTGTCAACGATAAGTAATTTTTACCTGAAGAAGTAAAATATTTACAAGGAATTAACAAGAACAATGAGAATTGATAGACTTGTAGCAGTTGCATAACAGCAAGAAAGAAAGGCTTTTCCCGGGGTTCAATTTCCCGGCTTGCTTTCGCCAATATGGCAGATTAAAATTGAAAGGTGGTTTTATTATGCAGGTATTAACAGGAAGCAAAAGAGAAATTACTTTGATGCAGTGGAACGAACAACTTGAAAAAGCAAAGAGAAAGCTCGAAGAAAGTAAGGAATGCTATAGACGTTTCGGCGATGATGATAGCAAACAATGGATTGCGGAGGACAAAAAGAAAGTTGCAGAAATTGAGCAGAAGATAAAAGAAGTAATTGCTTTTATGGATGCAAACAATATCGAATAATTCTTTCCGCATCTGGTCACCAGTTTGCCCGGTTCCATAGGAAATTCGGATATAGGTGGGGTATCAAAAAATTTGCATTATATTTTTACAAAACAAAAACGGTAGCAGACCGACAAAATCAACTACCGCTTTTCAAGCAATCATCCGCAAGGGATAACTATATTTATATATAGCACATCTCTTTCCGGGTGTCAACCAAATGTGAAAGGATGTGTTATTATGAAAATAGGATATGTCAGAGTCAGTACAAAAGACCAGAACGAAGCAAGGCAGATTGCATCAATGCATGAAAACGGAGTAGAGAAAATCTACATGGACAAGCAGTCTGGCAAGGATTTTGACCGCCCGGAATATCAGAAAATGATTGCAGAACTGAAAGAAGGGGATGTTGTTGTCTTACATTCCCTTGACCGGCTTGGCAGAAACTATGATTGCATTATTGAAGAATGGCACCGAATCACAAAGCAGATTAAGGCTGATATTATTGTATTGGATATGCCACTACTCGATACGACCGCAAGAGGTAACGATTTGACCGGGAAATTTGTTGCTGACATGGTTCTACAGATTTTGTCCTATGTGGCAGCCAATGAGCGTGAAAATATCAAAAAGCGTCAAGCCGAGGGAATTGCAATTGCAAAGGCACAGGGGAAATACAAGGGAAGCGAAAAGAAGAAAATCGAACATGAGTTGCTCGATAAAAATATGGAACTATACAAAGCCGGAAAAATTACGAAATCACAATTTGCAGAAAATATCGGCGTGTCGCGGCCGACGCTAAACAGGATATTGAACGACATGGAATAGGCGGCTGAAAACTGCCTATTCTTATTGAATCAAATTATGAAATTGTGCAAAAATCATGGGCAATTTTTGAAAAAATTGATTTTAATTTTGCGTATATGAAAACCATATAGACGGGGGTGTACAAAAATCGGGGCATTATATTTTTGCGGAGAGCAATTTTGTTACAAAATTATGAAATTTGCACAAAATCACAAGCAAATTTTCTGATTTTTCAAAATCAAATTTTCAATCCCAAAATCATACCCTTGGGGAGTTCAAAAAATTCAACTTGAAAATTTTTTACAACTATTTTTGCAAACCATAACCAATGAAACCGCTGAATATCTTGATTTATTTAATTCTTTAATCAATTTTTCTTTTGTCATATCTGGATTAGTTCTTTGAGCATACATTAATAATTCATCCAAACTCATTACGCCACCTCACTTAATACTCTAAACACATTGTCAACAATTCCTATGATTTCATCTCCATAAGTTGCAAGCAAATCACAGAACATTTCTTCTTGCTCAACCGACATATCAATACCATAACTAAACATTGCAGAATGGCATATTTCGTGTATTAGCACTTTTCGCAAGAATTTACCTTGCAATAAATCAGATATGTAAATTGTCTGTGTTGTTCTGTCACACATTCCGACTGTATAACTGCCATCACTGCGCATTAGCATATGGCTGTCGCTACGCACAAGCTTTATATTCCAAGTTTTATTGTTAATTCGATACATTCTACTACCTACTTCAAAAAGGGGCATATTTCAGCCCCTAAACAATTATACAATCTTCTGTGTCAGCACTTGCATTTTATTTTTAACCATTGCTCTTTCTTCTGGTGTAGCGTCTGCAATAAGCTGTGTTACATCTTCTGACAATTCCTTAAGATACATCTCTAACTCTTTTAGCTTCGCCTGCTTATGCTCTGGCGTGTTTTCCTTGTGTGTCATTTTGGATTCTTCATAACCACGCTTTGCCTTATCATATCTACTTTCCATAGTGATAGGCTCAGTGTAGTACATTACCCCTTTAGTATGCTTATCCATATCTCTCCAATATTCCGGGTCATGCTCTCTGTACATATCCGGTGTCATATGATAATATGGTGGTTCAACATATCCCCGGCGCATTCCTCTGCCTTTTGGCGCAAATCTGCCGGACTTATAACGCCACATATCGTAGTATCTTTTTCCTTCCTCTTCGCCATATTCCTCTTTGAGTTCTTTGAGGATATATTTTTCTTCGGCTTCTTCCTCTTCCACTTCTTCTTTCATAGCCTTTGCAATGTAAGCATGGTATTCAGCTTCCGCAAGGTCTTTAATCATGTCGGTTACCGCTCCGAGTTCACAAGTGTTGATACATTCAACGCTTTTTGATGTTTCCTCGCAAGCGATTTCTGACAATCTTTCCAATGTTTCGTGAATATGTTTAATATGCATATTGCTACACCTCACTTTCTGTTGCTGCTACCACTGGTGCCGTACCATTTATCGACCGCAAATTGTTGTTTGGCTGGCAACAAGGGTTGCCAAGCATTTTAAACACTGCGCTTGTTGGTGTAGTTTCTACACATACAGAATATTTTGTGCGCGTGCGGATTCCACAAGCTGTTACAGTCCTACAGTTGGATTTTGTCAAAGGATATAACTGCGTTCCGGTGCCAATCTGAATTACAACAGGGGCATTGATTGTAGTTGCAGCCGGAATTGCCTGCGCTACCACAATACAATATTTACAGTTATTATTGTAACTTCCTGCTGGAATTGTGATTACCAGATTACCGCCTGTAAATGCAACCGCAGTAGAAATAATCAATTTATCGCATAAGCGACATACGTTTTTACAAGCCATATTATTTACCTCCTTAAAGTCAATATAGGATAGGCTTACGCCTACCCTATAGAATAATCAGC
This sequence comes from Lachnospiraceae bacterium, assembly GCA_051879435.1. Classification (GTDB taxonomy): domain Bacteria; phylum Bacillota; class Clostridia; order Lachnospirales; family Lachnospiraceae; genus NK4A136. The sequence goes on from JBJEMA010000011.1 coordinate 5,253, forward strand.
CTATGTAGGCGAGTTTATCAGCAGCAACCACAGCCCTGATTATAGCCATTGAAGCATGGGCTATATCCGGCAGTATAAGTTGTCTGATTCGGATAGCGAATTACGCCACAGAGCGCAGCTTGTAACTGCAAGTGATTAATCTGATTCTGCATATCAGCCATTCTGTTACCTGTGATAGCGTCAAGAATTTTCTGAACCTGTGCAGTTGTGTTGGCATTAATAGCCGCTGTTGACTGTGCAATGTTGTAGTTAGTGCCATCTATGGCACGCTGTGTTTCACAACAGCATTGCTGTGCGTCAAATCTACTCTGATTGATACCAGCGTTTACTGCCGCAAAGCCCTGACACAAATCCCTCTGTGTCAGGTTAGCAAGCTGCGCATTTTGATAACCTAACTGACAAATTGCATTGTCTGTCTGACGCGCAATAGCCGCCTGGCTGTCATTCAGTCTGCCAACAGCATTTTCAAGGTTGTTGAAATTCATACTATTGCACAGACCGGCTTCTGTAACGGCTTCTCCTGCATTACGTCCGCCAAATCCATTGCCGCCCCAACCGAAGATTAAGGCAAACAGTATAATGAGGACCCAAGCTGAATTACCGCCCCAGCCATCGCCGTCTCTTGTTACCGCAGCTATGTCGCTAAGTGAAGGTGCATTTCCATCAAACATATTAGTTACCTCCTTAAAATTTATATTTCATAAAGAGGAACCGGTATTATGAGCGCTCAACCTCTAATATGCTTGTTTATAATCCAAATTGTTTCTTTATAACGTCTTGCACTTGCTGTGGCGTTGTTCCACGTTCTTTACATAAATTGTTCATCATTTCGTTTAATCCCTGCATATCGCCTTTTTGGTACATTTCAACGGCATTTCGTGCCATTGGATTTTGCATAATCTGACTGTTATTCATCATTTGTTGCATAAATGCCTGTGGATTTTTCATTGCTCCAATCATCTGAAAAGGGTTCATTCAGCGTCAGCCTCCTTTTTAACACGATTAGTTGATTTCTTGCCGATAAATTCATCTAACCGTTTTTCTATATCATCAAACCGTTTCATAAATACCTCTGTGGCTTCGTCTGATAGCCCAAATTTCGGTTTTTCTTCTTTTGTTGATAAATCGTTAGGCTTATCGTCTAAACACGGCTTAAATGTCAAAATACGGGTTTGACCATTTGGAAGCCATTGTTTTCCAAAAATCTCCGTTCCGTCTGCTTTAGGAAAATAATACATACTTCCGTCCATAGGGACATCAGTCGCTTTCACAACATCTATGCTGTCAACAATTTTACCGATAACATTCATCTGTTGATTTGTTACCGACATTTGTGTCGGAGATATAGTTTGTTGCAAATTCTGCTGATACTGTTGCAACTGTGTCATTCTGTCCGTATACGGATTTTGCATTGGCATTTGATAATTATTATTCATCTTCGGATAAAAGTTCTGATAAGGTAACATAATGGTTCTCCTTTCTCAATTCTTCTAAAACATCTTCAAATACACTTACCGCTGTACTTTGACAACCGATAGGTATTTTCTGCATTTCCTTGTTTGCAAAAATTTTTTCTAAAATTTCATCTTTCAACATAGGGACATCTCCTTATGTATAAATTTTGGCATAAAAAAATCGCCTGCAAGCGACAAAAAAACGACTTGTAAACGACAAATATAAAAAATATTAAATTTTGACATTTAAAAAATGCGATAAATACGGCGTTAGCACTTACCCTATTCCATCGGAACTGCGTAAGTACTAAAACGTACATTTAAGGTAATGTCAAAATTATCAATGGCTTTCATTAACCCAATACAGCCGATTTGAAATAAATCATCCATATTTTCGTTACAGGCAGAAAACCGTTTCATAACACTTAGTACCAGTCGGAGATTCCCGTAAATAAATTGGCTTCGTGCAGTTTTGTTCCCGTTTTTTATCTCTCGTAGTAATGTGCTTTGCTCCGCTTCCGTCAGTTTGGGAAGGGTGGAAGTATTCACTCCGCATATTTCTACTTTCTGCATTTGCTACCTCTTTTATCAATCATATTCTCTTACTGATAGCATGTACAAAATTGTAATTTTTATACTTGTTCCTATACCGTTTTGGTACGAAAACAAAAACAAAAAAAACGAGCAGGTTAACACCTGCCCGTTTTCGCATTTCATCAGACGATTCTTAGTTTTGTGCACAATCTTTAATGGAGAAACTCATGCGGCCAAGTTTGTCCTTTCCAAGACAAACAACTTTAACTTCATCTCCCAGAGTAAGTACATCTTCCACATGGTCAATTCTTTCCTTGGAAATCTTGGAAATATGAACCATTCCTTCTTTTCCCGGTGCAAATTCTACGAATGCGCCAAATTCTTTAATGCTGATTACTTTTCCCTTAAATACCTGGCCCTGTTCGTAATCAGTTGTGATAATCTTAATCATTTCAATGGCTTTTTCCATTTCTGCCTTATCTGTACCACAAACGCTTACGGCACCATCATCTGTAATATCAATCTTAACGCCGGTACGTGCAATGATTTCATTAATGGTCTTTCCACGCTGGCCGACCACATCACCAATCTTCTCCGGATCAATCTGAATCTGGATAATCTTCGGTGCATATTTACCCACTTCTTTTCTCGGCTCACTGATCGCCGGCTTCATACAGTTATCCATGATGAAAAGTCTTGCTTCGCGGCATCTTGCAATAGCACCCTCAACGATTGGTCTGGTAAGACCATGAATCTTAATATCCATCTGAATGGCTGTGATACCTTCTGTTGTACCGGTAACCTTGAAGTCCATATCACCAAAGAAATCCTCTAATCCCTGGATATCCGTTAATAATACGAAATCATCATCGGTATCTCCGGTAACCAGACCGCAGGAAATACCGGCAACCATAGCCTTCAACGGAACCCCGGCAGCCATTAATGACATACAGGATGCACATGTTGAACCCATGGAAGTAGAACCATTGGATTCAAATGTTTCGGAAACCGCACGAATTGCATATGGAAATTCTGCCTCCGAAGGAAGTACCGGTACTAACGCCTTCTCTGCCAAAGCACCATGTCCAATCTCCCGTCGTCCCGGTCCGCGGCTAACCTTTGTCTCACCAACAGAATATGCCGGGAAATTATAGTGATGCATGTAGCGTTTTGATTTCTCATTTTCATCTAATCCGTCAACCTTCTGCATTTCAGAAAGCGGAGCAAGTGTTACAACATCGCAAATCTGTGTCTGACCACGGGTAAACATGGCAGAACCATGTACACGGGGAATAATATCTACCTCAGCTGCCAGCGGACGAATCTGTGTAATTTCACGACCGTCCGGACGCTTGTGATCTTTTAAAATCATCTTTCTGACTGTCTTTTTCTGGTACTGGTAAATTGCTTCGCCCAGCACTGCAAGATACTCTTCCTTGTCCGCAAATGCTTCTTCCAATTTTGCGGTAATCTGACGGATATTTTCTTCTCTTACCTGCTTTTCATCGGTAAATACTGCCTCTTCCATCTCTGCCGGAGGAACGATTTCCTTAATGGCAGCAAACATTTCTTCCGGAATTGCACAACTGGTGTATTCATGCTTTGGCTTACCAACTTCTTTCACAATCTCATTGATCCAGGCAATAATCTTCTGGTTAACATCATGTGCAAGATAAATGGCATCAATCATCTTTGCTTCCGGAACAATATTTGCACCGGCTTCAATCATGATAACCTTTTCGGATGTGGAAGCAACGGTTAACTGCAAATCTCCGTCTTTCCACTGTGCCTGATTCGGGTTGATAATAAATTCGCCATCAACGAGTCCCACCTGTGTCATGGCACAAGGTCCGCAGAAAGGAATATCGGAAATGCAGGTAGCGATAGCAGAACCAAGCATTGCCACCAACTCCGGACGGCACTGCGGATCAACGCTCATTACCAGGTTATTCAAAGTAACATCATTACGATAATCCTTCGGAAATAACGGACGCATTGGACGGTCGATAACACGGCTGGTAAGGATTGCATTTTCAGATGCCTTTCCTTCTCTCTTGTTAAATCCTCCCGGAATCTTTCCTACTGCATATAATTTTTCTTCATATTCTACGGAAAGAGGGAAAAAATCAATTCCGTCTCTCGGCTTTTCGGATGCCGTTGCCGTAGACAATACAGTGGTCTCACCGTAATGCATAAATGCTGCGCCATTGGCCTGCGCAGATACCCTTCCGATGTCTACACTAAGTGTACGCCCACCGATTTCAATGCTAAATGTCTTAAACTCTTTTGCCATTTGCAAATCTCCTTTTCAACTATTCTTTCATAAACTCTTCTGATACGGGTAGAAGATTTGCGAAAACACTAATCGGGACACAAACGAATTTATATCACCATCAGTGGTCTCGTAACCTCTTCTACCCAATTTTATATGATATCACATTTTTACAATTAGGGGAAGGAAAAAGGAAATGCGGTTTCCTGCGTTCCTGCGTTTCCTTTAGAAACGGAAATGTGGTTTGAGGAAAAAGGTAATTGGGGCAATCGGAAATGCGGTTTGGGAATACAGATATATAAAAAGGCGGATGCTGTTCTACATCCGCCCGTTTGATTATTTTGATTATTTTCTGATACCAAGTTTTTCAATGAGAACACGATATCTTTCAATATCAACTTTCTTTAAGTAATCCAGAAGACCACGTCTCTTACCGATCATCTTATACATACCGCGTCTTGAGTGGTTGTCGTTTGGATGATCCTTTAAGTGAGCTGTAAGTTCTTCAATTCTTGCAGTCAGTACAGCTACCTGGACTTCCGGAGAACCGGTATCTCCTTCTTTTGTAGCGTACTTTGCGATTACTTCCTGTTTCTTTTCCTTTGAAATCATTGTTTTCCTCCATTTTCTCTGTGCATATATGCACATCTCATTTTATTATGCGGCCATATCCAAGCGTATGGTTTGGAGTTTCCACTCGCATAGAAATGGCTAATTGACCTTTCGGTCACAACACACCTAGTTAGGTTATCACAAAAGCAGTCGTTTGTAAATGTTTTTCGCAAATGATTTTGCAACTTGTTTTCGCAAATGATTTTGCGATGTTTTACAAATGATTCCTGCATTGTTCGCAAATGATTCCTGCATTGTTCGCAAATGGGTTTTGAGCGTTTTGCAAATACCCGCACTCGAAGGAATTATAAAAGACTGACTGCTTTATAAGGGGTACGATAATACATGTTGGAGACACGAATTCCCGTACGGGGACTGCTGGCATGAACCACTTGTCCGTTGCCAATGTAAATGGCAACATGATTGATTACACCGCCTTTGGTATAAAAAATCAAATCTCCCGGCTTTACCTCTGACAGGCTGATCGTCCGTCCGCAATTTGCCTGTGCCCTGGAGGAATGAGGCAGACTGATGCCATAATGCGCATATACACTAAGAACAAATCCGGAACAATCCGCACCGTTTGTCAGGGATACACCACCCCAGACATACGGATTTCCTATGTATTGCTTAGCAAACTGGCATAAACTGATTCGCACATCGGAAATACCGTTTCCATACATTAATTCCTGCATAGAGATTGCTGTAAATAACTGTTCCTCCAAATCCACATACTCGGCAGAAACATAAGCAACATCTCCATCCAGATCGATTTCTACCCAATCACCTTCCTGTGCCGTAACCTCAAGTTTTTCTCCAATTGGCACAAGTGTAATCACTGCACAATCGGTATTTGGCTCTTCCCGGACCTTTAAGGTAGTGGTATTTACCGTAGCAATTACCGTAACCACTTCCCTGCCCCGGGCAATGGCTTCTTCGCCCATAAGAAGATAGTCCGTACTCACATAGCCTTCAATATCTCCGGAAGTTACATAAGCCCAGCCATTCTCATCAATGGAAATGATTTCGCACGCTGCATTGTTCGACATTTTGCCCACCATTTCCCCATTCTCATTAGGCTCTTTTCGAATATTCAAGTGATTTGAGACATTTGCAATTCCAAGATTTGTATATCCCCAGTAATCTGTCGGTGTTTCTTCCTGCATCTCCTCTTCCGGGGGCATGCCCCGGTTTGTACCTGTCTGAAATAAAACATTACCGTTTTCATCCACAAACTGACTTTCATTTTGTGCGAAAACCACCTCAATAACCTCCGGTGCATCATTGGTACTGACAGTTTCTATATCGGTTGCAGAAGTGCGGTAATGACAAATCGTCCAAATCACCGTTCCGACAATCAAAATCACAGCGATAATCCCGGCGATACAAACACCCTTACGCTGTAAACTTTTCTTTTTCAATATAGTAATCCTTTCCTCGTTTTATGAATGCAATATTACATTTTTATTACAATTGTTTTACAAAACGAGTATAACTTTAACTATATTAGAATGTCAACATTTTGCATGTTCCAAATCTTACCAGTGTGAAATATTTCTACGATACAATTCCTAAAACGCTGCTGAACAACCCTGCCGTTCAACTCCAAAATAATCTGCTCTGTATTACCCTGCCGTTCAACTCCGAAATAATCTGCTCCTATATTACCCTACCGTTCTATTCCGAAATACTCTGCTCCTCCGGCTTTGTCTGACTGCAGCTGCGCTTCCAATTCCTCCAGCGAAGAAAATTTCTGTTCCGGACGCACATAATGAAGCAGTTCCACCCTGATCTGCTTTCCGTATAAATCCCCCCGGAATTGATAGAGATAAGTTTCCAGATTTATTTCCGCCGTACTCTTAACGGTGGGCTTAATGCCCAAATTCGAGATTCCATAGAAAGACCGATTTCCATCTTTCTCCAGAAAAACTTTGGAATAATACACGCCATAAGGCGGAAGAACCTTGTCCTTCGGAATACACAGATTAACGGTTGGGATGGACATCCCGGTGCCCAAATGTGCGCCATGCAAAACCTCGCCGCAAATGCCATAATCACACCCCAGCTGTTTTTTTGCTTTTTCCATTTCGCCGTTTTCCAAAAGGCGCCGGATACGGGAGGAACTGATTTCCGCACCGTCCTGGCAGATTTTATCAATAATTTTCACATCAATTCCACGCGGCTTTGCCCAGGTCTGCAACAGAGTCACATTTCCCTGCCCCCGGTAGCCGAAAGACAAATCCGGTCCTGCAACCACAACTTTGGCATTCAAACGATTCATCAGATATTCTTCCATAAAATTCTGCGCCGGAATGCCGGCATTCTTCTGATTCATGCGAAACTCTACCAAATAATCGATGCCGATTTTCTCCAGCATAAGGCGTCGTTCTTCATCTGTGGTAATTTTCCGGTTATCCGCGTATCCGAAAAAAACTGCCGGAGAAGGACAGAAAGTAAATACAACCGTCTTCCATCCCTTGCTGCCGTATGCCATCACCTCCTGAAGCAGTTTTCGATGTCCCAGATGTACGCCGTCAAATTTGCCAATGGTAACTGCCGTTGGTTCCTGGATATAAAATTGTTCCGGGTTCTGTATAATCATCATTTTCTGCTATTCCTCCTGCGGAAACATTTTATCCGGTTTTAGTACATCTTTTTCTGCCGAATAAAAATAACTGGCGCAAAACTGCCCCTCCGCATTGTAAATACGATACTTTTCCCCGTCCTTCAAAACCGGTGGGGAAAGCAAGTGTGAGGCAAGAAGTGGATTTCCGTTATCAATTATTTTCTTAAATTCAGGCTTTACATGGAGTGCCTCCTGGTCCTGCAACACTTCTTCAATGGAAATCAGGACACTTTCCAACGCACCCTTATTTTTCAGTTCCTGCAGTTCGCTAAGTTTTCGTGCGCTGTCTATGGTAAATTGGCCGGACCGGGTACGAAGCAGCGATTCCATACATCCGCCGCAGCCAAGATAATCGCCAATATCCTGACAAAGGGAACGAATATAGGTTCCCTTACTGCAACTCACCCGAAGTGTCACCCGGGGAAGTTCCATATGCAACACCGTAATTTTTTCAATCGTTACACGCCTGGCCTTCCGTTCTACGGAAATTCCTTCCCGCGCCAGTTCATAAAGGCGTTTGCCATTTACCTTGCAGGCGGAGTACATAGGCGGAATCTGATCGTATTCTCCTTCAAAGTGCTGCAATGCATCCCGTAACCGGTTTTCTGTCACATTTACCTCTTTTCGTTCCAATACTGTCCCCTCCATATCCAGGGTATCGGTGGTAACGCCAAGAAGCAGCACCGCTTCGTACTCTTTTGTACGGTCAGTAAGCATATCACAAAGTTTGGTCCCATTACCGAAACAAACCGGAAGCACTCCCTGCGCCGCAGGATCCAGTGTTCCGGTATGCCCTATTTTTTTCTGCCCCACAATCCCACGCAGTTTTGCAACAACATCAAAGGAAGTAAATCCGGGCTCTTTATACACATTTATAATTCCGTGAAGCATATCGCACCTCCACGCCTTTCCATGTTTTATCCCGTCCCTGCTTTAGGAATTTCCCGTCAGGAAACCTGCTTTCCGATTTCTTCCAGCAGACGGTCGATAATTTCCTTTTTCCCCCCACGGCAGTCAAATCCGGCAGCACGCACATGTCCGCCGCCGCCAAAGGTAGTGGCAATTACCGAAACATCTACCAGATCTGTGGACGCACGCAAACTTATCTTAAACAGGCCGGGCTCCTTTTCATAGAGAAATACGGCACATTCTACCCCTGCCGTAATGCGAAGCTGATTGACCACACCATCAAAGTCCCCTTTTCCGGCTCCAAATACCTGCATTGTATTCCGGTCAATGGCTCCCACAATCACTTTTCCGTCATAATACAATTGACTGTCCAGAATAATTTGCCCCATGACCTTATTCTGCGTCCAACTTTTTTCATAATAGGTTTCATCAATTAATTTTGAAAAATCAAAGCCATATTCCAAAAGGTCTGCCACAATCCGCATGGTCTTTGGCGAAGTATTGGAAAATTTGAAAATTCCGGTATCATGGGAAATTCCAAGATAAATCAGGGCTGCTATATTCTGATCCACATAAGTCTTATCCATAAGATCATAAATTAGTTCTGCCGTTGCGCTGGCAGTCGGGACCACATAGTTTACCATTCCGGCACCATCTTCATTACTGATATGGTGGTCGATATTAATGGTTTTCTTTGCGGACTGATACATGGGATAAGCATTGCCCATACGATCCGGAACCGTATCTAACAAAATAAAAACATCAAATGGCTCAACCATTGGTTTTTCAAAGGAAGAATCAATTTCCTCCCGCCCCGGTATATTGCGAAATGCATGACCGGGATCCTGCAAATATAATTTTATGATTTTATCAGGGAAATGCTTTTTCAGATACAAAAATAAAGCCACTGATGAACCGATACAATCCCCATCCGGCTTAATGTGTCCACTGATTCCAATGGCCGCCGCATCCTTCACTTCCTGTACGATATCAATTCTGTCCATACACTCCCTCTAACTTCTTCAAAACCATTTTCCTTATTCTTCTTCATTTGACCGGTCAGGCAGATCTCTGGTTGCCTCAGCAATCAACTGAGACATATGATTCCCATATTGAATCGATTTATCCAAAACAAAACGAAGTTCAGGGGTATTGCGGAGATTAAGTTCTCTTGCCAGACGGCTTTTCATAAATCCTTCTGCGCGTTTCAAGCCCTCCAAGGCTTCCTTTTCCTTCTCTTCTTCACAAAGCATGCTCACCCAGACCTTGCATGTTTTCAAATCCGGTGCTACCTCTACATCCGTCACGGATGTAAAGGCAGGCACACGTGGATCTTTTATCTCACTGCGAATGATTTCCGCAAGTACTTTTTGCACCTCTGCATTGATTCTGGTATTCTTCACACTATTCTTTCTCATCATGAACACCTCCATCTTTCTTTCCCGGTTAACGCAGCGACATGCCTGTTCCGCTCCCCGGTTCCGGCACGGTCACATATTTGTCCGCTCGGTTCCTGACGCAACTACATATGCAGACAGATCCCACTTTGGTTCTACTGCGAACACACTGTACCACTTACCCGGATTCTGACGCAGCTACATATGCAGACAGGTCAATTATGATTCTATCGTGGTACTTCCACCATAATATAAGCTTCTACAATATCAAGTTCCTGCATCTTATCGAAATCTTCAAATACAAGACCACATTCATATCCGGCCTTTACTTCCTTGACATCGTCTTTAAATCTCTTTAAGGAAGCAAGACTGCCTTCGTAAATCTGCTCGCCTTCGCGGGTAATACGAATCTTGCAATCACGCTGGAATACACCATCAAGCACAAAAGAACCGGCAATATTTCCCACCTGAGAGGCTTTGAAAATCTGGCGCACCTCTGCGTGTCCGATGATTTTTTCCTCGTAAACCGGATCCAGCATACCTTTCATGGCCGCTTCCACATCTTCGATTGCCTGGTAAATCACCTTGTAGAGACGCACATCCACGCCTTCCCGCTCTGCGGTCTGTTTTGCCATTGCGTCCGGCCGCACATTAAATCCGATAATGATAGCCTGAGATGCACTGGCAAGAATCACATCGGACTCATTGATGGCACCAACACCGCCATGAATTACCTTAACGATTACTTCTTCATTGGACAATTTCAGCATGGACTGCTTAACCGCTTCGACACTACCCTGCACATCGGCTTTGATAATCAGATTTAACTCTTTCAAATTGCCTTCCTGAATCTTGGAGAACAAATCGTCCAAAGACATTTTTCCTTTGGTCTCCTCCAGCAATTTCTCTTTATTCTGTGCAATAAAGGTTTCGGAGAAGAATTTTGCATCCTTATCGTTATTGTGAATAATAAAGATTTCACCTGCGTTCGGAACATCATTTAATCCAAGAATCTCAACCGGAACAGACGGTCCTGCTTCTTTCACTCTTCTTCCCTTATCGTCAATCATGGCACGGACTTTACCATGCGAAGCTCCTGCGGAAATAAAATCTCCCACATGAAGAACGCCCTTCTGTACCAGAACGGTAGCAACCGGACCTCGTCCCTTATCCAGTTCCGCTTCGATAACAAGACCTCTTGCCTTACGGTTCGGGTTCGCCTTTAATTCCAAAACATCCGCAGAAAGAAGAATCATTTCCAGCAATTCTTCAATTCCTTCTCCTGTCTTTGCAGATACCGGCGCAAAAATAGTCTGACCGCCCCAATCTTCTGCAATCAGTTCATATTCGGTTAACTCCTGCTTAACCCGGTCAATATTGGCACCCGGTTTATCAATCTTGTTTACTGCAACAAGAATTTCAATTCCGGCTGCTTTTGCATGGTTAATCGCTTCTACGGTCTGCGGCATAACTCCGTCATCCGCTGCAACAACCAGAATTGCAATATCTGTGGAATTCGCACCACGCATACGCATAGAGGTAAATGCCTCATGTCCCGGTGTATCTAAGAATGTAATCTGTCTTCCCTTCACATTAACCGTATACGCACCGATATGCTGTGTAATACCGCCGGCCTCCCGGTCCGTTACATTCGTTTTACGAATCGCATCAAGCAGGGAAGTTTTTCCGTGGTCAACATGCCCCATAACACAGATAACCGGTGGCCGTTCCTTCAGGCATTCTTCCGGCTCTTCCTCTTCCTTCAGCAATTCTGCAATAACATCTACTTTCTCTTCCCGTTCACACATAATATCAAAATCAAGAGCGATTAATTCTGCTTTCTCAAACGGGATTTCTTCGTTAATGGTTACCATCTCGCCCTGCATAAATAATTTCTTTACAATAACGGATGGCTGGATTTTCATTTTATCGGAAAGGTCTTTCACCGTAATCTTATCCGGGATAACAATCACTTTGATATCATCTTCCACAACGGTCTCTTTTGCTTTCACCGGCTTAATGAAACGGCCGGCTTTGCTGTTTCTGCCCTTTCCTAATACAATTTCATTATCTTCTTCGTAAATCTGATCCTTTTTGCTCCGCTTATCCCGATCTGCCTGGCCCTGACTTCTTCGATCCTGGCGCTTATCATTTTCCGGAATAATCGCTTCAGCCGTAAAGGAAGGCTTTCCGCCATTATTTCTCCGCAAATCGTTATTCCGGTCATTAAACCGATTGTCACCGCCCTGGCCTGCGCGATTAAATCCGCCCTGACCTGCGCGGTTAAATCCACCCTGCGGGCGGTTGCCATCATTACGGTTAAATCCGCCCTGCGGACGATTTCCATCGTTACGGTTGAATCCACCCTGCGGACGATTGCCGTCATTACGGTTAAATCCGCCCTGCGGACGATTTCCTTCGTTACGGAAATTATTTCTTTGGGCATTGGTGCGCTGCTGATTATTATCTCTCATATTACCGGCACCCTGAGCAGATGACTGAAGTCTTTGATTCTCATTTTCAGCTGCCTGCTTTGCCTCCTGCTGTGCCTGCATACGCATCTGTTCTTCCCGTTCTGCCTGAAGTCTGCGATTCGTAACTTCAGCGGCACGGTCCACCATGTTTTCACGGGGACGAATCGGTCCGTTTGGACGCACCGGACGGTTATCATTACGATTATTGTTGAAATTATTACCGCCGTAAGAATTATTTCCACGGTTATTATTGAAATTGTTATTGCGCGATCCACCATGATTTTGCTGATTACCCACAATAATAATATTCTTTTTCTTTACAGGATTTTTCTGACCATCCGGTCTTGCCGTCTTGGTAGCATTTGCTTTATCCTGATCGCCCGCTGTATTGTTCTCCTGTGCCGGCTTTGCAGCCTCCTCTGATGATGCCGGGCGCTCCTGAACTTTCTCAGGGGCTGCAGGTTTTGCCGTTTCCTCTGACACATCCGTTTTTGCTGCCTCCGCTTTCTCCGGCGCTTCCGGTTTTGCTACCTCCGCTTTCTCCGGCGCTTCTTCCTGCATTTCATTTACCTTTTTCACGCCCATAGCGCGCAGTTCTTTTACCACAAGTGCTTCCTCTTCCTCAGAAAGTCCGCTCTGTGCTTTTTTATTTGCGATACCGTTCTTTTCCAGTATCTCAATAACTTTGCTGTTATCCAAATTTACATATTCCTTTGAGAAAACGCTAATTCTTTTTGCCATATTTATTCATCTACCTCCTGCTTCACACCAGATTCTACAAACTGCTTCCGTATCGATTCCGCAAAACCGGAATCCTTCACCGCAATTGATGCTCTTATTTCCTTTCCGATTGCATGCCCTAAACCTTCCTTCGTTCCCACAAAAGCCAAAGGAACATGATAGAACACACACATATCTCTAAAATTCTTTTTTGTGTTATCCGAAGCATCTTCGGCCACTATGACCTGAAAACACTTCCTTTCTTTCACACATTTTTCAGTCATAAATTCGCCACTCGCAAGATTGCCGCTTCGCTGGGCAAGCCCAAGCAGCGAATACAATTTATTTTGTTTCAACGGAAGCATACTCCTTTTCTAATGAATCATAAACCGTAGCCGGTATTGCCATTTGAAATGACCTTTCCAGTCCATGGTTCTTTTTCGCTTTTCGGAGACACGCAAGATTCTTGCACAGATAAGCTCCACGCCCGTTTTTTCTTCCGCCAAGATCCAGTTCAATCGCTACCTCGCCATTCTCAGCAGTGGTTTTCAAAACCCGCATTAACTCCGTTTTATTTTTCATTTCCATGCAGCCAATGCACTGTCTTTGTGGAATTTTCTTTGCCATATTTCTCGCCTCTCCTTCCTATCCCCCAAAACAATACCGGGTGGGGATTATGAACCGAATCATATTACCCTTTGGGGGAATAACTATTCTTCATCAGATGAATCTGTGGAATCAGCATCGTCATCTGCATACTCTCCGGATTCCTCATAATCTGCAGGCGAACCGTCGTAATCCATATATTCACTATCTTCATTTTCCTCGTAATCATAATCTTCTTCATCATCCATGTAATCTTCAATACGGAATCCGAAGGCGTCTTTTGCCTGGGTTTCGGACTTAATGTCAATCTTAAATCCGGTTAAACGTGCTGCAAGACGGGCATTCTGACCTTCCTTACCGATGGCAAGACTAAGCTGATCGTCCGGAACAACAACATTGGCCGTCTTTTCATCCGGATCTGCAAAAATGTTAACAATCTGTGCCGGCGAAAGAGCATTACAAATAAAATTACCTTTGTTCTCATCCCAGGAAATAATATCGATTTTTTCTCCCTGCAGTTCATTTACAATGGCATTCACGCGTGCACCGTTGACACCTACACAGGCACCTACCGGATCCACATTCGGATTGTTGGAATAAACTGCCATTTTTGTTCTGCTTCCGGCTTCTCTGGCGATTGCCTTGATTTCAACAATGCCGTCCTTAATTTCCATTACTTCATCTTCAAATAAGCGTTTTACCAATTCCGGATGCGTTCTGCTGACGCTGATCTTCGGTCCTCTTGCGCCCCGTTCAACATCCACAACATAGAACTTCATTCTCTTATTCGGTGCATATACTTCGCCCGGAACCATTTCCTTTTCAAGCAGTAAAGCATCTGCTTTTCCAAGATTTACATTCCAACTGGTTCTGTTCTTACTTTCATGCTGGAGAACACCGGTAATAAGGCTTCCCTTGTATTTGGAGTAATGCTCGATTACCACATTTCTTTCTTCTTCACGAATCTTCTGTGTGATAACATTCTTCGCATTCTGTGTTGCAATACGGCCAAATTCCTTGGAATTAATTTCCACATCAACAAAACCGCCAACTTCCGCTTCCGGATTGATTAATTTAGCATCATCCCAGGAAATCTCAATTGCCGGATCCATTACATCTTCGGCAAGTTCAATGACTTCCTTTGTCGCAATTACATGGAAATCACAGGTTTCTTTGTTAATATCAATACGAACATTATCTGCAGATTTAAAATGATTTTTACATGCAGTAATCAAAGAATTGCTGATAGCTTCAAACATCTTGTCTTTACTGATGGATTTTTCTTTTTCAAGAATATCCAGCGCCTCCATTAATTCCGCTCCCGGAATCACTGCCTTTGACTTATCTGCTCCTTTTTTCTTAGTTGCTCTTGGACTCATTTTTCTGATTATCCTCTCTTTCTTTCCATTTTTTTCTCTACTTCTTTTTCTCTATTTCTTTTACTCTATTTCTTTTGCTCTATTTCTTTTTCTTGACACAATAAAACCGTTCTCTGCTTGTATGAACCATTTCCCGGGTCAAGATATTACTCCTTCATTCCTGCAGTTTCATTTAAAATCCAGTTGTAATTGAACTTTAGCGATTTTTGCTCTGTCAAAGGTAATATCCCCTTTTTCTGTGGTTATGATGATATGGTCCTTGTCGAATGCCTTCAGAGTACCTGCAAATTCCTTTTCTCCTTCCAGCGCTTCAAACAACTTTACTTCCACATCCGCTCCGATGCAATAAGCAAAATGCCGGTCTTTTTTTAACTGGCGACCAAGTCCCGGACTGCTCACTTCAAAAATATAGGGTTCGGAAATAAAATCCTCCGCATCCAATTGGTCCGACATCTCTCGACTTACCGCTTCGCAATCCTGTATGGTTACGCCGCCTTCTTTATCAATATAAGCGCGCAGATACCAGTCGCTTCCTTCTTTCACATACTCCACATCATAAATGACAACGCCATGGCGCTCTGCGATGGGCTTTAGCATTTCCTCTGCCTTGCCCTCATTTTCTTTTTTTCCTGCCATACTTCACCTTCCAATTTTATAAAAATCTTTTCGGCAATAAATAAGAGTAGGTTTGCAACCTACTCTTAAGCAACGAACAATATTACAATAAATATATTAGCATTACATAAATTTTAATGCAAGTACTTTTTTGCATTTTCATTCGTGGAATTTTGCATTTTCATTCGTGGAATATAATAAAGTTTATTCACCCAATAATCGGGTTGCAATCGCGATATAAGGCATCACATCCTCTGCACCTGCAGTTTCATATGCGGAATGCATGGCCAATTGCGGAAATCCCACATCAACCGTTGCCACAGGCACCTGCAAAGTTGAAATATTCCCCAGCGTAGAGCCCCCGGCCTGGTCGGAACGGTTGGCATAATTTTGCGTCTTTGCTCCTACCTGTTCTGCTGCCCTGCGAAAAACAGCTGCCGAATAGGCATCTGTGGCATATTTCTGCGCCGCCTGAAACTTTATGGCTATTCCGCGATTCAAAAAGCATCGCTGGTTTGAATCACTCATGCCCGGTTGATTCGGATGAACCCCATGGGCATTATCTGCAGAAACCATAAATGATTGGCTGATTTTACGCAGTATGTCTTCCCGGGATAAATCCAGACCATAGCCGATTCGATTTAAAACATCTTTCAAAAATGTGGAAGCTGCACCCTGCTTCGTTCCGCTGCCCACTTCCTCGTTGTCGTAAAGACAATAAACCGGGAGAAAGGATTGCTCCTTTGCTGCCAAAAACGCTTCCAGATTAGCAAATGCGCATTCCAAATCGTCCAACCGCGGTCCCGCCAGAAATTCCCTGTTTTCTCCAAGTAATGTGCATCCCATCCGGTTATACAGAAACAGGTCACTGCCTAAAATCTGTTCCTCCTGCACATGCAGTTCTTTTGCAAGAAGGGATTTCAATGTAGTATCATTTTCTTTCATTCCCCATAATGGAATCATATCCACATGCTTTTTATAGACATATCCATTGTTAAGTTCCCGATTCAAATGAACCGCCAGATTCGGCATAATACAAAGATCCCGGTCAAATTTTACCAGTTTTGTCACCAAACGGTCTTCTTCAGAAACCATAACGCGACCGGCTATGGACAAAGGACGGTCCAGCCAGGTAGACAAAATCATGCCACCATAAGGCTCTACCGCCAATTTGCGATATTGCTTTTCCGCCTCCATTTCCGGATTTTCTTTTACCTTGAAGCAAGGCGAATCGCTGTGGCTTGCCAGCATCCGAAATCCGCTCCACTCCTTTTCCGGAATGCGAAAAGCAATCAGGGAGGAATCATTTCTTTTTACAAAGTATTTGCCACCGGGCTTCAAATCCCATTTCCCAGCTTCAAAGAGTTCCTTATAGTCTGCCTGTTGCAATTGTTCTTCCACATTTGCCACAACCCAAAAACTACAAGGACTCTCATCTATGAAATTCATTAAGCGTTCAATCAAATCCATATTTCTATTTATCCATTATTTCTTTCTTGAACCATAATGATTCATGCATAATTACTTGATAAACAATGATTTTTCGTCATTGATTCGCAACATGAATTTTCATTACTTTTTTATCAGCAATGATTTTCCTGTCATTTCTTTCGGTTGTTCCATACCCATGGTTTCAATCAGAGTAGGGATGATATCTGCCAGAACGCCATCCTTGCGGATTGTATAGGCCGGATCATAGTTTACAAGAATAAACGGAACCGGATTTGTGGTATGCGCGGTAAATGGTGCTCCTGTTTCATAATCAATGAGTTGTTCTGCATTTCCATGATCTGCGCAGATAAATAACACGCCGTCCACCTGTTTTACAAATTCCACAATTTCACCAACGCACTTGTCGATAACTTCAATTGCTTCTATCGCAGCATCCAGCACACCGGTATGACCAACCATATCCGGATTTGCCAGATTACAGATGATAACATCATAATATGGTGTTCCATCTTCGTTCTTCGCTGTGATTGCTTCGCTAAGTTTATCCGTAACCGTATAAGCACTCATACGAGGCTTGGTGTCATAAGTAGGCACATATTTTGGTGAATTTACCAGGATACGATCCTCATTTGCGTTTGGCTCTTCCACGCCGCCGTTGAAGAAGAAGGTAACATGTGCATACTTCTCTGTTTCTGCAATACGCGCCTGACGCATTCCGTTAGCCGCAATCCATTCTCCAAAGGTATTTGTAACTTCCACTTTCTTAAATGCAACGGATTTATTCGGAATGAGTGGATCATATTCGGAAAAGCATACATAAACAATGTCTTTTCTTGCTCCGCGGTCAAATTTATCCATGGTATCATCACAGAACGCGTGGGTAATCTCTCTTGCGCGGTCCGGACGGAAATTGAAGAATACCACAGAATCCTTATCCTTAATGGTAGCCACCGGCTGTCCGTTTTCTTTTACTACGAAAGGAACCACAAACTCATCATTCACGCCTGCATCGTACGAAGCCTGTACACCGGCCGGTGCACTGTCTGCTTCATTTCCCTCTGCCTTAGTCATGGCATTATAAGCTTTTTCAATACGATCGTAGTTATTGTCACGATCCATTGCATAGTAACGGCCGGAAACAGTTGCCACCTTTCCTACACCGATTTTCTTCATCTCTGCTTCCAAATCCTCTACAAAACCTTTTGCAGACTGCGGAGGCGTATCTCTTCCATCTAAGAAGCAATGCACATACACATTGGTAAGGCCGCTTCTTTTGGCCAGTTCCAAAAGTCCGTAAAGATGTGTATTGTGACTGTGCACACCACCATCTGACAATAAACCGAACAAATGAAGATCGGAATTGTTTTCCTTACAGTTATTAATTGCTTTTAATAATTCCTCGTTTTCAAAAAAAGTACCGTCCTGAATCTCTTTTGTGATTCTGGTTAATTCCTGATAAACAATTCTTCCTGCGCCCATGTTCAGATGACCAACCTCTGAGTTACCCATCTGTCCGTCCGGAAGTCCTACACTCATTCCGCTTGCATATCCGAGTTCAAATGGATATTCCTTCATCAAACGATCCATTACAGGTGTTTTTGCCTGCGCAATCGCATTTCCCTCAACCTTGTCATTGAGTCCGTATCCATCAAGGATTAATAATACTACCGGTTTCTTTGCCATTTTGTTTTCCTCCTAAATTTATCTTGTAAAAAATAATAATATTTATTCCTTTCCGTTCCAGCAATAAGTACAAAGCCTTTCCGGATCAATACCAACCGATTCCAACATATCATCCAGACGATGATAACGAAGAGAGGTAAAATTGAGTTTTTGACGGATTCCCTCTACCATTTTTTCATATTGTTCCGAATCCGGATCCGCATATTCCTGCAGAATCTCCTTTGTCACATTACCGCCTTCCAATTCCGCAATCACCACCCGGGCAATCAGTTCCATTTCAGATGTGGAACGTGAAAAATTCAAATACTTGCAACCAAAAAGCAGCGGCGGACAAGCCGGCCGGATATGCACTTCTTTTGCTCCGCTTTCATACAGAAATTCCGTGGTTTCCCGAAGCTGGGTTCCCCGGACGATGGAATCATCAATCAAAAGCAGGCGTTTCCCGCGAATCAACTCATGCACCGGAATCAATTTCATATGCGCGATCAGATTCCGCTGTTTCTGAATGGTCGGCATAAAGGAACGCGGCCAGGTCGGTGTATATTTGATAAAAGGACGGGAAAATGGAATTCCCGACGCATTGGCATAACCAACTGCGTGGGCCGTACCGGAATCCGGCACCCCGGCAACCACATCAACCTCCACATTATCTCTGCTCGCCAACAGTTTTCCGCAGTTATAACGCATTTCCTCTACATTTACTCCTTCATAAGAGGCGGAAGGATATCCGTAGTATACCCAAAGAAAGGTACAAATTTTCATTTTATCCCCGGGACCTACTAAAGTTTTTACTCCGTCCGCATCTAAGACTACGATTTCTCCCGGACCCAGTTCCCGGTCATTCTGATATCCCAGATTCAAATAGGAAAAACTTTCAAAGCAGGCGCAGCGGGCACCCTCTTTTTTTCCGAGAACAACCGGCGTTCTTCCCATTTTATCCCGGGCTGCGTAAATGCCCTTTGGTGTCAGAATCAAAAGGGATAAGGAGCCCTCGATGGTTTCCAGGGCATATTGAATTCCCTCGATGAGATTGCCTTTCTGATTAATCATGGCTGCCACCAATTCCGTAGAATTGATTTCCCCATTGCTCATTTCAAAAAAATGAGTTCCGTTTTTTGTAATCTCTTCTGCAATTTCCTCCGCATTGTTAATTTTACTTACGGTTGTAATTGCAAAGGTTCCATGGTGGGAACGCACCAGAATCGGCTGCGCCTCAAAGTCGGAAATACATCCGATTCCCATATTCCCCACCAATTGTTCCAGTTCCTTGTCAAACTTGGTTCGAAATGGTGTATTTTCAATGTTATGAATGGATTTGGAAAATCCTTTTTCTTCATCATAGACTGCCATTCCTGCCCGTCTTGTTCCAAGGTGTGAATGGTAATCTGTTCCGAAAAACAAATCAAAATTACAATTTTCTTTTGCCGCTACGCCAAAAAAGCCGCCCATGTATCTTCTCCTTTATGGAATACTATTTTCGTTCTTAAATCTGCTCCAACGCCTGTGCCAGGTCAGCAATTAAATCTTCCTTGTCTTCCAGACCACAGGACATACGTACAAGTCCTGCCGGAACGCCAGCCTGTTCTAATTGTTCGTCAGTCATCTGACGATGTGTGGAGGTTGCCGGATTGAGGCAGCAGGTTCTGGCATCTGCAACATGGGTTTCGATTGCAGCCAATTTCAGCCCTTTCATAAACTTCTCTGCAGCCGCGCGTCCTCCTTCCAGTTCAAAAGAAACAACGCCGCAACCGCCGTTTGGCAAATATTTCTGTGCCACTTTATAATAACGGTCGGAAGGAAGTCCGGAATAATTCACCTTTGTTACTTTCGGATGCTTTTCCAAAAATTCTGCAACCGCCTGTCCATTTTCCACATGTCTTGGCATACGGACATGAAGGGATTCAAGACCAAGATTTAAGATGAATGCGCTCTGTGGAGTCTGAATACAACCAAAATCCCGCATCAATTGTGCGGTACATTTTGTAATAAATGCCGCTTTACCGAATTTCTCTGCATAAGTTATGCCATGATAAGAGTCGTCCGGCGTGCAAAGTCCCGGATATTTGTCTGCATATGCCATCCAATCAAAGTTACCGCTGTCAACAATAGCACCACCAACGGCAGCTCCATGACCATCCATATATTTAGTCGTGGAGTGAGTGACAATATCCGCACCCCATTCAATCGGTCTGCAATTTACCGGCGTCGGGAAAGTGTTATCCACAATCAACGGGACACCATGGGCGTGTGCAACCTTTGCAAATTTTTCAATATCCAGAACCGTAAGTGCCGGATTTGCAATGGTTTCACCAAACATTGCTCTGGTATTTTCCCGGAAAGCGGCATTTAACTCTTCCTCAGTGCTGTCCGGAGAAATAAAAGTAACCTCTATTCCCATCTTTGCCATGGTAACGGAAATCAGATTAAAAGTACCACCGTAAATGGAAGAAGATGCAACAATATGGCTGCCACACTCGCAGATATTAAATAAAGCAAAAAAATTGGCTGCCTGTCCGGATCCGGTAAGCATCGCACTACATCCGCCCTCTAATTCTGCAATCTTATCTGCTACATGGTCGCAAGTCGGATTGGCAAGTCTGGAATAGAAATATCCGTCAGCTTCCAAATCAAACAATTTACCCATATCTTCGCTGGTTGCATATTTAAATGTGGTGGACTGGATAATGGGAATCTGTCTCGGTTCTCCATTCCCCGGTGTATAACCGCTCTGGACACATTTGGTATTCATCTTATAATCCATGTTTTTTCTCCCTCTGGTTTTTATTTATTGATTTTATATTTGTTGTTTCGTATTGGTTATCATTTTTGCAATTGTTATTTTTCATTTCCTGTTTCACACGCTTCGGGCAATTCATCATTCGGCTGACTGCTACTACCTAACTCCCCTACGACAGGACCACAAATATTATAAAGCAAAAGCGAACATACCGCAAATAAATATAAGAAAAGTTCAGGGAAAAATACGGAAAAAGTTCTGAAAAAAACAGGAAACATTTAGGAAAAGAATATAGGGAAATAGGGAACTTATCCAAACGGATGCACAACTGTACAAAAAAGAGAAGAAACCCCAGAAGCTGCCACCTCCGGGGTTTCGTTTTTGTGTCCATTCCGGCACTTATATCTTTTCTTAGTTATCACCCGTATAACATATGCTAATAGCAATGCAAATCTTATGCGTTAACAATCTGACCAAAATCAGGTTTTAATGCTGCACCACCGATAAGGCCACCGTCGATATCGTCCTTGGAAAGGAGTTCCGCTGCATTTCCTGCATTCATAGATCCGCCATACTGAATGCGTACTGCTTCTGCAGTCGGTGCGTCATACATTTCTGCAATAACTTCACGAATCATCTTACATACTTCCTGCGCCTGATCTGCAGTCGCTGTTTCGCCTGTTCCGATTGCCCAGATTGGCTCATAAGCAATAACAAGTTCTTTCACCTGATCTGCGGTTACGCCTTCCAGATCCCATTTGATCTGTCTTGCGATCCACTCTTTGTAAGTTCCTGCTTTACGAAGAGCAAGAGATTCTCCGCAGCAAAGGATTGGCTTTAAACCGGAAACAAATGCTTTCTTAACCTTCTGGTTAATCAGAATATCATTTTCTCCAAAGATATCTCTTCTTTCAGAATGTCCGATAATGATGTATTCAACGCCGGCTTCCTTTAACATCGGAGCGGAAATTTCACCTGTGAAAGCACCCTTATCTTCGATATAGAAGTTCTCTGCACCAAGTTTAACATTGGTTCCCTTAATTGCTTCTGCAACCGGAACGATGTCGATTGCAGGTACGCAGTAAACAACATCAACATTGTCATTCTTAACTAAATCTTTCAGAGTTGCACAAAGTTCAACTGCCTGGCTTGGAGTCATATTCATCTTCCAGTTACCGGCAATAATTCTTCTTCTAGCCATTTTAATCATTCTCCTTAAACTATAATTTTTATGATTTGTTTTTCTTCTTCCATGCACCGCTAACACAAAATAAGACAATAGATGAGGTACTATTATTTGTCATCTGCTGCATATACGCCCGGAAGTTCTTTTCCCTCAAGGAATTCAAGAGAAGCTCCACCACCGGTTGAAATGTGACTCATCTTGTCCGCAAATCCAAGCTGGTTGCATGCTGCTGCAGAATCACCACCACCGATAATTGTAGTAGCATCTGTTTCTGCAAGCGCCTTAGCTACTGCAATGGTACCTTTTGCAAGGGTAGGATTCTCAAATACACCCATAGGTCCGTTCCATACAACGGTCTTTGCTGTCTTAACAGCATTCGCAAAAAGTTCCTGTGTCTTAGGACCGATATCAAGACCTTCCTTATCAGCAGGGATCTTGTCAGAATCAACATATTCGATGGCAATTTCAGCATCGATAGGGCTAGGGAAGCCGTCTGCAACTGCAGTATCAATCGGAAGCAGAAGCTGCTTGCCAAGTTTTTCAGCCTTTGCCATCATTTCCTTACAATAATCAATCTTCTCATCATCTACCAAAGACTTTCCGATTTCGTATCCCTTTGCTTTCAGGAAGGTAAATGCCATACCACCACCGATAATGAGTGTGTCACATTTGTTAAGAAGGTTATCGATAACATTTAACTTGTCTGCAACCTTTGCTCCACCAAGAATTGCCACAAAAGGACGAACCGGATTTTCTACTGCATTGCCAAGGAAATCAATTTCCTTCTGCATTAAGTATCCTACTGCATTGGTGCCACCCTTTTCCTTGATGAATTTTGTAACAACAGAAACAGAAGCATGTGCTCTGTGAGCAGAACCAAATGCATCGCAAACATAATCATCTGCAAGTTCTGCAAGTTCTTTTGCAAATGCTTCTCCGGCTTCTTTTACCTTTGTCTCTTCTTTGCCACGGAAACGTGTATTCTGGAGAAGTACAACATCACCGTCTTTCATTGCTGCAACGGCATCCGTAGCAGCCTGTCCTGTTACATTGTAATCTGAAACAAATACAACTTCTTTACCAAGTTTTTCAGAAAGTGCTTTTGCTACCGGAGCAAGAGATTCTTTCTCGTTTGGTCCTTCTTTTACTTTACCAAGGTGTGAGCAAAGAATAACCTTTGCGCCATCATTGATAAGTTTGTTAATCGTAGGAAGAGCGGCCTTGATTCTTGTGTCATCCGTGATTACACCATCTTTTAACGGCACATTGAAATCACATCTTACTAATACTCTTCTGCCTGCTGCGTTGAAATCATCAACACTTTTCTTGTTTAATGACATTGAAATGTCCTCCTTAAAATAGTATTTTCTGTGGTCTGCGCATCGCCACAGAATCTTGTGTCTGCACAAGTAAATATATTATACCACAACCTTTGATTTTTGTTACATTTTTCCCGAAGATTTGATACCGATTTGTCGCACATCGAAAGGGAAGAAAAAATCCCCGGTGGTTTCTCACCGGGGACCCTTTGACATCAATAAAATTATGCTAACTCAGCGAAATACTTGATTGTACGAACCATCTGAGAGGTGTAGCTGTTCTCATTGTCATACCAAGAAACAACCTGTACTAAGTTGTCCTGACCAACCATTGTCTGTGTAGCATCGAAGATTGAACCGAATTTTGATCCAACGATATCAGAAGAAACGATTTCTTCTTCGTTGTATCCGAATGATTCTGTAGCTGCTGCTTTCATAGCTGCGTTGATTTCTTCCTTAGTAACGCTCTTCTCAACAGTTGCAACAAGGATTGTTGTTGATCCTGTAGGGGTAGGAACACGCTGTGCAGAACCGATTAATTTACCGTTCAACTCAGGAATTACAAGACCGATTGCCTTTGCAGCACCTGTAGAGTTAGGAACGATGTTAACAGCACCTGCACGAGATCTTCTAAGGTCACCCTTTCTCTGAGGACCATCAAGAATCATCTGGTCACCTGTGTAAGCATGAATTGTGCTCATGATACC
>JBJEMA010000012.1:0-3022 GCA_051879435.1 Lachnospiraceae bacterium
TTGTCCGGCGGCGGACTCATTTGCCGGCTGTTCTTCTTTTGTTCGGCGGCGGACTACTTCGCCGACCGTTCTTCTTTTGTCCGGCGGCGGACTACTTCGCCGACCGTTCTTCTTTTGTCCGGCGGCAGACTCATTCGCCGACTGTTCTTCTTTTGTCCGGCGGCGGACTCATTTGCCGGCTGTTCTTCTTTTGTTCGGCGGCGGACTCATTCGCCGGCTGTTCTTCTTTTGTCCGGCGGCAGACTCATTCGCCGACTGTTCTTCTTTTGTCCGGCGGCGGACTCATTTGCCGGCTGTTCTTCTTTTGTTCGGCGGCATGCATAACAGGAATCGTCAGGGAATGGCGATTCCTGTCATAATGCAAATTCATATCCTCACAATATTATTTTGATGCCGCAAAAAGGAATACCAACGGAGAATTCCAGTAAATCGTAATTTCATTGCAGGAATAACTTTGTTCATTATCCACATAACAGAGCGCCGGTGGCGTATTTACCAAAACAGCCGCTGCATATGGATCTTCCAGACCATTGTTTGGACCACCAACCAACATACCCGGCAAAGTAGTACCCAGACACTGGCTTGGTCTGTGATGTGTTCCCTCCGGTGAAAGAGTTCCAAATCCGGTCAGGAAGCAATAGCTGTTACCGTTATTGCCCAGCAGGTAATCCAACTGCGCAAATGCCACATCCTGATTATTTTCTCCTGCTACCTCTTCATATAAGAGTAAAAGCATTCCGTTGTTGGCAATAGTCATATTGGAACCCCAAGGATAATTACCGCTGATAGAAGATTGATAAGTATCTGCTGCCGCATTTGCAATTACTGCCATAACGCCTGTTTCCATACAGGTTTTCGCTTTTGTATATGCACTGTTATCCGTATAATCACTTGCCATATAAGCATAAGTTCCGTAGTAGCCTACATCAGCCCAGCCTAAACCGCCCGGATAATCACCATTTAAGATCTGTGCCACAGCAGTTTCATATTTGCTGTCTCCTGTGGTGCGGAACAGTTCTGCTGCTGCCCACAGTCTTTCGTCTGCATCATTGCTGTCACCGTACTCACCGGTCACTACATCCGAAGGATTCCGGTAACCGTTACCCCCATTTGCATTTTCCAGATAATCATAAGCAAGTTCTGCCGCACTTAAGCATTTTTCTGCAAATGCAGGATCCACATCTTCATAAACTCTGGCTGCCATTGCCATTGCTGCAGCATAGGTTCCCGTTGCTGTGGTGGAAACCGGAAGAATGTAGAGAGTTTCTGTTTCCTCCTCCGGCATAACGGTTCCCGGGAAATTCGCGCATGTCACTTTATGATGAACGCCCCCGTCTGCATCCTGCATCTTGAAGAACCATTCCAATTCGTAACGCACTTCGTCAAGTACATCCGGGGTTCCATTTCCGCTTTCCGGAATTCCTACGGAATCGGAAAATGCTTCCGGATAAAGTTCGTATGCCAACAATAGGTCTGCTACCGCCTTTGCACCCGGCACGATGTAACGTCCATAGTCACCCGCATCATGCCAGCCGCCGCTTACATCTGCGGTGCGATTCTGGTCGTCATAATAAACAGCCTCCTGGGAATGGCAGGCAGCATGTGCAAATTCATCTGCACAATCTTCCGTCAAAGTCTCTCCGCAGCGCTGGTAATAGAACATCTTAACTGCTGCATTCATCGCCTGTTCATAAACATCATTTCCAATGGTAAATTCATAAGATTCTCCGCAATTCTCGGTTACAATCTTATATACACCCGGTGTGGTTAAATCAGAGAAATCCGCCTGTGCTTCCGTCCGCTCCGTATTGCTGTTTTGCATTGGGGCAGACACATTTCCGGAATAAACCACCTCGCCGCTGGCTGCATCTACTACATCAAATGTGGTATCCAAAGTCTCGCCTGTCAAAGTTGCAATCTTAGCGGCATTTGGAAGATATCCAATCTGATTCACCTGAACATCCGGTGTGTCCACTCCGGAAGAACCGCCAACACGGCCGCTCTCGTCGATACAGTACATTTCAAAATTATCATAGGTAATGGTGTGCTCTGCTAATCCTTCTGCGTCAATATTTCCCATATTAAAACAAAGGCGCGGGGCCGGATCATCTGCCTCCTCCATAGTGAATGTTATGTCAAAATGCTGCATTTCCGGTGTTAAATGCAATATTTCCTGATTGTAATAATGGTAATCGCCGCCATTGATCTGAATACGATATTCCACATCTCTTTCAATAGAAGAGCATGCGTCAAAGGAAACCTCGTATACACATCCTTCATACAAAGCGAAATCACCAACCGCAACCTGTACGGAATGCATCAAAGGACCATTGTTGGTGATTGTTACCACCAATTGTTCGTCCACGCAGGCAAAGTCAGCCTGTCCCTGATTCAGATAACTAATCCAATTATCAATACCTTCGGTAAAATCTCCGTTGGCTATCATGTTATAGCCCATAAGAGAGACCGGTTCTTCCTCTTCTTCCTCTGCCGTTTCTTCCGGCGCTTCCTCAATAATTTCAGTTTCTTCCGGCTCATTTTCCGATGCCGAATCCTCTTCGATTACCGCATCATCACTAACCGTTGCATCTGTCTCTGCCGTCTGCCCACAAGCCATAAGACTTGCACACATTGTAACGGTCAAAATTAGTGCTACAATTTTTTTGTGCATAGCAATATCCTCCATATAAAATATAGTGTCACACATCCTTTTCTGAATGTGTGCATACTTATTTTCATTTTAGCACTATTTCCTTTTTTTGTGTGTTTAACAAGAGGCATTCCTACGGAATTTCTTGTTGGCATTTCCTGCTGGTATTTCTTGTTGGCGTTTCTTGTTGGCGTTTCTTGTTGGCATTTCTTATTGGCATTTCTTGTTGGCATTTCTTGCTGGCGTTTCTTGTTGGCATTTCTTGTTGGCATTTCTTATTGGCATTTCTTGTTGGCATTTCTTGTTGGCGTTTCTTGTTGGCATTTCTTGTTGGCATTTCTTGTTGGCGTTTCTTGTTGGCATTTCTTGTTG
>JBJEMA010000012.1:3122-7354 GCA_051879435.1 Lachnospiraceae bacterium
GCATTTCTTGTTGGCATTTCTTGCTGGCGTTTCTTGTTGGCATTTCTTATTGGCATTTCTTGTTGGCGTTTCTTGTTGGCATTTCTTGCTGGCATTTCTTGTTGGCGTTTCTTGTTGGCATTTCTTGTTGGCATTTCTCCGGAAAACAGTAGAATTATGTTACTCCCGCGCAGGCAGAACGATGCTCCCGCGCAGGCAGAACGATACTCCCGCACAGGCAGAACGATACTCCCGCACAGGCAGAACTCGCTCCCGGAACCGTATGGCAGAACTCGCTCCCGGAACCGTATGGCAACTTATGAGAAAATGGAATATAATATTCTGCGTTAGGATGGATTTGCTGATATGGTTTTACGGATGTGACTCATAACTTCGCTAATCGAAAAATGCAGAAAGGTACGGATTAAATAATGAAAATAGGAATAACAGATCCGGGCGGTGGGCTTCGCGGTGTATATACCGATGGTATTTTTGATTACTGCCTTGAACATAAAATAACATTTGACTTAGGGATTGGGGTGTCAGCGGGGGCTGCCAATCTGATGAGTTTTCTATCCGGACAGATTGGTCGCAATTATCGGTTTTATGCGGAATACCCAAAAAGAAAGGAATATATCGGACTTTACAGTATTGTAAATCAGAAATCTATTTTGAACCTGGATTACATTTATAACGACCTGAGCAATTCCCAAGGAGAAGATCCATTTAATTATGAGGCTTATGAGAAAAATCCCATGGACTTACTGGTGGTAGCAACCGATGCCCTACATGGTATGCCAAAATATTTCACCCGGGCAGATATCCATAAAGATAAATACGATGCACTCATTGCATCTGCTTCCATTCCCATTGCCAGTCCACCCGTTGCCATCGGTGACTCCTTTTATTACGACGGTGCAGTCAGCGACCCGGTTCCGGTACAGAAGGCATTTGACGAAGGTTGTGATAAGGTAATTGTGCTGCTGACGCTTCCCATTGATTACCGGCGCAACCCAAAATCCGATGTTAAATATGCCCGGGCTTTGGAACACAAATTTCCAAATATGGCACATGCCATGCGTCGCAGGGCTTCACTTTATAACCGAAGCGTTGCACTTGCGAAGAAATATGAAGCAGAAGGGAAAGCACTTATTGTTGCTCCGGATGATGTTCTTGGTGTTCATGTACTCAGCAAGGATTTGCATGCCATTGGCGCCCTATATCACAAGGGATATCATGATGCACAAAAAATTGAAGAATTTATGTGTAGGTAAATTCGCACGCTGCAGGTTATCGAACAGGAAACCGCAGGTTTTTTGAACAGAAAACTGCAGGTATTTTGAGCAGGCACGCTGAGTTTTTTGAACAGGAAACCGCAGGTTTTTTGAACAGGAAACATGCTTGACATCTTTCAGAAAAGCAACGATATTATTGAAAAATTCTATGGACTGCACTTTGATAAGTTCTGTCATCTTTTGCTTTACAAATATCCCGGTAGCATCGTTCGAGTATGTGCGCAGTTTCCCCGTCCAATGTCTGCGCGGTTTCCCCGTCCACTTCACATTTCCCGTTCTGCACCGGATAAGTTACCATCTTTTTTTGCCACACCACCGGATAAAGATAACTCCATACCTCTTTCATCTTGAAAAGCGCGTCCCTATTATTGCCAAGTTCCTCGCAATAAGCCAAATACAATGTGTCTGCATATATCTTCAGTTCTTCCAACGAAACAACCTGTCCCGTTTTTATTTCCCTTATCAAGCCCGGATTACCGATAACACCGCGCCCAAGCATAACACTGCCGGTGGATGGAAAATCTTTCAATAATGTTTCGTAATCCTGCCGGGTAAAAACATCCCCATTATAGCAGACCGGATGTATGCTGTTTTCCAGACACCAGGCGTATATTTCGCGATGCACTTCCCCTTTATAAAATTCCTTTTGCAAACGCGGATGCAAGATTAATTCTGATATTGGATAGCGGTTGTACACCTTTATCAAATCTTCAAATTCATAGGTTTCCTGCAATCCGATTCTTGATTTCACCGAAATCTTCACGCGCCGCTCTAACCCTTCACGCCAAATTTGATCAAACAGAATAGCAAAAAACGCATCCAGTTCATCCGGATCATCCAGCATACCGGCACCCTTTTTCTTGCTGACCACCGTACCCGATGGGCACCCCAGATTCAGATTGATTTCCTCATACCCCAATTCCAGCAGGTAATATAAGGTATGTAAGAAATCCTCAACCTTGTTCGTCAGAATCTGCGGGACAACATACATGCCCTCATTATGTTCCGGCGCCACATCTTTTTGCGCTCTGGTTTTCAGCACTTTTTTCTGAGTGGGCGACAGAAATGGAGTAAAATACTTGTCCACATCACCGAACAATTTTTCATAGACATTGCGAAAAACATATCCTGTGATTTCTTCCATCGGAGCCAGATAAAACCGCGTCGTACTACTCATTAATAATGCGTCCTTTCTCCAGGTTCGGTTTTAGGAAATTTTCTTTTGCATAATCCCACAACACTTCCGATCCCTGCGCTGTGGTACTGTTTCGTTTCAAAATCTGACTGATTCGTACGCTGCGTTCCTCCCATGATTTGCCGTCTGACGCTGCATTCAGCATCATCGGTTGAATGTTATCCATGCAGCGGGCGAAATGTGCCTCCGGGGTATCATTTCGTTCAAATTCGTCCCAAATGGCTCGCAATTTTTCACCCTGATCCTTGGGCAACAATCCGAAAATTCGTTCCGCTCCCAGCAATTCCCTTGCCTTCTGAGTCTTTTTCCCTTCTTCATCATAAGCATAAGTATCCCCCGCATCAATCTCCACAAGATCATGAAGCAGCAACATAGTAATCGTTTTCAGTACATCAATTTTTTCATTGGAGTACTCACTCAGAATAACTGTCATCATTGCCATATGCCATGCATGCTCCGCATCATTTTCCTTCCGTGAACCATCCGACAGATAGGTCTGTCTGCCAATCAATTTCTCCTTATCAATTTCTTTCGCAAATGCAAACTGCTTCACCAACCGTTCCTTTTGCTCCTGTGTCATTCGTTTTTCCCTTCCTTTCATTGGGGACATACCTTCGTAGTAGGGACGTACCTTTTGTCACACAGAGTGTCCCTCTGTCACAAGAATCGTCCCTCTGTCTCGCAGAGTGTCCCCTGTCACAAGGATCGTCCCTCTGTCTCGCAGAGTGTCCTCTGTCACAAGGATCGTCCCCTGTCTCTAGGATCGTCCCCTGTCACAAGGTTCGTCCCTCTGTCTCGCAATCATATCGTAGTAAATAGCATTCTCTCTGTCTCAAAGGTATTCCTTGTCTTTGTTTCGAGGTAAAATTCCTTCCCCACAAATCCTTATTACTTTGTTTTCTACATCAAATTATACTGTCAGAAAACAAACAAAACAATTGTTCTTGGTGTTATTATCTGGCTAATAATACTCTTGAAATGCGATCCGAAACACCGCATGTCATATAATGTGACAGGGGACACTTCTTGTGACAGGGGACACTCTGCGTGACAAAAGATACGTCCCCGGTGCACGTCCGTCCCCGGTGCAACGTCGAAATAAAAAGGAATCGCCTTCTAAAAGCGATTCCTTTTTAACTTCATTGAAATGTAATTTTGCAACTTGCGAAAGAAATTAGTTCTGAAGTTGGCGTAACTGTTCTTTGAGTTCTGTAATCTGCTTTTCTTTTTCTGCAATCTGCCTTTCTTTTTCCGCAAACTGCTTCTGGCTTTCCTCTATCAGCTTCCGGCTTTCCTCTATCAGCTTTTCGTTCGCAGCGATAATCTTTTCCTGTTCCTTGATTTTGCGGTTTTGTTCCTCAACCATATATTTTTCTGTGTTTCGATCGAGAATATAAAGTGCTTCAGAAAACATAAAAATCAACTCCTTTGGATTGGTACGAAACAGGGCCATATCCTTATAGAGATCCAGAAACTTCGGATATTTTCGAACAAGGTCAAGAATTCTCGAAGATTCCGTACAACCTAAGAATGTCAGCCACGCATTTAGTTCACTATCTACATTCTGAACGATGGAACGGAAGGTGTCAAGGGAGACACATCTACGATAGAGCCATCTTCAAGTTCTGCGATGATATCCATAATGACAAGACTGCCATGTTCTGCCAGACGCTCGCCGTCGTTTGGAAGCACCTGGCGAATGGTAACATGCTGACCAATGAGAACTTCCAGCAGCGACTCTAACCGTTCCGGATGAATGTCTG
>JBJEMA010000013.1:0-2921 GCA_051879435.1 Lachnospiraceae bacterium
AATCGAAGATGTGGATTTTTGCGACATTGTGATTCGCCAGAGCACAACCAATTGTTATGACAATGAAGATTTTGACGCACATTTGAATCTTTCCTATGGGGAGAACGACAATTATCTTTTGTATCAGCATCTGTCCGGCTGTCATGCGCCGCGGGACAATGCGCAGGATTTTGCATATTGTCTTGGAATTGTTGCCAAATACATGCAGCAAATGAAGGATTTGGGCATCTATGATAACGCCACCATTATTGTGACTGCTGACCATGGTCGCCATGATCCCAGCGATATTACCGGAGACGGCATGTTCGCCTCCACGCCGATTTTCATGATAAAGGCGCCGAACCAGACGCAGGATACATATGAATGTAACGGGGCGCCGATTTACTTTACAGACCTCATGCCAACCCTTCTTTATTGCGCGGGGCTTTATGATGGGGACACGGTTGTGTCTGTGGAAGCATCGGACATCGTATTGATGGGAGATGATTCCGGCGAAGAAACGGCAGATGATACTTTGTTGATGGAAGATGGTGCGGAGACAGAGCAGATGACGGATGCGGAATTATTTGGCCCGACTATCTACGATTTTGAGGAAGGGAATCTTCGTGAGCGCACCTGGTATGACCGGGTGAACGATCCGAATTATCCAAAAGTCGGTGTCTACAACACCTATTATGGGTATACTTATACAGGAGACACCCGGGAATTCGAGCGGGTTGTGGCAAATGGGGAAAATCTTGTGATTTACCCGGTTCCTATCCAGAACGATGGTATGTACTAGAAAGATAGATTTGTCGCACATATCGGGATAAATGGTCGTGCGACAAGAACTGTGGCGAATGGTTGTCGGAAGGACCGTGAGACAAGGGCTTTGGTGAAAGGTTGTCGGAAGGACCGTGAGAGAATGGTCGTGAGCAAATGGTTGCGTATGAGAATGGGAAACAGCATCGAAGGAATAAACGGAGATTGGAAATATGGTAAGTATCGTTGTGCCGGTCTACAATGTGGAGAAATATCTGCGTTGTTGTCTGGACTCCATAAAACAACAAACCTATACCGATTTTGAAGTTATCATGGTGGATGACGGATCAACGGATGGTTCGGGCAGTATCTGCGAAGAATATGAAAAAGCAGATGACCGTTTTCATTTGATTCGTCAGGAGAATAAAGGTCTTGCTTCCGCCCGCAATACGGGAATCCGCGCTGCCAAAGGAGACTTCCTTTATTTTGTGGACAGCGACGACTGCATTCACATTTCCCTGCTGGAAATTGTGGTAAAAGTGGCAGAGCGGGAACATGCCAATATTGTACAGATTGGATTCGCCGATGTGCCTTCGGATTTTACGGACTATGCCCGGGAAGTGCCGGAACTTCAGGTATTTCTTTCATTGCCGAAGGAAGATTCTGTGTCATCGGATAATCCACAGAAAAAAACGCTAGGCTTGGGAAACGGTAATCCGCAGAGCACTGGTTTAGAAATGCAATATTTGGATAAAATCCACAGTTATTCTATGCAGGAATGTCTTCGCATTCTGGAAGACGGAAAGAAAGGTCCGCGCTACAATCTGAACCTGCGGACCGTGGTAGTGTGGACAAAACTTTACCGGGTTGCCGCATTTGACTCCCTGCTTTTCCCGGAAGGGATGCGGCTTCATGAGGATCAGATGGTGGCTCACCGCAATTATATTCAGGCCGGTGGTATGGTGCATGTGGATTTGCCGCTTCATTTTTACCGCGCGGCAGAGGCGAGCTTGATACGCACCGGCTGGAGTACGAAGCGGTTATCAATTTTTGAATGCTATGAGGATCGGCTGAAATGGATTCAGAATTTGCCGGAGGGCACGGCAGAGAAGCAGGAATTAATTGATTTGGTTTATTACCGCTACCTGGTCTGCATTTTTCGCAATTATTTTTATACGGACATGGTGCTTAAGGGCGAGGAGAAAAAGCAGATCGGCAAACAGTTGAAGCAGAAACTGCGTAGTGAATTAAAGAAAAAAACCGGACACCTGAATTGGAAGCAGAGAGGTTTCTTTTTCTGCTTTTTCCTAAGTCCCACGATTACCTGCAGATTATATAAGAAACGATGGTAGAAAGAATCTCCCGGGAAGAGAGTTACCATTTGTCATCCTTAGAGAAGAGAAATCCCGCTGACAGTTCTTGAGAAAGAATAAGGAATTGCGCTGACAGTTCTTGTGAAAGAATCAGCAAACGAAAGAGTTGAGAATTCAAATTGACAGAAAGGACACCATGAAAGAGATTCGAATTGCGTACATTGATTTTTGGAAGACGCTGGATCCGGACAATTTCATAATCACCAGGCTGCTTCGAAAGCATTACAATGTTATTCTTGATAAAGAACATCCGGACTACATTTTCTGCTCCATTTTTGGGACAGATTATTTGAAATATAATTGCGTGCGCATCCAGTTTCTCGGGGAGGCACTCGCACCGAATTTTAATGTCTACGACTACGCGATTGCATTTGATGACATTTCTTTCGGCGACCGATATCTGTGGTATCCGCTTTTCCTGACCTATGAAAAAAATTTGCAGTTGGCTTTGGAGAAACATAAACATTCCGATGATTACTACCTGGGAAAAAAGAAATTCTGCTGTACTGTAGTATCCAACAATCTTGGTTGCAATGTGCGGGATGCGTTTTTTGAAAAACTGTGCGAATACAAGCAGGTAGATTCCGGCGGACGCCACCGTAATAACTTGCCGGACGGGCAGCCGGTGGCAGATAAATTGGAATTCCAGTCCGGGTATCGGTTTTCCTTTGCATTTGAAAATTCCAAATTTCCGGGTTACATTACGGAAAAAATCATTGACGCCTGGGCAGCGGGCACCATACCGCTTTACTGGGGTGCGCCGGATGTTGCATCCTATTTTAATCCGGATGCATTTATCGATTGCAG
>JBJEMA010000013.1:3021-4731 GCA_051879435.1 Lachnospiraceae bacterium
AAAAGGTTATATTATGAGTACATTTAAGCAGTTAAATTATTTATTGGATCGGAAAATGAAAGGGAAGCTGGTTCTTCTCTTTTTCATGATTTTAGTCGGCTCGGCGGCAGAACTTCTGGGAATCACCATCATTCTGCCCATTATTGAACTTGCGATGGATACAGGGGATTTTACGGACAATCGGTATTGTCGGATTGTCATGGACATCACCTCTGCCACCACGAAGGAGCAGGTGCTACTGTGGCTCATTGGGGCGACGGTGGTCATTTACATCGTGAAAAATGCGTACATTTGCCTGATGTACAAGGTGCAGTACCGCTTTGCGGCGGATATGCGAATGCATTTTGCGACAAGGCTGATGACCGCTTATCTGAAGCAGCCGTATTCCTATTTTCTTGGCGTCAATTCTGCCGACCTGATGCGTAGCGTCAGCACGGATGTGGACCAGTTGTTCCAGTTGATTTCCAACATCATGACAATCGTTTCCAACGGCGTGACGGCCCTTGCCATCATCGCTTACCTCGCTATTTCCAACATCTGGATGACATTGACGGTGGCGCTGATTCTGGGCATCTGCCTCTTAATTATTGTGTTTGGTCTGCAGAAGAAAAATCGGCGAAACGGCCGCCGCAACCAGTATCTGGGCGGGCAGATGAACAAGCACCTGCGCCAGGCCTTCGAGGGCGTGAAGGAGATCAAAATCATGAACACGGAGCGCCATTTCATCGACACCTACCACCAGACATATCAGGAGATTGCGGACATCTATGTCAAATTTTCCCTGTTCTCCACGCTGCCGAAATACCTGATTGAGGTGTTCGCCATCGGCGCCATTCTCGGCTATCTTGGCATCAACATTGCATTTAACCCGGATTACATGACGCTGCTTCCGCAGCTCGCCGTATTCTGCGTGGCGGCCTACAAGCTGCTCCCTTCGGTAAATGCGCTGTACGCCAGCTTCAACATGATTATTTACTACAAGGCCTCCATCGACCTGGTCTACCGCGACATCAAGGAGGCGGACAGTTTTGTCAACACCTTTGACCGGATATCCGGCGAAATTCCGGAAATGCCGTTCCACGATGCCATTCGTCTCGAGCATGTTTCCTTCCGTTACAATGGCACCGAGCGCGATGTCCTGCATGATGTGAGCATGGAAATTCCGCGGGGAAGTTCGGTTGCGCTCATCGGCCCTTCCGGCGGCGGAAAAACCACTACGGCAGATATCATTTTACAACTGCTCACGCCGAACGAAGGCAAGGTGACGGTGGATGGTGTGGACATTGCGGAAAATGAGTGGGGCTGGAAACGGAAACTCGGCTACATTCCGCAGAATATTTATCTGACGGACGACACCATTCGCGCAAATGTGGCATTTGGCATGGATCCGGAGAAAATTGACGACGAGCAGGTATGGCGTGCGTTAGAAGATGCGCAGCTGCGGGATTTCATCGCTTCCCTGCCGGAGGGGCTCGATACCCAGGTGGGTGAGCGGGGCGTTCGTATTTCGGGCGGTCAGCGCCAGCGAATCGGCATCGCCCGGGCACTTTACCAGAATCCGGAGGTGCTCGTATTTGATGAGGCCACATCGGCGCTCGACAACGAAACCGAAAAAGAGGTAATGCGCGCCATCGATGGCCTGCAGGGCACCAAAACCATTCTCATGATTGCGCACCGCCTCTCCACCATCGAGAAATGCGATTACATTTA
>JBJEMA010000013.1:4831-7351 GCA_051879435.1 Lachnospiraceae bacterium
GTCGGTGCCGGCGCAAAAACTATGTCCAAAATCACCTGGCCGACAGTGGTTTCCTATGTGTGGCTGGCCGGCGTCATGATTTTATACTGGGTATTTTATGCCAAAAATATCACCGGCCTTCTCGACTCCGACATGTCCAGCGAAATGGTGCTGGGCAAATTAGTCTCCGGCGGAAATGGCGTCCTCTCCCGCAACTGGTTCTATTCTACGGAAATTCGCGTTCTGAACAACCAGATTGTGTTCGGTCTTCTGTTTCATATTTTTGACAGCTGGCACCGGGTGCGGGTGGCCTCTGCCATTTGCCTTTCCCTTATTATGTTGGGCAGTTTTTTCTACCTGTGCCGGGAACTGGGAATTCAGAAATATTTTCCTTATGCGGCGTCCTTTTTGTTTCTGCCGTTCTCCGTAATTTACAGCGACATTGTCCTGATGGGGCTTTATTACATTCCGCATATCGTCATTTCCTTTCTGACGATTGCCATGATTCTTCATCTGGACCGCATGTTCTATGAAACGAAATTGCGAAATTTCTGGCTGGTGGAGGCCCTGCTGGCATTATTATCCCTGCTGGCCGGAATGGGCGGCCCGCGACAGCTCATTATCCTTTATCTGCCGCTGGTGCTTACTTCCCTTTACCGCACCTATCAGGAGAAGCATTTCCGCTACCATGGCATTTACACGGCGCTGGTGTTTTCCGGAATCGGCTACCTGTTAAATGCGAAAGTCCTGAGCAAATATTTCTCCTTCAATACGTGGACGGAACTGAATTTCCAGAATTTCAGTCTGGAATATGTGCAGCGACTGATTAGCGGAATTCTCACTTCCTTCGGCTATACCTCCGGGGAAATTTTTTCCGATGCCCTGGTGCGTAATATTGCCTGCTTTGCAATCGTGATTGCGCTGGTACTTTACTATGTTTACTATTTTCGTCACGGAAAAAATCTGCCTTCTTCGGAACGGCTGCTGGCGATTTTCTTCCTGATGAATCTTCTGGTTTATTTTCTGCTTTACAATTTTACGGACATGTCCTATGAGGACCGCTATGCGCTGCCGATTATCATATTTGCTATACCACTGCTTGCCCAGGTGTTCAAAAATCATCATTGGCGTAAATCCACAGCCATCGTGATTGGCGGCATTGCGGGGGTTTTGGTTTTCCTCTCTTCCGTCAGCGTATACCGTTATCAGGCGGGGATTGATTACAATGAAGAGCGGCGGGGATTGGCGGCCGCTCTTGTGGCGGACGGTTACTCCACCGGTTACGCGACCTACTGGAATGGCAATATCATGACGGAGTTATCCGATGGGGCGCTGGAAATGTACACCTGGAAAAAGGGCGCGACGGAACAAATCGATGTGGATGATTTATTTTTGTGGCTGCAGGAAGTGGATCATGTGACAAATCCGCCGCAGGGCAAAATTTTCCTTCTCCTCAGTTCCGAAGAAAAGGATGTCTGTCCATTTCTGCGTTACCTTACTGACGATAACAAAATTTACGAATCCGACACTTATGTAATTTATGGCTTCGTAGACTACGAGTCCATGCGCAGCATCCTCAGCACTTATACCTATGACATGGTAGGTGATGCGGCCTGGATGAGCGCCGGCGAAACCGTAACGGTCACGGAATACGCGGACGCGACCGGGGATGTTGCAGGCACCGGTGACGGTACAGGTGATGCTTCGCAGGGAGCCGTAGAGAATTCTACCGGTGGTTCAATGAATGCCACGGGAGAATCTGGTGATGGTTCTGTGGGATCAGGAGATGGCTTAGTGGCCGGTGTTACGGAACATGTTGCATGGTTGTTGGCACCGGGCTGCGTTACCAAGGGGCCGAATATCACCATGTATTCCGGTGTTTACTATCTCACAATTACCGGTGAAAATCTTGATTATATTTCCGTTATGGGCACCACAGATTTTGGCGAAGGTACTCTTAATATCGAATTGCTTGAAAGTACGGATACCCATCACATTTACGAGATATATCTGGAACAAAATGCCATCCACTGTGAATTTCCAATCATCAACGGTGGCTCTGATAATGTCCACATCGACAGCGTGCAGGTGGTCCGCGGCCTATAGTGCCCCGCTGCACTGCCTTGCCGCGGGGACGTTCCTTCTGCCACGCTCTGCCGCGGGGATGTTCCTTCTGCCACGCTCTGCCGCGGGGACATTCCTTCTGCCACGCTCTGCCGCGGGG
The DNA here is from genome assembly GCA_051879435.1 of Lachnospiraceae bacterium. Classification (GTDB taxonomy): domain Bacteria; phylum Bacillota; class Clostridia; order Lachnospirales; family Lachnospiraceae; genus NK4A136. The sequence goes on from JBJEMA010000013.1 coordinate 7,035, forward strand.
ACATTCCTTCTGCCACGCTTTAGCCTGTTGCGATACAGAAATACTCGTAGTAATTCAAAATTATTTCAAAGCAATATGTCAAATCTACATGTCAAAAACATTTCAAATCTGCATGTCAAAAACATTTCAAATCTATATTGACAGATCTGCTATGTGATGATATTTTATTAACACATTCAAAGGGATTTCGTTCTGAAAATCGTGAGTCTATGATTCTTTGGCAGTTCGCCAAATAATTCCGGATTACAATATTAGAATATATTTATTTGTATTCTTTTTATTCTTTGTAATTTTTTTATTCGTTTTATTCTTTAGTA
>JBJEMA010000014.1:0-28189 GCA_051879435.1 Lachnospiraceae bacterium
ATGGATTTGTTCCGGCTTACCAATAGATTTCTTCCGGCTTACCGATAGATTTCTTCCAACTTACTGATGGATTTGTTCCGGCTTACCAATAGATTTCTTCCGGCTTACCGATGAATTTGTTCCGGTTTGCCGAGAAATGTATCCCTGAAATTTCCCGTACATATCTTACGAAAAAATCTTCTTTCTTGCTTCCTCAAGTGCTTTTACCTTTTCATTGTGTATTTTATCAAGAATTTTCGTTTTCTCTTTTGCGTAAGCCTCTTTCTTTTTCTGTCTTTCTTCCGCTTTTTCTTTTCTGGCCTCCAGGATTTCCATGTGCTCCTTTTCTTTATCCGCCTTTTTCTGTGCAATGGCCTTCTGCTCTGCGTCCGTATACGCCGTAAATTCCAAAACGCTTACGGACAAAGGTGCCAGTTTCATCACAAAAGAATACGGTTTTCCGTCATAAGCCACCTCTCTGGTAGGAATCCGCCCTTCATTTACCTCATTGTTCCCTCCAAAACAGGATGCATCCGAATGGAAAATTTCTTTATATTGCCCCTCTGCATCAGAACCAATGCGATATTTCGGATAAAGAACATTTGCAAAATTAAATACAACAAACAATTGTTTTTTCTTATGTTTTCTCACAAAGGAAATTACATTCTCATTTGCAGACATATGATTAATCCAAGCGAAATCTTTCCCTGTTCCCTGAAGTGCCGGCTCTTGCAGATATAACTCATACAAAGCCTTTGCAAAATCTTTTATATAGTCTTCCACACCGAAAAACACCTGTTTCTTCCCCGGACGAAGCAGCAGATAACTTAACAAAAGTTTTAAATGATTCTTCTGGTCAATATCATTTCCCGCCATAATTGAAATCAGATTACCACCGGCTTCTGATATGTTCTTATGGTGAATCGGTAAAATAAAGTTCTCATTATTCTGATAATAAGTTCCGGCCAACAGTTTTTCATGGATAAATTTCCGTTCATACGGATCGGTTTTCAAATAATCCAGAATATCTTTGTTGGAACCATTGTCACAGGCTAAGTCAAAGCCAAGGGAATTATTTTCCGCCTCTTCCGTTGCCGTTGCCCCATTTCCCAGAGTAAGATTCGGCCAACCGCTTTCGTCATCCGCAATGGTTATCAGATTCGGATAATTCGCATGAATTGACCGGTTTAATGTTTTTACAAAAGAAATAAAATCTAAATTTTCATTTCCGCCATACATATTCGGCACCCAGTTGCCGGGCTGACGATAATAATCAAGATACAGGGAATTCGCCAGATTACAGATTTTGATGCCATCCAAATGGAACTGTTCAATCCAGTAACAGGTTGCAGATAGGAGAAAACTCTTTACCTCCGGTCTGCCATATTGGAAAATATGCATACCTGTGCGGACATCAATACCCATTCGGGCATCATCATATTCATAAAGACCGGTTCCGTCGAAATAGCCAAGACCGTTGGCACAACCTTCAAAGCCTGCAATATTCCACTGCATAATTACTCCAATACCGGCATTATGTAACTCATTCACAAGATAGCGAAAATCAAAATCTTCCCCTAATATCGGGCTGGCAGAAAAGAATAATGCAGGACAATACCCAGCCGATCCATTGTTACAATCTTCCACAATAGGCATAAACTCCAAATGGGTATAATGCATATCCCGGGCCGTCTGAATCAATTCTGTCACAACCTGTTTGAAGGTTTTGGTTTCCTTTCCGAGGCGCATAAGCCGAACCAGAGATACTTCCGCAGAAAGAAATGGTTTTTCATCCGGATGGGATTTTTTTCTTGCCTTTACCCATGTTTCATCCTGCCAACGGAATCCTTTGGTATCTGACACAATGGAAATCAATTCCTCTTTTTTCTCGCAGGCCAAACTGTAAGGATCTGCTTTTACTGCCTTTTCATATCCCCGTTTTAATATTTCATACTGATATCGTGCACCCACATCGACTCCGGGAATAAACAATTCAAAAATCCCGGTGTCTCCCACACGCATCATCTGGTACATCTCATGATTCCAGTCATTAAAATCGCCAAATACACTGACGCGAATGGCATCCGGAGCCCAAACTGCAAAACGGCATCCCAATACACCATTAATCGTCATTCTGTGACTTCCTAAAATCTTATAGGCATCTCTGGCGGTACCGGACAAAAATTTCTCCATATCTTTTTCCGTAAGAAGATTGGTAAATTGGTATACATCCTTCCGGTTTTTGGAACGAACGCATCTTCTTCCCGACTTTGTAAATTCTTCCGTTTCATATTCTACATGAAAACTGTAATCCTTACGATTTTTTCCCGGCAACAATGCGGCATAAAATCCATTTTCATCCGCCTGCTCCATGATTACTTCTTCTTTTACGGTTTTTCCTTTCCGGGTCAATTTATCCGTCTTACCGTCGGCGTCAATATACATAACCACCTTTTTACTTCCGGGAAAATAAGCCTGCACCAAAGTCTGCCGCCCCACATTATGCGGCCCCAAAATATTCTGCGGACTCGAAGATTCTGCGTAAGTAATTTCTTCAATTTCAGCCCAATCCATTAAATCATATAGTTTTTTCTCCATGGTTCCCTCTCCAGACTTTCATCTAAATATTGTTCTTATCTTTCATCAAATTATACTTTAGTATTTGCCATCCATTAGGATTTCCAAATTATTCAACAATAGCAGGAAGTATTTTATTATACGATTCATCGATTTAATGCAGCATGTTTTCCTTGATTATTGGTCAATGACATGAATCAAAATACCGCTTCGCAATTTTGGTTCAAACCAGGTGGACTTTGGCGGCATTAATTTTCCCGCGTCTGCAACGGCAAATAATTCCCGAATATCGGTCGGATACATGGCAAACGACACCCCTTGATATTCATCTGCCATATTTTCCAATTCCTTCAGACCACGAATTCCGCCCACAAAAGAAATCCTCTGGTCGGTTTTGGGATTTTTAATGGCAAGAATATTATCCAGCACATATTTTTGTAAAATAGCCACATCCAACTGTTCCACCGGATCGGAAGACTGCATGAGGCAATCCTTCATAGACAAACGATACCACTGTTTGTCCACATACATGGTGATTTCTCCCTTTTTCCGCGGATGCTCTGCATGGGAAATGGCAGAAACCGTAAAATAAGTTTCCAATTGGTGCAAGAATTCTTTTACTTCTATTCCGTTAAGATCATGAACAACTCGATTGTAGTCCATAATCATCAATTCATCTTCCGGGAATAAAACAGAAAGAAAATAATTATATTCTTCATTTCCGGTATGACGGGGATTGTTTTCTCGATATTGTTTTCCTACCCGTACAGCCGATGCACAGCGATGATGACCATCTGCAATATAAATGGCCTGAATTTCCGCAAAAGCCTGCTGAATCCTCGAAATATCTTCTTCCCGATCCAAAATCCACACACGATGGCGGACCTGATCTTCTTTTGTGAAATCATATACAGGCGTCGCTGTCTTTCGGGCTGCAACAATCGCACCAATTACCGGATGATTCCGATAAGCAAGAAAAACAGGTCCTGTCTGCGCACCACAGGCAGAAACATGACGAACCCGATCCTCTTCTTTATCCGCTCTGGTATTTTCATGTTTTTTAATTATCTGATTGTCATAATCAACAATGGAAGCCACCGCACCGATTCCCGTCTGGGTTCTGCCATTCATTGTCAGTTCATAGATGTAATAACAAGGTTTATCTTCTTGTAAAAAGGCACCTTCCTCACGCCATTCTTTTAACATGTCTGCTGCTTTTTCATAAACTGCATCCGCATACATGTCCATATCCTCCGGGAATTGTGTCTCCGGTCGGTCAATCGCGAGAAAAGAATGTGGCTCCTTTTGTACCTGTTCCCTTGCTTCCTTCCGATTATATACATCATACGGCAACGCCGGAATCACATCTTTGTATGCCTCAGAAGGCCGAATCGCCATAAATGGTCTGACATCTGCCATAGTCGAATGCTCCTATCTGTATTTCTGGTCTCAATTTTCATATGTTTTTATCTTTTTTATTTTACCAAACAACAGAAGTTAGCACAAGAAAACAAAACAACAGGTTACAAGGTTGCTTCCGTAAATTCATTTTGTTAAAATATACAGGAAAGGAAGTGAACAACATGACGAAGGAAGAAGAAATGTTTTTAGACCGCATTAACACCTATGCGGATGAAGTGTTAGATGGAATCGACCCCCAGAAAACACAGGTTTCCTATCAATTGGAAAAACTAAATCCCATTCTGCAGCAAATCGCAGAGGAAACCGGGACCACCATCGAATCCGTATTTATTAAATATATGGATCTTGCCAGCGAACGAAGCATTACTCTGGAGCGTAAATTCCAAAGCACTATGGGTAATATGAATTCCTACGGAGATATAATGTCTTAGAATTTCCTGTTATTTATTGTCATTCATACTTATTATGTCCCATATAAAAACTCCCTTTTCGGTTTTGTGTTCCTAAAATCCGAAAAGGGATTCTCTGTTTATCTTACTACACGAACCTTAATAACATCTTCCAGTGCAGACAGTTTTGCAACAATATCATCCGATACCGGCGCAGCAACATCCAACATCGTATAGGCAAATTCTCCTCTTGATTTGTTCAACATATTTTCAATGTTGATACCAAGGTCTCCGAAGGCCGCCGTAAACTTTGTGATCATGTTAGCAACATTTTTATGACAGATTGCAATTCTGCCGGCCGCATTACATACACCCATATCAACCGCCGGATAATTCACACTGTTTACTATATTTCCGTTTTCCAGATAATTGCGCATTTCATCTACTGCCATTTTTGCACAGTTGTCTTCTGCTTCCTCGGTAGAAGCACCAAGATGCGGAATTACGATACAACCATTCTGTCCGGCTGTCGTTGTATTTGGAAAATCAGTTACATATTTCTTAATCTTTCCGGTTGCAAGAGAAGCCAAAATTGCTTTTTCATCGCAAAGCAAATCTCTGGCAAAATTCAAAATTACAACTCCATCCTTCATTAATGCAATCGCATCCTCATTAATCGTATTTTTTGTGGAATCCATCAAAGGAACATGAATGGTTATGAAATCACATTCTTTGTAAATATCGTTTACATCAAACACATGTTTTGTGCTTCGGCTCAGATTCCACGCTGCATTAACGGAAAGATAAGGATCATAACCATAAACTTCCATCCCAAGAGCTGCCGCAGCGTTGGCAACTTTTACGCCAATTGCGCCGAGTCCGATTACACCAAGTTTCTTCCCCTCAATTTCAGTTCCGGCAAATTTCTTCTTTTCTTTTTCTGCCGCTTTCGCAATATTTTCATCCTGCGCCGCACTCTTTACCCAGTCAATACCGCCTACAATATCACGGCTGGCCAGCAGAAGACCTGCCATAACCAGTTCCTTAACCGCATTGGCATTAGCTCCCGGTGTATTAAATACCACAATGCCCTGCTCCGCACATTTGTCCAGCGGAATGTTATTAACACCGGCTCCTGCTCTTGCAACACAAAGAAGATTTTCCGGTAATTCCATATCGTGCATGGCTGCACTACGAACCAAAACACCCTGTGCTTCGGAAACATTGTCAGTTTTTTCGTAATCTGCACTAAATTTATCCAAACCCACTTGTGCAATTGGATTTAAACAATGATACTTAAACATTTTTTCTCTCCTTAACAAATTTATTTTAAGCATTTTCCTGTTCAAATTTCTTCATAAATTCAACAAGTGCTTTTACCCCTTCGATTGGCATCGCATTATAAATGCTTGCACGCATACCGCCAACAGTTCTGTGTCCCTTTAAATTTACAAAACCGGCTTCCGTTGCCTCTTTCACAAATTTAGCATCAAGATCTGCATCTCCGGTAACAAACGGTACATTCATCAACGAACGATCTTCCTTTACCACAGTTCCCTTAAACAATTTGGAAGAATCCAGAAAATCATAGAGAATCTTTGCTTTTTCTTCATTACGCTTCTTCATTTCTTCCAGTCCGCCCATCTTCTTTAACCATTTGAAGACTTTTCCGCAGATGTAAATGGTATAACATGGCGGCGTATTGTAAAGCGAATCATTATCTGCCTGTGTCTTCCATTTCAGCATGGTCGGGGTTCCCGGAAGGCAATCATCTGTAATTAAATCTTCCCGGATAATGGCAATTACACAACCGGCCGGGCCAACATTTTTCTGTACTCCGCCGTAAACCACACCGTATTTTGTTACATCAATCGGTTCCGATAAAAAGCAGGATGAAACATCAGAAACCAGTGTCTTTCCCTTGGTATTCGGCAGGGTCTTATACTTGGTTCCGTAAATGGTATTGTTCTCACATATGTAAACATAGTCCATATCGTCCGTTATCGGGAGATCGGAACAATCCGGAATATAAGAAAATGTTTTATCTGCAGAAGATGCAAGTTCTACTGCTTCTCCGAAAATTTTTGCTTCCTGAAATGCTTTTTTTGCCCACTGTCCGGTAATAATATAGCCGGCTTTCTTGTTCTTCATCATGTTCATCGGAACTTCAGCAAAAAATTGAGATGCACCGCCCTGCAAAAATAACACTTTATAATTGTCCGGAATATTCATAAGTTCTCGAAGATCGGCTTCCGCCTCTTTGATTATGGTATCATAGACCTTGGAACGATGACTCATTTCCATAACAGACTGCCCGGAGCCCTTGTAATCAAGCATTTCTGCTGCTGCTTCCTGTAATACTTCTTCCGGTAATACTGCCGGTCCTGCTGAGAAATTATAAACTCTGCTCACTATTTTATCCTCCTTTTTTCGGTAAGTTTTGTATTCATTATAAATGAAGAAAACATTTTACCCACCCATAAATGTTACGCTTAATTTATATCTGCGTCAAGTTAAGGCAAACACTGCCTTCTGCATCTAAAACAATTTAGGATAACATCTGTTTCTTTAAATCTTCTTCATCAAAAGCATCGCTGATGGCAGCTCCACCCGGCACCATTGGAAATACCTTGTCGTCTTCCTCGATAATGCAATCAAGAACTACAGGTCCGCCATATGCAATTGCTTCACGAATGGCCGGTTCCACTTCTTCCATTTTTGTTACACGGATTGCTTTGCAACCAAGTCCTTCAGAAATTTTTACGAGATCGACCTTATCTTCTAATACCGTCTGTGAATAACGCCGTCCGTAGAATAAAGTCTGCCACTGGCGAACCATACCAAGCACATGATTATTAATTACAATCTCAATAATTGGAATGTTGTATCTGGACGCAGTAGCAAGTTCATTTAAATTCATACGGAAACAACCGTCTCCGGCAATATTTACGCAGATTTTTTCCGGTCTTCCCACTTTTGCTCCGATACAGGCACCAAGTCCGTATCCCATGGTACCAAGTCCACCGGATGAAAGAAATGTTCTCGGTTCGGTATAATGATAAAACTGGGCTGCCCACATCTGATGCTGCCCCACATCCGTTGAAATAATAGCCTTTCCCTCAGTGACCTTATCAAGGGTTTCAATAATGTATGGGCAGGTCAATTTATCCTTGGCATAGGTTAAAGGCATATCCACCTTCATCTGCTTAATTTTGTTTCCCCATTCCCGATGCTCCAATTGAGGCAGTTTCTCATTTAACTTTGAAAGAACCTCTTTCAAATCCCCCACAATAGAGGCTGTGGTCTTAATATTTTTGTTTATCTCAGCCGCATCAATATCAATCTGTAAAATCTTTGCATTCTTTGCAAATGTTTTCGGGCTTGAAATAACACGATCCGAAAATCTTGCGCCGAGAGCAATCAGCAAATCACATTCGCTGACCCCAAGATTTGAAGTTTTTGTACCATGCATACCAATCATGCCCGTATATAGCGGAGAATAACTGTTAAATGCACCTTTTCCCATTAAAGTATCACAAACAGGCGAATCAATTTTTTTCGCAAATTCTTCCACCTCTTTATAAGCACCGGAAATAATGGCGCCACCGCCCAGATAGATAAACGGCTTCCGAGCAGCCTTAATCAGTTCAACTGCCTGTTCCAGATCCGCTTCCGTATATTTGCTTTCTTTTCCAATATCCGGAATCTCTTTTTTCTCAAATTCACAGGAATTGGCAGTAACATCTTTTGTGATATCCACAAGTACCGGACCCGGTCTTCCTGATTTTGCGATGGTAAATGCTTTCCGAATGGTATCTGCAAGTTCGTAAACATCCTTCACAATAAATCCATGCTTGGTAATCGGCATGGTCACGCCGGCAATATCGACCTCCTGAAAGGAATCCTTTCCCAAAATCGGAAGGACTACATTACAGGTAATTGCTACCACCGGCACACTGTCCATATATGCAGTTGCAATACCGGTAACAAGATTGGTCGCACCCGGTCCGCTGGTTGCCATGCAAACACCGACTTTTCCGGTTGCTCTGGCATATCCGTCTGCCGCATGAGATGCACCCTGTTCGTGACTGGTTAAAATATGCCTGATTTCATCCGAATGACGATATAACTCATCATAAACATTCAATATACTTCCGCCTGGATATCCAAAAACAGTATCAACTCCCTGTTCCTTCAGACATTCCACAATGATTTGTGAACCTGTTAATTGCATGATGTTTCTCCCTCGCTTTATCTGATTTCAATTACTTATTTCTTTATTTCCATGGTTGCTCCGCGATTTCCGCTTGTTACCATTTCCCGATATCTTGCCAGATAACCACTTACTTCCTTCACAACCGGTTTCCAATTAGCTTTTCTTCTTTCCAATTCTTCATCGGAAACCTTAAGTTCCAATCTGGTGTTTGGAATGTCAATGGAAATGATATCTCCTTCCTCCACAAAAGCAATCGGACCGCCAACTGCCGCTTCCGGAGATACATGTCCGATGGATGCGCCTCTGGAAGCGCCGGAGAACCGGCCATCTGTAATCAGCGCAACACTGGCGCCAAGTCCCATACCTGCAATGGCAGAGGTTGGATTTAACATCTCACGCATACCCGGACCGCCTTTCGGTCCTTCATAACGGATTACCACAACATCTCCGGCAACAATTTTACCGCCTTTGATTGCTGCAATCGCATCCTCTTCACAGTCAAATACACGGGCTGGTCCTTCATGCACCATCATTTCCTCCACAACAGCGGAACGTTTTACAACACTGCCGTCCGGGGCAAGATTTCCCTTTAATACCGCAAGTCCGCCTGTTTTACTGTATGGATTATCCAAAGGACGAATCACTTCCGGATTACGATTTACCGCATTCACAATGTTTTCTGCTACGGTCTTACCGGTTACGGTAATACAGTCACGATGAAGCAGACCGATTTCATCAAGTTCCTTCATGACTGCATAAACACCACCTGCTTCGTTCAAATCTTCCATGTAAGTCGGGCCTGCCGGCGCGAGATGGCAAAGGTTTGGTGTCTTTGCACTAATTTCATTCGCAAATGCAATATCAAAATCAAAGCCGATTTCGTGAGCAATTGCAGGCAAATGAAGCATGGAATTGGTGGAACAGCCCAGCGCCATATCAACAGTCAATGCGTTCAAAATAGCTTCCTTTGTCATAATGTCGCGAGGGCGGATATTTTTATTGTACATATCCATAACTGCCATACCCGCATGTTTCGCCAATTTGATACGTTCAGAATAAACAGCCGGAATCGTTCCGTTCCCGCCAAGTCCCATACCCAGGGCTTCCGTTAAGCAGTTCATGGAATTGGCCGTATACATACCGGAGCAGGAGCCACAGGTCGGACAAACCTTTTCCTCGAACTCCCGAACCTGTTCTTCCGTCATTTTTCCTGCAGCATGTGCCCCTACGGCTTCAAACATGGAAGATAAACTTCTCTTTTGTCCGTTCACCCGTCCCGCAAGCATTGGGCCGCCGGAAACAAATACCGTAGGTACATTAATACGTGCCGCAGCCATTAAAAGTCCCGGAACATTCTTATCACAGTTCGGAACCATAACAAGAGCATCAAACTGATGTGCCAGTGCCATACATTCGGTAGAATCAGCAATCAGGTCACGGGTTACCAGGGAATACTTCATTCCCACATGTCCCATGGCAATACCGTCACATACCGCAATTGCAGGAAATACTACCGGCACACCGCCTGCTTCGGCAACTCCGAGTTTTACCGCATTCACAATTTTATCCAGATTCATATGTCCGGGTACAATCTCATTGTAAGAAGAGACAATACCAACCATCGGCTTTTTTAATTCTTCTTCGGTAAATCCCAAAGCATTAAATAAACTTCTGTGTGGGGCCTGTTGCATCCCGCTTTTTACATTATCACTTTTCATTATAACTTCCCTTCTGCCGTTTCCGGCGTATCTGAATGAATTGTACAGAATTACATCTTTTCCGTTTGTTTGATTTATTATTAAGAATTTTCCCTTTTCTCTATGCAATTACACCTGCCTAATGAATTCGCTCTGCCAAAAGATCCCCCATTTCTTTGCAGCCTACCAGGGTTTTTCCGTTACTCATAATATCTCCGGTACGGAAACCGTCCTGCAAAACCTGCTTCACAGCTGCATCGATTGCGTCTGCCTCTTTATCTAAATCAAAAGTATAGCGCAGCATCATGGATGCAGATAAAATGGTAGCAATCGGATTTGCCTTGTTTTGTCCGGCAATATCAGGCGCAGAGCCATGTGACGGTTCGTATAAGCCAAATTTTGTATCATTGAGAGATGCAGAAGCCAGCATTCCAATGGAACCGGTCACCATACTTGCTTCATCCGATAAAATGTCTCCAAACATGTTTTCTGTCAAAATTACATCAAACTGAGCCGGATCCTTTACCAGTTGCATGGCACAATTGTCAACCAGCATATGTTCCAGTGTAACATCCGGGTAATCCTTTGCCACTTCATTCACCACGGCTCTCCACAAGCGGGAAGAATCAAGTACATTGGCTTTATCCACGCTGGTAACTTTCCCTTTTCTTTTCCGGGCAATGTCAAATCCTTTTATGGCAATACGACGAATCTCCTTTTCGTCATAAGTCAGGGTATCAATTGCTTTCCGAACGCCGTTTTCTTCCACCGTTTTCCGGTCACCGAAATACAATCCGCCGGTCAGTTCCCGCATAATCATCATATCAAAGCCCTTTTCGCTGATTTCTTCTTTCAGTGGACATGCTCCGGAAAGTTCTTCGTATAATACAGCCGGGCGCAAATTAGCAAAAAGATTTAATTCTTTTCGTATTTTCAACAGTCCGGCCTCCGGCCGCTTGGAAGGTTCCAATTTATACCATGGTGAAATATTGGTGTCTCCGCCTATGGAACCCATAAGAACCGCATCTGCGCTCTTTGCTGTGGCTATCGCTTCATCGGTTAACGGTACGCCATGAACATCAATGGACGCACCACCCATCAAAATATCCGTAAATTTCATCTCATGACCATATACGGTTGCCACTTTATTTAATACTTTTTTTGCCTCTGTCACGATTTCAGGTCCGATTCCGTCTCCCGGAATACATACAATATTCAGTTCCATATTTTATCCTCCAAACCAATCTTTTTTTGACGCAAAATAAGGTGCCGGAAAGGCACCTTACCAAAAATAACTTTATTAGTTTTCCGCCTTTTCCACCTGAGCAATTGCAGTTTTCCTCATGGGAATTCTACAGTTCTTATTGCTGCCAAACTCAACGATTACATCTTCCTCTGTAATGTCAATAATAACACCATAAAAACCGCTTGTTGTTAAAACTACATCACCAACCGCCAGGCTGGAAAGCATCTGATTTGTTCTCTTCTGCTCCTTCTTTTGTGGACGCACCATAAAAAAGTATACAAACGCAACCATGATTACTACATAAAATAAAATCATAATGATATTTCCGGTTGCTGATACCGGTTCTGCTGTCGCTTCTAATAACATCTGCATTATATTAGCCTCCTGCTGAATTTCTAAAATACGGCTAAATTTCTTTTCAAGTAAATAAGCCTGTCAATTACTTATGATACACAAAATGCTTCTATCTAGCAAGAATTATTTGTGCAGCGTTCACGGTTCGCTTTATTCTGTTTCCTGCATACCCCTGATTTTTTCTTTTTTGTAAGCGGCAAATCTGCCTTCGTCCAGCGCCAGCCGAATTTCTTCCATCATCTTATTATAAAAATATAGGTTGTGAGTAACGCAAAGACGCATTCCAAGCATTTCTTTCGCCTTCAGAAGATGACGGATATATCCCCTGGAATAGCGCATACATGCAGGACAGGCGCAACCCTCTTCAATCGGTGCGGAATCTGTCTCATACCGGGAATTCATAAGATTTCGTTTGCCATGATTGGTATAAACATGTGCATGGCGGCCATTACGGCTGGGATACACGCAATCAAAGAAATCAACGCCCCGTTCCACTGCTTCTAATATGTTTTCCGGCGTTCCAACGCCCATTAGATAGGTGGGCTTGTTTTTTGGCAAATGCGGTACTGTAGCCTCTAAAATACGGTACATATCTTCATGGCTTTCCCCTACCGCAAGTCCTCCGATGGCATAACCATCCAGTTCCATCTCCGAAATACATTTCGCATGTTCCACCCGGATATCTTCAAACACGGCACCCTGATTGATTCCGAATAACAACTGCTGAGGATTCAGAGTGTCTTCTCTCTGATTCAATTCCTTCATTTTATTCTTGCAACGAAGAAGCCAACGGGTGGTGCGGTCAACCGATGGTTGCACATAAGCCCGGTCTGCCGTACTTGGTGGACATTCATCAAATGCCATTGCAATGGTTGAGGCCAAATTGGACTGAATCTGCATACTTTCCTCCGGTCCCATAAAAATCCTGTGCCCATCAATGTGGGAACGAAAATAAACCCCTTCTTCCTTTATTTTCCGAAGTCCTGCCAGAGAAAAGACCTGAAACCCACCGGAATCCGTTAAAATCGGTTTGTTCCATGACATAAATCTGGAAAGTCCGCCCATGGTTTTAATAATCTCGTCTCCGGGGCGGACATGAAGATGATAGGTATTGGATAATTGCACCTGTGTTCCGATTCGTTCCAGATCCTCTGTGGAAACCGCACCTTTAATTGCCGCGACAGTTCCCACATTCATAAACACCGGTGTCTGGATTTCTCCATGTACCGTTGTCATCTTTGCCCGTTTCGCATTCCCTTCTGTCGTTAATATTTCGTATGTCAAAGGTCTGTTTCCTCCCATCTGCGGTTTCAATGTTTTCCATCTGCATAAATCTTTTGCAAATGTTCCATTTGGGTTCCCATATTATCCAGCAAAGCATCTAAAATCGTAATTGCTGTCATTGCCTTCACCACAACAATGGCTCTTGGCACTACACAAGGATCGTGACGCCCTTTTATTTCCAACACAGTTTCTTCACCGGAATCGGTAACCGTATTCTGAGGTCTGTAAATGGAAGGGGTAGGCTTAAAATGAGCACGCAGGATGATATCCGCGCCGGAAGAGATTCCTCCAAGAATACCTCCTGCCCGATTGTTTTCCACAACCACCTTGTCTTCCTTTCTTACAAATGGATCGTTATTTTCACTGCCATAATATTTTGTTACCGAAACACCGTCGCCAATCTCCACAGCCTTTACTGCACCAATGGAAAAAAGGGCTTGTCCCAGTCGGGCATCCAGTTTGTCAAATACCGGATCCCCCAGACCTGCCATCATGCCCGTAACGCGGCATTCTGCAACTCCTCCAACAGAATCCATTATATTCCTGCAGTTTTCTATAAGTTTCTGTGCCTGCTCTGCAGCATACTTATCCGGCATGCATACCGCATTTCCGGCAATCTCATTGATGTCAAAATGATTCGGATCAATTGTTATATCCTGAATCGATTTTGTATAAGTAATAATCTCTATTCCCAGATTCTGTAAAATCTTTATGGCAATGGCACCGGCTGCAACACGGGCTGCCGTTTCTCTTCCGGAACTTCTTCCGCCTCCCCGATAATCCCGAAATCCATATTTGGCATCAAAAGTATAATCCGCATGTCCCGGACGATAAGTATATGCAATATTACCGTAATCCGCAGAATGCTGTGAAGTGTTTTGTATTAACATAGAGATTGGTGTACCCGTTGTTTTTTCCTGAAAAACTCCGGACAAAATATGTACCCGGTCTTCTTCTTTACGCTGCGTCGTTACCGAACTGGTCCCCGGCTTTCTCAGATCCAGATATTTCTGGATATCTTCCTCTGTCAGTTCCAATCCTGCGGGACAACCGTCTACCACTACACCAAGCGCAGGTCCATGCGATTCCCCCCATGTGGTGATACGAAAACATTTTCCAAATGAAGATCCGTTCATTGTAAGTACCGTTCCTTTCTATTCTATACATTCCTGCCGTAATCTTAAAAAAGGCAAGTCCCTGACCTGCCTATCTTTTAATCCAGTTCATGAAATACGATGCAATTCGGCCGATGAATGGCAATTTGTTTTGTATTCATGGCAAGACAATTCTTTTCCATATCTACAGCAAAAAATGTAAGAGTATTGCTTTCATGGTTCAGGGAAACAAGGAATTTATTTCCCGGGAGCAGGGAGGCATCCTTCGGATAACTTCCGCTGATTGGCAGACACAAAAGTTTATTTAATGTGCCATCCTTTTTATTCACTTTATATAGTGCAACACTGTTGTCCCCTGCATTGGAACATACCATATAATTATAGTCAACGGAAAATTTGATTGCACTGGCAGCCGAATCCCCGGCATGATATTCATTCAGCGTCTCAATGGTTTGAATTTTTTCAAATTCCGGATCGTTATTCCCCCGGTCGGTATAACGATAAACATCCACATAATTCTTTAGTTCATGAATAATATAAACATAATTTCCGTCCTTTGAGAAGGTAATGTGACGCGGTGCGGAATATTGCTCCGAATGAATAATATCCACCATTTTCAATTTACCCGTTGCGGAATCCAGCGCATATACCTTAACCTGATCCATACCCAGATCCGCTGCCAACAGATATTTATTATCTCTTGTTATTTTTACGCAATTCACATGAGGATGAAAACTACGTTCTGCCACACTACCCATTCCTTTATGGTAGATTTCCTCTTTTATTCCACCAATGGAACCATCTTTATTCAGGCTTAACACCGTAATTTTTCCGTCGTGGTATCCGGCCACGAAAAGAAAGGAATCCGTATAATCCGTTGAAATATAACAGCCACGCATTCCATTAATGGAGGCACAGGAAATAGAACGAAGCATTCCATCCGGTTCTATGGCAAAGGATTCCACACCATAATCCGTAATGGAATACAAATATTTTTTGCTGTGAGAAATTGTGATGTAGGAAGAATTGGAAATCTCCACAAAAGCTTTTTCCGTGAATTTTCCGATTTTGGTATCTACATCAAAGATTTTAATTCCATCCTTTTTCCCCTGCGTATAACACGAAATATAAGCAACATATTTACCACTCATACATATCTCCGTTTCTGCGTAAAACGATGCATTCCCATCTACGCAAATGATAATAATTTACAGATACACTATTCCGGCCGTAACGGTTCCTACCAGAAACGATCCTCCATTTTGTAAAATTGCTTGTGCGTCCCCACATACTTGTATGCCGGACGGATAATCTTCCCTTTGTTAACCAGTTCCTCCAATCGATGCGCACTCCAACCGGAAATACGGGAAATGGCAAAAATCGGTGTAAACAGTTCTTCCGGAATATTTAACATAGAATATAAGAAACCACTGTAAAAATCCACATTTGCACATACCGGCTTAAACAGTTTCCGGCGCTGGGCCAGTAATTCTGCGGAAATGGTTTCCACGCTGTCATATAACTCAAACTCTGCCATACGATTCTTTTCCATCGCCAGTTTTCTTGTACATTCCTTCAATATCACCTCACGCGGGTCAGATTCCGTATAAACCGCATGTCCCATTCCGTATATCAGACCGGCTCCGTCAAACGCCTCTTTATCCAGAATCTTTGTTAAATGCTCTTTCAGTGCCTGCTTATCCGTCCAATTTGGCACATGGTGTTTAATGTCCGCAAACATCTTCTGCACCTTCAGATTGGCACCACCATGCCGCGGTCCTTTCAGGGAAGAAATGGAAGCAGCCATGGCCGAATAAGTATCGGTTCCGGAGGAAGTTACCACATGATTGGTAAAAGTTGAATTGTTACCACCGCCATGCTCCGCATGAAGCACCAGGGCAATATCAAGAACCGAAGCTTCAAGCGGTGAAAAAACACCATCCGGGCGAAGCATATTTAAAATATTTTCTGCAGTGGAATATTCCTTTTTCGGATTCCGAATCACCAGATTTTCATTTAAATCAAAATGCCGGTAGCCATGATATGCATACACAGAAATCAAAGGCATCTTGCCAATCATCTGCAGACATTGGCGAAGAACATTCGGAACGGAAATATCTTCCGGATTATCATCGTAGGAATAAAGATTCAAAATCGCTTTCTGCAGGGAATTCATAATATTTACACTCGGGTTATGCAAAATTACATCACGGACAAAGTCTCCGGACAACTCCTGCAGATCAGAAAGAATGGAACAAAATCCTTCAAACTGTTTCTGGTTCGGAAGTTCACCAAAAAGGAGCAGATAAGTGATTTCTTCAAATGCATAACGGCTATCTTTCCGGTTTGCTATGATTTCCTCAACATTATACCCCTGAAAATACAACCGCCCGGGTGCAGGAACCTTAGTTCCGTCCACCACATCATAAGCTACCACATCCGAAATTTCCGTTAATCCCGTTAGTACACCTTTGCCTGTGGAATCCCGCAGACCCCGTTTTACATCATATTCCAGGTATAAACCAGGATCAATTTCCCCTGACATCATGCAATACTTAACTAATTCGTTAAACATGTCATTACTTGAATCATTGAGATCCATCATCGAACTTCTAACCATACCGCTACCTCCTTGATTCTTTTTTCTGCAAAAGCAGTTCTATCTCCCTAACGAATACGCTCCGGGAACCCAACCTTCTTCTGAACTTTCCGAAGGGTTTTGGTTGCATAATAATTAGCCTTCTCTGCATTCTCTTTAATAATCGAATCAATGTATGTTTTATCTTTTGATAACTCATCGAACCTGGTCTGCAGAGGACGAAGCACTTCCACAACGGATTCTCCAACCGCCATTTTGAACTCTCCGTAGCCCTTTCCTGCAAACTCTTTTTCAATTTCATCGTTTGACTTACCCGTACATGCGCCATAAATATCCATAAGATTGCAAATTCCCGGCTGCTCCTGCGAATAGTGAACTTCTCCTACAGAGTCCGTAACCGCACGCTTAAATTTGCGCATAATCGTATCCGGATCGTCCATGAGATAAATGGATGCATTCACATTTTCATCGGATTTAGACATCTTCTTCTCCGGATTCTGAAGGCTCATAATCTTTGCCCCTGCTTTTCCCAGATATGGCTCCGGAATGGTAAATACATCCCCGTAAATGGCATTAAAACGCTGGGCGATGTCTCTTGTAATCTCCAAATGCTGTAATTGATCTTTTCCCACCGGAACTACATCCGCCTGATAAAGTAAAATATCTGCCGCCATAAGAACAGGATAAGTAAATAAACCTGCATTAATATTATCCGCATGCTTGGCTGACTTATCCTTGAATTGTGTCATACGGTTCAATTCACCCATATAAGTGAAGCAGTTCAAAATCCAGGAAAGTTCCGCATGTCCACTGCAATGGGACTGATAATATATACAATTCTTTTTCGGATCCAGCCCGGCCGCAATATAAAGAATCAACAACTTTCTTGCTCTCTGACGCAGTTCTGCCGGATCCTGCCGTACGGTAATGGAATGCATATCCACTACAGAATAAAAACATTCGTACTCATCCGATAAAGTAACCCAGTTCTTTAATGCACCCAAATAATTACCCAGAGTCAGATTGCCGGTTGCCTGCATTCCGCTGAATAATACTTTCTTTCCATCAATCATTTTTTGAAATCCCTTTCCCTTTTTTCTTCATGTGTCTTTGTTTCAGGACATGCTCCCGAATATATTGAAATGTTTTTTCTTCTCCTTCAGAGGCATTCATTTTCAGCAGTTTTTCCAGTAAATATCTGCTCTGTGGATGCATAAGTTTTCCTGCATTTCCCTTTTGATAATACGCCAGAGCATCCCCATCCGTATAATTATCTCCATTGTACACCTTAGAAGCAGCAAGCCGGTCCAAAAACATCTCCACCACATATCGTCTTGGCATAGGAGCCGGAATCATAACATCTCCGGTAAATTGGCTACTATAGTCAATCCAATATTCAAAATGATGTCGATTGCGTCCTTTATGATGCAGCCATGCAGAAGAATACCCCTTGGCATCCCGTTCTGCTGTATTGGGGCTACGATTGCCCTGCCAATATTTTATACCGACAAGAAATTCTGTTGGCATAAATTTTGATAAATCATGGGTAAGGCCCTGCCAATACAATCCAACCGAAAAACATTCCTGCATAACAATTCTCTTATGTCTTGTAATCGTTTTCCAATGCTGAACCAGTTTCATTCCTCTCTCCCCACAAATCGCAATCTGCTTTCAAAGAATCAAATTCCTGATTCTATTAATGTGTTCTTATGATAAAAATACACAAAAAACAGACCATATTTTTATCCAATTAGAATAATAATAGCACGAAAGCCCTTGCTTTCCAATAGTTTCTTTTGTAAAATGTCTGTACCTGATACACAGATAAACGGTATATTTACGGAGGTATTTCATGTCAAAACAGAAAAACGACGAAGCAGATGAAGAAATGTATATTGAACTTACCCTGGACGAAGGAACAGTGAAATGTTCCATCGTCACGATTTTCACCGTAGGAGACAAAGATTACATCGCACTCCTCCCTTTGGATGAAAACGGGGATAATAAAGAGGGTAATGTCTGGATATACGGCTACCGGGAAGACGAATCCAATCCGGATGCCGAGCCGGAAATCATTTATATCGCAGACGAAGAAGAATATGAGGCGGCGGCAGACGCTTTTGACGAATATCTGGATGCTCAGGAATTCGACGAGATTATCGACATAGACGACGAGGAAAACATCTGATTTAAGAATCGGCTTTTTATCAGCCGGTTTTCTTTTGTATCTTTCATGTAAGATAAATACAACTCTTTTTTCGCCCGTGTTATTGCCACATAGAATACTCTCCTCTCCTCTTCAATTTCTTCCGG
The DNA here is from genome assembly GCA_051879435.1 of Lachnospiraceae bacterium. Lineage (GTDB taxonomy): Bacteria > Bacillota > Clostridia > Lachnospirales > Lachnospiraceae > NK4A136. The sequence goes on from JBJEMA010000014.1 coordinate 19,192, forward strand.
TCGCTGGGATTTTTTCTGAGGCACATTTCCTTCATTGAGATCCGGCAGAAAAACCACAGGATATTCCAGCCCCTTGGAACCATGCATGGTAATAATGGTAACTCCATCCTTTTTCGTATCTTCATTCGACGCTTCTGCCAACTCCCTTTCATAATTATCCATGTATTCCAGCCAGTTTTCATAACCGGCAACTTTGCTTAACCCCATCTTCATAATGGACAGAATTTCCTTCGCCTCTTCCTCATCAAATTCCTTCGCCCGAATCCGTTCCCGAAGATACATCTCATAACCCATTCCTTTCAGGAAATAATTGAGTGCGGCATACAAAGGCATGTCCTTCATTTTCTCCAGATGATACCGGAGATGATTCAGATTATCCCGCAAATAAGTTTTCTTGCAATTGTCCATCGCCTTATTAAAATCAACCAACGGTGTTTCAAACAAATCTCTCCGAATGTAACGCACCGGTTTATTCATAAAACGGAACAAATCATTTCTTTTCGGGGAAGAAAATACAAACGCCAGCATGGCGTTTATATCCTTGGCAATACTATGCTCGAATACGCTGACAATTTTTTCCCGGAAGATATAGGGAATACTTTCCTCGGTCATCACAGGAAGAAGAGATCTTGCACCGGCATTTGTACGGATAATAATTGCAAAATCCGAATAACAATACTCTCCGGAATCCACTTTTCTTTGAATCTGCTCAGCAATTTTTCTCCCTTGTGTCTGTTTATCGTCAAATACTGTGACATGGATTTCCCTCCCCTTTTCGTGCACCGATTCCAATTGCTTTTGATAACGATTCTGATTGTTCCCGATTAGTTTTGTTGCATGATCTACAATCTGCCCGGTAGAACGATAATTTTTTGAAAGCACAACCTGACGGCAATTCTCGAATTCTTCCGGAAAATGAAGCATAATCTGCGGCTTCGAACCGCGAAAACCGTAAATGGACTGATCGTCATCTCCCACAATAAAGAGATTATTTTCCGGCAGGGCCAGCATTTTAATTACTTCATACTGCATCTGATTAATATCCTGAAATTCATCAATCAGAATATATCGATAGATATCCTGCCACAGCGCCAGTTCCTCGGGATCGTTTTTTAATAATTTGTAACACAGCAGCACCATATCGTCGAAATCTATTTTTTTATATTGCCGCAACAGTTGGTCGTAACTATGATAGATCTCCGGGAACAGTCCGTCCGGCAGATAGGGAACGGAATAATCTTCCGGCGCTATCCCTTCATTTTTCACTTTGCTGATTGCTGCCAGAAGCAATTCTACCCATGAATCATCAATCGTTTCTTCCGGAAACCGGTCAGCTATCTGGCGCATAAAAATTCGTTTTTCTTTCTCGGTTATGATATTGGAGTAATCGTAGTGATATGCTCTTTTCAGAATATTAAAATAGATTGCGTGAAATGTACCAAAAGATACGGGCGCATAAGCCTGATCCATAAGAGATAAAAATCGTTGCTGCATTTCCAGTGCAGATGCTTTTGTAAATGTAATCACAAGGATGTTTTCCGGCGCAACCTTGTTTTCGATTAAAGCGCGGATTCGTCTGGTAATCACAAAAGTTTTTCCGCTTCCGGGACCGGCCAGAACCATCATAGGGCCTTCCATATGGTGAATGGCCAGCCTCTGTGCTTCATTTCCTTCCGCGTCCTTACCCGTTGGTTTCGTGTCCATTATTTCGGCAACCGGATCCGCTTTTGATGTCTCCGCCACCGGAATTGGGTTCTTATGCTTATTTTTTATCATTGAAATCATGTTTATTCCTCCCGAAGGCGGAACTTTCTCGTGAACATTATTTCATTTCTTTCTCTGTCTGTCAAATCTGCCGGCATCCTCTTTCTCCGCCGGGATTTTTATATGCGACATGGATTTTCATTTTACAAAACTTTATTAAAACGGAAAACCGGTCCTCCGTATTCATACTAAGGACCGGTTCATTATAATCCTAATATCCAATTATGGTTTAACTCAATTTTTCAATGGCTTTTCGAATACGATAAAGCGTTTCCTCTTTCCCAAGCAGTTCCATTATTTCAGTTGCACCGGCAGGTGTCATCTGCTTACCGGATACAGCAGTACGAAGCGGCCACATTACAAAACCGGTCTTATATTCCTTCTCCTTGGCGTAATCGGACAGTTTCTGGAACAGGGAATCATTGGAATAATCCTCCAATTGTTCCAAAATCGGAAGGGTTTCCTGCAATACCGTGAGGGAAGCAGTTTCATCCGTTTTCATTTTCTTATGACAATACATAGAAATGTCATATTCCGGTACTTCGTTAATGAAATCCACCATTTCCTCGATATCCGGGAAAATTTCAATACGGGTCTTTACCATATTGGCAACCTTTTTCAAATCCACATCTCTGGTAACATACTTTTCCAGATATGGCTTTGCCAATTCGAAGAACCGTTCTTCCTCCATTGCCTTCAAATATTCTCCATTCATCCACTTTAATTTTGTGAAATCAAATACAGATGGTGACTTATTCATACGATGATAATCGAAGGCCTGTACCAATTCTTCCAGGGAAAATATTTCTCTGTTTTCTTCCGGGCTCCAACCAAGCAGTGCAACAAAATTCACAATGGCTTCCGTTAAAAACCCCTGTTCAATCAAATCTTCATAGGAAGAATGTCCGCAGCGCTTGGATAATTTGGTATGATTTTCATCGGTAATCAGCGGGCAATGAACATAAACGGGTACTTCCCAGCCAAAAGCATCGTATAAACGGTTATATTTCGGAGAAGAAGAAAGATACTCATTCCCGCGCACCACATGAGTAATTCCCATCAAATGATCATCAACCACATTGGCAAAATTGTAGGTTGGAAAACCATCGGTCTTAATAAGGATCATGTCATCTAATTCGTTGTTCTCCACCGTAATATCCCCATAAATTTCATCGTGAAATGTGGTAGTTCCTTCGGTAGGATTGTTTTGACGAATAACATATGGTTTTCCTTCTGCAAGATTCTTTTCCACTTCTTCCGGGGAAAGAGATAGGCAATGCTTATCGTAGACCGTAATCGGTTTTCCGTCTCCCCCAACGGACTGTTTTAATGTAGCAAGTCTTTCCTTATCGCAAAAACAATAATATGCCTCTCCTTTTTCAATCAGTATTTTTGCATAGGTAAGATACAGACCGCTTTTTTGTCGTTCACTTTGGATATACGGCCCCACGCCGCCGTCCTTATCCGGGCCTTCGTCATGAATAAGTCCCGTCTTTTCCAGCGTACGGTAAATGATATCCACCGCACCTTCCACTTCTCTTTCCTGATCCGTATCTTCAATTCGAAGAATAAAATCGCCTTTCTCATGTTTGGTAATTAAATATGCATATAAAGCTGTTCGAAGATTTCCAACATGCATTCTTCCTGTAGGACTTGGTGCAAATCTTGTTCTTATCTTTGTCATTTTCTATTATCCCTCCATTGTCTGCAACAACATGTAGCTTCCTGCTTCAGCATGCTGTTTGCCATTCCTAATACTGACATAACTACTCAAAAAAATCAAGTTACAGAACAACTTAAAACCGCAGAAACAAAAAATCAAATTAACGCCGGGACACCTTATGATTTAATGTTTACAGCGGAAATACCATACATTAAATCCCATCATAACCAAAACCAGAGGTATGATTCCGATAACCAGCACGGAAAAAAAGGTTTTGCTTGCTTCGCTCATCACAATCGTGTCATAGGAATAACTTTTTGCCGGAATAATTCGTATGGTTTCATTGCCCATCATTTTTGATAAGGCATTCATAAACAATGTGTAATTATTTCCGTTAACCACAGTATCCACATCATGATAGAAATAATAGTCACTGGCAAATACCACTACCCTCGATGAAGTATTCGCATCCACCTTTTCCGCATAAATACCAAGTGCAAACGGACCCGGTTCATCCTCAGGACCTCTCTCACTGTTTCCCTCCAGGCTTTCCATGGCAAATGCATTTTCCGTTGTTTGAAGGAATACATTATAAGATACTCCGGCGGTCTCACCGATTTTCATTCCTTTGGCATATGGCATATAAATGTACTTATTGCGCATGGAAGAATAAATACCTTCCGTAATATCCGTATTCACAATATCCGGCAACAACAGGTACTGATAACCATTATAAAAACTGGTTCCGGCTTCCATTACCAATCCCGGAAAAACTGTGATTCCATAAGGGGAAAGTAAAGAATAGTAATTTGTCAGTTCCTGTGCATCCGTAAATGCCACGACAAATACGGCATTTCCACCATTTTCCATATAGGCGTTGATTTTATCCACTTCCTCCATGGAATAATCCTCCAAAGGTCCCATGGTAAATATACAGGCCGCATCGGATGGAATGGCATCATAAGTAAGCAGATTAATGGTTTCAAAAGTATAATGTGCTTTATTCAGCAAAGTTTGAAGGCTTTCTTCCAATTCCAGTTCATCATGCCCCGTAATACAGTAAATCTTTGGTGAAAAGTCTTTTACCACATATTGTATTGCAGATATAATCTGTCCTTCACCGTCATAGCCCTTTACGGTATAATCCTTAACTTCGTAAGCCCCCGTGGAATAATTAAAATCATATTGATATTCCAGCTGATAGCAATCCATATATTCTACCACATAGTGATTGGTATCCGTTGCAACAATAATACTGTTATCCGTTGGGCACTGTTCCGTATAGTCCACATAGAAATACGGCTGCTCCGACGGCGATATTACAGAAATTTTGATATGCTCCGAATATTCCGCCATTTTTTCCAAAGTAGTCTGAATGGTACTGTCCAGTTTGCTTTCCTCCCCCCAAACATACAGGGTAACATCTTTATCCAGTTCATCCAGTACTGCCTGAGATTCTTTTGTAATAGAATAAATACTGTTATAGGTCAAGTCCTTTAAGGTATATTCCAGAGGAATCAATCCGATTCCATAATTCGCAACAACCACTGCCGCCAAAAGCACAATCGCACCGGAAAAATTGCTGACTGCCTTTCCCACGCCATGGGTTGCGATTTTCCAACGCTTTTTTGTAAGGAAGAATCCCGTGAGATAAAGGCAGAGAAATATTACCGAAAAATAATAGAAAAAGCAGGGAATATAAAGTTGCCCATAGAGACAGTAGTTCATATAGGCAGTAAGGTCAAAAACGGAAAGGAAGCGGGTCAGAATGTTTCCGCTTGGGCTGATCAAATCGCAGATTCCCGGAATCATTACACCAAGAAGCAGCACAAAAAATGTAACTACTGCTGCAATAATCTGATTTTCCGCCAATGCAGAAATCAGCACTCCAATGGCAAGGCAGGTCATTCCAAAAAGGAGAAAACCAAGCAGAGCCAGATAATTTTCCCCCATTGGTACATTTCCGTAAATTCGCATAATCAACGGATATAAACCCAGCATGGCTACAATAAGACCAAACATGGTCACAATGGCGAAATATTTTCCGAGTATAATTTTCCAAACAGAAACCGGCGCCGTAAATAACAGCAAATCGGTTTTCTGCCTTTTTTCCTCGGCAAAACAGCGCATAGACAAAATCGGTAGCGTAAACAAAAACAAAAAAAGAATTCCACTGATAACATAAGATATGTAAGGATAGCCGTTCACCATTCCGTAGGAGCGGAAATACCATCCAGCGAAAAAGAAATTCAGCCCCAGATATATCCATCCCAGCCAGGAATTAAAATAGGCGCGAAGTTCGCGTTTATATATTGCAAGCATTAGGCATCCTCCTTTTTCTTCTTTCCGCTATTTATCGGTTTTCCGTTCTTTCCCGTTTCTGTCTTTCCGGCTTTTCCCGTTCCTGTCTTTCCGGTTTCTTTCTTTTCGGTTTCTTTCTTTCCGGTTTCTTTCTTTTCGGTTATCGGTTTTTCAGAAGCGATTACTTTGTTATTCTCCCCGTGATACTCTTCGCCGTGATACTCTTCGCCGTTATCCTCAACCATGTCGAGATAAGTATCGTTGGTAAGTTTGAGGTAAACTTCCTCCAAAGATACTCTGCGAATATTAAGTTCCAGAACCGTAATATTCTCCCGGGCACAGGTAACCGCAACCTTTTCCCGTAAATCCGTCTGGGTTTTCAGCAAAATGCGAACCGAACGGTTGTCTTCCTGAAGAATCTTCATCTGTTCGATTCCGGGAATTTTTGACAACAGATTTTCTGCGGCACTGGCATTGGTCTTAAGCAGCAATTCCATTTCGCGATCCTGATTATAAGCTTCCACCAGCAAATCCGGTTTACTTTGTGCAACAATTCTGCCTCTGGAAAGAATCACAATTTCATCACAAACGGCCTGCGCCTCCGACAATATATGGGTACTTAAAATTACAGTGTGCTGTTTCCCCAGTTCCCGAATCAGTTCACGAATCTCCACAATCTGTTGCGGATCAAGACCCACACTTGGTTCATCCAAAATGAGAATTGCCGGATTGCCCGCCAGAGCTTGGGCAAGACCCACTCGCTGCCGATATCCCTTGGACAGATTTCGAATCAGTCGGCTTTTTACACCCATTAATTTCGTCAGATTAATCACCCGGTCCAGTTCCGCATCCCGCTCTCCCTTAGCAACCCCTTTTAATTCGATTACGAAACGCAGATATTCCTCCACCAGCATATCGCTGTAGAGAGGCGGATTTTCCGGCAGGTAACCAATTCGCTTTTTTGCCTCCATAGGACGCTTCAGCATACTGATTTCATTCACTATTACATCACCCTGACTTGGCGCCAGATAGCCGGTAATCATATTCATGGTGGTTGATTTTCCAGCGCCGTTAGGCCCCAAAAAGCCAATAATTTTTCCTTCTTCCAACTGTAAGGAAATATCATTTACTGCAATACGCTCCCCATACCGCTTTGTCAAATGTCTTATTTCAATCAAAATAACTCCAATCTGTGCAATTATGCACTCTCCAATATCCGGATATACTCTTCTAATTCCGTTTGCAATGCTTTTGTGTTTTTTATTTTATCATACCAGTCCGGGAATTCTTCTCGAATCCGCTGCAGACACCGTACGCAATATTCTACCCGTTCCCGGTAATTGTATTTCAAAATATTCTTATGTCCCCAAACATGAGTAAACATATCCTGATTGCCAATATCGGAAGCCAAAGGAAAAGCGGCAGAAATTTTCTGCCCGTAAGAAGTGGCAAGCGCTGCAATTAAACGTTGCTCTGCAAATACCATGTGGCAAAGATTTTCATGGGTTTCCACGCAATTTTTCATAAATTGCAAAGCAGAATCCACATAAGCATTTTTAAATTCCATACTTTTCAGGAACAGAAATGCAGTATTACATGGCATTGCCTCCGCATCCAGTGACCGGGAAAACTGATACCCCGCATTCATGCGAAAAAAAGAAAAATCCGGATAAATATGCGGACGAAGTTCTTCCCGATGAATCACCATAATGTCTCCGGTTGCAAGAAAATCATCCACATTTTTCCAAACGATCAAATCCAGATCAATCATAGCCATGGGTTCCTGCAACAGGCGAAGTGCATAAAGTTTTCCTGCGGCCCAGAAGACTCTTGGATTAATATCCTCGTCAACCTCGAGTACCTCCACCCCATCATCAAACAGTTCCTGCAGTTCCATATTTTTAAGATACTGCAGAGCAGTTTCATCCGCAATCATTCGTACAGGGCCATTATGATTGCGCCATTCCAGCGCAGATACCACCAGGGTAAGCAATTCAAAATCACGCATATAAAATTCTTTTTTACTACTGTTGTCAAAAAAAGGTTTTGTCCAAATGGAATAAAATCCTTTCATTGCTATCCCGCCTTTCAACCGCCGAATCTGCTACATGTAATTATCTATAAAAGCAAAGATATGGGACGAATACAAATATTGTACTTCGCCCCATAATATCAAACAATATTGTCAAATCAAATTTAATCCATAACCCAAAAAGCCTACGCCATAGATTTCTTTCATTGCCTGTTCGCAAATTTCCTTTTCCAGTTCTTCCCCGCTTTTCATTTCAAGCAAATCCTCTTCTTTGCTATCACCACTCAGAGAAATAACCTCTGCGATTTTTGTCTTCGGTAGTTTTTCACATCCCGGTAAATCATTCCCTTGTGGCCAAATTTGCTTTTTCGACGAATCACTGCCCGGCAATCGCGTTCCGCTTCCTGCCATAAAACTGCCCGGCAATCGCGTTCCGCTTCCTGTCATAAAACTTCCCCGCAAACGAACGCCGCTTCCTGTCATAAAACTTCCCCGCAACCGGGCGCCGCTTCCTGTCATAAAACTTGTCTGCAAACGAACACCGCTTCCAAATAAGTTTTCTTTCCATCGAAAACCACTTCCAGCGGTATAACTGCCCCTTGTCCCGGTTTCGTATTCATATTCATGTTCAAAAAACATGCGAAATCCGCTTCCAAGAAATCCGCTTCCAAGGAATCCACTGCCAAGGAATCCACTGCCAAGGAATCCGCTACCAAGAAACCGATAGCCACTACCTGCAAAATAACTTCCGTTTCCGGCTGAATAACTGCCGCGCAGACAATACCTGCTCCCTGCCGGAAAACTGCTCCGCAGAAGATAATCGCTTCGCATATCAGATGGCAAAAAACTACAGTTACCCTTTCTTTTCCTATGAACCGTATGAACCTTAAGTCCCGGCTCCGTTTGTATTTCATTATCCGCATAGTCCGAAATACATTTTTCCGTATACTCATCCAGTTTTTCTTTCACAAAACCATGAAAACAGATTTGTTCAGGAATACGAACCGGACAACCGGTAAAAGAAACCATAAACAATTTATTATGAAATTTTAATATTATATTTTTAGCATAAAGCCTTCTGTTTTTAGCAAGAATTTTCAGATATATAGGAATTCCTGCCTTGTTTTGACAAAATAAATCTGCATCATTTTGAGAGCAATGTACTTCGTAACCACCTTGCGGAAATGGATCCTGAAATTTTTTGTTCAATTCTCCATTCCAAATTATATAAGCAGATC
>JBJEMA010000015.1:0-15671 GCA_051879435.1 Lachnospiraceae bacterium
TTCTGCAATCTGTCATTTTCAAAATATCCAGGTACGATATTCCACATTTTCATCTTTCCAAAATATCCAGGTACGATATTCCGCATTTTCATCCTTCCAAAATATATTTCCTCTATTCCGGTTATTTTCGGTTATGAGTAAATCCTGCAATATTTCTCAATGTATTCATTTGCCGGAATTGGTTTGGAATAGTAATATCCCTGAATCTTCCGGCAACGGATTTCTTTCAGGAACTCTACCTGTTCCGCATTTTCCACTCCTTCACAGACGACATCCATGTTAAGGCCGAGAATCATCTCGATTACCTTTTGCAAAATCCATTTGCGGGAGGCATCCGAAGCTGATTCACTGAAAAATTCCCGATCAATCTTAATGATATCAAACGGGACATCTTTCAGCATATTAAGGGAAGAATAACCGGAGCCGAAATCGTCCATAGCCAGCAATACGCCGATATCCTTTAAGCGTTTCATGGTCTCAATCATATTATCCCGGTCATCCAAAAATACGGTTTCCGTAATTTCCAATTCAATGGCATTTTTCGGAATCTCATAATTCTGCAGAATCTTCTGCACATTAGCTACATAATCCGGACTATGAAGAAGCAAACGGGACTGGTTTACGGAAATCGGGTAAACCTCCCTTCCTTCGTCTATCATTTCCCGCATCATGCTGCACACAGACTCTAACATATAGAAATCCAGTTTTTCCACGAAACCGTTATTTTCAAAAACCGGAATAAATTCATTAGGATAAACCATGGTTCCGTCGTTTCGAATCCAGCGAACCAGTGCCTCTGCACCGGTGATGCAATCGAGATAAGCATCCCATTTCGGCTGGAGATAAACCTTAAACTCTCCAGTCGCCAAAGCCCGTTGCATGTCAGACTCGATACGGTCAATCTTATGCATGTTGGTGACAATTTTTTCCGAATAAAGCGCCGTCATCTCCTTTTCATCCCCGGTCAGAGTCTTGCGGGCAACATTGGCGTGGTCAATCATGACATCAATGTCTTTATCATGCTTCTTAATCTGATAAATACCGGTTTTGAAACGAATAGGATATTTAATGCCGATACTTCTTGCGTCCTCATTTACCATCTTGCGGAACTGTACCAGACGCTGGTTTACCGAATGATCGTTGTTGATGATTGCCAGGAACTGATCCGCATTCATACGAACACAAAGTTCCTTATCGGTGAAAGCCTCCTCAAACCGCTTAACGCAGGAAATCAGCACGCTGTCAGCTTTCTTATGTCCATAAGCTTCATTGATATAACGGAAATTTGCGATATCAAAACGATAAATTACAAACGGAGTTTCCTTGAAAATCCCCATAACCTTCTGGGCAAATTCTTTGAAATAGTTAATGTTGCGCCCTTTGGTAACCGGATCCTGATAAGCCAATTTTTCAATGGTGATATTGGCTTTTTTTGCACTTCCCCACACATACAAAATAATGATAATCATGAGGACAACAATAATGATGCAGGAAACCACACAACGAAAAATAAGCGGCTGTGCTTCGTCCTGAATAATATTGTCATTGTAGCAGCTTACCAGATAAACACCGTCATAGCATTCCACCGGTGCATAAGAAATCTGCAGATTATTGTTTTCAAAGGTACGAAGGGAAACATATCCCCCCTCCTTTTGCTTCAGCGCAGCATCTATACCTTGCAACAATTTTTTCGCCTCGGACTCTTTTCTCGCATAAGCGATAATGCCGTTGGAAAAATTCGTTTCCTCCGGTGCAATTACATGAATATTCAGGCTACGCGCCAAAATCTCATTCCCCTCTCCCACCAGGTAAAACTCGCCCAATTCGCTTTGCAGGCGGAAAGCACTGCGTTCCAGCATCTGATTCATATCCGTAATGGCCACTACATTACCCAAATTCCGGTTTGCTTCCCGGATTGGATAAATAGTTACCGTGCAGGGAAGCAATTCCCCTTCTTCATTTTCCTTCTGCGCCAGAAAACAAACCGGCTCCTCTCCGGATGGCAGATTTACCACAATATTCTGCCAGATTTCAGGGAAAGAACTAATCATTCCCCGGGTTGATGTAGAATAAATAATATGGTTGCTGTCCATAAAATAGAGTTCTGAATATTTACAGCATTCATTATTCTGTGCCAGAATGTTGGAATAATTATTGGCATTGTCAGTGGCCGAAATTTCCACAGCAACCATCTTCAGCATGGTGTCAATATCGCCGATTGTTTCTTCCAACGCTTCCACCGTATAAATGTGGTGTTCATGGAAATCCTTGGCAACATCACTTTGGTATGTCTTTTGCAGCGAAGTTACCAGAATAATGCACACAACAAGACACACCGCCAGAATTCCTCCGCCGATGCTTAAAAGCGACACAATCGATTGTCTTCTTTTTCCATAATTATCCCACATTTATATAACTCCCCTAATTCTTAACAGTGGCAATATCTACCAGCGTCAAATGACTCTGACGCTCCTTAACTTCCAAACTGGTAAGCAATGCATTTGCCGTATCCAGACTGGTCAGACAGTTCACACCGGTTTCAATCGCCGTACGGCGGATCAGAAATCCGTCCCTGGATTTATCACGCCCCTGGGTTGGGGTATCGATAACCAGATCTATCTTGTGCCCCAGAATTAAGTCCATAACCGTTGGTGATTCCTGACTGATCTTATTCACCTTTCTTGCATGTACGCCGGCCTCATTCAAAGCCATGGCCGTACTTCTTGTCGCATAAATGGTATAGCCCAATTTTTCAAACCGGCGACCAATCTCAATGGCCTCACCTTTGTCCGCATCTTTTACCGTAATAATAATCTGTTTATGCTTTGGCAAATCAAAGCCGGCTCCCAAAAACGCTTTGTAAAGCGCTTCGTCAAAGTCCCTGGCGATGCCAAGGCACTCGCCTGTAGATTTCATCTCCGGTCCCAGACTGATTTCTGCCCCCCGGATTTTCTCGAAGGAGAAAATCGGCATCTTGATTGCGATGAATCCGGCATCCGGCTGAAGTCCCGGTTCATATCCCAGTTCACGGATGGTCTTGCCGATAATTACCTCTGTCGCCAGATCCACAATCGGAATACCGGTCACTTTACTGATATAAGGAACCGTTCTGGAAGAGCGCGGATTTACTTCAATGACATAGACCTCGTCTCCCACCGCAATGAACTGAATGTTAATCAGACCTTTTACATGCAATGCCTTTGCCAGTCTCCGGGAATATTCCGCAATGGTTTCCCGTACCTTATCGCTGATGGTATGGGCCGGGTAAACGGAAATACTGTCTCCGGAATGTACGCCGGTTCGCTCCACATGCTCCATGATGCCCGGAATCAGTATATCTTGTCCGTCACAAACCGCATCCACTTCCAATTCTTTTCCCATTAAATACTTATCCACCAGAATCGGGTGCTCCTGGGCATAACGGTTAATTACCGCCATGAACTCCTCAATTTCCTGATCGGAAATCGCAATCTGCATGCCCTGACCGCCCAGCACATAGGAAGGACGAACCAGTACCGGATAACCCAGACGGTTTGCCACTGCTTTGGCTTCTTCCGCCGTAAATACCGTTCCGCCGGCCGCACGAGGAATTCCTGTTTCCTCCAGAATCTTATCGAACAATTCCCGATCCTCTGCCGCATCTACATCTTCCGCCTTGGTTCCGAAAATGGTTACACCCATTTTCATCAGACTCTCTGTCAACTTAATGGCTGTCTGTCCGCCAAACTGAACCACGGCGCCATCCGGCTTTTCAATGTTAACAATGTTCTCCACATCCTCCGGTGTCAACGGCTCAAAATACAATTTATCCGCAATATCAAAGTCCGTACTTACGGTCTCCGGATTGTTATTCACAATGATGGTCTCATATCCGGCTTTTGCAAATGCCCAGGTGGAATGCACGGAACAGTAGTCGAATTCCACACCCTGACCAATTCGAATCGGACCGGAACCGAGTACCAGCACCTTTTTCTTTCCAAGAGTTTCCCTCGCCTCATTTTCCCCATCATAACAGGAATAATAATAAGGCGTTGCCGCTTCAAATTCTGCGGCGCAAGTATCTACAATCTTAAAAGAAGCGGTAATTCCGTTATCATAGCGCATTTGCTTAATTTCCGCTTCGGTTTTTCCGGAGAGACGGGCAATTACATTGTCCGGGAATTCCAGACGCTTCGCCTCGCTGAGCAACTGCGGCGTAAGTTCTTCGGATTCCAGCGCATGCTCCATCTCGGTCAGGATGGCAATCTTATCGATAAACCAAGGGTCCACCATAGTAATTTTATGAATTTCCTCATAGGAAATTCCTTTTCGGATGGCCTCGGCAATCACATAGATACGCTGATCATCCACAATCTTCAGACGATCCAGCAATTCCTCCTTCGTCAGAGATGAGAAATCATAACTTCGCAGACAATCCACATGCTGCTCCAGAGATCGAATGGCCTTCATCAGGGCTCCTTCGAAATTGGTGCAGATACTCATTACTTCTCCGGTCGCCTTCATCTGTGTGGTGAGTGTACGCTTTGCCGTAATGAATTTATCAAATGGCAAACGCGGAATTTTCACCACGCAGTAATCCAGTGTAGGCTCAAAACTGGCGTAGGTTTTTCCCGTAATGGCATTTTTGATTTCATCCAGAGTATAACCCAGAGCAATCTTTGCCGCCACCTTTGCAATCGGATAACCGGTTGCCTTAGATGCTAATGCAGAAGAACGGCTAACACGCGGATTTACCTCGATAACACAATATTCGAAACTGGTCGGATGCAGCGCAAACTGTACATTACATCCTCCCGTAATATTAAGTGCACTGATGATATTCAGCGCAGAAGTACGCAGCATCTGATATTCCTTATCACTCAAGGTCTGGGAAGGTGCCACAACAATACTGTCTCCTGTGTGTACTCCCACCGGATCCAGATTTTCCATATTACATACGGTAATCACATTTCCCACGCTATCACGGATTACTTCGTACTCAATCTCTTTCCAACCGGCAATACAGCGTTCCACCAGCACCTGACCCACTCGGGAAAGCCGGAGTCCGTTTTCCAGGATTTCCTCCAATTCCGCCTGATTGTGGGCAATACCGCCGCCGCTTCCGCCCAGAGTATAAGCCGGGCGAAGTACGACCGGATAGCCGATGCGATTGGTAAATTCAACACCGTCCTCAACCGTCTCAACCACCAGGGAAGGAGCACATGGCTCTCCAATGGCCTCCATGGTATCCTTAAATGCCTGACGGTCTTCCGCCTTCCGAATGGTCTCTGCCGTAGTCCCCAACAACTTCACATTGTGTGCCGCAAGGAAACCGGATTCCTCCAGTTCCATACCAAGGTTCAGGCCTGCCTGACCACCCATGTTCGGTAAAATGCTGTCCGGCTTCTCCTTCTCAATCAACTGTTCCAGAACCTTTGTGGTCAACGGCTCTATATAAACATGATCCGCAATATCACAATCGCTCATAATCGTTGCCGGATTAGAATTAATCAAAACCACCTCTAATCCTTCCTCTTTCAGGGAACGGCAAGCCTGGGTACCTGCATAGTCAAACTCAGCAGCCTGTCCGATTACAATAGGTCCGGAACCAATTACAAGTACTTTTTTTACGTCAGGATTTTTAGGCATTTTGATTTCCTCCATTCATCGTGTCATTTGCAAGCATCATATGGATAAAGCGGTCAAATAGGTAACCGGAATCCTGAGGTCCAGGACATGCTTCCGGATGGAACTGTACCGTAAAGATGTTCTTTCCCACATAGGAAAGCCCCTCGTTTGTTCCATCGTTAACATTGACAAACGCCGGTACTGCAACCTTTGGATCCAACTTGTCCGCATCTACTGCATAACCATGATTTTGTGAGGAAATATAAACCCTTCCGGTTTGTAAATCCTTAACCGGATGGTTTCCGCCCCGATGACCGTATTTCATTTTGTAGGTGTCGCCACCGGTGGCAAGATTCATCATCTGGTGACCCAGGCAAATAGCGAAAATCGGCACATCAGAATCATATAATTTTTTAATTTCACGAATAATATCCTGACATTCCTTCGGGTCTCCCGGTCCGTTGGAAAGCATAATTCCGTCCGGTTTGTCACCGAGAATCTCTTCCGCTTTTGTGTGAGCCGGATATATGGTTACATCGCAGCCTCTTTTCCGCAGGCTTTGTGCAATATTATCCTTTTCTCCCAGATCCAGAAGTGCAACCTTTTTGCCAAGTCCGTTTAACTCTTTCACCAGAGACGGTTTCATCTCCTTCTCACCGGTGAATACGCTACTTCCGGAAATCGGTCCGTTTTCTTCCAGCGATTTGGCTCCCGGAATGAATATTTTTTCTTTACAGGTGACTTTACTTACCACATCTCCTACTTTATAAACTTTCAGTTTCGAGAGTACCTCTTCCAGTTGAAATGACTCGTTGGTGGTAATCATTCCATTCATGGTTCCCTTCTCCCGAAGCAGTTTGGTAAGGGCGCGGGTGTCAATTCCGGCAATGCCGGGAACGCCATACTTTTCCAAAAAATCCTGGATGGTCCGGTCACACCGGAAATTACTTGCCGTTCTTGATAACTCGCGAACAATAAAACCATCCGGCCAAGGCTTTCCGGATTCCATATCGTCGTTACAAATACCGTAATTTCCAATCAGCGGATATGTCATGCACACTGCCTGTCCCGCATAAGAAGGATCCGTCAGAACCTCCAGATAACCTGCCATGGAGGTATTGAAGACAATCTCACTAATTACTTCTTTGTCAGCCCCAATATGTTTCCCTTGAAAAACAGTACCATCTTCCAGTATCAAAAAAGCCTTCATCCCGTCACCTGTCCTTTCGCATAATCTCAAGAATTATAGCACAAAACATAGGCATATTCAAGGACGCTTCCGCAGGTTCATAATCAATTCTTCCGCAGGTTCATAATCAATTCACAATACGGCCGAGTTTCCCGCATTTTCGCAAATTCCCATCCCGTCAACCGATTCGATTCTTCCCTTCATTTTCGCAAATTCCCATCCCGCAAACCGATTCGATTCTTCTGCGCTTTTGCCATATTTATAAGTCTGCAATTACTTGAATTGGGCATACTAGCTATAGTAGAATATAGGTGGTTTTCTTTTTCGTTTTTAAGGGAAAAGAAAACAGGGAAAAGCGGGAGGAAAACATGATTTCAAGCATAGAAACATTAAATGAGAAAACAATTGCCGTCATTAAGGAAGTGAAAAAGGTCATCCACGGCAAGGATGATGTGATTCGAATGACTCTGTCCGCCATTTTAGCCGGTGGACATGTTTTGCTGGACGACATTCCGGGAGTAGGAAAAACAACGCTGGCCATGAGTTTTGCTGCTGCCATGCAGTTAGAGTACCGACGGATGCAATTTACTCCGGACACCCTTCCCAGTGACTTGGTAGGTTTCAATCTTTATGACAAAAACAGCGGCGAATTCCGTTTTCAGGCCGGCACCGTATACACCAATCTTTTCCTTGCTGATGAGATTAACCGAACCTCCCCAAAAACCCAGTCCGCCCTGCTCGAGGTTATGGAAGAAGGGCGTGCCACCGTAGAAGGTGTTACCCGTGAACTGCCTGCTCCTTTCTTTGTTATCGCCACGGAAAATCCCATTGGTTCTTCCGGAACACAAAAACTGCCGGAGTCACAATTAGACCGTTTCCTTGTCTGCTTATCCATGGGATATCCGGACCGCTTCAGTGCCTTAGATATTCTGAAAGGCAATTCCAAACAGGATATACAGCAGGTACAAGGTGTGGTAACCAAAGAGGAAATCCTGAAAATGCAGGAAGAAGTAGCCAATTTACATGTAAATGACAGTTTATACGAGTATATTATCCGGTTAACCGAAGCAACCAGAAATCCGGAAAATTTCGCTTTGGGGCTCAGTCCCCGGGGCAGCATTGCCCTTTTGAAAATGGCAAAGGCTTTCGCTTACATTTCCCAGCGGGGCTATGTAATTCCGGAGGATGTGCAGGATGTATTTATGGCAGTCGCTGGCCACCGAGTAAAAATTTCTTCCCGGGCAAAAGCCGCAGGCCAGGTTCTTCCGGCACTTTTGGAAAATGTTCTTCGGACCACTCCGCTTCCGAAGGTGAATTCGTAATTATGCAAAGAAAAAACATACCATATATCATCACTTACATTTTGATTCTGCTTTTCTTTTTACTGGGGGCACTGTTCTACCGCCAGTCTTTTCTTGCGATTTTATTTTTGCTGGAATGCCTTCTGCCGCCTCTTTCCCTCTGGTGTGCTTATTATGCAACACAAAAGTTAAAGGCGGACTTCCAATGCCGCGCCGGCCAGGTGGAAATGCTCCATCCGGTTCCGGTTCGCCTTTCTTTGACAAATCCAACCATCTTCCCTTTACTCAATTGCGATACGGAATTTACTTTCTGCAATCGGTTCTTTACCGATAACCTGCAGACTCATGTGCTTTCCGTTTCCGCACAGGCACGCCGGGAAGTAACTTATGACCTGATGTTTGACACCTGTTATCCCGGTATGTTTTCCATGCATGTAGAAAATATACTGATTACGGATTTCCTTCATTTGCATACCTTTTGTCTTCCCATTCAAAGGACGCTGGAGATTCCGGTAATTCCAAAACCGGTAAATGTGACCCTTGGCTATCTGCCGCATTCCAACACGGCTGCCGAGGAAGACGATATCTTAAATCCTTATGGAATTCATTCCACGGAATCGCAGGGAGTTCGTACCTACCAGCCCGGAGACCGGTTACAAACCATTCATTGGAAATTAAGTGCCAAGACAGACGATTTATATGTTCGGGATCCGCAGCCCATTGCAGAACGCTTTCTTCTTCTGCTGCCGGAACTGGAACGTGGACATCTTACGGATACCCTCGCCACATTTTACTCTTTTGGGAAAGCGCTTTTACGGGAAAATGAGTATTTTCAGGTTGGTGTCTTTTCTTATACCGAAAAGACATTTGACAAGCGTATCATTACGCAGGTGGAGCAGCTTTTTGAGGCATTGCTGGCTCTTTATATGGAGAGCACCTATTTGGGCGGCGCCCTGGCGGCGAACTATTATATACAACAGGCCGGTCCTGATGCCGAATACCTTTCCATTTATGGCAACGAAATTCTTTATTATCAAGGGAGTAACATTGTAAAATGAATCCTTTCTATTCCAAGAAAAGAGTGGAACAGTTGAATAAGAAGGAACTGGCAGAGAATGGCGTTCTTCTTTCCAATGTCATTCCGTCCTACAGTTCCTCCGAGAAATTGCAGATGCGTTCTCGGGCGTTTATCTGTATTCTTCGCGGATTACTGGTGTTTTTTGCCAGTTTTGGAACGGTAGGCGCATTAGTCTCTGCCTTCGGCCTGAACTATTACTATATTCCGGTCATCGGAACGCTTCTGCTTCTTGCCATGTTTACTGCATTTTTATATTACAATCGTGTCACCTTTTATGCCGGCTATTTTGTACTGTTTCTGCTCTTTACCGTATCTATTTTTGCAAGTTACTGGTATGTAAACAGTGGTTTCCAGGCATTTACCAATACAGTCTATGAGAAATACAGTGATTACTTCCATTTGCTCACCCTGCGGGAGGCGACGGAATTTATTACCAACCGTACACTGACCATCAGTGTCACTATGGTTTTCGTTGGCTTCTTCCTATGTATTCTGCTTAACATTACCATTTCCGGTTATATGAATCTGGTAGAAACTTTTCTTTTTACTTTTCCGCTTTTGCAGATTGCCCTGTATATCGACGCAAAACCGGCACTGCCTTATCTGGCAATGCTTTTATCCGTATATATCACAGTGGGTCTGTTGGGGCGAAGCGGGCATTACCAGACACCAAGCATCAAACTTGCTGACCAGGCATTTCATCATATGCGAAAAAAAAATCGCCAGGTTCATTCTTATATTTCCGACGGAAAAAGCATGCTCACCACCGGGCTCTACAGCATAATATTTTCCGGTTTGTTTCTGGTCCTGACTTTTGGACTTTTTTATTCTGATTTTGGCAGTGCCACCACGCAAAACCAGTTAAAAAACACCACCGATGAATATGTAAAATCTTTTGTACAATCCGGTTTCAGCAGCCTGTTCAATCGCTATGATTCCACCGGCGGATTAAATCATGGACAACTTGGCGGCGTTGGCAGTGTGCGTCCGGACTACCAGACGGACCTTACCGTTTCCTTCGTGCCTTATTCCTACGAATCCATTTATCTGAAAGGCTTTGTGGGTACTTATTACACTACAAACCGCTTTCTTCCTTTAGAGCAGGATCCACGCTATCTTTCTTATATTGCAGGGGGAGGTAATGCGGAAGAATCCGAAGGTGCGGCATATGCAGAGAATTCTGCGGAAGATTCCGAGGGTGCGGCACATGCAGAGAATTCCGCGGAAGATTCCGAAGGTACGGCATATGCAGAGAATTCCGCGGAAGATTCCGAAGGTGCGGCATATGCAGAGAATTCCAGTGACGCGCCGGATGCGGATTATTGGGAACAACTGAATTTCGCGGAAATCATTCCGTTTCCGGGATTTGCCGAAACCCTGCCGGGGACCGGAACCTACGCAAAAATGTATATACAAAACATCGATGCAGACAACCAATGCTACTACATGCCTTATGACGCATTTCAATATACGGATATGACCACCCGAACCTTTTCCACCTCTTTTGAGGCGGGACACGATTCGGCCGGAACAGAAGATATCATAACCGCCTTCCACACAGGCTCTCAGGTAGCCACTGATGTGTCGGAAGACAGTTATTTAAGCACCTACGAAATTTTGTATGAGCCTTACAATCCCCTTTTGGTTTATCCGAAAAATGAACAGATTACATCCGACTATGCATCCTATGTATACAATACTTATCTGCAGGTGCCGGAAAGTATAAAGGAGGAACTTCTCCGTTTTTGGGAAGAATCGGATTTGCCTGATTATTCTCTCTTGCAGGATTCCTCCCTAAGCGACGCACAACGGCAACAGATACGCTTAAATATTGCAGGCACCCTGAAAAGTTTCTACATCCATAACTTTGAATACACCATGGCCCCGGGAGCAACTCCGCGGAATCAGGACACGATTCTGTACTTCTTACAGACACAAAAGCGTGGATATTGCGCACATTTTGCCAGTGCCTCTGTTATGCTGCTGCGCTCTGTCGGAATTCCGGCCCGTTATGTGGAAGGCTACATGATTCCTATGAGTAGCGTAAATGATGGAACGCTTTTACAGACGGATACCTCCGAATGGTATTTGGGAAAAAATGAACTTTCGGAAACCGCTGTGGTTTCTGTCAATATTACTGATGCGCAGGCACACGCCTGGGTAGAGATTTATATAGACGATTATGGCTGGATTCCTTTTGAATTTACGCCTCCATCCGATGATTCAGAGATGACAACCGGATTCGATTTCATGAGCCTTCTCTCCGGTCTTGTTTTGACCGGAAACGGCGCCCCGGGAGAAGAATCCAATGCAACGGAGTTTAATCTTGATTTGCAAAATTTGAATTTTCAGTTTTCTTTCCTGAATTCCTTTGGATTTTTGTTTTGGCCGTTGCTGATTCTGCTTGCGGTGGTTGGACTGACATTTACCATGTTTCAGCTACGGCATAAAATCCGATTGCTTCACCGTTGCAAAAAAGCGGAAAGAAAACAGAATTATAATGATGCTCTTATGTTGCGATATCAGTATTTCTACCTGTTATATTGCAAAAATAACAAAAAGGAGCAGGCATATACTCCGAGAGAAATCTTTCCTGCGCTGGCACATATTCTGCCGGAATGCGACTGTCATGAAAAAATGCAGAATTTACTCTATGCGGCCTGCTTCAGCCAAGAGATTACAACCCGGGATGAATACAACAAATTCTGCCAATATCTAAAGAATTGCAGAAAAGCCTGCGCCAGAAGCCGTCAATGAAAGGAAGGCACAGAATCCGTAAGACACGGCAATGGATACCGGAACTGTAAGATACGGCAATGGATGCCGGAACTGTAAGACACGACAATGGATGCCGGAACTGTAAGATACGACAAACAGGCAAGAAAGCCGCAATGCGCGGCAAAAAGGCACAGAAACGCCAAGATGCACAATCAAAAAGCCAGGCTTGATAGCCTGGCTTTCCTACTATGTAAATTAACAATCCTATGAAAATACAAAACGAATTCAACCTGATTAAACCGGTTTTACATAATCACTGATGATGCCTAATGCCTGATTCAAATTGGCAAGATCCGGAAGGATAATCTGAATCTTCTTTGAACCATAAATAGAAGGAATCTTCATAAACAATACCAACGCATCTTTTCCCTGGAACTCATCTTTCCGCACGCTGATAATATCTTTTGCAAGATGATCAAACTGCGATACATATTCGTTCTTACCGTCTTCATTGCAAATGTACGCTTTTCCGGTAATACGAACATCCCCTTGGGTATCATCAATCTGTACGAACATCTTATCCACATTGCTCTTATTAAATAATTTTTTTAGACTGTTACCTGTATGGCACTGAAATACCTGTACTCCCATTCCGTAATTCCTTTCTGTATGAATAATCTTCATCAAGCACAATTGTTCCTGAAAGACAAAATTCAAAAGAACCATTATGCACAATCATCTGTGTTATTTAACACACTCATCTATTCATATTCTACAAAAACTTGCTATGTTTTGCAAGTATTCTTTCAAACATCTTCTGCCAAAATCTTTGTCGGAATCAGTGATAATTCCTTTGCCAAAATTTCGATAAACGCGCACCCGAAAATTCATTTCTTTATTATGGAAAAAACTGATTTTACCGACGAAAAAACAGCTTCCGCAATACGAAAGCTGCTTCTTCTGACTCCCCTTGGGATTTCAATTATTTAAGACTTATTGAAATACTGCTTCAAATAAATCGATATAGTCCTGATTGCTGAAATTCTCATCTCCGGAATAGAACTCAATACCGGCGAACTGTGTATCGCCATAATAATCACTATATTCAAATACTACATAATTCTTTTCGGTAAGATAATCGGAATCATCCGTTAAAGAAGCCTTCATAAGATATACCGGGCTTCCCATATAAGTAATTCCTAAATCCGTGATATCTACGGATATTTCATAACCTTCTTCCACATAATCGTCCAAGACATAATCCTGAATTAAGTATGGAAGATAGTTCTGTACATAGAAATCAAGATTTCCGTCATCCGAAATAATGTCATAATAATCATTTTCAACACTGTATTCCGGATACAAGCCAAATCCGTCCGGAATGGTTACTTCGCACAAATCTTCAATTCCGTAATACTCTGGCAGGGTAAAGGATGAAATGTAAACCGGACCGTAGGCATCAAAATCAATCTCGCCATCAGCTACTGTAGTTGAAGCATTGTCTTCTTCGTCTTCGTAGTCCTCTTCGTCGTCCCAGTCATCCTCCCAATCTTCCTCATCACCCGGCTCTTCCATAACATCAGTTTCGCCGACAGAGAGGTCGGAATAAATCAATTGTTCCGCTTCTACCGCTTCATCTTCTACATCTTCCGGAAGTTCAACGGTAACATTGTCAATATCACTTACAAATACACTGAAATTAAATTCATTGATTTCAAACTCATCAATCTCCATATCTGCATCTGCAAGAATATCCAGAAGCGCATCCATATCAGAGTCTGCCAAGTCAACTACGGCGCCGACCTGATATCCATCCTTTTTCGAAACATAGGATGTGCAGTTAATCTGAAGGCATTCCATAATATCCTCCATAGAAACGCCGGAATCTTCCATCATGTCCAATGCATCCGCATATTCTTCAGACTGTTCTGCCATAAGATCCATAACATTCATGAGATCGCTACCATTTAATTCCAAAGTAAGAACATAACATTCAACTCCGTTAATCTCTTCCGTCTTATCTGCAAGTTCCGCACCATACCATAATTCTTTTCCGGCATCCTGCACTTCCTGAAGGAAATCTTCGTCGAAATAACTTTCCTCCATCTCAACTGTGGTATATCTCCACATATCATCCGCATCAGTGTACACATATGTAGTGTTTTCATCTCCGTCTGTAAGGGAATACATCTCAAATTTTACCTTGTTGCTTAATCCCATTACAGAATAATCAACTTTACCGGACATGTAATAAGCCGGCTCATCCTGCATACCGGACATCTGCATATCCATGGTTACACCTGCCGTAATATCGACACTTGTATCCATTGCGGAAACCGTCATGTCAACATTAGCTTCTACTTCGGCATTTGCAGAGTCATATTGATTTTCGTACATTCCGTCAACCAATTTCTCTACGGATGGTTTCCCAAGGGAACAGCCGGAAAGAACGGAAACAGAAAGTACGAGGGCTGCTGCCAACGCAAATCTTTTTTTCATAATTTTTTCTCCTTTTCCTATGTTCTGTCTTCTCTTTCAAAAATAAAATAATGGATATTCTGCTTTCTGCTGAGAAAACAAATAAAATATTCATGGATGTGAAAATTTTTCAAATAATTATCAAAATTACCACATCCATAAATAAAATAACATACAAAAGCATATTATACAAGTTTCACCACCACGGTCCTTCCTTTAGGAATCTGCATAGCCGTTTGGGTTTTGTTTCTGCCAATTCCATGAATCCCTGCACATTTCTTCAATACCATACATTGCCTCCCAGCCCAGTTCTCTGCCTGCTTTCTCTGCGTTTGCATAGCAGGTGGCAATGTCCCCGCTCCTTCGCGGTTTAATTACATAAGGAATTTTTACACCATTAACCTTTTCGAAAGTTTTTACCAAATCCAGCACGCTGTATCCATGACCGGTACCCAGATTATAAATTGCCAATCCGCAATTCTCCTCCAGTTTCTTAATTGCCTTCACATGACCTTTTGCCAAATCCACCACATGAATATAATCCCGCACGCCTGTTCCGTCCGGCGTATCGTAATCATCTCCAAATACGCCCAGTCTTTCCAATTTCCCCACTGCCACCTGGGTAATATAAGGCATGAGATTATTTGGAATTCCGTTCGGATTTTCTCCGATAGTGCCACTCTTATGCGCACCAATCGGATTAAAATAACGAAGGAGAATTACATTCCACTCCGGATCTGCCTTCTGAATGTCTGTCAAAATCTGCTCCAGCATGGATTTTGTCCAGCCATAAGGGTTTGTGCACTGTCCCTTTGGGCATTCCTCCGTAATCGGAATCATCGCCGGATCTCCATATACCGTTGCAGAAGAAGAGAAAATCATATTCTTGCAACCGGCTTTTCGCATTTCATCCACCAGGGTCAAAGTGCCTGCGATATTATTTTCATAATAATCCCATGGCTTCTGCACCGATTCTCCCACTGCTTTTAAACCGGCGAAATGAATCACGCAGGAAATCTGCTCCTTTTCAAATATTTCACGCATTGCAACGCGGTCGCGGATATCTGCTTTGTAAAAAGGGATTTCTTTTCCCACTATTTTTGCCACCCGCTCCAATGATTTTTCGCAGGAATTACTAAGATTATCTGCCACCACAACATCATAACCGGCCTCTGCCAATTCCACCACTGTATGACTGCCGATATAGCCGGCTCCACCCACAACTAATACTGCCATTTTCCCATGCCTTTCTTTTCAACATTCTTTTCCGATGCAATACTCGTTTGGCACTACAGTTCCA
>JBJEMA010000015.1:15771-39810 GCA_051879435.1 Lachnospiraceae bacterium
TGCCATTTTGCTCTGCATTCTTTTCCGTAATGCACATTCTTTGGCGCTACAGTTCCATGCCATTTTGCTCTGCATTCTTTTCCGTAATGCACATTCTTTGGCGCTACAGTTCTATGCCATTTTGCGCACATAGTTTGCGGGCACTGTCTACGGAATCGACTCCCGTCTTATTTTTTATGGGCGCAAATTCATATTCACGTACCACCTCATAAGGGAGACAACTATCCAGCTCATGTATCATATCCAGAACCAGTTGTTCAAATTTGTACCCATTCGGAACTTCAGGCTTTTGTAAATTGCCCGCTTCGTCAATGTAAGGAATTTTCTTCTCCACCATATGCAGTGGAAGTTTTTTCTCCATAATCGTTTCCAATGCATCCACCCGGAAAAGATAATTCAGGATTACACCAAAATTGTAGGCCGGATCTCCTTTTGCATCCTTTGCCTCCAACATTTCCTCCGTTAATTCGTAATATTCCACAATAGAAGGTTTTCCATCCTCCAAACACATGACACCAACCTTCTCATCCCGGTTCTTTTTTCTGACCACCTTAGAGCCCACTTGAGCACCGGCACTGATGGTCGCACCCACAAAACAAGGGTCGGCAATCCGCTGCAACACATTATCCACAGAAAATACATTCAACCATTCCACACCTGCCTCATGAACCCGGTCAAGGATACCGGCGCGGTCCATAGACAGAAACCAACCGCCATTTCCATTTGGGGAAGTGGACATATGATATTTCTCCTCCAGGAAAATCTTTCCCTCGTAATCCGTTGCCGGTGCCATTTCCTGCTGAAAGAAGAAAACATACTCCCGTGGATATCCAAAATAATTATGGGCAGCAAAAAAATTAATGGTTTTCTCATGATTTTTGTCACTGGTCATAATATACAGTGGAATCCAGGCATTCGCCTGTTTCGTTACGTCCATAAGATTTTCAACCAGCCTCTGGAAAATGAAAACATCCTTTGTTATACCAATATTGTACATTCCCTTCGGATCATCCGACCCCAGTCTTGTGCCCATACCACCGGCCAAGAGAACTGCACCCACTTTTCCCTCTTGTATGGCGGAAAGTCCAAGTTTTGTATATTCCTCTTCTTTTTCCTTGATTTGCGCAATTTCCAATGCCTGCAGCGGAGAAATGATACCCTTCGGAATCTCAATTTTCCCATTTTTGCAATTCTCTAAAATCGAAAAATCTGTAGCATCTATTTGCGTCAGCAAGGCTTCCTTCCGGGTCGCATCCAATTCCTCAAAATATTTCAAAATATGTAGTTGTCCATACGGCTTTAATTTTTCTACTGCCTGTTCATAAGTCATAGTGTATTCCCCTTCCCCTTATACATGGCGGTAATCTGACTTTCTTTCTTCATTTACCACCGTTTTATTTTCCTATCATTGCCTCACTGCTCTGCGCCGGCACCGCTTAGAATTTGTAGCGCCTGCCGATACAATTCATGCTTTTCCTGCAAATGATTCTTTTCCGCGTCCTCCATATCCGCAAAAATCCGGGTCTCATCCAGATTATGCAATAAATCCAGATATTTTACCTGTCTTGCGATGGGATTATCTGCTATTCGCTTCACATATTCGAGATATGGCACATTTTTCTCATGCGTAAGCAAACGGAGTGCCTCCAGTGCGGTCTGCGGAATTCCCTCTGCCTGAAGATGCCCAAAAGTATACCCCGGGCAGTCCTCTACCACATCATGCAAAAGAGCAACAACAGTTGTCAATTCATCCTTGCACTGCTCCGCCAAATGAATGGGATGGTAAATGTACGGAACGCCACATTTGTCTTTTTGCCCATGATGGGCATCATAGGCTAAGTTCATAGCCCGCCTGGTTAATTCTGTATATATCATAATCCCTCATTTTTCATACTAATTTCCGCGGTCAAGCCGCGGCACAAATAATGATAAAAGTTCTACTTTCTTTCACACTAATTTCCGCGGTCAAGCCGCGGCACAAATAATGATAAAAGTTCTACTTTCTTTCACACTACTGTTTCCTAATTATTTCCCGCAAATACAGGGGTTCGCGGTCACGAAATAACGCACCTCTTATGCTTCCGTTATCACACCGGCAAGCGCAGTTGCTGCCGCCGTCGCCGGAGACGCCAAATAAATCTGCACCTTACTGCTTCCCATTCGGCCAAGGAAATTACGGTTATTGGTTGCGACCACAACCTCTCCATCGGATAAAATACCGCCGCCTCGACCACAGCATAGTCCGCACCCCGGCGTTGTAATAATAGCACCCGCATCGGATAGAATTTCCAAAGTGCCGTCTGCCAGGGCTTCTCGGTATATTTTCCTACTTGCCGGCGTAACAATCATTTTCAAATAAGGCGCAATCTTCTTTCCCTTGAGAATGGAAGCGGCCAGTTGTAAATCCTCCAGTCTTCCATTGGTACAGGAACCCAAAAACACCTGATCCACCTTGGTTCCCCGGGCATCATTTACCTTCTTAATGTTATCCACCAGAGACGGGCAGGCCACAACCGGGACAAAATCCTGCGCCCGATAGGAAAGCACTCGTGCATAAGTTGCGTCCTCATCTCCCCGTAACGCTTTCAAAGTCTGGTCATAAGCCATATTACAATATGCCGCCGTTTTTTCATCCGGTGCAAATACGCCACATTTGGCGCCTGCTTCCACTGCCATGTTGGACATGGTCATACGGCTTGCCACCGACATATCATCCACACAACTTCCACAAAATTCCAATGCCTGATAGGTTGCGCCGGACGCCGTTAAATCTCCGATTACCCGAAGAATTACATCCTTTGAAGTAACATTGGAAGGCAAATTTCCATCAATTACCACACGAATCGTTTCCGGAACTTTAATCCAAAGTTCACCTGTTCCAAGGATACCGGCCATCTCTGTATATCCGATTCCTGTGGAAAATGCGCCGACACAACCATAAGTAACCGTATGGCTGTCCGTACCAAAAGCAATATCTCCCGGTTTCACATAACCGGCTTCCGTCATTAACTGATGGCAGATTCCGTCCGTTCGGTGCACATTTTTTATTCCATATTTTTCTGCAAATTGGTCCCCCTCCCGGAAATGTCGGGAATCGTCCGTTTGCGTTGCCGGCAGAAAATGATCGTAAATCAGCACTACCTTATCCGGATTCCAAACCTTGGTAAATCCCATTTCCTCAAATTTTTTAATGGCAAACGGGGCCATGATATCATCTACCATACACCAGTCCACCGGAACCGTGACAATATCCCCCGGTTTGACTTCTTTGCCAACTTTATTTCCTATTATTTTTTCAATTAATGTATATCCCATCGTTATCCTCTTTGTCAATCTCGCATTATTCTCTTGGTCTGCCCGGTTTTCGTTATGTTTTCTGTTTATTCACTCAGCCCATTACGTTTTCTCATTGCCTTCACCAGTCCGCCGGCATTTAAGATTTCCATCAGATTGTCCGGAAGGGAAGCAATTTCAAATGTTTTTCCATTATATTCTATCTTCTCTCCCGGCGTTACCGTTGCAGTATCTCCTTCGGTTACCGCATCGTATAAATCTGCATTTTCAATCAATAGAAGCCCGTTATTAATCGCATTCCGAAAGAATATTCGTGCATAAGATTTTGCCACCACGCAGGAAATCCCCAGAGCCTTCACTACCTCCGGTGCCTGTTCTCTAGAGGAACCACATCCGAAATTTTTTCCGGCAACAATCATATCCCCCGGCTGAATGAGTCCTGCCAATTCCGGACGAAGTGGTGAAAATGCATATGGCTTCATATCCTCCACGCTTTTCAGTGCCAGATATTCCGTTGGCAAAATGATATCCGTATCAATATCATCACCCAGCACCCATATTTTCGCAGTAAATGTTTCGCTCATTTGTTTTTCCTCTTCTCTTGTTCTGTATTAAAAATGCTCTTGTTCCACAATATCGCTCTTGTTTATCGCTCTTGTTCTGCATGAAAAATGCTCTTGCTACTGATAATATTTCAATTCGTGTCAGATTTTATAACTGATCCGCCGTAGTTATTTCGCCGGCAATGGCAGAGGCTGTTACCGTCGCCGCTGATGCCAAATAAACAAAAGAATCCTTATGCCCTGCTCGCCCCTTGAAGTTTCTTGTTCCTGTGGAAATCAGAGTTTCCCCTTCTCCAATGACACCCTGGCATGCCCCCCAACATACAGAACAGTTCGGATTCATAACCATTGCCCCAGCCTCCATGAAAATATCCAAAAGTCCTTCCTTCATGGCCTGCTGATACACCTTACGGCTGGCCGGCACCACCAAAAACCGCACCTTCGGTGCCACCTTCTTTCCTTTAATCACGGCCGCTCCCACGCGCAAATCTTCGATTCGACCGTTGTTGCAGGATCCGAGAAACGCTTCATCAATTTTAACTCCGTAACATTCCCTTGCCGGTACCACCAAATCCACAAAATGCGGCTTTGCAACAATTGGTTCAATCGTAGTTAAATCAATATCATAAACCTTTGCAAAATGGGCATCTTCATCTGACTTAAAAATTGCTTTCGGCTCGCGTCCATGTTCTTTCAAATAAGTTAACGCAACATCGTCAACCTCCATTAATGCCGTTTTCGCTCCGGCTTCTACGCAGAGATTACAAACGGAAATCCGATCAGCCATGGAAAGCGTATGTAATCCTTCTCCCACAAATTCCATCGCCATATAATTTGCCCCATTGGCGCCGATTTTACCGATAATAGTCAATATTAAATCCCGGGCAGATACACCCTCCGGCAACTTTCCTTTCAGATTAAATCGGATTGTTTCCGGTACCAACAGCCAGGAGGTGCCGGTTACCATTGCAAATAAATAATCCGTACAGCCAACACCGGTACCGAATGCACCCAGCGCCCCATAAGCACAGGTATGGGAATCCGCGCCAAAAATCAATTCGCCCGGGCGCACATGATTTTCCATCATAACCTGATGGCAAACACCCTCTCCTTCATAAAATGTGATGCCATGCTCCCTTGCAAAATCTCTCATTTTCTTCTGGGAAGCAGCTGTTTTCGGACTATCTGCCGGAATATTATGATCCACAATCCACACCAATTTGTTTACATCAGCAATGTGGGGATTTTTAATTTTGTTGTTAAACATATCGATTGTGAGATGGGTTGTTCCATCATTACTCATCAAGCGATCCAGTGTTACGGTTTCAATATCACCGGCTTTTGTTGATTCCACGCCGGCTGCACAGGCAATTATTTTTTCTGCCATCGTCATTCCCATTGCGTTAATCCTCCTTGTTCAATGATGCAATTAATCCACCCTGATCCAGAATTGCCTGCATCTGTGCCGGCAATTTTGTACAGGCATATTCTTCCCCTCCGGTCCGGATAATACCTTTTTCCAGATCAAGTTCCATTTCGTCACCTTCCTGCACCACATCATATAGTTCTTTGCTTACAATAACCGGCATTCCGATATTAATGGAATTACGGTAGAAAATTCGCGCAAATGACTTTGCTATTACCGCCTTTACTCCAAGCGCCTTCAATACGCTTGGCGCCTGCTCCCGTGAAGAACCGCAGCCAAAATTTTCATCCGCTACTACAAAATCTCCAGGTTTCACCAATTTGGCAAAATCAGAATTTAAGGATTCAAATGTGTGCTCCTTCATTTCATCAATTGTTGGAAACAGTAAATATTGCGATGCAATAATCTGATCCGTATCCACATCTTTGTTAAATCTGAATATTTTTCCCATCTTTAACAACTTCCTCTCTGCATATATTTCAAGACTCAAATTTATGTTAATTGTAGCACATTTGCCGCTCTCTATCCATAGCCGGAGGCATTTGGGAATTCCACACAGGAACAGTTGAGGATTCCACACAGGAACAATTGGAAATTACACACAGGAACAATTGGGAATTCTACACAGGAACAATTGGGAATTACACACAGGA
Source organism: Lachnospiraceae bacterium (assembly GCA_051879435.1). GTDB lineage: Bacteria > Bacillota > Clostridia > Lachnospirales > Lachnospiraceae > NK4A136. The sequence goes on from JBJEMA010000015.1 coordinate 21,708, forward strand.
ACAATTGGGAATTCCGGCTTACAACAAAAATGACCTCGTAATAATTACGAGGTCATGCTGCAGAAAAAGGGACTTGAACCCTCATGATATTGCTATCACACGGACCTGAACCGTGCGCGTCTGCCAATTCCGCCATTTCTGCGTACTTTGATATTCTAGCGTTTCTCATTCAACTTGTCAAGAAAAACCAAATTTTATTTTCAAATTTTATGAACCATTTATATTTTCAAATTATTAAAACAAATTATATATTCAAATTTATGAAGCAAATTATATTTTCAGATTTTCAAACATATTTTCAGGCAAAATAAAATTTGTATGATTTTCAGTACAAGAATCTTCCACTCGGCGGAATTTACTTCTTTTATTCATCTGTTTCGATTCCAAGAATCTCCTTTGTATCAATGTCCTCCGCACTGGAAACCTCCCTGAGTTTCCGGTTAATTGCCGTTGTTCTGGTTCCAATCAGTTTATCAAGTTCCGTATCTGCCTGTCCCAGACGTTCTTTCATCTTTTTCAAGCCCAATTCAAAGGTGCCAAATTCTTTCTTAACCGCCTCTAAAACTTTCCAGACTTCACCACTACGTTTCTCAATCGCCAAGGTTTTGAATCCCATCCGGAAAGTAGTTAACAGAGATGCCATGGTGGACGGCCCGGCAATATTTACATTATATTTGTTTTGAAGTTCCTCAAGCAATCCCATATTAACCACCTCTGCATAAAGCCCTTCAAACGGCAAAAACATAATGGCAAAGTCGGTTGTATTCGGTGGATCAATGTATTTATCTCGGATACTTTTGGCTTCTGACAGTATGGTGGTGCGCAGCATCTTTCTGGAAGTATCAATATTATTTTTATCTCCGGATTCCAATGCTGCGACCAACTGTTGATATGTATCCCCCGGGAATTTTGAATCAATCGGCAAATATACATTGGCATCCCCATTACCCGGTAACTTAATAGCAAAATCCACATGTTCCGTGCTTCCCGGCTTAAGAGCAAACTGGATTTCATATTGGTCCTTCGTCAATATCTCTTCCAAAATGGCCTCTAATTGATATTCACCGATGATACCTCTGGTTTTCACATTACTTAATACATTTTTCAAATCATTAACACCGCTTGCCAGATTTTTCATCTCGCCGAGACCTTTATACACTTCTGCCAGCTGCGTCTGAACAGACTCAAATGATTTGGACAGCCGTTCATCCAGTGTCTTTTGCAATTTCTCATTAACCGTATCATTAATCTTGTCCAGACTGGACTGATTTTTTACCATCATACTCTGAATTGCTTCAAGATTAGAAACCTTCATATCATTCAGGTCTCGTAACATATCATGTTTTAATGCCAGTATCACATCTTTTTGTTTTGAAAAATCATTCCCAATATCCTGTTTTAATGCCACCACAACATCTTTTTGCTTCGAAAAATCATTCCCGATATCCTGCCTCAATCCCAGTACTATGTCTTTCTGTTTCGAAAAATCTTCTCCAATATCTTGCCTTACTCCCAGTACCACATCTTTCTGCTTGGCAAAATCCTCCCCCACTTCCCTTTTCATAAGGTTTAAATCATCTCGAAGGGTGGCACAATAGTTCACCACTTGCTGATGATTTAACATTTGTGTATTTTTCAGGTCCTGGATATCTTCTTTCCCAATATCAAATGTAGACACATTATTTTTTTGTTTTAACACAATAATTAATGTTGCCACCGATGTTACAAGGCTTAAGCAGCATAATATCTCCGTAACCATAATTTATTCCCTCCGTTTCTTTGTTAGAAAATATATCGTAATAAACATGATTGCGCAATGCAAAATTGCTATTTTAGGAAATTTTTTTCATGAAGAACGATTCCGGAAAGCAGATTTTTTTCACGAAAAATGTATTGACTTTTTTTTCAAATATGTTATTCTATTGTAGTCGCGCGGGAATGCTGGAATTGGCAGACAGGCATGACTAAGGATCATGTGAATGTATTTTCGTGAGGGTTCAAGTCCCTTTTCCCGCATAAGAAAAACCTTATGAGTTAATTCTCATGAGGTTTTTTTAATCTTGTTTCCCTGCCATAAAATTGTTCCTTCGTCCCTTTTTTGACAATTGCAGAAATAACCAATTTGCAAATTGCTCTAATTTTTCACTGTTGCAACGATAAAGCAGATTGGTCAGCCAAATTCCGCGCAGGAAATGAATTGCACTAATTCTTGTCTTTTTATAGCGTTGTAATTGTGTTTTTTTAATTCTCCACAAATACAGGTTATGTTGCATAAGGCCAATCCCATCCGCATAAATCACATTAACCCGTGACGCTTTCTCATAAAGCATGCCTACCAGAGATTCCACAGGAACAAATTTTACCATTTTCCCCTTTAGGTCATATGGAATTTCATATTTATATTTTTGTCCCGGTCCATCCAGGTTATACACCCTTTTGACCATTTGGCGCAAACTTTTCGTTGCTTTTGCCACCGCATAGAAAGCAAGATTGCCTCCTTTAGAATGGCCAAAAACAAAATCAATGTGTTCTTCCTTCTTTGCCACCATTTTTAAATAGGTACGTGCAAGTTCCTGTCCATGAATCATTTCGTCAAACGCCAGACGTGTATCCTCCCACCACCCCGCCAGGCTTTCATCCGTCCCACGAAATGCTACACATATCACCTTTCCCGGCAATTCATAAGTAATTGCCGCAAATTGAATCCCTAAAACATTATCGGTTACACTGGAATAATTACGAAGCAGTATTTCTCCAAAACGGTCGCTTTCCTTCAAAGCATTGAACAACTGCATATTTTCTTTAGCCAGCCACTGCTGCTGAAACAATATCTGTTTGCCGATGCTGTATCCAAGGGTACGAATTTGAATGCCTGTTTTTTTCTCTATGAGTCCGGGTACAACCCCTTTGAATTTAAAATAAGAGAGCTGGGAAAGGACGATAATATCCTCTACCCCAACTCCCTTTATTTTCCAATCAAGATTTGCCGTTTCTAAAACATATTCTGCCAAATAATTCATGAACATAATATATGTCAAATAAGGCAAATTATACAAAATCTATCTGCGAAGTTTTAAAATATTGGTAACCCGTACCTTCTGTCCATCTATCTCGAAAATAATTTTTCCCATCGCCTTTTTGCTAATCACGAAAGTGTAATTGTATTTTCCGGTAACGGTATCTATCGCCGCCATAACCTCCGGTGCTGACGAACTTCCCAGTTCCACGAGGGCCGATTCCAGAATTTTTCGTTCTTTCAGTGGATAAATGGAAATCAAATGACTAATAACTTCGTCTGCTATTTCCAAGCCCACTATCTGCTCCGTCCATTTGCGCCGCACAATCTCAAATAGATGGTTTCCAAAACGATTTTCTTTCTCCTGCCATTCCTCTTTTTGTTCTTCAAAATATTGAAGATCATATTTTAATGTAGTAAGATTCGTTTCGCTTTCCGCTAAAACCACCTTTTTTTGTCGCAATTGTTTTTCCGTCAAATCCTTTACTCTTCGAGTGCTTTCCGCATCTGCGCATTCACTTTGACCCTTTATTTCAAAATCCAGAAGTCTTTTCTCTGCAAACATCAGTTTATTTTCCAAATCAGCAACGACCGACTTATCCCCGGAAATCCGACTTTCCGCATTTGCAATTGCCTGAGATAACTCCTTTTCCTTGTCATGTGACATACTACTGTTTTTCAGAATTTCCCAATATTCCGAATCCCATTTATCCTCGTCAGGCGCCTCGACTAATTCCATCGGAAAATATTTTCCTCCATGTATGGAAGACTTCCAGATCAAATGCGACAATAAATCTCTGTCCATTCTTGTCTGAATAACATTTGCTTTTAAGTCATCTACCTGTTTCTTGCTGAAATTTTCTGCAATATCATCGGCCTTCTGCCCCACAGAAGCTTCCGCACCAATGCTGCCGGTAAGTTTAACTGCGGCTTCCCGAATTGCGCAAATGCTTACCTTATCTTCATTATCCAATTTACCTTCTTCAATTCCCAATCTCTGTAATTTTATTTTAACTAAATCCAACATTTTAAAATGCAATTCTTCTTTCGTCAAGCCCGCTATTTCGTTGTATTGTTCCTCCATCAATCCCGAAATTTTTTCTACTTTTGTCTCTTCCACACCTTTTCGGTTAACAAGTTCAGCCGCACGATTAATCAATTTGGAGCCTGCATATTTAACGGTTGTTTTCATTTCATTGGCAAAATTTTCAACCGACATGGTTTGAAAGAGTGCAACCTCAAATCGCATTTCATCAATGTCCAACAAATCAAAGTTTTCAAAAATATTTTTCATATTCCCCGTTCTACTCCTTTCCACCCATAAAAATATTTATTATTATACTACATCTCTTGTAAAACATCATTTTTTAATCCGGAAAACAATTCCAAATATTCCCGTTCCACCTCGTCAAAAGGCCGAAAGGAAATATCAGGAGTATGCATAATATGATAACCGGACTCCGGCAGTGGTTCATTTAACAATTCCACCAAATCATACATGAGCAAATCATCGTCAACTTCTTTAATTTTTTCCCAATCATCCACCGTCAGGTGGGATAAACCATATTTATTTATTACAACATTGAGAAAATTCTCCTCCATTTTCTGATACCCATCCATCATTTGCTTGATTGGGCGTATCAAATCTGATAAATATGCTTCCGCCGCATCATGCAAAAGACATCCCAATTGAATATCCGGCGAATAATTCCTGTACTTAGCCTCTTTTGCACAATTAATACAGTGTTGCGCAACAGAATAAAAATGTGATGTTTGCCCGTTTCCACGGCAGTTCAGGGAAAGTGCATGAGCAATATCACGAATATGAATATCCTCTTCCTTTGGATTTAACGGATCAACATGATATCCTGTATATGTTTTTAAGTAATTTGACATAAAACCCTCGATTCATAATTGTAATCTTATATTTGCTATGTATAGTATAATACTTCCAATTTCCAATCACCATATTAAAAATCAATATTGATTTGAAATAGTTCGAACAAACCTCAACTGTAACATTTTGATATAAGCCTTAATTCGTAACATTTCGAATCAGAACTTAATACATAACATTTCGAATCAGAACTTAATTCGAAATTAAAAATCCGAGAGGAAACCTCTCGGATTTTAATGAACTTATTTTGCATATTCAATCGCTCTGGATTCTCTGATAACATTAATTTTAATCTGACCCGGATATTGCATTTCTTGTTCCACTTTCTTGGAAATATCTCTGGCCAGCATAACCATATCAGCATCAGATACCTGTTCAGGAACTACCATTACACGAACCTCTCTGCCTGCCTGAATTGCAAAAGATTTTTCAACGCCTTTGAATGAATTTGTGATTTCTTCTAATTTAGATAATCTGTTGGTATAGGTTTCTACTGTTTCTCTTCTTGCACCCGGTCTTGCAGCTGAAACTGTATCCGCAGCTTGTACCAGACACGCAATCAACGAAGTAGGTTCTGCATCCCCATGATGAGATTCTACAGAATTAATAACAATCTCCGACTCCTTATATTTCTTACAGAGTTCTACACCCAACTGTACATGTGAACCTTCCATCTCATGATCAACCGCTTTACCGATGTCATGTAATAAACCTGCTCTCTTGGCAAGACGCACATCCAAACCAAGTTCAGATGCCATAAGCCCGGTCAGTTGTGCAACTTCAATGGAATGCTTCAAAGCATTCTGACCAAAACTCGTTCGATACTTCATACGACCAAGCAACTTGACAAGTTCCGGATGAATTCCATGGATACCTACTTCAATCAAGGTAGCCTCTCCTTCTTCCTTCGTCACAGTTTCAACTTCTCTCTTGGCTTTCTCCACCATCTCTTCGATTCTTGCCGGATGAATACGTCCGTCAACAATCAATTTTTCAAGAGCAATTCTTGCGATTTCTCTTCTTACCGGATCAAATGCAGAAAGCACAACTGCTTCCGGTGTGTCATCAATAATTAACTCAACACCTGTCATTGTTTCAAGAGTTCTAATATTTCTTCCCTCTCGACCAATGATACGACCTTTCATTTCATCACTTGGAAGCTGTACTACGGAAATCGTAGTTTCAGAAACATGATCTGCGGCACATCTTTGAATTGCGTTCACAACAATTTCTTTTGCACGCTTATCCGCTTCTTCTTTTGCCCGTGTCTCGATTTCTTTAACCATCACGGCAGCTTCATGTTTTACATCATCTTCAATGGCTTTAATTAAAATCTCTTTTGCTTGCTCAGTTGTTAAACCTGAGATTCGTTCTAGTTCCTGTAACCTTTGCTCGTTCAATTTTGAGACTTCTTCCTTCTGCTTATTAAGTGCATCTTCTTTTGCAGATAAAGCAGCCTCTTTTCTCTCGATAGCATCTGTTTTCTTATCGATGTTCTCTTCTTTCTGCTGAATTCGTCTTTCCGAACGTTGAACTTCATTTCTCCGTTCTTTAATCTCTTTGTCTAATTCGCTCTTAGCTTTAATCGTTTCCTCTTTTATCTCCAATAAAGATTCACGCTTTTTCGCTTCAGCAGCTTTGAGGGCATCATCAATAATTGTCCTTGCTTTCTCGTCCGCGTTACCAATCTTGACTTCGACTTCCTTTTTGTACTTGTTAATGGAAATCATACGCGTAACCGGGATAGCAATTGCCATCGTAACAACTACAGCTATTAATACTGCGAATATTGTCTCCGGCATGTTACAGGAGCACCTCCTTATTTAGTTTTCAATGTTTCGTTCTAATTGTCGAATATATATAGAATGCATATTGCCTCACTCTAGCATCGTCAACAAAACACTTTTATTCTATCGTTTATCCGATATTATGTCAAGTCGTTACCTACTCCTGATAATGGTTCTTATTATGGTTATCTACTCCTGTTTTTTTGTTTTCATCATATCAAACGCTTTGTTTATGCGGTATTTCTATCATTTAGGACATTTTATTTAATGCTTTCTGTATCGTCGAAACAGAAAATCCTTTTCGCAGCAAAAAATTGTACTGTTTCGCATATTCTTTTGTATCGGAAGCATCATATGAATAACGGCGCTTCTCCAGCAATTTCAGCGCCAGTTCCATTTCGTCTCCAATGGTTCCTTCCTCTTCTAAGTCCTGAAACGCAGTTGCAATCAATTCCTTTTGTATACCCTTATGAATCAATTCTTGTGTCAACTGAAGTTTTGTTTTTTTCCCAATCTGAAATTGAATATAACGATTTGCAAAACGCGCATCATTAATATAATTGTATTCCTTCATGGACACTATTGCAGCATCAATTGCAGATTCCGGATAACCTCCCTCATATAATTTTTGCCGTAATTGTTGTTCCGTATAATCTTTCTTTTCCAGCAAATGAAGAAGACGCCTCTCTGCGCGTTTCGGCAATAAATGATTTATTATATCTTCATAAATGTCTTCCGGTAGTTCTTCGTTCTCTCGAATGGAATATTTGGATAAATCGCCCTTATATAAGACGATACTATTTTCTCCTTCCAAGGAAACTATATATCTTTGACTCTTTTTCCCCGGCTGCAATTTAAATGGCTTTATGGATAACACTATCATGATTTCTCATTTGAACCTGCGATTCCAATCTGATATTTTTCACGAACCAGGCGATCCACTTCTTCACAAATCTCCGGATTTTCTTTTAAGAAAGTTTTCGCATTCTCTCTACCCTGTCCAATCTTATTGCCCTGATAAGCGTACCAGGCACCACTTTTATTAATAATGCCGCACTCAGTTGCCAAATCCAGCAAATCGCCAACATAAGAAATACCTTCCCCGAACATAATGTCAAATTCCGCTTCCTTGAAAGGTGGTGCAACTTTATTCTTCACAATCTTAACCTTTGTTCGGTTACCCGTACATTCTCCAGCCTGTTTTAACTGTTCTACTCTACGAACTTCCATTCGAACAGAGGCATAATATTTTAATGCATTACCACCGGTTGTAACCTGCGGATTGCCATACATAATTCCAACTTTTTCACGCAACTGATTGATAAAAATAACGGTACAATTGGATTTGCTGATTGCACCGGCCAATTTACGCATAGCCTGTGACATCAGACGTGCCTGAAGTCCCACATGAGAATCCCCCATATCCCCTTCCAATTCAGCTTTTGGTGTCAAAGCAGCTACTGAGTCCACAACCACAATATCCATTGCACCGGAACGTACCATGGTCTCTGCAATCTCCAGCCCCTGCTCACCGTAATCCGGCTGGTTAATATAAAGGTTATCCACATCTACACCGATTGCTGCTGCATATGTAGGATCCAGCGCATGCTCTGCATCAATAAATCCTGCAATTCCACCGCGTTTCTGAACTTCTGCAATCATATGTAATGTAACAGTTGTTTTTCCGGAAGATTCCGGTCCGTAAATCTCAATAATTCTTCCTTTGGGAATTCCTCCAAGTCCTAATGCTATATCAAGGCTTAATGAGCCGGTTGGAATTGCTTCCACATTCAATTTAGAGGCCGGATCTCCTAATTTCATCAATGCACCTTTTCCAAATTGTCTTTCCACCTGCATCATAGCCGCTTCTAATGCTTTTAATTTTTCTTCTCTTTCCATTAAATAATCTCCTTTTTACTAAAAATTTTCATTTTGTTCAGAAATCAAAATGCAAAATTCTTCAGTCCAGTAAGAACATTTGTTCTCTTTTCTGTTTCTAAAATAAAACATCTGTTCGATTTTGTCAACATAATTTTTTGAAATTATGATTTCGATTTCTCTTCTCAGGTCTATGTTTACATTTCCCTGTTCACAAATTCACAATCATTTATTTTTTCCTTTCTTCCTGCTTTGTAGGCAGATTTTTTGAAACTTCCGTCTTTTACTTTCACTACATACTTTTTTCGCCATTTTCAGTTGTCAAAGTACAGGTTTAATTATTCATTTTAGTTCTTCGCCACTCTAAATATATCATTTAAATAGTCCAATAAATAGCCCTTTAACCTGCCAAAGTAGTCCAAAACAGCCAAAGAAGTTCAAAATAGTCCAAAGCAAACAACTTAGTCCAAAGCAGACCAACTTAATCCAAAACAGACTAACTTAGTCTAAAACAGACTAACCTAGTCCAAAACAGACTAACTTAGTCCAATCGGTTTCAAACGGTCGATTCCCGTTTAATTCAATCACCCCCTAAATCATAACCCAGAATATCTTCAAAATGGAATTAGCGGCAGAAACGCCTATGCACGAATGTGCCTGATGAAACATAATTTATCATAGGAAAATGCCGATGACAAGATTTTTATTGAAATACACAAAAAATTCACAGTTGAATCCAACTGTGAATTTTCCCGTTTGATAATTTATTTTTCATCCTTAAGCGATAATTGTTCCAAACTATCTTTCGCGAATCGCAAAGCCTCCGTAACCGCCTGCTTACGAATTTCCAGCCGATTACCAAAGAACTGATATTTCCTTGATTTAACTTTTCCGCCTACACAGCAACCAATATAAACAAGCCCCACCGGTTTTTCCGCAGTTCCACCATCCGGCCCGGCTATTCCGGAAACGGAAATTGCCACATTTGAATGGTTCAATTTTGCTGCGCCTTTCGCCATCTGCTTTACCGTCTGCTTGCTGACTGCGCCATGTTTCTGTAATGTTTTTTTCCTGACTCCGAGAAATTTATGTTTCGCCTCATTTGAATATGTGATTTGTCCGGAACAATAAACCTTTGATGCTCCGGCAACATGTATCAATGCAGCTGCCAAAAGTCCACCGGTACAGGATTCTGCCGTAGTGATAGTATAATTATGCTTACTGAGCAGTAAAATCAATTCTTCCGCCAATTCCTCATCTACATTTCTCTGTTCCATACGAATTCCCCCTTTTTCTCGCAGGGATGTTCCTTTGCCACAAATAACAAACGAATTCCCCTCCAAATATTTTTTGCGCAGGCACACAGAGTGCCTACCTTCCGCTACTTTGCTTGTTACATGTTACCCCTGTTCTTTCATGACATCTTTGTTTTTGATGATATAGTCCACCAAAGAAACAACGGTAAGCAGCAGGGAAATCCACACGAATACGGTTCCCATCATAGACCATGGGCTGATCGCCGCCGAATCCGTAATAATTGTGTAGTCCCGCATACCAATTCTGTTCCATGCCAGTGCTCTTCCCATCGCCTTTGCAATGATAATAAATATAATCGTAACCATTTGGAAAACGGTTTTTATTTTGCCCCACCAACTGGCAGCAATTACTTTGCCGTTATCAGAGGCTATCAGGCGGAAACCGCTAATGATAAATTCCCGGGCAATAATGATAAGCACCACCCAGGAAGGCAGCAATTTTAATTCAATAAAACAAATCAGCGCGCTGCTGACCAAAAGTTTATCTGCCAAGGGATCCATAAATTTCCCAAAATTTGTTACAAGATTATATTTACGGGCAATCTGACCGTCCAACATATCCGTAATGGAAGCAATTACAAACAGTGCAAGAGCAATCCATTCATTTGCAGAGCCATCCATAGGGTACAATAATGCCACTACAAAGAACGGAATCATTATCACCCGAAGTATTGTCAATTTATTCGGCAGGTTCATCTACTATCTCTCCTATCAAATCATAATCGTTGCTATCCTCAATTCGGACATAAACAATGGTTCCGCTGTTCAAATCCCGTTCCGAATCAATAAAAACATAACCATCCACATCAGGGGCATCCATGTAGGAACGACCAACCAGAACATTTTCCTCAACCAATCTTCCCTCAATCATAACCGGAATAACTTTTCCAATCATATTCTTTGCCTTCTCAAATGCAATCTCCTGTTGTCTGAGCATCAGGATTTCTCTTCGTTCCTGTTTTATTTCTTCCGGAATCTGATCCGGCATTTCAGCGGCAATGGTATCTTCCTCCGCAGAATAGGCAAATACCCCCAGCCGTTCAAATTTCATCTCTTCGACAAACCGTTGCAGCGTTTCAAATCGCTCCTTTGTTTCCCCGGGGAATCCGGTAATTATTGTGGTTCTCAGGCAAATATCCGGAATCTCTCTTCGCAATTTTTCCACGAGTTCTGTCAGTTGCTGCCGGTTGGTTCTTCTTCCCATTTTTTGCAAAATGAAATCATCTGCATGCTGGATAGGCATATCCAAATAATGGCAAATCTTCTTTTGGGTTCGAATGGTTTCAATTAATTCATCTGTTATTTCTTCCGGATAACAATACAGCAGGCGAATCCATGCGATACCCGGGATCGCACAAAGTTTGCGCAACAACTCCGGCAACATCTTCTTTCCATACAAATCCTGTCCGTAAACAGTAATCTCCTGTGCTACCAGAATCAGTTCCTTTACCCCATTTTCCGAAAGTTTAGTAGCGTCGGCGCAAATCGTTTCCATTGGAATCGAACGATATCCGCCCCGCACCTTTGGAATAATACAATAGGTGCAGCGCTTATCGCAGCCTTCCGCTATTTTCAGATAAGCATAATGTCCACCCGTAGTTAATGCCCGGGGTTTTCCGCTGATTGGAGTTCCGTTAATATCCTGCATGGAATCCCGACAAATGCCATCCACTGCATCTGAAACAATTTGCACAATCCTGTCAAATGATGCTGTCCCAACGACAATATCCACTTCCGGAATATCTTCGTGAATTTCCTTCTCGTATCGCTGGGCCAGACAGCCCGCCGCAATGAGAATTTTCAAATTAGCAGTTTCTTTTAATTGTCCAAGTTCGATTAAATTATTAATGCTTTCTTCTTTCGCGTCTCCGATAAAACAACAGGTATTTACAACGATTACATCTGCCTCAGTTTCCTCCTGCGTCATCTCATATCCCGCTTCTAACAGCATCCCGATCATCATTTCACTGTCTACAAGATTCTTATCGCAGCCCAGTGAAACGAACATAATTTTTATGTGTTTCAAATTTGTATCCAAGCCTTCCTGCATTTCCTGACCCGGAAATACAATTCGTTAAAATAAAAAGAAAAGCGCCTAAGCACTTCACTTTTTATTCGGTACTATTAATTTTCATCCACTCCGATAATATGAATCTTTGATTCATTTAACTCTTCTACTGCGATGGATAACGGCTTTTTTCCGTCTGCATGAACCAGTGGCTCATCTCCTGCAATAATCTGCCTTGCCCGTTTTGCAGTAGCCATAACGATGGAATATCTGCTGTTAACAATTGGCTGTTCTCCCTGTTCAACATCGCTGTTAACGACATTCATAAGGTCTGTGTACGATGGATGTAACATAATCATTCTCCTCTACTTTCTCATTTTAATTATGTGATGTTGCCATTTGGCGAAGTTCTTCCTGCATCTCTTTGATAAATGCAATATTGCGTTGCGGCTTTGCATGTGCCGCCTCAATAATACTGTGTGTTCTTGCCACACAGGCATCCACTTCGTCGTTGATGACAATATAATCATACTGGTCAATTCCTGCCGCTTCTGTTGCGGCCCTGGTCATTCGTTTCTCAACGACCTCCATAGTCTCTGTACCGCGCCCAACCAGTCGTCTTTTCAATTCTTCCGCACTCGGTGGCATCATAAAAAGCAAAAGCGCAGTTGGAAACATTTTTCGGATCTTCAAGGCTCCCTGTATCTCTATTTCTAAAATGATGTCTTTTCCCTGTTGCAACATTTCTTCTACATAAGCCCTTGGCGTACCGTAATAATTGTCACAATAAGAGGCGTATTCCACCAAACGATTCTCTTCAATATTCTTTTCAAATTCTTCTTTGGTAACAAAGAAATAGGATTTGCCATCTACTTCTCCGGGTCTTGGCGCACGCGTGGTCATGGAAACCGATAATGCATATTGTTCATAATCTTCCACCAGGCGCTTTACAATCGTTCCTTTCCCGGTACCTGCAAAACCCGATATAACAATTAACAAGCCTTCTCGTTTTTTCTCCATAAAAACAGCCCTTTCCATCTACACCCGACCAACAATGGTTTCCGGTAATAACGCAGACAACACAACCTGCTTATTTTCCATAACGATAACGGATTTTGTCTTGCGTCCGGCCGTTGCGTCAATAACTTCCCCGTCTTCCTTTGCCTTCTGTACCATACGCTTAATCGGTGCACTCTCCGGACTGACAACGGAAATAATTTTATCCGCATTGACTACATTGCCAAAACCCACATGAATTAATTCGCTCACACAAAGTTCCTCTGCTAAATCCTAATGCATTTCCATTTTCTTCTCTACCGAAAACGGCTTTTTAGGATTTATACTATTCAATATTCTGAATCTGTTCCCGCACTTTTTCAATCTCCGTTTTCAAATCAATGGCACGATTTGAAATCACAAGATCATTGGCCTTTGATAGGATGGTGTTGGCTTCCCGGTTCATTTCCTGTGCAATGAAATCGAGTTTTCTGCCAATTCCGCCACCGGTAATCAGTGCTTCCTTCATGGCTTCAATGTGACTCCGAAGGCGAACGATTTCCTCATCAACGCAAACTTTATCTGCAAAAATGGTCGTCTCCATTAAAAGACGATTCTCATCAACTTTCACATCCCCGATTAATTCTTTTACTTTTGCTTCCAGTTTTGCCTTGTATTCCGAAATAATTTCCGGGGAACGCTCCTGAATAAAATCCACATTAACAAGCATCCCGTCTAATTTTCCAAGAAGGTCGTTCTTCAGATTTTCTCCCTCGCGAATTCTTGCTTCCACAAAACTTTCCGCTGCAGTGCGAATGGCTTTCTCTAAAGACTTCCATATACCTTCCTCATCAATACCCGCTTCCTCCATGGTAAATACCTCCGGATATCGGGACAGGGTAGATACGCGGATATCATCCTCCAGCCCAAAATCCTCTTTCATCTGGCGAAGATACTTCAGGTATTCCGCTGCAATATCGTGATTATACTTAATGTTAACATTTTCCTCAGAAAAATCCTCATAAGTAATAAAAATGTCAACCTTTCCTCTCTGAATGTAGTCTTTCAGTACATTGCGGATGGACGCTTCAAAGAAATTCAATTTCTTCGGCATTTTAATATTTTCGTCTAAATAGCGATGGTTCACCGCTTTCATTTCAACGGTAAATTTACGGTTATCTTCCTCAAGTTCACAGCGGCCAAAACCCGTCATACTTTTAATCATTGTAACCCCTCCATTATGTACTATTTTTTATCCTACAAGCGCCATTTTATTATAGTGCAAATGCGATAATGCGTCAAATACAGGGCGCCGCGGGCACTACCACAAAGCGCTGCCAAAGCAGGGCGCCGCGCACACTACCACAAAGCGCTGCCAAAGCAGGGCGCCGCGGGCACTACCGCAAAGCGCATCAGAATATCATGTGTGCAATACCCGGTAATACTTCAAATACATTTTCCTTTTCTCCGATTCCCCGCTCACCATCTAACGACCAATCCTCGCCGGATAAGTATTTGATTGTGGCTTTTCTGACCTTTGCCATGGTTACCAGGGAACTGGCATAAGTCTGGTCGTACAAGGATTTAATAATTTCATTAAATTGCAATAAATCCTTTGGTTCTTCAATCAGCAACAATTCAAACAAACCATCCGTCAAACTGACATCATTTTCATCCAATGTCATGATACCGCCAAGAGAAAAGGTATTGCAAAAACCAACAAACAAATAATTTCCTATATAGGTCTTCTCCTCTGTGATAATCTCCATGTAAATTGGCTTCATCAGGGAAACACCCGGTGTGAACAGGTCTTTCATTCCCTCCTTCATACCTTCCATTACATATGCCACATGACCCAGACGGTTCTTTACGGCTTGGGATGTTTCATAGGAGGTGTTGGTAAACATCCCGCAACAAGCCGTATATACAAATGTCCGATCATTAAATTTACCAATATCCAACCGATGTTCTTTTCCATTCATAATATTCCGGGCGGCATCCATGGGATTTCCCGGGATTCCCAGGCTGGAAGCAAAATCATTAGTAGTCCCTGCCGGAATATAACCCACTTTTTTCTTCCATTGGATCCGGTAAACGCCCGCCAATGTCTCATTTAATGTGCCGTCTCCTCCCATGCAGACAATCATCTCAATGTTATCTCCCGCATGTTCTTCCACCAGTCTGGTTGCATCACCTGTCTGTGTGGTATAACATACAACAGTTTCAAAACCATGTTCTGCAAAAAGCATAATAATATCCGGAACCGGATTTTCTTTTTTCAATTGCCCGGACCTTGGATTTATAATCAAAAGTATTTGCGGAAATATTTTACTCATTTGAAATCCCTCTTTTCCCTACAATAATTTTGTTTCTATTTTCTCATCTTATTTGTTGGCTATAGATGTGGCTTACATCACTTACAGCCCACGCATCGAATTAGTCGGAAGTAATTTTACGGACAAAATTTTGAGTAGCAACAATAGCATTTTTTTCCGAATTATATTCATATCCGGCATTTTTCAGAATAGCCAAAATCGAAGCCTGATCCTCATTCAGTCCATCGCATAATTCTTCTAAACTGCTGTAATGATCTCGCAGTTGCAAATTCAAATAACTAAATAGCATTTCCGGATTTTGTGGTAACATATTTTTATCCTTTTCAACCTTTCCTTATCCTTTTTAACCTTTCCTTATCCTATGCTTCCCGGCAGTCAAGTTTATTATTTCTTTGATTATACAAAAAATCTGTAAAATAACTAACCTATAATTAGAAATTCCACAGATTTTTCATATTTCTTTCTCAACTTTATCTTATTCCTTGCCCGATCCCGGTTTTCTTGCCCAATCCCGGTTTTCTTGCCCGATCCCGGTTTTCTTGCCCGATCCCGGTTTTCTTGCCCAAGGAGCTCTGCCGAGTTCCCCGAGCGAGGCAGAGCGTGCGGTGCTTGCAGCGTGCTACGGGTCTTTGCGTAACATTTTTCTAGTTTTCTGCCCGGTTCTGAAGTTCTTCCCAGCGGCGATCCAGTTCTTTCTGGAATTCCCCGATTAAATGCTGGTTTTCCGGCTTAAACAGGTGTTTAAATCTGCCTTGTGAACGCAGGAACTCTTCAATCGGAAGTTTATTCTTTGGGCGATAATTTATAATCCATTTCCCCTCAACTACTTCAAAGAGTGGCCAGTAACAGGTTTCCACTGCTGCCTTACAAATGGAAAGAATCTGTGGCGATTCGTAACGCCAGCCTCTCGGGCATGGTGCCATAATATTTAAAAAAGCCGGGCCCGGAGTATAAATGGCTTTTTCTGACTTTGTATACAAGTCCTTCATGTTGGTTATAAATGTAGTCTGTGCCACATAAGGAATGTTATGCGCTGCAATAATTGCTGCCAAATCTTTTCGATACTGCGGTTTTCCCGCAGATTCTTTTCCGCTTGGCGTCGTTGTTGTATCGGCATACATAGGCGTTGCGGAAGAACGCTGTGTTCCGGTATTCATATATGCGCCATTGTCATAACAGACATAAACCATATCATGACCGCGTTCCATGGCTCCGGACAGAGACTGCAGACCAATATCATAGGTTCCGCCATCTCCACCAAATGTAATGAATTTATAGTCATCCGTAATTTTCCCTTTTTTCTTCAACACATGGTAAGCCGTCTCCACACCGCTAAGAGTAGCCCCTGCATTTTCAAATGCATTATGAATGTAACTATCCTGATAAGCCGTATAAGGATAGGTAAATGTAGATACCTCAAGGCAGCCGGTTGCATTGCCAACAACTGCCTTATCGCCCGGATGAAGTGCTTTCAATACATTACGAACGGCAATTGTTCCACCACATCCGGCGCACATTCTGTGCCCCGGTGCAAGCCTTTCGTCTCTACCCTGAATTTCTTTAAAATTAAATGTATTTTCCATATTGATAACCTTATCCTTTCCACATTACTGGCGCAATCCGATGTAACGGTAACCTTCCTCTTTTCCCCCTTCTGCACCCAAAGTGAGAAGTTCATGGTAAATTGCCATTGCATCTTTTAC
Organism: Lachnospiraceae bacterium; assembly: GCA_051879435.1. GTDB lineage: Bacteria > Bacillota > Clostridia > Lachnospirales > Lachnospiraceae > NK4A136. The sequence goes on from JBJEMA010000015.1 coordinate 38,645, forward strand.
TGTGAAATCACGTCCGGATAAACCATATACCAGATTAACTGCTTCCGCCTTGTTTTTGTTCCGATACATTGCCGCCATAAGTTCTGCCCCAAGCGGACCGCCATTACCGCTGTAACTCTCGCAGCGATCCATGATTGCAACAGTTTTCACATTTTCCAATGCTTTTGCCAGTTCCTCGCCCGGGAAAGGACGGAACACACGAACCTTAATCAGGCCGGCTTTCACCTTGTTTTTACGAAGTTCGTCCACGGCATCCTTCATGGTTCCGCATGCAGATCCCATGGCTACCAATGCCACTTCCGCATCCTTCATACAGTATTCTTCAAAAAATCCGTAGGAACGACCGGACATTTCCTGAAACTCTTTTGCCACATCCAGAATAACCTGTTTTGCATTAATCATTGCCTGGGCCTGGGCTTTTTTCGCTTCCATACAATATGGGCTGGTTGCGTAAGGTCCCATGGCCATCGGCTCATCTTTCTTTAAAAGATAATGTTCCGGCTCATAAGTTCCTACAAATTTTTTTACCGGCTCATCTTCCAGTAATTCTATATTTTCCACTGCATGGCTGGTAATAAAGCCATCCTGGCAAATCATAATCGGCAATTTCACCTGCGGATGCTCGGAAATGCGATAAGCCTGAATCATATTGTCGTACGCTTCCTGATTATTCTCTGCGTAAATCTGAATCCAGCCCGCATCTCTTGCCCCCATACTATCGGAATGCTCTGCATTAATATTTAACGGACCCGTAAGTCCTCTATTTACAACCGCCATACAAAGAGGCAATCGGGAAGACGCGGCCACATAAAGTACTTCCCACATCAAAGCTAAGCCGCAAGAGGAAGTGGCGGTAATCGTTCTTGCACCTGCCGCTTCCGAACCCATTGCCGCACTCATGGCACTATGTTCGCTTTCCACCGGGATAAATTCCGTATCCACCTCTCCATTTGCAATCATATTAGACACAAACTGGGGAATTTCTGTGGATGGAGTAATCGGAAATGCCGGCATAACATCCGGATTAATCTGCTTTATCGCATGTGCCAGGGCTTCATTTCCTGACATTCTGTTCTTTATACTCATTTTGTGATGTCCTTTCCAATTCAATTTCAACCTATTTTGTCTAAACCACGGCCCGGGATTTCACCATTTTCCGTCTGAAC
>JBJEMA010000015.1:39910-93468 GCA_051879435.1 Lachnospiraceae bacterium
TTCGTACCCGGGATTTCACCATTTTCCGTCTGAACTTCGTACCCGGGATTTCACCATTTTCCGTCTGAACTTCGTACCCGGGATTTCACCGTTTTCCGTCTGAACTTCGTACCCGGGATTTCACCGTTTTCCGTCTGAAACCAACAGTACTTCTCGAAAATTGGATATTGGCCATGGAATCTTTACTTGCCCGGCTTCATGATAATCGCGTCAAACGGGCATACAGCCTGACATATTCCGCAGCCTTTGCAATGCATCAGGTCAAATGCTCTTCTTTCCCCATCCACTACCGGAATGGAACTGTCCGGACAATACGGAACACATAAAAGACATTGCTTACATTTGGAAACATCCCAGATTGGGGTCTGTGTTCTCCATTCTCCGGTTTCAAACATTTTTGACGTTGCCGGTTCATAAATCTGAAGCCCATCCGTCAAATCCTGCCATTTCGTCTCTTCATTAATCTTGCTCGCTTTTAATGCCATTACCGTACCTCCTTCATCGCAAGCCGCAGTGCATTCATGTTGCCTTCCAAAACTTCCGGTTTTTTTGCAAATTTATGTTTTAGTGAATTTTCCATTTCCTTTAAAAAAACTTCCGGTTCCATTATTTTGGTAATTTTCACAATTGCAGCAAGCATAGGTGTATTCGGAAAATATTTGCCCAGAGTGCGCTCGCAGATATCACGAGCATCCACCGTATAAATTCTTCCCTCAAATCCATTAAGCAGCGGCAGTAATTCTTCGCTTTTCTTTTTTGTGTTAATTAAAATACCGCCACCTTTTTTTATTCCCTTGGTAACATCCACAGTATGTAACAGTGTCTCATCCACAACCACCACATAGTTCGGCTCATAGATATTGCTATGAACACGAATCGGTGTGTCGCTGATTCTGTCATATGCAGTAATTGGGGCTCCCATTCGCTCCGGACCATATTCCGGGAAACCCTGAACATACTTTCCTAACTGAAATGCCACATCCGCCAACAGAAGCGCTGCTGTTTTTGCACCCTGACCACCTCTGCCGTGCCAACGAATTTCCATTAATTCACTCATTTGTTTTGCCTTCCTTTTCGTAATATAACATTTTTCCAGCCGTCCAATATTCCCTACAAAAGTAAAAACAGCACATGCATTCACAAAGTATCGAATACACATGCTGTTTGCCTTATATTCTATATGGATTAATCCTTAACCTGTCGACCGGTACATCCTGCGATTCCCTGCCAACGGGCAAATTATACCAACGGATACTTTGCAGTCAATTGAGCAACGATTGCGCGAGCATTCGGAATCTTCTCCTCGCCGCCTTTCACTATCATGGCAATTGCTTCTGCAATCTGATCCATATCATCCACATTCATGCCACGACTTGTCACAGATGGTGTTCCTAAGCGAATACCGCTTGTAACAAAAGGAGTCTGCGGGTCGTTCGGTATTGTATTTTTATTCGCAGTTAAATGTGCTGCATCCAGCCATTTTTCCACTTCCTTACCCGTAAGATTGTAAGGGGTAAGATCGACCAACATCAAGTGATTGTCCGTTCCGCCGGATACAATCTTGATATCCCGATTCATAAGTCCTTTGCTCAGTGCCTGTGCATTATCCACAATATTCTTGCAATAGGTCTTAAAATCATCTGACAAGGCTTCCCGGAAGCAAACGGCCTTAGCTGCAATTACATGCATCAGCGGGCCACCCTGAATACCAGGGAAAATAGCTTTGTTAAAATTATATTTCTTTGCAGCTTCCGCATTGGCAAGAATCAAACCGCCACGCGGTCCGCGCAGTGTCTTGTGCGTTGTTGTTGTAACCACATCCGCATACGGAATCGGACTTGGATGATATCCGGTTGCCACCAGCCCCGCAATGTGCGCCATATCTACCATAAGTACAGCACCAACTTCATCTGCTACCTCGCGGAATTTTTTGAAGTCGATAGTTCTGGCATAAGCACTTGCTCCTGCGATAATCATCTTTGGTTTACATTCCAAAGCAATTTCGCGAAGTCTATCATAATCAATAAATCCATCGTCATTTACTCCGTAAGGAACGATATTAAAATATTTTCCGGAAATGTTCACAGGGCTACCATGTGTCAGATGTCCGCCATGATCCAGATTCATACCCATAATGGTATCCCCCGGATTGCATACTGCAAATTGAACCGCAAGATTTGCCTGTGCACCGGAATGTGGCTGAACATTGGCATAATCACAACCAAACAGTTTCTTTGCTCTTTCAATGGCAAGTGTTTCTACCACATCTACACAATCGCATCCGCCGTAATATCTTTTTCCCGGATATCCTTCCGCATATTTATTCGTTAAAATGCTGCCCATAGCAGACATAACGGCCTTGCTTACCCAGTTTTCTGATGCAATTAATTCAATGTGACTGTTCTGTCTTTCCTGCTCGTCCACAATAGCCTTTGCGATTTCAGGATCCACATTCTGAATGTCTTCCAGTGTATACATTTCTTTCCTCCTAAAAATTTATGTTCTTCCCTGCTGATTGCACTTGCACCGTATCAGCACATACTCACAGAGAGTATAACATAAATCTTTTATTTCGCAAAGAATTCTTCTGCATAACGTACGGTCTCCATGGCATCCTTCGCATATTTATCTGCACCAATCATATCTGCATATTCCTGAGTAAGTACAGCACCGCCAACCACCACCTTGGCCGGAAGGTTTCTTTTGCGAAGCAATTGAATGGTTTCTTCCATAGACGGAACGGTAGTTGTCATCAATGCACTGAGCCCCACCAGGGAAATCTGCTCTTTTTCAACCGTATCTGCAATCAATTCCGGTTCCACATCTTTTCCAAGATCAATCACATCATAACCGTAATTCTCCAGAAGTACCTTCACTATATTTTTCCCAATATCGTGAATATCTCCTTTTACAGTTGCAAGAACAATCTTTCCTTTCTTTGTTTCTTCGGTACCTTTTTGCTGCAAATCCGCTTTAATAACATCAAAAGCTGCTCCTGCCGCCTCTGCCGCCATCAAAAGTTGAGGCAAAAATACAGTTTTGTTTTCAAATCCTTTCCCAACAATATCAAGTGCAGGAATCAACTGCCCATCAATAATCTCAATCGGTGCCTTTGTTTGCAAACATTCTTTTGTAATGGCGCCGGCGCGCTCTTTTAATCCTTTTACGATAGCGTGAATCAGCGGATCTTTTGTATCGGTTCCATTCCCGCTGTTTCCTTCGGCTCCCATATTGTTCCCTGCAGTATTACCGGCGTTTGTCCCTGCCGTTCCGGCACCGGGCACAGTCATCATGGTCGTTGCCGGAAGAGAAGTGGCATACTCGATATAGGCACTGCAATTCTCGTCCACCGCACTAAGAGCGCAATAGGTATAATAAGACTTCATCATTTCCCCGGAACCGGGATTCATAATGGCTGCATTCAGACCATTTTGCATTGCCATGGTAAAAAACGACGCATTAATAAAATCGCGATTCGGTAGTCCAAATGAAATATTTGACACCCCAAGGCTGGTTTTACCGGAAAACCGTTCTTTAATAAAACGAAGAGAATCCAATGTAACCTTAGCGGACTGGGGATCCGCACTAATACTCATAGCCAACGGATCAATAATAATATCCTTGGCTTTGATGCCATAATCCGTTGCTCTTTTATAAATCTTCTCTACAATTGCAAGGCGTCCTTCCGCCGTTGTAGGAATTCCGTCTTCATCAATGGTTAATGCAACTACAAGACCGCCATATTTTTTCGCCAACGGAAAAATCTGCTCCATGACTTCCTCTTTTCCGTTAACGGAATTAATCATGGCCTTTCCGTTGTAACGGCGAAGCGCTCTTTCCATAGCTTCCGGATTTGTGGTATCAATCTGCAACGGCAAATCAGTCACCGCCTGCAGTTCCATAATAATCTCTTCCATCATGGCCACTTCATCAATCTCCGGAAGTCCTACATTAACATCCAGCACATCTGCTTTCCGCTCCTGCTGTGTTAATGCCTCCTGCAGAATATAATCAATGTCATGATTACGAAGCGCTTCCTTAAACTTTTTCTTGCCGGTTGGATTAATGCGTTCCCCGATTAAAATCGGCTTATTACGAAATTCGACTGCATGGGTATAGGATGTAATTAAAGTATGCTGCTTCTCCGTAATCGGAAGCGGCTGCAAACTGCTGACACCTTGAATCATGGTCCCAATATGTTCCGGTGTGGTTCCGCAACAACCACCCAGACATCGTGCGCCGATTTTGGCAATCTGCACCATAGTCTTCGTAAAATTCTCCGGATCTACATCATAAATTGTTTGCCCCTTTTCCGTTCTTGGAATCCCTGCATTAGGACTTACTATCACCGGTACGGAAGCATATTCCACCAGTTGTTTCACAATTCCCAGCATTTGTTCCGGTCCAAGACTGCAGTTCACTCCTATGGCATCAACCCCAAGTCCCTCTGCCATTGCCACAACCGTCTTTGGATCCGCACCTGTTAATAATTTTTCCGTAGCGTCATAGGCAGTTGTCAGAAATACCGGCAAATCACAACTTTCCTTGGCAGCCAAAACTGCCGCTTTCGCCTCATACAAGTCATTCATGGTTTCAATGAGAATGAAATCAGCCCCGTATTTCACGCCAATTTCTATTGTGTTTCGAAAAATTTGAACGGCATCTTCAAAATCCAAATCTCCTAAAGGTTTCAACAATTTTCCAAGCGGCCCCACATCCAATGCAACATAGTGAGGCTTTTGTTTTCCCTCTTCCTTTTCCACCTTTTGAATTGCAAGTTTTGCATTCTCAATGGCTTTGGCAATGAGATTCTCTAAAGTATATGGTCCATCCGCAGCCTTAAATTTTAAAGAGTTTGCCCCAAAGGTATTGGCCGTTACCACATGACACCCACTCTTTAAATAATCGTAATGCATTTTTTGAATGATATGGCTCTGATCCACATTCCATTTTTCCGGTAACTCGCCCGGTTTTAAGCCTTCCGACTGCAATATGGTTCCGCAACCGCCATCAATAAATAAAAACTGCTCTTTTGCTAATTCAACAACTGACTTCATAATTATTCGGAAACTCTATCTCCCTTCTACTAAAAAATGGCTACAATTGCTTCCCCACTCCGATTAAAGCTGTAACAGATTTTTCCGGAGCCATAATAAGATTATCTTTCAAGGTTATTCCCACATGCTTTGAAGGATTCAGTATTTGAAAAATACCCGTCTGATTCTCCAGTCCATAATCACCAAACCCCGGGCTATATCTTGGTTTCACAAAATATCCTTCTTCCCTGGTTTCCTGTCTGATTTTATCATTTAAACTGTCACAGACAAATTCCACTGCCGTTGCTCCGATTGCCTGAAAAATCGCCGCATCCGCCATGGATTTCAATCTGGTGGTTTGCAACAAGCGATCAAACATAGGTCCAATAGTGGCTGCGAATATATAAATCTGCGTACAACCATTAAGATTTTTCGATAAATCCCGGCTTTCTATGATACCGTAAGGCAGTTCTATCCGGTTATCCTCATGACAACAAATAGGGAAACGGCTATAACATGCTTTCCCGGAAATAATATTTTTCACAACAGGAATCCGTTCACGCACAAGTGCAATATCATCCTCCGTAATCCTGCTTTTCACATAGCCAAGATAACGAAGTACTTCCTGTTCGTCAATGGCAATCTGTTCTTTATCCAGCGTATAAGTAATGATTGGATACTGCAATATCTTTTCCCTCAAATCCTTTTATTGTTTGCAAGATGGCACAATTTCGGAAAGATTAACTTGAAGTTTTGCTGCTACATCCGGCTTATTCATGGTGTATATGTGGATGTTGTTGATTCCGTTTGCCAACAAATCAATAATCTGGTCCGTTGCATATGCAATGGCCGCCTGCTTCATTGCTGCCGGATTGTCCCCATATCGGTCTAAAAGAGCCACAAATCTTCTTGGGATAAATGCTTGAGACAGTTTAATGATTTTTTTCATCTGATTCGCATTGGTTACAGGCATAATACCTGCAACTATCGGTACCGTTACACCGGCCTCTCGAAGCTTATATAAGTAATTATAGAATATTCCGTTATCAAAAAACATCTGTGTTGTAAAATAATCACACCCGGCATCCTGCTTCCGTTTTATTGCCTCAATATCTTTTTTAATATTTTCCGATTCCGGATGTTTTTCCGGATAACAGGCCCCACCTATACAAAAATCACCATTCTCCTTAATCACGGCAACCAGTTCATTGGCATGACGATACTCCCAATCTGCAGTATCTGTCACACCCGCCGGTAAATCTCCCCGAAGAGCAAGAATATTTTCAATTCCGTTTTCCTTAAGTGTGGCTAACTGATTTGTGATACTCTCCCTTGTCGCATTCACACAAGTCAGATGCGCCAGTGGAACCGTCCCGCGTTTCAATGTGTTTGTTGCAATTTCCGTTGTATATTTTTGAGTACTTCCACCAGCCCCATAGGTAACACTCATAAAATCCGGTTTTAAATCTGCAATCTCGCTTGTTGCTTTTTCTACCGCCTCAAATGCGTCGCTGGTTTTTGGCGGAAAAACTTCAAAGGACAGTGTTGGTTGATTTTGTTTTAAGATTTCTGATATTTTCATTGATAATATCTCCCTTCTGCGTATTTTTTCCAAATTATTTGCTATCTCTCTTTGTTCATTATCTCTCAATATTCGTTATTGTTATTCTTCGATATACGGAATATAAGAAGCGAAAGCGGATGGAATGGGATAAGCCTTTTCTATCATATTCCGGTTTACAAATTGCCAATCTGCATCCTTATGACTTATCATATCTTCCGCATCCAGTTCATCTACCTTTATAATATATGATTTCATGTGCCACTCAATGTGGCTGAAAATGTGTTTACTTTCCGGTCCCGTTTCCATCCGGATTGATCGTATCCCCATTGCTTTCAAGTAAGAAAGCACCTGTTTTCTGTTTTGATAATCCATCATCGACGGAAATTCATACATACCGGCCAGCAAACCCTTCTCTCCCCTTTTATGAAGCAAAATTTTGTCTTCATACTGTACGATGAGAATCGTTTTCTCCTCTATTCGCCGTTCCTTTTTCTTTGCTTTTATCGGAATTACATTCGTTTTTCCCAATTGTCTTGCAACACAAAATTCATGCCAGGGACACTGCACGCAAAGAGGCGTTCCATTAGGAAGACATACCATCGCCCCCAAATCCATAAGAGCCTGATTAAATTCTCCCGGCCGATCTTCCGGCATAATCGAAAGCAAGAGATTTCTCATGTCCTTTTTAAAGGATTCTTTGGAGATATCGCTTTCATCCCCGCTTACCCGGGTAATCACACGAAGCACATTTCCATCCACCGCCGGCTGTTTTTTTCCGTACGCAATGGAAGCAATCGCGCCTGCCGTATAACTACCAATACCGGGAAGCGTAATAAGCAAATCATACTCCTGCGGCAATTCCCCATGAAATTGTGTTTCCACCTCTTGTGCGGCCCTTTTTAAATTGCGGACCCGGGAATAATAGCCTAGTCCTTCCCATAATTTCAGCAATTGCTCTTCCTCCGCCTTTGCCAAATCGGAAATGCCCGGCAGTTCCTCCAGAAAACGACGATAATATTCTTTCACCGCCTCCACCCGGGTTTGCTGTAGCATAATCTCCGAAACCCAGACATGGTAAGGTGTTGGTTCTTCCCGCCATGGCAGGATTCTACGATTGGCGTCATACCATTGCAGTAAAGGAGCCACAAGTTGTCCTATGTCAAACTCTGAAGCCCGCAATTTTACACTCGAATCTTTTACGGATTCCTGCACTGCGTTCGCTTGCAATTCTTCATTCGTATTAAATGATGTCTTTTCTCTCATAATTGTTCCAAAGCAAAAAGCATTTTTGATGCATCCATTCTCTACTTTATCACAGACGCTCCGCATTTCATAATAAATTTAGGCAATGCCGTGTTATAGTTTTAATTTATAACAAATATTTCCATTATTCTAAAACCACATATTCAATCTTGCAATTTTCTTCCGGAAATTCCACCTGTTCTAATTGGACAAAATACTCCTGCTGTTGTACCGTGTCCATCCGAGACAAACGCTCATGATGAAGATAAACCTTATATTGACGGCTGATTCCCGGTTCGATGATACAATTCAGTGTAATACCACAATTTGGGAATCCGTCTGCCCGAAGAGTTTCCGCTAACTGACCGGTAAATACTTTTTCCAACTGATGATAATATTCATTATTTTCCATCTGCAAATCATCATCGCTTCCCAATGCATGAATGGACTTTGCAAACAAAATCATGCCAACAAATACGCCAATAATAATCAGTCCTAAAATTACCATTTTCCTATCTCTGCCAAATATTCTTCCCTTCATAATAAGTACCTCCTGACTCATGAATAAAAAAGTCACAGTGTTTTACCGGGCTTTTCTTATTACCAGCCTACCGCATTTAAAGTACCATAATCAGGACTTTTTAAATATTTATACCAAACTCCGACAAAACAACAGATATCAAAAACGAGAGGACAGCCGGGAATTCCTATTCCATATGCCATCCTCTCGTGCATAATAATAAACGATTGACAATCAGAACCGCTTAATTTTTTTCGTTGTGTTCTTTTCAAATTCCGTTTCGCGGATTTTCAGTTTCACAATACGCTTGTAAAGCGGTGCTTTTCCGTTGTATTCGTCAATGATGTCCTGAAGCGTTTTCTGCATATCTTTAATTTTCTTTTTTGCCGCATATTCATAGTCCGGATAAATCTCCGCCTCGATGACACCTTCGCTGTCCCGCACGAGAACCTCCTGTACAATACGGCTTTCGGAAAGTTTATTTTCAATCTCTTCCGGAGATACATTTTCTCCGTTTGGAGTAATAATCAGATTCTTTTTTCTGCCGGTCAGGAATACGAAACCATCTTCGTCCACATATCCCAGATCTCCCGTCTTTAACCAGCCGTCCGAAAGAGTTTCCGCCGTCTCCTCCGGCATATGATAATATCCCTGCATAACACTGGAACCCTTTACCCAGAGTTCCTCGTCAACGGTTTTTGCCTCGCAGTTTGGCAGAAGTTTTCCTACAGAACCAACCTTACTGTTCCAAGGCAGATTGGTACTGATTACCGGTGAACATTCCGTCATACCGTAGCCCTGCAAAATGGTTATGCCGTATTTCTTAAATGTATCGATATACGCCGGATTCATATAGGCACCACCACTGCATATGGTATGAAATTGTTTCCCGAATACCTTCGCCTTAACTACAGCCGCAGGCAAAAGAGCCGCACCCTCCAGTTTTTTTGCAAGTGTCTCTATCATCAGAGGTACCATCAGAATCATATTTGGCTCAAAGAGTTTAATATTTTTCGCAATTCGGAGCAAAGAATCATTGATGCAAATAACGCAGCCGATGGAAATTCCTTTTAAGATATCCATGCAAAGGCAATAGGCATGATGAATTGGCAGGACAGACATTATTACGGTTCCCGCCTCAATTTTCATATCCAGGCAGGTAGCATTTTCCGCAAGGTTTCTGTGGGTAAGCATAACGCCTTTGCTCTTTCCCGTTGTTCCGGAAGTAAACATGATGGTAGCAAGATCCTCCGGCGCCGGCTCAAAATTAAATCCGGCGTTCTGAGTATTTACGAGTTTCCAAAATGACAGTGTTTCCCCTTCATTTTCATCCTTGCCCATGGCAATCAAATGGCGCAGACCCGGACATTTCCCGGAAGCTTCCGCAGCGACCCCGGCTTTGCTTTCATCGTATACAAGGGTGGTAACATCTGCACGGTTAAGCAAATCACATATGTCATCTGCCGGAAGCTGTGCATCCAAAGGGACTGCCACATTTCCCCCATTCACCGTTCCAAGATAGGTAACAACCCACTCATAGGAAGACGCCCCGATAATGGCAACATGGTTTTTTTTCTCTCCAAGCGAATCCAATGCAGCAGAAAATTTTTCCGAATCCTGCTTTAACTGCGTGTAGGTTTTATGCGCAACAATTGTCTTTTTCCCTTCCTCGCCCTCGCTCTTTTCCTTGTAACGAAAAGCATCGCATGCGTTATAGGAAGCTTCTGCTTTCACAAGCAAATCCCGTATAGTACTACTCAAAACATTCATATCCACCCCTCCTGTAAAGGTATCTTATTTTGTAATTGTCTCCAAATAATCTGCTGCTTCCTGTACCGTACGGATATTTGCAACCTCCTCCTGATTAATCTCTACATCAAGTTCTTCCTCCACCTCGCCTAACATACTCATAAAGTCAAAGGAGGTAAACCCCAGGTCCTCCATAAACCGTGATTCCGGCTTAATACTGTCTTTTTCTACTTCAACATAATTCACAATAATGTCCACTAATTTTTCAAACATAACCTCATCCATCCTTCCTGTTTGTAAATATGACTTTTTTTGTTTCTCTTTCCGTTTATTTTTGTTTCTATTTGTTTCACTCTCTGTTTCGTCTGTCTTGTTTTCGTGCGCTTTTCGTCCGAATGATTCATCCGGGGCGTTCGCACGCTTTTCGTCCGAATGATTCATCCGGGGTGTTCGCACGCTTCGCCTTAGGTTAACTTGATAATATCGCTAATTTTCATATCCGGATTTTCAATTCCCTTGAACATGATACGACACATATAATAATAAAAATGATCCAGCGTATTCTTTGAAATTGCCATAATCTGATGTTCAAAATTAAAATCAAGCCCGTTATCATCCGGTCTGTGCATCACCGTCAGGTAAAGAGCCTGCGTGGTTGCACCGTTTGGATACCATTTGGTTTTATATTTAATGCCACCAAGTTTATTCAATCCCTGATCCTTTGATGTCATGGGCTGGTAGGTAAGAGACATTGGTTCGTAGGTTCTTCCCGGTGCCACAGGATATGTCTTGGCCCGATATGCAAAATATTCCACCGGATCATAATTGACATGACGGAAAATCTCATTTTGTCCGTCGCGGATGATATGGATTCCCTCCAGAAAAGACTTATTATCCGAAATAATTGTACGGAATGGGAAAGAGTGAATTCTCGTACCTCCCGATTTTTTCTCTGCCAATGTAGCTCTTCTTGCATATGCCACATTGAAGGACACATCATCATTGCCATTGGCCTTTTGTAAATAGGTGCGAATTCCCATAATCAGGAGACACTGCAAAGATATATGATGTTCTTCGCAGAAGCGTAACAGCCTTGCTGTCGGTTCTTCCTCAAGATGGTAAATATCAAGCGCAGATTCCACATAAGGCGTTATAAATGCTGCCGCCCGGGCGTTCGGATTGTTCTTTCGTTCTCTGATGAGTGCCTTCGGGCCGTCAATTCCGTTGTAAATCGGCTCAGACTGCTCAATCAGATTCTGGAAAAATTCTCTATCCTTCTGCTGCGCCTTGCTGCCTGCTTCATAAGCCAGATCCTTTTCCAACTGTTCAATATAGGAACGCATTTCCTTCGGGTATTCCACCCCTTCGAATTTTTCATTGCAATATATTTCAATGACATCCTTCATGAACACAATGAGAGACTGGGCATCGGAAATTAAATGATTGAACAGAATATAGATTCCCTGACTGCCATCCGGCATCCTGATCATAACAATACGGGTCATAGGACTGTCCTGCATTTGGAACGGAACCCTTGTCCACGCCGTCATGACAGCCTCCGCTTCCTGCATGGTATTATTGGAAAAGTCAAAAGTTTCAATATCCCTTTCTTCCTTCTTTACCACATACTGATACCACTTTTTTTCTTTTTCATCATATACAAAACGCAGACGCATTGCTTCGCATCGGTCAATCGCCTTATAAATGGACTGTTTCAGCACATCAAAATCTAATTCATATTCAATCGTCAGGCTGGTACCCACATTAACCACTTCTTTTTTGGGACATTTGTCCATATAGTAAAAATGAAATGTCTGCCCCTTGGTGAGCGGATATGTCTTATAACCTTTATGTGTTTTCATTTCATTACCCCTCCATATTTTCTAAGAATTCATCAAGTGCTTCTTCATAAGCCCGTGTATTCTTATAATAACTTTCGCCATGCGCCGCACCTTCAACAATTAACATCTTCTTCTTTGAAGCGCAACAATCATATATTTCCCTGCACATTCCGGTCGGAACAAATGTATCCTTTTCCCCATGAATAAAGAGAATCGGAACAGTTGCTTTCTTCACCTCGCGCTTCGCATTGCATTCATCCATTCCATAACCGGCAAAAATCCGATTCACGATATCCGCACCCTGAATAGCCGGAAAAGCAGGCAGATGATACATGGTATTCAAAACATGGGTAAACACTTCCTTCGGAGAAGTAAAGGCACAGTCGGAAATGATTCCCTTCACCTGCTTCGGAAGCATAAGCCCGCTTGCCATCAGTGCTGTGGAAGCCCCCATGGAAATACCATGCAAAATAATTTCCGTATCTTCTCCGCAATAATCAATAACCCAGTCAATCCATTTCAGCAAATCTTTTCGGTCCAGGCAACCAAAGCCGATATATTCTCCGTCACTCTCGCCATGCGCCCGGGCATCAATCTGCAACATGGCATAACCACGCCGGAAATAATAATCCGTAAGCCCCGTGAAGTCCTGCAGACTTCTGCTGGTATAACCATGCAGACAAATAACGACCCGCTTTTTGTCACACACATTGTTAATCGCAGGAAAATAAACACCATGCAGCCGCAGGCAGTCGAAACTCTCCACATATACATCCTCGTGAGGCTGTGCAAGCATAAATGCTTTTCTTTGTGCAAGCATTTCCCCATACTGGGACCAGTCGGTTCCGGCCATCTTTACGGTACGGTCCATATCCACCTTCTGCCTTTTCATGGTTCTGCCGTAAAAATAGGCGATTTCCGCCGCACTTGCAGCCGCCAATATTCCCACACATGCAAGACCTTTTCCTAAAATCTTTTTCATTTCAATCATCCACCTACCCCTCTGCAAAAAGTTGTTTGTTATTTGCCCCGGTTTGTTTATAAAATCCGTTTTTCTTTTCAACCGGTTTCTTTTTCCGATTCTATGATTTCTTTTTTTTCTGTTTCTTTTTCAAATCAATGATTTCTTTCAGACGAAGAGCCTTTTCTATACTTCCTTCTACCCGAAGTTTCTGAAGGGTAAATGCGGCAACCGGGTCAATTTTTCCATCCGCAATGCGCATAAAGGTATCCGGATTGGCAATAAAAACAGCATCCCGATCATAATATTCATACGGCTCCACATAGAGTTTTCCATCTTTTACTTCAACATAGAAGATACCTCCGCAATCCGGATCTTCCACATCAAATTGAAATGCCAGATGCTCGTGAATATCACTTACATCCGCTTCCATAAATCTACTCTTAATTTCATAAAAAAAATCTGCGTATGTCATATTTCCTCCGTTTTTTCGACTGGCGGTCGATTGCTTTTTCTTAAGATTAGCACATTATTCGACCGCTAGTCAACTCTCCTTCCGAGAACAAAATGAATGCTTTCAGAAAAGCAGAATGCGCACATATTGAGAACAAAATAAACACATTCAGAGAACGGCAGGGCCACACGCTCAGCAAAGTTTCAATCATTGTTCCGCTTGCAGCCTTATGGTAAAATAAAAGGGAAAATTTGTCAGAAAAGACTATACGATAAAGAAAAAGAGTTTGAATAAATATTCATCCGAGAGGGAATTTGTTCGAAAGGAGCGAGAATAATATGGCAGAACAGAATAAATCAGACCTGATACTGGATGCTTTGCAACAACTTATGAACGAAAAAGATATTCGCCATATTTCCGTAAGTGAAATTGCCGAAAAAGCCGGCATTGGAAAAGGAAGTATTTATTATTACTATCCTTCAAAAGATGCGATTTTTGATGCGCTGATTCACCGAGGATACGAACAGCCTCTTAAGACTGCCAAAAACCTTGTTGCCCGGTCGAATATATCTTCCTATACAAGAATGGCAATGATTTTCCAGGCTTGCCGCAGTTCAACTACCGTATTTCTCAACAACTATCATTTATCCCGGGAAAGCGTGCAAAGTCTTGCACTGCTCCATCAGAAACATTTGAATTTTCTGATTTCCGAGTTGAAACCGGCCCTGGCGGACATCATTTCCCAGGGAATTGCCTGTGGCGAAATACAATTTGAGTATCCGGAAGAACTGGCAGAAATTGCACTGATTGTTATCGGAGTAAAACTGGACAATTACATCATTCCGGCCACCACGGATGAAATCGACAAGACGCTCCGGGGGCTTATTGCTCTTTTGGAGAAAGGAACCAGCCTGCCGAAAGGGACACTGGAATATTTATCCATCAAAAATGATTAACGATTCATTCGCATCCCTGTACGAAACAGGCAACATCCGAAATATTCTGAGTGTTCACACTGTCGGAATCAATTACAAAATCATAGTAATTCTGATACCCCGCCGGGACCACATCACTAATATAGTTGCAATAATACCCCATGATATTGCCGCCGGAATCCACAGGAAGAACCCAGATCCAGCCCGGGCATAAATCTTTATCTTCCTCAGGCTCAATATAATATTCCATATAAAGCCCCCCATTTCCAAGGCTTCCGGAAAATTCCGTTGCCCACAGTGTATGGGTATCCGGCGAAACAACTTCTATACTGCATTCGTCATAATTAATTCTTCCGTCCGGAATGCTGCTACCGCAAGGAATCACTTCTAACACTGTACCACCGGCCGATGCAATGGAACCGGTATCTAAAATCGCATTTCCAATCAAATTACCATCTGTATCCAACGCATACATATCCGCCTTGATAGCAACCGGTGCATCATAAAGATTGGTAAATGCCACCACCATATTGTACTCATCATATTCATACAATATGCCCACACTGGTAACAATTCCGTCATATGGCTCCCAGTTTTCCTGTAAAATCCAGTTCACTTTATCCAGTTCTCCCTGCGCAGAAGAAATATCTGCCACAATGCTTAATTCTTCTATCGAGGAAGAAGAGGTGATGCCTTCTCCTGCCTGCATGCTTTCTGCAAGGTCTGCATCCTCACCGGCTTGCGTACCTGCCTGCGGATCAGTTTGGGAAACTGCATCCGCATTTTCATTCTCTGCATAATCTTCTGAATTCCCTGTCTGAAAACTACATCCGGCCAAACAAAGAACTATACTCATTAACAATAAAAGAATTAAACTTCTGTTCCAAATTCTTTTCATTTTAATCACATTCCTACCCTGCAATGTTTTTCGCTCATCTGAATTCTCTGATTTGGACTTATTTCTTTTTTATGGTTGCTTTCTTTTTCTCCACATCCACATCAACCACATCACCTTCTTTAATTTCCGCATCCAGCCAGCGCTTATCAATATCCAAAATGTGACCATCCTTTAATTGTCCGGTTACAATCTGACCATCTACCCTTAACACTGTCATTTTCATAAAAAACTCTCCTTGTACATCATATTTTATTGTTCATGCATGGTATACTCGGTATCCTCGTCTATCATGGCAAGCATTATATCTGCTATATCAGGATCAAACTGGGTTCCTTTACACCGCTGAATTTCGTCACGTACTTTCTCCTGCGGCATAACATTACGATAACTGCGCTTGGAAGTCATGGCATCGTAGGAATCGGCAACACCGATGATTCTTGCAATCTCCGGTATATCCCTGCCTCTAAGTTGATCCGGATACCCCCGTCCGTCATAACGCTCATGATGCCATCTGGCGCCAATTCCTATATCCGGCAATTCCGTAATATTCTTCAAAATGTTACTTCCGATAACCGGATGCATTTTAATTTTTTCATATTCTTCATCCGTTAATCGCTCCGTCTTATTAATAATCTCGTCCGGAACGCCGATTTTCCCGATATCGTGAAGAAGCGCTGAAAATTCCAACATGAGAAGCGCCTCACCCTCGTAATTCATACGCTTTGCAATCATGACCGAATACTTGGCCACCCGTGTGGAATGACCGTTGGTATAATTATCTTTTGCATCAATGGTATTTGCAAGGGTCTGAACCATCTGGAGAGAAATGCGTTCAACGCTCTTTCTTCTCTCCTCCGCTGTTGCCGTCTGCTTAATAACTTCGTCTTTCAAATACTTTTTCAGATAATCCAACTGAAGGATTCGATGAATTCGTTGAACTGCAATATCCTTACGGAAAGGCTTGGCAATATAGTCCATGGCACCTTCGTGAAAACCCTGTATCTCCGCCTCACCGTCATTATCTGCCGTCAGGAAGATAACCGGTATGCTTTTGTACCGGTGATCCGATTTCAAACGGCGAATCACTTCATGTCCATCCATTTCCGGCATATGCACATCCAGCAAAATCAAATTCGGCATTTCCTGCTCCAGCGCCGCAAAAGCATCTTCTCCCGACCGGGCCGTCATTATATTAAAATCTGCGCCAAACAAGGTTTCCGCCAATTTGATATTCATCAAATCGTCATCCACAACCAGAATGGTGGACCTGCCATCAGAGGCAATCTTTTCCACAGGGACATTGGCCTTTATCTCATTGCTTTGCATGCAGGAAACCAGTTCATCTTTGAGTTTCCGGTAATGCTCCATAACATCCTTGTGATGTTCCCGAATCTCCTCAATTTGAAGGTCACGAGCCGCAAATTCCAGCGCCTTCGCTTCTTCCGAAAGGGAAGCTGCTCCAATGGAAAGTGACGTACTCTTTAGTGCGTGCACCCCTATCCGGTAATCCTTCCAGTTTTCCTGTTCATAAAGATTATCCAGTTCCACCCCTTTATAGCCTTCCACATAGGTTTCCAGCATTTCCAGATAGAAAGAAACATCGTTTCCGCAATAAGATAATCCAAGAGAGGTATCGAGTCCGGAAATACTCTGCAATTTCGGTAGCATTTCCGTTTCCCGGGAAACATTCTGAATTTCCTGCGCCAGCACTGTTTCCGTCCGGTCCGATAAATTATCTGCACTTTGAGCGCCGGAAGTTCCCACATGTTCCCGGCTTTGCTGCGTTTGTTTTTGCTTCTCCCCGCTGCCGTTTTGTTCTAAAGAGCCATTGTTCCCTGTGTTTTGTTTTTGTTCCGCGACAACTGTATTTTGTTCCTCTTCCACAAGCCGGCATTTTTCCGGTGGCAGCAGATTTTTTATGGTTTTTATGAAATCGGCATTTCGAATCGGTTTTGACAAATACGCATCAAATCCGGCCTCCAGATATTCTTCCTTCACTCCGTTTACTGCATTTGCGGTAAAAATGATAAACTTGGAGTTCGGCGCAAGTTTCTCCTGTTTAATTATGCGAATGGCATCAACCCCGTCCATAACCGGCATCATATGGTCAAGAATCATAAGATCATAAACTGCGCCGCCTTTCAAGAGGTCAACCACTTCCTGACCATTTTCCGCCTCATCCAGCACTGCACCGGATTCCTTGAAAATATGTTGAATAATTTCCCGGTTCAACTGATTGTCGTCTGCAATCAGCATGCGTACTCCATCCATCTTCACCCGGTATTGTTTTTCCGTGAGAATCTTTCGGAAATCCACCAACGGATCCCATTGTCCCATTCGTTCCGGGGAAATCCGTCTCTGCGGAATTTTCACCGTAAAGGTGGTACCCCGGTCCAATTCGCTTTCCAGTTCAAAATCACCCTCCATAAGGTAGAGGAGACGAAGCACAATGGTAAGACCAAGACCCACTCCCGGAATGCTCTGATGATTGTTTCTGCCATACAGCCGAAAATTGTCTTTTATCGATTTTACAACTTCCGGTCGCATACCGATTCCCGTATCCGCAACCTGAAGCACCAACAGCCCCCGTTCCTTATCATTTTCAGAGGCGCTTGGCTCCCAACCGAAAACAATGCGAATGGTACCTGTTTTTGTGAATTTCACTGCATTGGTCATAAGATTCGTTGCAATCTGGGCAATTCGCACCTCATCTCCGTTTAAGCGAATCGGGAGTTTTTCATCCACCGATACTTCAAGACACAGTTTTCGCATTTCCGTCTCTGTTTTTCCATAGTCCACAATATCCTGAATAGTATCCTGCACGGTGTAATCCGAATTATCGTTTTTCAGGGTTCCGTCCTCAATCTTGGCATAATCAATCACATCATTGAGGGTGGATAGCAAAGCCCGGGCAGCCGCCTGAATGCGGAGAGAATACTCTATAATAGTGCTGTCCTTGGACGAATGGATAATTTTATCGTCAAATCCCAGAATCGTATGTAACGGGGTGCGAATCTCATGGGACATACTGCCCAAAAAAGCGGTTTTTTCCTGATTTGCCTTATCCGCATTTGCTTTCTCCCTAAGTATTTCTGCATTATAGTGTCGGAGACTACGCAAATTACGGAAACACATGAAAATTGCCGCCCCCAGGGCAAGAATCGTACCGGAAATTCCCAGATACGCATTAAGTCTGGCATGTTCCAGAATCTGTTGCATTTCCTGTCCGGTAATGGCATCTATGTCAACATTTGTGCGAAGTTCATGGACACGCCATATACCAATGACACCCACTACAACCATTGCGAGAAATAGCCAGATTATGATGAAATAAATCTTTTTGGAACCGGCTGTTGTATCCAATTCTTTCTTTGCGTCGCTCAATTTAACATCCTCACTCATTTCTGTTTCCTATCTGATATACAAAGGTATCTCCATATTCCAGTATTAAATCGTCCGTTGGCATTATCACCATTCCGTTTCGAATGACAATTATCCCAACCACATCAAATGCTTTTTCTATGGCTTTCACATTCTGGTTCAAAAAAGGACTTACTTCGTCCAGCAGAGAGGTTACGGTTCCCCGGACATTGCGACTGTCTGTCTTTCTCTGCAACTGGGTATACTGCTCCACAAACCCCGCTGAAATAATACCGGTAGGAATTGCAACAACTCCCACTCCCAGAATCGAAATGATAATTCCCATTATTCTGCCCATTACCGTAATGGGATATATGTCTCCGTATCCCACGGTAAGTATTGTGGAAATGCTCCACCAAAGCCCGGAAAAGGCGTTATCAAAAACCTCCGGCTGTGCTTCATGTTCCGCACTGTACATTCCCAGAGAGGACGCCATCAGCAGAATAAGAAGAATGAAACAGGAAGAAATAATCTGGTTCCGCTTGGTATACAAAACGGAAGTAATCACATGGAAGGAGTCATAAGTGGCATTAATGCGAAACAGGTGGAAAATCCGCACTACCCGAAGCATACGAAATGCCACAAAACCGGAAAAGACAAAGAATGGTATAATGGTTAACAAATCCACGATTCCGTCAAAGGACACCAGAAATTTTCCGATTGCTTTTCCTCTTTTCACATTTGGATATAGTTCATCTGCGGTCCAGATTCGCAGGATATATTCCATACAAAAAATAATTACCGTAACAAATTCCACCTGTTTGAACAATCCGTTATATTTCTGCAATTGTTCAAAGGTTTCCAAAAACAAAACCGAAATATTAAGCAGAATTGCAGCCGCAATAAAAATATCAAACATCCGGCTGGGAATGTCATCCCGGTTTCCAATCTGAATAATATCAAATATTCTTTTCTTCCATTTCTTATTTTCCTGCACCCGGTTTTCCCCCGCTAAAATCGAATTCCAGCACCTGGCAATTCTTTATTCCAAAGGCTGCATACTCCTCATTGGTCATGTCGTAAAAATAGGATTGAACCACCCGGGCTATTCCATTATGAGCCACAAGCAGATATGTTTTTTCATCCGACACAGCAGACAGTTCGTCCAGCAGATTGTAAATCCGTTGCGCCAGGTGCAGCATGGTCTCCCCTTCCCCGAAATGATTAATAAAATGTGTCTTCATCTGTTTAAATTCTGCGCCGTCCCGGGGCGTTGATTCATATCTTCCGAAATTCTGTTCCTTTAGGCGAATCTCTTCGCGCATGGGAATCTTCGTAATCTCCGAAATATGCCGGGCCGTATCTGCTGCCCTGCGCAGCGGCGAATAAAGAATTTCATCAATGGGATACTGCTTTTGTTTTATTTCTTCGCCCAAAAGAATGGCCTGCCGGTGTCCCAGCTCCGTCAAGTCCACATCCGTCGCACCGCAGATTTTATTTTCCACATTCCAGACGGTCTGTCCATGTCGTGTAAAGTAAAGTTTTCCCATCTGTTTCTTCTCCTATTCTCCGTAGCATTTTCCGCAGGCGGCTGCTCTTGAATTCTGTAACATTTCTCCGCAAGGAACAGCACCTATATTATATTCCATAACATTTCTCAACCGCTTCCGCCAATCGGTCCCCTTCATAACGAAGTTTTAATGTGAAAAAAGGCACATTGCGGTCAAGCAAACGGAAAAATATTTTATCGCCTTCCCAAATGGGAAGTTCCGGCACCTTCTCTTTTTCCACCCAGCAAAGATCCCCTTCCGGGCAATCCAGAATTTCTCCGGTATACTCTGTGGCGGTAAACAAATGCATATACTCTCCCTCATACCGATCAGAGAGAAATGTAATAAGCCCACGATATTGGTATTTGGTGAGCATCAGACCTGTTTCTTCTTTCACTTCCCGAAGAACGCATTCCTCCGGTGTCTCATTTTCTTCAAATTTGCCACCCACGCCTATCCATTTGTCTTTATTGATGTCATTGGCTTTTTTTACCCGGTGAAGCATAAGATAGCAATCATCTTTTTCAATATAGCAAAGTGTTGTATTTAACATCTCTGTCCCGCTTTCTTCCCACTTTTTCTTTTATATTATACCCCCTCCCGTTCATTTCGCCTAGTCTGTTTCTGCCCGTCCGGATGTTTCCGATGGGCAAGCCTCTGCGATACATAAAAAGGGACAGCCGTTTTCGAATCATCTTCATTCCGACACTGCCCCATTTCCTAATTACATTATAACTAACCAATTGGATTGCTCATTATCTGGCCGATTTCACCTCGGTCATTGCATCGACTTCCGCTGCAACCGCATCTCCGTCAAAGGTAACAATCATAAAAATTCTGGATTTCATATCATCTGTCAAAAGGCAAAGCGGGTTATTCTGCAAATCCTCATCCAGATATTCCCTTGCTGCATTATTGAAGCATACATAAGGGAATTCATTTGTTAATTGAGCGGAAATTTCCGGACGAAGCAGGAAATTCAGGAATAATTCTGCCTCCTCCTTGTGTTGGGTACCCTTCAGAATAACCATGGTGTCAACGGAAAGGGAAATCGGCTCATTGTTCATAACGACTCCCAGATCCGGGTTTTCACGCATGGCCTGAATCATGTTTCCGCTGTACATATAAGCAACCAGTGCCTCATTTCTTAACATACTGTCGCGCACATCCGCCGGAAGGGAATAAGATTTTACAGAATCATTAATGGACAACAGATAGTTTTTTGCCTGCTCAATATCATCAAGATTGTTGGAGGTTGGATCCAAATCACATGCTGCAAGACCACAACAGATATTTCCCTGTGCATCATCGGAGAAAAGGATTTTTCCTGCCAATGCCGGATTACTCAAATCTTCATAGGATTCCACTGAGATTCCCAGTTCTTCCAATTGGGCCACATTTCCCAGAAAACCGCATACGGTTCCCATGTATGGAATGGTGTATTTTCCCTCCGGATCGTAAACCGGATTCTTGTATGCATCATCAATGTTTGCATAGTTTGGAATATTATCCCAATTGATTTCTTCCAGCAAATCATTTTCCACCATTGCCTGAATGTAGAAATTGGAAGGAACGGCAATGTCGTATTCCCCATTATTTCCGGCAAGCAATTTTGCCAGCATTTCATCATTGGATTCAAATGTGGTTTCCACGACTTTGATGCCGTACTCGGCTTCAAATGCATCCAAAACATCCTGTGACATATACTCGGACCAGTTGTAGAGATAAATCTCCTTCGCATATCCGTCTGCTGTTTTAGCTTCCTGTCCGCAACCCATGAGTAATACAGCGGATGCTACGCCTGCCAGAAAAATTCCGGCAAAATTTCTTTTTTTCATTTTTTCCTCCTCCTGCAGGTTTTATAAATGCAAAACTGCCACTTACTCCCTGCCATTCATTTTATGATTAACCGCAATGCGGTGTCCTCCGATATTTAGACTGTTTCGGCTGCGTCTGCGGTTTCTCAGCCAAGTGGCGGCTGTGCAGTTTCTATTTTTTTCTGCCAGACGCTATGTTGCTTCTATTCCCGCTGCCAGACACAATTGCCGGCAATATAGGTTGTAACCACCCGGGTTTGATATATGTTCTTCGGGTTCATGCTAAGAACATCCCGGTCCAGTACCACAAAATCCGCATCTTTTCCTTCTTCAAGAGAACCTTTGCGTTTTTCCAAACGATTCTGATATGCGCCCCGGATAGTGAGAACATCCAGTGCATCTTTTACCGAGAGGCATTCCTCCTCTCCCAGCACAGAGCTGTTTGGTTCACCGGGTTTTTGACGATTCACCATGAGATGAAGACTTTCCATGGTATTTGGAGGTATGGTTACCGGGAAATCACTGGCCTGGCTCATTTTCACACCATGCCTTAGTAAAGATTTCATAGGATATTCCCGGGCCGCACGTTCTTCTCCCAAAAACGGCTTTTCCAATTCCTCATAATAAACCGGTTCACGATAGTGCCAATATGGGTTGGTAACTGCAAGGATTTCCATTTGCCCCATCTGCTCCATCTGTTCCTGCTGCAGAATCTGTAAATGTGTCAGACAATAACGCGTATCCCTGTGGGCTGCTTCTGAAACCGCGGCAGACTTTTTGTCGCCCTTGTGAAATGCAGCAGAAAGAGCATCTCCGGTGCATTGCGCGGCTGAAAGAAAATCCTTGGCGCATTGCGCGGCAGACTTTTTGTCTCCGTTAGCGGCGGCATATGCTTCCAGCGCCATGTCTGCAGCTGCATCCCCAATGACATGGGAATGAAGGTCATAGCCAAGTTCTGCTGCCCGGCGCGCCAGTTTACAATATTGTTCCCGGGTATAGGTGGGTTTTCCGCAATCCCCCGGCGTATCTGCATAAGGTTCCCGCAGATATGCCGTGTGGCACTCCACCACACCATCCACGAAAAATTTTGCGGTGGTAAGTTGCACCTTTTCGTAAGATGCCAGACGGCTGCGAATTCGGTTCATTTTCGTAAATGCATCCTCCGGGTCGTCATCTGCTTCTATACTGTATCCCAAACGAAAGGTTACCAGCAATTCCTCATTTTCTGCCAGTAATTCATATCCATTTGCCCGGGTTTCATAGTCTTTCAGACTGTCAAACATGGGTTCAAATGCAATGGTAACCCCATTGGTCAGAGCAATCTGCTGATAATATAAGATTGCTTTCGCGTAGTCCTGTGCTGTCATTGGCTTTATCACCGAATTGGTAAATGCCATGGCGGTTTCCTTCAGCCATCCGGTTGCCTTGCCCGCCTTGTCCCTGACAATTTCCCCATTTTCCGGGTTCGTTGTATTGTCTTCAATGCCAGCCATTTCCAAAGCTTTGGAATTCAGCCAGCGGGAATGATGATCCGAAGCAATCATAACAATGGGAATGTCTCTGCTGATGCAATCCAGCAGTTTTGCGGTAGGTCCTTCCGGGCCGAATACTCCGTTATCATATCCGCTTCCCACAATCTGTGTGGCATTTTGATTGGTTTCATAATAATCGCGAATTTTCTCGAGATATTCCTCCGGGGAATTAGCGTGCCCAAGTGCCACCCCGAATATCATTTCCGTGGAACAGGTAATGTGGGCATGCCCCTCCGTAATACCGGGAATGATTATGCCATCCACATAAATTTTCTCTGCATCTTCAGTGCATTTTTCCGACAGGGAAGCAGGCGTGCCGACGCCGGCAATTTTCCCCTCCACCACCAGCATGGCCTCTGCCACTTCCTGATGCTCGTTTGCGGTATAAATTTTTCCAATGTAAATCTGCTCTGCCGCCATCCTTTTCTCCCGGTAATTATCTTAATGACTTTTGCAAAATGATTTTTTCGTTCGATTTCCTTTCATGCACCTTTGCCGGCTACACTCTCTTTTCATGCGCCTTTGCCGGCTATCGACAGTGAAACTTTTTTGTGTAGTCGACTACACAAACATTCTTTCATGCGCTTTGCCCGGCTGTTTATTGATGATGCTTCTTCCACAGGCGTAACAGCCCATTTCCCAGGAAATAGAAAAGTACAATGCTCACAATCATAATGGTGGAAATGACATATACATCTGTGGATATTTTTCCACGCACCATTCCGTACACCTTAATCGGGAAGGTCACCTGACCGGCGCCGGAAACAAAATAACTGATAATCACATCATCAATGGACAGAGTAATGGACATAAATGCACCGTAAATAATTCCCGGCATCAGCATGGGCAGGGTGACACGCTTTAAGGTGTGCCACTGGGTTGCCCCCAGGTCCATGGCTGCTTCCTCTATGGATGCATCAAAATCTGCAATTCTTGCCCGCAGGGTAATAATCACAAAAGGCAGGCAAAAAGTTACATGCGCAAATACCAGGGTGGCAAATCCCATTTTCATACCCATTTTGCTAAAGGATGCCAGGGATGCGATACCGATTACCAGTTCCGGAATAACCAGTGGAATATACAGCAGTCCGTTTAAGAATTTTTTCAATTTGAATTCATAACGGTACATTCCGATTGTTGCCAGTGTGCCAAGCACAACGGATATCAGCATGGATACCAGCGCCAGTTCAATGGATAGCCAGAAGTTCTCCCATAGCGCATTCCCCCGGAAAATATCGGTATACCACTGTAAGGTAAATCCTTCAAATGTAAGATTATTGTCATTTTTATTAAAGGAATAAAGCATGACAATAAAAATCGGCATGTAGAGGAATAAATAAACCAAGGCCAGAAACAGAATGGAAAACGGTCCCATTTTCTTATTCTTTTTTCTTTTTTTCAAACTTTTTGTCTCTCTCATCTTTTGCTCCTTGCAAAGGAAAACTTCTGTCAGGCTCTATGCCAGATCGTCCAGGGACCCAACTTTGGAATACAGTTTCAAAACAACCAGTGTGAATATAATCAAAAATACGGAAAATGCTGCACCAAGCGGCCAGTTACGTGCGACCAGGAACTGATTCTGAATCAGATTTCCCAGATAAACACTGCTGCCGCCTCCCATAACATCAGCCACAAAGAAAGCGCCCAGACTCGGGATAAAAACCTGAATCGTTCCGGCAAAAATTCCGGGCAATGTCTGCGGCAGAATCACCCGCAGGAAAGTATGCACTTTGGAGGCTCCCAGATCCATGGACGCTTCTATCAGGGCCGTATCCAGTTTGGAAATGCTGGTAAGCAACGGCAAAACCATAAATGGAAAAAAACAGTACACCATACCAAAGAGGACCGCTCCCTCTGTATACATCATGGTAATGGGTTCGCTGCACCATCCCATTTGCATGAGAAAGGTGTTCACAAATCCGCTATCCCGTAAAATATTACTCCAACCGTTCAAACGAATCAGCCCATTCACCCAGAAAGGAAGCATAATCAGCAGCGTCAGAATCCCCCGCGCCTTCTCCGGTATCTTACATAGCAAAAAAGCAAAAGGATACGCCAACAACAGACAGATGGCACAGGTTTCAAAGGCCATTAACAGAGATTTGCCCGTCACCTTCAGATAAAGCAGCGAAAAAATATCTGCATAATTCTGCATGGTAAATTCATTCTGAATGCCGCCATAAACGCCCTTGGTGCAAAAACTGATATAAAGCACATAAATCAGGGGTACCAGCAGGAAAAGCAAAAGCCATACTGCTGTAGGTCCTACCATAACCAGAATGGTCAGCCGGTTCGTATTCTTTTTTTTACGCGTTTCTGTTTTTTCCATTTTTCTTCTTCTCTGCCTTTTTTGCAGCTTTGATGTCCACCTTCAAAACCGCATCCTCAATCGCATCATACATATTATCTTCTTTGGTATGCATCACCACTGCCTTATCCGGCTCCCAGTAAATATTCACCAGTTTGCCAACCTCAAACAAATCCGCATGCGGGTGATTCACCACCTTAACCAGATTGCCGTTTGGCAATTCCACTATGGTTTTAATCTGGGAACCCACATAAATCTGGTCCGATACAAATCCCTTCAAGGTGAAGCCCTCTACCGGCTGATCGGACAGATGGGTATTTTCCGGACGCACACACAAATAAACAATTTCTTCTTTCTTGAAGCCATTTCCAACCGCTTTCACATGGCCATTTTCCATCATAAGCGTATTCATGTCGCCATCCATATCCACCACGCTGGCTTCGAAAATATTCGATTCCCCGATGAAATCAGCCACAAATTTGGTCTTTGGTCTTTCGTAAATTTCCTTTGCTGTTCCAATCTGCTCAAATCGTCCTTTATTCATGATGACAATTCGGTCACTCATGGTAAGCGCCTCTTCCTGGTCATGGGTAACATAGATAAAAGTAATTCCCAGTTTTTTCTGCAAATGCTTAAGTTCCACCTGCATCTGCTTGCGGAGTTTCAGATCCAGCGCTCCAAGCGGTTCGTCCAAAAGAAGCACCTTCGGATTATTGACCAGTGCCCTTGCTATGGCAACACGCTGTTTTTGCCCGCCGGAAAGCTGGGCCGGCTTTCTCTTTTCAAATTTACCCAGTTGAACCATCTCCAGCATCGCCGTAACCCGTTCTTTGATTTCGGCCTTTGGCACTTTCTTTTCCACCAGTCCGAAAGCCACGTTATCAAACACATTCATATGCGGAAACAGCGCATAATTCTGAAATACCGTATTGACATTACGCTTGTATGGCGGAAGATTGGTCACATCCTGATTTTCCAGAAGTACAGTACCCGTTGTCGGCGTTTCAAATCCGGCTATAATCCGCAAAGTCGTGGTTTTGCCGCAACCGGAGGAACCCAGAAAAGTTAAAAACTCCCCTTCGTAAACATCCAGGCTAATGGGACGAAGTACCCTGGTATCGTCAAATTCTTTTGTAATATTATCCAAATGCACAATGACTTTCCTGTCATTTTGCAGTATTTCTTTTTCCTGTGCTTTCGTTTCCATTGTCAATTATCCTCCGAAATACATTGCATTTTTACCTCCGAAATACATTGCATTTTTACCGGATGCGAAAATGCAATCTTTCATTTTCGAAATGAAATCTACAAAACATGCTTTCCAT
Source organism: Lachnospiraceae bacterium (assembly GCA_051879435.1). GTDB lineage: Bacteria > Bacillota > Clostridia > Lachnospirales > Lachnospiraceae > NK4A136. The sequence goes on from JBJEMA010000015.1 coordinate 67,003, forward strand.
GTTCTCCGGTTCGAATCCGGACCACATCTTCCACCGTTGAAATGAATATTTTTCCGTCTCCTACCGTTCCCGTGGAAAGTTTATCCACAATTTCTGCCAGAATTTCATCCAAATCCTCATCCCACACCACGGTCATTACATGAAGTTTCGGAAGCAGATTGATTTCGATTCCAAGTTTTTCGAATTCTTCGCTGTTTCCTTTCTGGTGTCCGCATCCCATGGCCGACATAACCGTCAATCCGCTATATTCATATTTTGTCAAAATACCTTTTAATAATTCCAGTTTCTCCGGTCGAATAATTAATTCAATTTTTTTCATATTCTTCTCCTTTTCATTACATTAATAAATTCTTCAGCAATATTTTTTCATAATGACAATCTTCTTTAAGTAATTATCTTTCTCATTCTTTCTCAAGTGGCATTCATTTTCAGGTGACATTCTTTTTCGAGTGACATTCTTTTTCAAGTGTCATTCTTTTTCGGATGTCATTCTTTTTCGGATGTCATTCTTTTTCGAGTGACATTTCATCTTAAGCGACAATAATAAAAAGACAAGCAATGTATATGCACATTACTTGTCCTATTACAAATCCTTTTCCCCAAAATAAAAAAGGACGCCCATGTCTTTACCAATCGTATTGACCGTTTCACAAGTTAGATGTGCATATCTGCACTGGTTTATAGTCACCAACTTATAAAATTTGAGCTTTTAACTCAATCAATAGGGCGATTAACAATCGCCAATCGGCATTTGACCTGGCTGTCCGTATGGCCATAACCCTCTCAGGTGGTCCTTATTTCTTCCGGCAATAATGTTGCCGTTTTCTTCGAGAAAAAATATAACACACTCTATTCTTTTTCGTCAACATTTTTTTTGCTTTTCCGTACTATGCGGTGTAGAGTAGCGCACAATCAGCAATTCCACAGCCAGTCGGTCTGCGATTTTACCGCTTTTGACGGATTCATCCGCAGCAGCCGCATCACTGACCGCCTGCTTTAGTTCCAATGCAGAAAACATAGCCGCCTGCTTCGCATATTTATTCACCAAAAATGAGGCAATATTCATTTTCTTTTCAATTCCCCGGGAATCATATCCCTTTTTCCGCAGTTCCTTGATTTCCAGCAGACTGTTAAACTGGCGCGCCAGAAGAGAAAGTATTTTCATAGGTGGCTCTTTTTGAGCCAGCAGTTCGTAATAGAGATTCAGTGCCCGGGACTGTTGCCTTTGTCCAATGGCAGAAATCATATCAAAAATGTGATTGCCCATGCGTTTCGTCACAACAGCCTCCACATCACATTCGTGAATCTCACTTTGCTCGGCCGTATAAGAAAACAACTTTTCCAACTCGGTTGCAATGTTATTCATATCCGTTCCGGTCTTTTCCATAAACAGTTCCATTGCGGCAGCCGTAATCTGTTTGTTTTCCTTCCCCACACGACCCAGAATCCATTTTCGCAGGATTTGCTCGCTTTGTGTCTTGAATTCAACTGCGCGGCCTTTCTCATTAACAAGCTTAAAAAGTTTGTTCCGGCGGTCCACTTCCTCTTCCACAAATAGAAAACGTGTAGTATCCGGTACCTTCTTCATAAAATCACAGAAAGAATCATTGGCCGTTTTAAACCATTTGGAATTCACAATCAGAATGGTACGGTAATCTGCAAAAAAAGGAAGGGTTTCGGCCAAATCAATTACCTCACCTGCGGAAATACCATTTCCTTCAAACCGGGAAAAATTCATTTCATCCAGGGAAGCACCCATGGCATTAAGGAGTTTATCCCGATACTGAAGTACCAGATAGCGTTCTTCCCCATATAACAAATAAACATTTTTCAGACGATTTTCTTTTATATCATTCTGAATGGTAAGCATTTATGTTTCCTTTCTGCCTTTCCGAAATTCGAAAGACATATTCCACATTATTCTGTATAACCACTATAACACATATCGCCATGGATTTGTTCGTCAGTTTCCAACATATATTATGGGAATTCTTGCGTCAGTTTTCGGGATGATACATCCATCCAGGAACCGGCTCATACCATTCTTTCTTTTATCTTTCTATGTGGGCAATCCGGCATACTGGGTCATATACAATTCATGATATCTGCCTTTTTTAGCCAGCAAAGTCTCATGATTTCCCATTTCCACAATTTCCCCATGGTCCATAACCACAATCAGATCCGAATCCCGAATCGTAGACAGCCTGTGTGCAATCACAATACTGGTTCTGTCCTTCATAATCTGCTGCATGGCTTCCTGAATTGCTTTTTCAGTGCGGGTATCCACATTTGAGGTGGCCTCATCCAGAATCAGAATTCCGGGATTCGCCACAAAAGCACGGGCAATAGCAAGCAGCTGGCGTTGTCCCTGACTGATATTCTCTCCCCCTTCGGTTAACACCGTATCAAATCCCCGGGGAAGTTTTCGCAACATTTCATCGCAGCGGCTCATTTTTACAGCATTTTGAAGTTCCGCGTCGGAAGCATTTGCATTTCCATATAAGAGATTATTTCGTACCGAATCAGAGAAAAGGACCGTATCCTGCAGAACAATGGCTATGTTACTGCGTAGGTTTTTTCTCGCAATTTTCTGAATATTTTCGCCGTTAATACAGATTTCCCCGCTGTTAATCTCATAAAAACGAAGCAAAAGATTCACGATTGTCGTCTTTCCGCTGCCGGTCGCACCCACCAATGCCACCTTCTTACCGGCGGGAACAGTGAGCGAAAAATTCCGGATTACCGGATGCCCCTGCACATAAGAAAAATCCACCTGTCGGAAAGTAACGGTTGCCTTTGCATTTTCCTTCCATTCTCCTCCGCTTCCGTCTTCCGACTTCTCCTCCAATACCGCGAATACCCGTTCCGCACCTGCAATAGCGGTCTGGAGTTGACCGTAAATCTGCGCAATTTCGTTAACCGGACGGCTAAATTGCTTCGCGTATACGATAAATGCAGAAATGACACCCACAGAAATCATTCCCCGCAATGAAAAATACCCTCCAAATGCGGCTATAATAACAAAACCAATATTACCGATACAATTCATAATCGGTCCCATAACACCACTAAAAATGTCCGTCCTGATGCCGGCTTTTGTAAGTGCATCCGATGTCGAAGCAAAGGATGCAGTTGTCATCTCCTGATGATTGTATGCCACCACGGTTCGATAACCGGAAATCATTTCCTCCACTGTTGCATTCAACTGCCCCAAAAGCATCTGTCGTTTTCGCGAATATTTTCGGACTTTTCCGGAAAGCACTTTCGTAGCCAACAGTGTCAATAAAACTGTAGCAAGACTGAGAATCGCAAGCTGCCAACAATACCAGAGCATAATGGCTGCAGTTCCGATAATCGTCAATACGCCGGAAAAAAGAGACGGAAGAGACTGTGACACAGTAGTAGATATATTTTCAATATCGTTGGTCATACGGCTCATCACATCTCCATGGGAATGTGCATCCAGATAACAGATAGGCAAATCCATGATTTTTCCGAAAAGTTCTTCTCTCATTTTCCCTACAATGCGCTGGCTCAGTTTTGCGCTGATCAATCCCTGCATTAACTGACTGATGCCGTAAAGCAGATAAACAGCTACCATCAAAAACAAGGTTGCGGCAAAGGAGCCCTGCGCAGCACCCGCAATCTCATCAATGGCTTTGCTTTGCACCCCCGGAGCATAAACACCACAAAAAGTTCCGAAAAGTACAAAAAGAAACAGTCCGAAGACAAGCCCCTTTTCTTTGGAAAAGTATTGAAGAATACGTTGTAAGGTAGCCCGTACATTCTGTGCATGCTCAACTTTTGCAAAACGGTTGTTTCGGTTCATACCGGGAATATTTCTTTCTTCCAGTTTTCTGTCCGTCATCGGCCGGCCTCCTCTCCCATCTGGGAATCAAAGATATCCCTGTAGGTTTTGCAGTTTTTCATCATTTCCTCATGGGTTCCGCAGTTCTCTATGCTTCCGTCACGCAAAACAACAATCCGGTCTGCCCGCCGCACCGATGCAATTCTCTGGGCCACAATAATTTTTGTACTGTTCGAATGGTATTGTTCCAAATCATGATACAGTTCTGATTCCGTTTTCAAATCCAGCGCACTGGTGGAATCATCGAAAATAAGTATTTCCGCATTTCGGATCACCGCTCTCGCAATGGATATACGTTGTTTCTGCCCGCCGGACAGACTCATGCCGCGTTCTGCAACCTGCGTATGATATCCTTCCGGCGTAACAGCGATGAAATCATCTGCCTGAGCAATTTCTGCCGCTTTTCGGATTTCCTTCTCTGATGCATTTTCTTGTCCCCAGGAAATATTTTCCCCTATCGTTTCCGTAAACAATTCACTCTTCTGCAGAGCAACCGCAATTTTTTTCCGTAAACTTTTTTGCGAATAACGGCGCACATCCACACCGTCCACCAGCACAACACCTTCCGTTGCATCATAGAAACGGGGAATCAGATTAATCAGGGTAGTTTTTCCGCACCCTGTTTCTCCCATGATGGCAATTGTTTCCCCTTTGCGTATTGACAGATTGATATTTTTCAAAACCATTCTGCTGCTTCCCGGATAAGCAAAGGAAACATTTCGAAATTCTATTTCTCCCTGCTTCATTGTCGGGCCGGTAAAAGTTCCGTCCTCCTGTTCCGGACGGCTTTCCAAAATTTCATTAATCCGTTTCCAGGAAGCCAGGCCTCTGGATATGTTTTGGAACAACATGACCAACATCAGAATTCCGTTCAAAAGCTGCGTTGTATAAGTGATTGCTGCCATTATGGCACCGGGAGTTGTTCCGCCGGCGCGCACCTCAACATTTCCGATTACGAGTATAAGTGCAACAACTATATACATCAGGGCATTGACCACCGGATTCAAAAACGCAAAAATAATCAGGACACGAAGCTGTATCCGGATTAATTCCTGATTCGCCTTTCCAAACCGCATTTTTTCATAGGTTTCCCTGACACAGGCTTTAATCATACGAATGCCGGTGATGTCTTCCTGCATAATGGCATTCACCTGATCAAGAAGTGTTTGCAGTCGTAAAAACAAGGGATTTGCTTTCGTAAGACAAAAAATCAGACATGCAACAAGAAACGGAAATGCACCAATTACAATCAAACCAAAATCCCGATTTAAACGGAACATAAAAAACATACTGCCAAACATCAGCATCGTGGTGCGAATCATGCCACGTACAAATTGAGAAACCAGATTCTGTACCTGGGTAATGTCATTGGTAACTCTCGTCACAAGGGAACCGGTTCCGAAATGCTCTGTCTGCCCAAATGAAAATGTCATAATCCTGCGGAAACAGTCCTTCCTTATTTCATTGCCGATGTTCTGTCCGGATAAATGAACGAACACATTATTCATTGAACCGCAAAATCCGCCCAGCAAAACGAGTACAATCATCCGCAACCCCAGGTCCCGGATAATCGTCAGATTTCCAACGCCACCATTCCTTATTCCCAAAACGCCCTCATCCACAATTTCCCGCATAATTCCGGGCTGGATAAGATCCATAAGTACTTCACCCACCATGAAGAATGCTGCGATAACAGCCAGATGCAAATACGGTTTTATATACTTCCACATATTCGATTACTTCCTTTGTTAGATATACCTAACACATTATACTACTCATTTGCAGAAATTCTCAAACTGCAGATACTATTTCTTTTTCCCGTTTCTCAAATATTGTAAGACTACATCATAGTTTTCCGGGCGATGCGGGAACATACAATTCGTACAGTCCTTGATTATTTGGCCTTCCTTTTCAATAAACCTCGGATTTCCCGGGCAATTCTCCTTATTGTATAAGGGGCAATAGCAGAACAGACAGTTAAAATCCTTCAATCCCTTATGACAGGGAAAATATTTACACTCTTTATTTTCAAAGAATCGATACGAATGATCCATTTACGTAATCTCCTTCCCCATTTTGTATTGCTCTGCCTTTTTTATAAAACTTTCTGTAAAAAACGGATTCGACGGATAATAAAGATGAGGGAACCCAAGCCAATAGTTCTCTCCTGTCATCACACAAGAATATTCTTTTCCTGTGGCTGGCTTTGTACTAATACAACAATCCCCATTATCTGTACTGTCAAAATAATGGAACTCATGCCCTTTTATGAACTGTCCCTCCGGTAAAAAGAGGCTCTTTTTTTCCCTTATTTCTACATAACCAAAACGTACTAATTTCCCTTTATAATGGCAGGTTGCCGGAATTACTCCAGCCATTGCATGACTTATCCCATCCTTATCTATCAAGGCATCATGTAAATACATGAAACCGCCACACTCTGCCACTATCGGCATTCCCTTTTCAAATGCCTCATTAATTGCATTACACATACTAACGTTACTGCCTAACTTACCTGCATACAATTCCGGATATCCGCCACCAATTAACAGTGCGTCGCAACCATCCGGCAATTTTGTATCATGCAATGGAGAAAAAAATGTTATCTTGGCACCATTTTCCTGCAGCATGAGTAAATTATCTTCATAATAAAAGAAAAAAGCTTCATCCTTTGCAACTGCAATCACAGGTCTGCTGCTTTCTTTATCTTCAAGACCGCTATCTCTGTTCCTTTGCTTATGCACAGGGGCTACCTCATTTGCCTGCTCAGCTATCTTTTCTATTGCCTCCACATCTACAGTCTTTTCAAGTTCTACTGAAGCAACTTGCAGTTGCTTTTGTATATCTGCTAACTCATTTGGCATTACCAGACCTAAGTGCCTGCTTTCTATATGAATATTTTTCTGATTCGGAAAATATCCAAGTACCCTTATATTTAATTCATCTTCTATCAGAGGTTTTATGGTTTCATAATAAGTTTTTGACATCTTATTTAAAATTACGCCTTGAATAAGATGTTCCTTATCATATGTCAGAAAACCGGAAATCATAGGTATTACAGAACGCCCCATCCCCTTTGTATCGATTACCAGTACAATCGGTGTTTCTGTCACTTTTGCCAGATGGTAGGAGGATCCTTCTTCTCTGATTCCTCCAAGTCCATCAAAAAGTCCCATTACCCCTTCTATCACAACAAAGTCTTTTTCTGTCCTGTTTTTAAGAAAAAGCTTCCGGGTTGCATCTTCTCCTGTAAAAAAAGTGTCCAGATTCTTGGACGGGATTCCAATTACTTTCTCATGGAACATTGGATCTATATAGTCCGGTCCGCATTTATAAGAAACCACCTGTTCTCCTCTGTTTTTAAGTGCCCTTAATAAAGCACAGGTAATCGTTGTCTTACCACTTCCGCTCCCCGGTGCAGCAATCATAATTCGATTCAGTTTCATAGCGAAGCTCACTCCTTACGAAAGTCAAATGAACAGATCCATACCGGATTTTCTGCCTGCACTAAATGATACCTGCCTGCTTCTTTCGCCCTGTTGACCTGTATTTGCACAATTTCCTCATTTGCTATTGGATATAATGTCAGTATTTCTTTGATCTCACAAATTGTTTCCATACTAATCGCATTGATTACAACTCGCATATCGGAATTCATTCCATATAAAAACTGCAATATCTCTTTTAAATTTCCTCTGCTGCCGCCTATAAATGCATGTGTTGCCTTCGGGAGATTCTGTAAACCCTCCGGTGCCCTTGCCTCTATCACAGATACATTCTCAAGCTGAAATCTCTCCTTATTCTGCTGAATAAGTGACACAGCTTCTTTCTTCTCTTCAATGGCATATACCTGTATATCCGGGGAAAGTCCTGCCATCTCCATTGCAATGGAACCTGTTCCACTGCCAATATCAAAAACAATTGCATTCTGGTACAATTTTAATTTACAAATGCTGACTTCCCTTACTTCTTCCTTTGTCATAGGAACCTTGTCTCTGATGAATTCTCTGTCAGCAATTCCATGGGTCAGCTTCTTTTTCATTGCATTAGGATTCTTTACAAAACAGGTATATAGTCCTTCCTCTTTCAATGTGATACATTCACCTGGTGTTCTTTTTTTGATTTCCTGCTCTGGATAAGACATCTGATAACCTGTAATAATTTCGCAGTCATTCATTCCTGCTTTTATGAAAGCTTCTCCAAGCCTGTTTACATCTTTCACACCGGACATAATCAGAAATGCCTTTTCCTCTGTTTGGATTCTGCGGGCAAGATTATTTATTTCTTTCCCATGCATACTGTAAACAGCCGCATCCTGATAGTTTTCTCCAATACAGGCCGCCAGAAAAGCCACCGAAGAAATTCCCGGCATAACATGTATCCTGGCGTTTAGCTGTCCCGCATTTATTTCTTCCTGCAAAGCATGAGATAATGACTGGCATCCGCTATAAAACCCACTATCCCCGGAAAACAGAACAGCCACTTTCAAGCTCTCCATGGGATGTTTTATCTGAACTTCGTGCAAGTACGGAATAATCTGTTTCGCCAGATAAAAAGGTTTTTTCTCCATTCCCGGCTTATAAGGCTCCAGCATTCTCTCTGCTCCAAGCAAAATGTCTGCTCCCTCTATCTTCTCCTGAACTTCTTTCGTCAGGCAATTCCTGCTCCCCATGCCAATTCCTGCAAGGGTAATTTCCATCTCACTTTTTATCTGTATTTTTTGCTGACAGATTTTCTCCAATTCATTGCACACTTCATGGAAGGAATATCCTTTATCTTCCCCCGGATGTCCAACAGCAAACACTGAAATTCCTGTTTTCTTTGCAGCTTCTATTTTTTCAAAATAGCCACCGGATGCACCACTTTGTTTGGTAACAAGACAGGAAATCCCATATTGATGAATCATAGCTTCATTCATTTCGGTTGTAAACGGACCCTGCATTGCTATGATCTGTTTTCCTTTAATCCCCTTCTCCATGCAAAGTGACAGACTTTCAAGTCCGGGAAGAACTCTTACAAAAAGCCTGCTTTTTACATCCTCAGAAACACAATACTTTGCCAGTTCCTTACTTCCGGTAGTCAGCAGAATATTTCCCTGAATTTCCTCCAGTGCTTTTGCGCACGCTTCATTTGTTTCAAAATAAAAAATATTATCCTCTTTCTGCGAAAAGTTCGTTTCTCTTATGAAACGCAGATATGGTACATTCATTCCTTTCATTGCCGCTTTGATATTCTCAGTAATAATGTCAGCATAAGGATGCGTTGCATCCACAACTGCCTCAAATTTACCATTCTGAATAAATTCCTTTATTTGATCTTCCGTCATTCTTCCACGATGAACGGTCATAAAGGGATTCTCTTTTAATACAATCTCTCCATATTCCGTTGCAACACAAATGGTATGAGCAATTCCGGATGCTGCCAGACACTCAGACAATTTTCTTCCTTCCGTTGTTCCTGCAAATATTAGTATCTCTTTCAACCTGGTAACCTCGCTTTGTAATCAGCTTATCATTTATGATTTCACTTCCTGCATTTCCAATAAACACTGTAGTAAACATATTTACTTCTTTATTCCTTAATTCTTTCAAAGTACAGGTTACTGCCTTTGTTCCTTCCCTTCCGATGTTCTCCACATAACCGCAGACCCGTTCCTCTTCCAGAAACGCAAGCAGGATATCACAGGCTTTCTGTAAATAGTCCTTTCTCTTATGACTGGATGGGTTATAAATTGCTATTGCAAAATCCCCTTCTGCAGCTGCAATTAATCTTTTTTCAATTTTCTCCCATGGTGTGAGAAGGTCACTCAGGCTGATCACACAAAAATCATGGTTTAGTGGTGCCCCAAGTACTGCAGCTCCACTGCTTGCTGCCGTAATACCCGGAATTACTTCAAGTTCTATGTCCGGATAGTTTTTCCCGATTTCATACATGAGGGATGCCATTCCATAAATGCCGGCATCACCACTGCAGATCAATGCTACCTTTTTCCCCTTCTTTGCTTCTTCAAAAGCAAGTCGACACCTTTCCGCTTCCTGTCTCATAGGAGTCGACATCATTTCTTTCCCCCAAAAGCGCGGCCCAAGTAATTGCAGGTAAACTGTATAACCAATAATCACATCTGCCTGCTCTAATACAGACAGTGCCTCCCCCGTCATCATTTCTTCCTTCCCCGGTCCCATTCCGACCACATATATTTTATTCTTCATCAAAGTGTACTCTCCATTCTCTTCTTGCAATGGCAATCGTCATTCCATCCTCTGCGTGCCTTTCATAGCTTAATCTGCCTCCGGGTTCGCACATTTTCATTGCTGCCCGCTCGCAGACATTATCTACTCCAACCTGTTCCTTTACAAACTCTGACTTATAAAAGTCTCCCTTTGCAGACCTTAATTCCTCTGCTGTATATGTAATATACGGGACTTTTTCTTTTCTGCTCCATGCAAGAAGTCCCGGCTCATCCCGTTTTACATCAATGGATGCCATACCGAATACTTGCATAGGAGTAATTCCGGCTCTTTTCAAATGACGCATAATAAATTCTTCTATTTTTTCTGCTTCTTTTCCCTTTTTGCATCCAATTCCAACTGCATATTCCTTTGGCCTTAGAAGTATCGTTGTCTCAAATTCCCTATTTTCAGAAGTGACCACAGCATCAACCTTCTGTAAGGGCGGATATTCTACCAGTTCTATTCCTCTGGGCAGCTTATCATTTTTTTCAAAATGTCCATGCTCAATTGCCATGGTAATATGCTTCCCTGACAATACCTTTGATGACACCCTTGCAATTCCATCTTTATTTACAATAGTGAATCCATTTTTCTTGGCAAATAAATCGATTGCAAATTGATTGTAAATATCCGTTGCTGTGGTAATAATCGGCTTAGCTCCTATTTTTTCTGCTAAAGTAACTGCAAGCTCATTGGCACCGCCCACATGACCGGACAGGATCGGAATCACATATTGCCCTTTTTCATCCATTACCAGAACCGGACTGTCATGAAGTTTATCCGTAATATAAGGTGCAATCGCTCTCACGGCAATTCCACAGGCTCCGATAAACAGTAAGGCATTTCTTTCTTCAAACTGTTCTTTTGCCCACTCTCCAATGCCTTGCGTGACAAATCGTACTGTCTGCTCCTCCTGACAGAGGGCCTGACATTTTGTATATAATGCATATTCTGTTCCATCCAATCGCTTTGCAATATTTACAGAAAGAAGCTTTCCGTTTTCGGTAAAACTGATCATACTTAACTTCATAGTTTTCACGTTTCCTTTGCCTGTCTAAATTCTGTAGAAAAATCAGCCGCATACAATTTTGATTTTTTATAATTTTGATGCGTAATAACTTCTCCTACTAAAACAAGTGCCGTCTTTTTGATTCCATGCTCTTTTGCTGTATCATAAAGGGTTTCAATCGTACAAATATATGCTTCCTCCTCCGGCCACGTTGCCTTATAGACAAGTGCCGCCGGAGTCTCTTTGCGATATCCGCCAGCCACCAATCTTTCACTTAATTCTTTCAACATTCCTGTACTAAGGTAAATTGCCATGGATGTCTGATGTGCGGCAAAGCTTTCAATACTTTCTTTTTCCGGCACCCTCGTTCGTCCTTCCATTCTCGTAATAATCAGTGATTGGGAAATTCCCGGCAAAGTATATTCCAGATTCAGGGATGCAGCGGCTCCAAAACAGGCACTCACCCCCGGACAGCTTTCGTAAGAAATTCCAAGTCTGTCCAGTTCATCCATCTGTTCCCTGACTGCTCCATAGATACTCGGCTCTCCTGTATGCAATCTTACAGTTGTTTTTCCTACCGCTTCTGCTTTCTGCATGACCACCAGTACTTCTTCTAACGTCAGCTTTGCACTATCATAAACCTCACAATTTTCTTTCGCATATTGCAACAGTTCCGGGTTTACCAAAGAACCGGCATAGATAATCACATCTGCCTGCTCTAATAACCGCATTCCCCTTACTGTAATCAAATCTACTGCACCTGTTCCTGCGCCAACAAAGTAAACCATTTCACTGCCTCCTTACTTTTTGCCAGTTCTCCAAATTCATTTGCATATAAAATACAATCCATCTGAAGCTTTCCCTTGGCTCGCTTCTCTAAATAATAGCAGATACGCTCTACAATCCTTTCCATAATAGCTTGTAATTTCCCGCTGTCTTCCAAAATATGAACTGCTTCTTCTGTTGTAACACAATCGAATACCTGACAGATTTTTTCTGTCTCCACCCCCTCTTTTGCAGAAAACGCTGCTAATAACTCCATTCTGCAGTCTGCCTCTTTGGAGTGGGTATTCATAATTCCTCCGGCTACTTTTATCAGCTTCCCGATATGTCCGGTAAGGAGCATTTTCCGAAACCCCAGTTCTACCGCTATATCAATGGTATCTCCGATGAAATTACTGCATTTTACACTTCTGTCCAGATCATAACCATAGGTCTTTTTCATAAAATCCAGTCCATAGTTACCCGGTGAAACCGCAACATAATCAAACCCTTGTACCCTTCTTTGTTTTAACTCCACCCGGATGGTATCAAGAATTGCCTGATTACTCATAGGCTCCACAATTCCGCTGGTTCCTAAAATAGAAATACCTCCTACAATTCCAAGCCTTGGATTAAAGGTCTGCTGTGCCAGTTTTTCTCCATCCGGCACTGATATTTCTATCCGTAAACTGCCTTTGTAGTCTACCAGTTGACATACCTGCATTACTTCTTTTTCAATCATTTCCCGAGGGACATGGTTGATTGCCGCATTCCCTACAGGCTGATCCAGTCCGGGCTTTGTCACTCTGCCAACACCCTTTCCGCCGTCAATCTTTATTACTGTTTCTTTTCCTGCTCCGATATCTATTCCTGCATCATTCTCTCCATAGAAAACCTTGGCATAAATGTATGCACCTGCTGTAATATCAGGATCATCTCCTCCATCTTTTTCTACTGCACAACTGACTTCTCTTTCTTTGCGGCAAATATCCACAAGTTTTGCTGTGTAGGGGATGCCTTTTGGAGTCTCTATTGTAATTTCCCTTTTCAGTTTTCCTGTCAGAAGCATATACGCTGACGCTTTTGCTGCTGCCGCTGCACAACTTCCTGTGGTAAATCCATATCGCATAAAAACCTCTCTATCTTGTCAGGTCATACAAAAGTGCATTACATATGGCTGCTGCCACATTACTTCCGCCTTTTCTTCCCCTGTTTATGATGTATGGTACATCTGTATCCATAATCAACTCTTTTGCAGCCTCCACATTTACAAATCCTACCGGAACACCAATCACAAATGCCGGATGCCAGTTGCCTTCCTGCAACATCTCATACAGCCTGATCAATGCTGTCGGTGCATTACCTACTGCAAAAATAACAGGCTTTTCGATGTTCCCTGCCTTCTCCATACTGACAACGGCTCTTGTGACTCCCCGTTCTTTTGCAATCCTCGCCACATCCTCATCTGCCATAAAACAATGAGCCTGTCCACCAAGCTTTGCTAATGCTTTCTTGTTGATTCCTGCCAGAGCCATATTGGTATCTGTAACGATATCTGCTCCATTTCTTAAAAGTTCCTTTGCAATAGATACTGCATCTTTTGAATATATCATGGTATATGCATAGTCAAAATCAGCACTGGTATGTATCACTCTTTTTGTAACCATTTCCTGTTCTGCCGGAAGTGAAATTCCTCTTTTCCTAAGTTCCTCCGTAATGATTTCAAAACTTCTCTTTTCAATTTCTTCCGGAAGTAAATGTTCTATTTTACTTTTCAGTTCCACTTGATTTCCCCTATTGCTCTTAATAAAATCTCATTTTCTTTTCTGCTCTTTACTGCAATTCTGTAAAATCCCTTTGACAATCCCCTGAAGTTTCCACAGTCACGAATAAGAATCCCCTTTTCTAACAATCTTTCATATAACGGCTGTTCACAATAAATCAGAAGAAAATTGGCTTTTCCCGGAAGTACCTGATAGCCCGCCTGCTTTAATTCAGACTCTAAAAATTGTCTTTCTTTCTCTATATATGCAGCTGTTTTTTCTGCAAATGCTGTCTGCATGGCACATGCAGATCCTGCTGCCTGTGCAAAACCCGAAAGATTCCACTCTGGTAATTGCCTGTCAATTTTCTCTAATAACAAAGGATTACTGCAGACCAGATATCCTAAACGAACACCGGGAATCGCAAATATTTTTGTAAATGCTCTGACAAGGATCAGATTCTTAAAACAATTGATTTCCCGCAGCATGGAACATTCTCTGTCACAAAATTCTATGTAGCATTCATCCAAAACCACATAAATTCTCTTATCCCTGCAATGATTAAGCACTTTGATTAACTCTTTTCGGTTCATCAATGTCCCGGTAGGATTATTGGGGTTGGCAAGAAACAAAAGATCAACCTCTTCTGTCAGTACAGAAAAAAATTCCTCCTGAAAGCAAAACCCATTCTCTTCCTTTGTTTTGTAATATATGACTTCTCCATCCCGGGCCTTGGCAGCATATTCGTATCCATAAAAGGATGGAACCGGAATCACTGTTTTTTTCGGTTTCATTCCATGGATAATCGCCATAAAAAGTTCAGATGCACCATTTCCAAAAAGCAGATTCTCATTTGGCACATTAAGCATCCCACTTACTGCCTTCTTTAATCCTTCTGATGATATGTCCGGATAATGACCGCAGTTTTCTACTGCTTCATATAAAGCCGATTTTACTGCTTCCGGTATGCCAAGAGGATTCACATTTACAGAAAAATCCATTTTTACACGATTTCTATATATATCGCCTCCATGAATTCCTTTCATTTTTATCAGACCTTTCCTGTCTAAAGTACGTATATCAGTCCCATCACAAACAGACATATGATTTCACTAATCCATGCTGTCAGATACATTAAATGATTTACCTTTTTAATATCTTCGTACGCTACTGCCCGTACATTATCTCCAATATATGGCTTCTTTACTATTTTTCCGAAATAACTGGCATCCCCGGCAAGCTGAATCCCCAATGCTCCTGCACATACGCTTTCCGTCTGTGCAGAATTAGGGCTTGCGTGCTTTCTATGATCTCTTTTGTAAATGTAATAAGCTCTTTTTCCCGAAAAGCACTTCCCTCCTATGAAGGATGCTGCGATCATCATATATGCACTGATCCTGGCAGGAATATAATTGACAAAATCATCCAGTTTAGCGGCAGCCCGTCCAAAATACAAATATTTATCATTTTTATAACCAATCATGGAATCCATCGTATTCACTGCCTTATATAAGAACCCTAATATTGGACCTCCGAGTGCTGTATATAACATAGGTGCAATTACCCCATCTGAGGTATTTTCCGCCACTGTCTCGATTGCTGCCTTTGCAACCCCTTCTTCATTTAAGCATTCCGTATCCCTGCCAACAATCATCGAAACTGCTTTTCTTGCCTCCGGTAATGTCTTATTTTTAAGACAATGATAGACCTTCATACTCTCAACTCTCAGACATTTTGTTGCTAAAATCTGATATGTCATGATCGTTTCTATTACGGTTCCAACATAACAATTTATGTAATAAGCCAGGAACAGGATTAGCATAACAGCCGTCGCTGTACCGGATAGTACAATGATTACCAGATAAACTCCCAGTCGAAGTTCCTTTCTTTCATCCCGTTCCTTCTTTCTTCCCAAAAAACATTTTTCTACTTTTGCAATCAGCCTCCCAATGAACCGAATGGGATGCGGCATCCGGTAAGGATCACCCAACAGTAAATCCAGTAAAAAGCCTGAGAAAAATGCTATAATGTGATATTCCATATTCCTATTTTCTCCTGCTATATCTTTTTTAGTTCAATGATTTCCGGCTCTGTATCAAAATGATTCATGATACAGACAAATCCCTTTCCGTTTGGAACCTGATAATCAAAATAATCTCCTATTCCATACTTACTTAGTAGTGCCATGATGGTACCGCCGTGTACAACCATTCCGACTGTTTTATGTTCTTCTCTCTTTATTGGTTTTAATATATCTATCATTCTGCGAAAACCTTTGTCACATCGTGTAATAAAAATTTCCCTGCTTTCTCCCTCCGGGAAAGGGAGGGTACCATTACTGTCAATCCATTCCTGATACCGTTTATCTTCCTGAAGTTCCAAATAATTTTTTCCCTCAAATACGCCAAAATCCATCTCCTTCCAGTCCTCGATTTGCACTGGTTTTAATCCCGGGTATAAAATTTCTGCAGTCTGAACACACCGTTTCATAGGACTGCTAAACAAATAATCAATATTCGGAAAGAAACACTTTTTTTTATATTCTAATAACTGCAGTTCCCCCTCTTTGGAAAGGACCTCATCCGTTTTGCCCAAATAACGGTGCTCTGCATTTGCTTTTGTTGCCCCATGTCTGATCAGCACAAGCGTTATTTGATTTTCTGACCAATTCCGCATATCACACGTTCTACCTCTTCTGCCTTTTTTGCAAGTTCTACAAGTATTCTTCCTGTCCGCTCCCTATATTCTCTTTCAAATGGTTCTATGGGTACGATGCCATTACCCACCTCATCACTGATAATCACACAATCCGGATAATTCTCTATAAAAGTATAGATTTCCTCCTCCGGGCATCCATCCTTGGCAATTCTTGACTTAATCCAATGATGAAGATGGTTGATCACTACAATACCTTTTTGCTCTCCTATATTCTCCTGTATTTCACCATCTAAAATCTTGCTGATTTCCATATCAAATTTTTGAAGCACATAGTTTAATTTCCCCTGTGCGTATCCGCCGATTACCAGTTTCATTTTCTACCTCCCATCACATCAAAACATTGATTCCTGCTGCCACAATCATCATGCCTGCCTCACAGATAAGAACAAAATAGCCTGCTGTATCTCCAGTAATTCCTCCAATCTCTTTCTTCGTGCGGTAATAGTAGTACAAAAATGCCAGAAATGCAGCCGCTACCACAAGAAAGCCCGCATACAGTGACTGCCAGAGCATGAAACAAATACAGGCTATCCCCTGCAGATACAGGGACCACTTCACGATCACTTTCTGTGAACTGCTCGAAAAGAGATAAAGCATTCCGTCTTTCTTAGCTGATGGGAAGGAAACAACACTGATTCCACTGAGGCAGCGTGCCAAAAAGAAACCACCACATACAATCTTTAACAAACTTCTATCTGCTATTTCTGAAAATGCTCCCATATATATGATTCCATGCATCGCAGACATAATGACAGCAAATGCTCCAATATGAGAATCCTTTAATATTTCCAGTTTCTTCTCTCGTGGCTCGAAGGAATGAAATGCATCCATTGTATCCATGAAGCCATCTACATGGAAGCCCCCGGTAATCATCAGCGGAATTGCTGCTCCTACCAGGGTATAACATATTTCTCCAACATCAAATATGCTGCACAGGCAGTTCCATAAATAAACAACACCACCTATCACTGCTCCAATCCACGGGAAGAAACAGAGCATGTATTTCATATCCTCTTCCTTCCACTCAAATTGCGGAACCGGAATCCTGGAATAGATAGAAAATGCAATTACCATTGACTTTAAAATATGCATCCTGTTTATCCTTTCTATCATGTTAAACACGTTTCGTCTTAACCATTAACGGAATGCCGACTACTACTTCTACAACTTCATCTGCCACCTCTGCAAGTTTTTGATTAATCTGTCCCATCGCCCGGATATATGCCATCGTCGCATTATCATACACTTTTCCATCTTCAAAAACGTTGTTACTCACAATAACAAGGTGCGTTAATTTCTTATTCAGGGATACTATCCCACCTACAATTTTTTCTGTTATCACTTCTTCTGTTTCCGGTACTTCTTCCGAAAACATCTCATTGGCTGTCAGATTAGAAATACATTCCAATAATGCTGTTTTTTCTCCATCTACCATTTTCTCCGTTGCTTTTCCAATATTTACAGGTTGTTCAATCGTAGAAAACCCCTTACCCCTTCTTAGCATCCGGTGTCTTTCTATTTTCTTTTCGCCTTCCTGATCATAAATCTGCATGGTAGCGATATAATATTTTTTCTTATCTTTTGAAAGGGAAATCATATAATCTTCTGCATACGCAGACTTACCGCTGCCGCTTCCCCCAATAATTAACGTCATCATTTATGCGAAAACCTTTCATATTGCTCTATATTGATATCTGAAAAAGTGGTTCTGTCCTGATATACACTGAGTGCTATATCAAGGAGCGAAAACATCATTACCGCTCCGGTTCCTTCCCCTAATGCCATATTTCCATTAATAACAGGTTCTATATTCAATTCCTTTGCTAATCTTCCT
Source organism: Lachnospiraceae bacterium (assembly GCA_051879435.1). Classification (GTDB taxonomy): domain Bacteria; phylum Bacillota; class Clostridia; order Lachnospirales; family Lachnospiraceae; genus NK4A136. The sequence goes on from JBJEMA010000015.1 coordinate 85,187, forward strand.
ATTGCAGGCTCCTTTCCCTTGTGGGACGGAATCAGATAATCCTTTGTTCCGGGGACAAGCAGCTCCGCCAACAGAGCTGCTACCATACTGATAACACCATCCAAAACAATGGGTACATGATACAATGCGCCGCCTATACATACTCCGGCAAGTCCTGCAATGTCAAATCCTCCAACAGTTTCAAGTATGCGTAAGGGTGCTGCTTCTCTTAAGCCATACCTTTCCAAAGCCTCAGCAATTATCTTTTGCTTATGTATCAGCTTCTCATCACTAAGCCCCGCTCCCCTTCCGGTAACCTCCGTTACATCACAATGTAATAATGCTGCGGCTACTGCGCTGCTGGTTGTTGTATTTCCTATCCCCATTTCTCCCGTTGCAAGAATTTTGTATCCTTTTTCTTTACAATCAGATACCATTTCTATTCCGATAAATAGTGCTTTGATTGCTTCTTCCTCTGTCATAGCAGGTTCGTTTCTAAAATTTCTGGTCCCGGGACGTATTTTTTTATCCAATACTCCCGGTATTTTATCTTTATCATTTACACCGATATCTACCGGAATTGTATCCGCTCCAACGATCCTGGCCATTTTTCCTACAGAGGTTTTCTTTTCTGCCATTTTTTCCACAACAGTATGTGTCACCTCCTGACCCGACTGGCTGACGCCTTCCGCAACGATTCCATTATCAGCACACATAATAATGACTGCTTTTCTGGAGATATCAATCTTTTCCGTCCCCTGAATGGCCCCAATCTGTGCTGTTAATGCTTCAAATTGCCCCAGGCCATCAAGAGGTTTTGCCACATGATCCCAGTTATTGAATACCTTTTTGAGGATCTCTTGATCCGGAGCCTGAATCGTTATTTTTTCTAATTCTCCCCTCGTATATCTATCCCAAACGTGCTTCTCTAAGCATTCCATAAATTTCCTCCATGTTCAGATACTCTCTTAGTGTATCTGCCAATTTATCATACTGCTTTTCTTTAAAACTCTGATAATCTTCAAAAGTTCTTTCTCCAACCAAAATTCCCTTCTTTTCTGCCAAAGCCTGCACTACAGCTGTGGCAATGCAGCCTTTGTCAAAAATTCCATGCACATAGGTTCCATACACATTTGGGTTTCTGCCGGATACAATTATTTTTCTCTCCTGCAATGCATCTTTTCTATTTTCATTCTCTTTTTCAGTCTCTAGAAATTCCGTTTTCCCCATATGAATTTCATATCCTGCAAATTCAAGTCCGGAAAGATTAGAAAAGACTCCACCTACCTTGGGAAGTTTACCTTCCATTCGACATCGGATCTTTTCTTCTCCCAGCTTAGTGACAACCGGAAGCAGTTCCATGCCCCGTAAAGTGCCTCCTCCCTCAACTCCTGTCGGATCAGAAATTTGTTCTCCAAGCATCTGATAACCGCCACATATTCCAAAAACAGGAATATCCTCTGCGATTTTTTTTACCGCTGCCTCAAGACCATTCCCACGCATCCACTTTAAGTCACCCAGTGTATTCTTGCTCCCGGGCAGTACGACCATATCCGGTTGATGAAGTTCTGTTACAGAAGTCACATAGCGTACAGATACTTCTTTTCTCTGTTCAAAGATATTGAAGTCTGTAAAATTGGAAATCCTTGGATATCGGATGACGGCAATGTCGATACGGCTTTCTTCTCTTTTATCAAAACGCTCTGTCAGACTATCCTCATCCTCCAATGCCAGATCCATGTAAGGAACCACACCGGCTACGGGAACCTGTCCCTTTTCCTCTAACAATACAATACCGGGATCAAGTATTGTCTTGTCTCCTCTGAATTTATTGATGATAAGTCCCTTTACCCTCTTCTTTTCTTCCCCGGAAAGTAACATGAGAGTCCCTAAAAGTTGTGCAAATACTCCTCCTCTGTCAATATCACCTGCCAGTAGTACCGGTGCATCAACCATTTTTGCCATACCCATGTTCACAATATCATTTTCTTTTAGATTAATTTCTGCAGGACTTCCTGCCCCTTCTATTACAATAATATCTGCATATTCTTCTAATTTTCGAAAAGCCTTTTTAATATCCGGAATAAGCTGCTTCTTATATTCAAAATAATCTCTTGCACTCATATTCCCCAGTACTTCGCCATTCACAATAACCTGAGATCCCGTATGATTGGTTGGCTTTAATAATATAGGGTTCATACAGACCATTGGTTTTATACCGGCTGCTTCTGCCTGCATGACCTGCGCCCTGCCCATTTCCAGCCCTTCTTCCGTAATAAAGGAATTAAGTGCCATATTCTGCGATTTAAATGGAGCTACCCGGTATCCGTCCTGTTTCATTATTCTACAAAGCCCTGCCACAAGAAAACTCTTTCCTGCACCTGACATTGTTCCCTGAATCATAATAACCTTTGACATGCTGACCAAGCCTTTCGTATGTTCCGTCGGACTACTGTTTAAACAGTTTCCTGCTCTGCTATTTCTGTTACTTTTCCATTTCTGTATGCATATTCAAGAAGTTTTTTATTTTCTATTTCCAGACTTCCGAATTTTTTTCTGCAGCATATTACCTTACTGCAGGAATCTATCGCTTTCTGTGCCTGCTCTAAAGCAGCCTTGTCCACAGGTTCAAATGCTTTCACTGCAATCAGTTCTGCCGCCAAAGCTCTCGCAACAGGAAAATCCAAATCATTCTCATAGATGATTCCTGTTCTAAAGGCTTTATTTTCCCGCTGCAATTTGCGGTATATGCTTCTTCCACTTCCCCCACCCGCAATCACAAATATGTTCGCTGTTCCCTTTGCCGGCTCAAGCTCCATGCTTCCATTTTCTTCGTCAAAGCTTCCTGTCTCTATTCCGAAAAGAGATTTGATATAGCCGGCCTGAAAAATCTCTTCCGGCTTTCCAAAGCGGTCTACATACTCTCCGTTTATGCATAAAATTCTGTCCGAAACCCGCTCTGCCAGTTCCAATTCATGAATCGACATTATGACAGTGAGACCCTTTCGAATCCGCAATTCCTGTAGTACTGATAAAAACTCCAGCTTATATTTCACATCCAAAAAGGATGTAGGTTCATCCAGAATAATAATTTCCGGCTCCTGACAGATTGCTCGGGCAAGCATAACCCGTTGTCTTTGTCCGTCACTGATTTTAGTAAAATCCTGATTTCTGATTTCCGTCACATGAACTAACTCCATTGCTTCTTCAATCGTGGCATGATCTTCTTTCGATAATATGCCAAAATGTCCGGTGTAAGGATATCTGCCTGTGGCAACCACATCTTCACAGGACATTAACTCTGTCTTTATTTTTTCTGTAAAAACAACAGCCATTTTCTGTGCAAGTTCCAAACCGGACATTTGATTCAATTCTTTTTTCTCCAGATATACTATCCCACCAATGAGTTTCAACTGCTTTGCAATGCTCTTTAATATCGTTGATTTACCCGCTCCGTTGGGACCAATTAATGTCAATATCTCTCCTTTATGAAGGTCAATTCTTATATCATGAATCAATGGCTTACCATGATAACCAACACTCATCTGCTCTGTTTTAAAATAATATTCCATTATACGGCCCTCTCTTTTCTATGCGTCACCATTACCCATAAAACAACCGGAGCTCCGAAAATTGCCGTAACAGTACTGATGTTCAGTTCCGTTGGTGCAAGAATCGTTCTTGCAAGCAAATCACAAAACAAACAAAATACACTTCCACCCAGGAAACAGGCAGGTATCATCAAAAGCGGCATTGTTGTCCCAAGCAATTTTTTCACCAGATGAGGTGTTGCAATTCCAACGAATGATATCGGTCCAGCAAAAGCTACAACACAGGCAGATAAAATACTGGAGAGAATCACAAGGCATATTCGCAGATAACGAATATTTACACCCATGTTCTGTGCATATACTTCTCCGAGCTGATATGCCGAAAGGGGTTTTGACAGCAGGAAAACTGCTATCATTGTAACGGTAACAACAATTGCCATAACTTTTACATGATCCCATGTCATTCCGGAAAAACTGCCCTGTGACCAGTTATGAAGATTTACGATGTCGGCATCATCTGCAAAAGTTACAGTCAGCTCCGTTATCGCTGAACAAATATATCCAATCATAACCCCGCTGACTACCAGCATTGACATACCCTCTACTCTGCGAGATAACAGCAGTACAAATCCCATGGACAACAATGCACCCACAAATGCAGCCATAATCATATGTGCAGAAGTAATTCTGACTGCTCTTCCCAGAAAAAATACCATTACCAAAGCTACGACCATTTTTGCTCCCGAAGAAATACCAAGAACAAACGGACCAGCTATGGGATTATGAAAAAAAGTCTGCAAAAGATATCCCGCAAGAGAAAGTGCCCCACCAAGTATGATAACTGCCAGTGTTCTCGGCAATCGTATATCCCATAAAATTCTCATTATCGTTTCATTATTCTCCCGGCCTGTCAATGACCCTACTATATCCGGTAATGTAATACCTACGCTTCCAATACAGATATTAAGAGCCAAAAAGATTGCAACTCCTATACCAAGAAGAATAAATGCCCTTATATATCTGTACCTTCTTTTTTTCTGCATAGTGATCCTATCACCCTTTCTTTTATTCCAAACGGAAAAGATAGTGCATATTATCGTCCCCTTCGCCAGAGAGCATGGCATGAATGTCCTCAATTAAATATCCAATTGACAAAGACTGTTGATACATATCATTTGTAGTACACCAGACATTTCCTTCCTGAACTGCCTTAAAATCGGCCAATACCTCACATTTATCAAGAAGTTCCTCTATACTGGAAACCCCTCCGTCAATGGAACTGTTATAGATTAGAAAATCTGCATCCCTGGCACCGTTATAAAACTCCTCTACCTGCATATTCATGGTAGAACGTTTCGTTTCGGAATCCCCTAAATTTTCAAAAATATATTTTCCACCTGCAAGTTCTATCATCTTGGGTACATAATCAGAAGATTGTCGTACCTGCACCAGTCCATTTGACGTAACAAAAAAGAAAGCAACTGTCTCATCCGTCCTTTCGTCTGCTGATACTCTTTCTAAAATTACTGTCTGATTTTCGAATATCTGCTCTGCTTCCTCTTCTTTCCCAAGCAGGGCGCCAAAAAACTTAATCCATTCCACTCTTCCCAATGGATGTGATTCATAACTTGAATATTCAATCATAACCGGTATTCCAAAGTATTCCAGTTCTTCAATAACTTCCGGTGAATGTGAAATCATTCTGTTTTCAATTGCCAGCGTGCACCCTTCTGAAACAAGCAATTCATAATCAGGCTTGCTGTATTTCCCTGCATAGAACATATCTCCATTTGCCATTGCTTCTTTTGCTTCTTCAATATACCAGTTTTCTTCTTTCTGTCCTGAAAAAGTAACAGCATCCAAACCGTCTAATGCACTAAACATATCCATGACTGCTGATGCAACCAGATAGATGTTCTTCATTGGCTGCTGCAGCACTACAATATCTTTGTCTAAATTTTCAGGAATCTCCTTGCCCTCCGGAACAATTAAAAATCTTTGACCATCCATTGTCGTTGTCAGCATTCTATAGCCGCCTTCGTAATAATCTACTGAAAAATTTTCAGCATATTGGAGTTTCAAGCTACTTTCATAAACAAGTGAACCTTCTGTTGCATGATCCTGAACATTGTCTGCAGTATAATTATTGTTGTAATAGGAAGAAGGACTGCCACAGCCATGCAGCCCCAGCAGTCCTATCAAACCCAGACATATTGCAACAATTGTCTTTCTTCTCATCCTAAAGTACCTCTTATTCTGCCGGTTCGATTGTATCAGAATAAAATGTGAGAATATACTCAACCTCATGTGGTGTACTCATTGCCACAGTATCACCAATAACATCCATCGGTTGATCAAAAAAGAGAACCGGAATCTCAAATGTAGAATTTCCTTCTGTATTGATTGGCAGATACTTTTCTCCATCTACAATCATATAATCATAATTTGGACTACTCCACTGAATCGTTGCAGTCACGGTTTCTCCTGATACCGTAACCGTTGCCGGAGAGAAGACCTCTGCCCTACCGCTCCCACCTTCAAAGGCAAGTTCAATGGTATAAATGCCATCCTCCAACTGAAGGGTATTTTCAGTCTGTGTCCCATCCTCCAGTGGTTCCGGATTTGAGACTATCACCTTATGATCGTACCATGTTCCCCTTGTACCAACCAATGCAAGATCAAATTCCTCATCCAGTACAGGAACCGGAACATCAAAACCATAGACTTCCTCCGTCAAACCATCGCTATATGTAACTATATCCTCTGTTGGCATTAGGAGCTCTGCTCCAGTTTGCACTGCATCCTCAGCAAGTCCCGGATAAAGGTTTACAATATTTTTTGACATAAGTGAAATATGGATTGTCATTTCCCCATTTTCTACTGTCAGTATACCTTTGCCATCACATGCTTCACTTACATGAAACATGCTGCTGTCTGTATCAAAATCTACTGTATATATTCCATCCGGAATGACAGCTTTTTCTTCTTCCTCTTCAATTTTATCCTGTGCAGAAGTTTCCTCTGTTTCTGCATCTACAAAAGATGCTGTCACAGGCGCATTTTCCTGTACGCTGTTCTTTTCCACACAACCACAAAGCAGGGAACAAATCAGCAATAATATACTAAAAATTTTAATTTGTTTTCTTTTCATCATTTCACCCTCTACTGATTCATTGCATTTTGAGTATGTGTCACATAAAGCTGCTGAACAGCATCAATAGATCCGAGACCTGTAATCTGTGTATCCACGCTTTCAAACATTCCGGATGCAATAAACAAGCTCTTCCATGAATCCTCATCATCTCCTGCCATATCATTGTTTGCATGGTCTCCGGCAACCACCATCAGTGGACGGAGTACTACTCTCGTATAGCCAGCCTGTGTCACCGCCTCAATCACTGCCTCACATGCAGTCTCCTCAGGTTCTCCTTCTACTGTTCCAATAAACACATTATCATAACCAAGTTCTCTCATCTGTGTCTGCATCTGACTGTACGATACCTTTGCGGTATGAGATGTCCCATGCCCCAAAAATACAAATGCAACACCATCCTCTTTTGCTGCATCAAGACTATCATAACCTGCATCCTGCACTGCTTCCATAGTAACCGCCTCTGCAACAATCGCTTTATCAGCATTGATTACCGTTGCATCTGCCCCCACCTCACCTAATAGTGGTTCTGCTACATTTACCGTTTCAAACTTATCTTCATATGCCGCAACCGCTTCCATCATTTCATCATACTCTGCTCCATGCATTAAATGGGTAGGCTGAATCACAAGATTCTTGACGCCATTTGCCACTGCACGTTCCAGGGCCTGGTCTATATTGTCAATACACTCACCATCACGTGCCTGCACATGATTAATAATAATCTGGGCTGTAAATGCTCTTCTCACAGACCAATCCGGATAAGCCTCCTGCAAAGCATCTTCAATTCCCTTGATATCAAGCACACGACTGTCATTAAAAGACGTACCAAAGCTCACAACCAAAATCTCATTTTCACCGATTTCATCCTGATTACGCGGATCATCCGCAGACGCATCACCGGTATCTCTTCCAAAATAATCCGGATCCGCATTCACTCCCTCTACCAGTTCTTTCTGAGCATCTGTCAATGCATCCCAGGCAGCTTTCGCATCAGCACATAGCCTGTCTGTCTCATCTGTTCTTTCCTGCACATAAATTGCATCAATCAGTGCCGCCACCTCATCTGCCGCTTCCTGATCAGTCTCTGCTTCTGCATCAGCTGTGTCAACAGTTTCATCTGTTTCAGACTGCATATTCTCCACTTCTGCTTCTACAGAATGATCTGCTGCTGTCTCTTTACTGTTTCCACATCCTGTCACACAAAATGTTCCTACCAACGCTACCATCAATAATACTACTGCTTTTTTCTTCATGTTTCCTCCTTCGACAAGTTGCACCTGTCACTATATTTTTATTAAATATGTAAGTCAGAAACAAGATTTTGACAACACAATAAAAAAACCCTTTTCCTAAACAGGTAAAGGGTTTGCACACAAAGAAACATACAGGAAAATCATAGATAACAACTTGCCCATACTCTCTTAAACATACAACCAGTTACTCGTGGTCTGAAACTCTCGTTTCTGTACAGCAATCAGGCAGGTCTCCCGGCTTAAAAATCATTGCATCCACCATCTTCCCAGTTTCCCAGTGATATATCGGTTTCTGCTCCCTAATTACGGTGACGAGTTCGCACAGGACTTACACCTGTTTCCCTT
>JBJEMA010000016.1:0-2083 GCA_051879435.1 Lachnospiraceae bacterium
TAAATAACAATCAATAATAACAATCAGTAACTGTAATAAGTAATAGCAATCAATAATAGCAATCAATAATTGTAATCAGTAATTGTAATCAGTAATTGTAATTAGTAATTGTAATTAGTAATTGTAATCAATAATTGTAATCTAATCAAAAATAATAGCAATCAACGATTTATTAAAATAAACCAAAAAATAACAAACCAATAAATAACAAAACCAATAAATAACTAAACAAATAAAAAAGAGGAGAAAGACATGATTGACATTAAATTTTTAAGAGAGAATCCGGAAGTAGTAAAAGAAAATATCAGAAAGAAATTTCAGGATCAGAAGCTTTCCCTTGTTGATGAGGTAATTGCATTAGATGCAGAGAGACGTGCCGCACAGCAGGAAGCAGATGATTTAAAAGCAAATAAGAATAAAATTTCCAAACAGATTGGTGCACTTATGGCTCAGGGTAAGAAAGAAGAAGCTGAAGTGGTGAAGAAGGAAGTTGCTGCCAGCAATGCCCGTATCGATGAATTAACTGCGAAGCAGACAGAAATGGAAGAAAAGGTTACGGAGATAATGATGAAGATTCCAAACATTATCGATTCTTCCGTACCAATCGGAAAAGATGACAGTGAAAATGTGGAAATTCAGAAATACGGTGAACCGGTGGTTCCGGAATTTGAAGTTCCTTTCCACGCAGACATTTTAGACAGTATCAGCGGACTGGATAAGGATGCAGCCGGTCGCACCAGTGGAGAAGGTTTCTATTATCTTATGGGAGATGCTGCGAGAATACATTCTGCCATGATCAGTTATGCCAGGGATTTTATGATTGATAAAGGATTTACCTACTGTGTACCGCCTTTCATGATTCGAAGCAGTGTTGTTAACGGCGTTATGAGTTTTGAAGAAATGGATGCCATGATGTACAAAATTGAAGGGGAAGACTTATTCTTAATCGGAACCTCAGAGCATTCCATGATAGGTAAATTCAAAGGCCAGATTGTACAGGAAAAAAGTCTTCCGATTACCATGACCTCATATTCTCCTTGCTTCCGTAAAGAAGTTGGTGCACATGGTATGGAGGAAAGAGGTGTTTATCGGGTTCATCAGTTCGAGAAGCAGGAAATGGTTGTTCTCTGCAAACCGGAGGAATCCATGGACTGGTACAACAAGATGTGGAGTTATACCGTAGAATTTTTCCGTAGTCTTGATATTCCGGTTCGTACATTGGAATGTTGTAGTGGCGATTTGGCAGATTTAAAAGTGAAATCCTGTGATGTAGAGGCATGGAGCCCGCGTCAGAAAAAATATTTCGAGGTTGGTTCATGTTCTACTCTTGGAGATGCTCAGGCTCGTCGTCTTGGTATTCGTACCAAGGGTGAAAATGGAACCTACTATGTTCATACATTAAATAATACCGTTCTTGCTACTCCGCGGGGATTAATCGCATTCCTTGAAAATAATATTCAGGCAGATGGAAGCATTCGTATTCCGGAAGCGCTCAGACCATATATGGGTGGCAAGGAAGTTATTCTTCCGACAAGTAAATGATAAGGGAATTTAAGGAAAAACAAGGGTGTCGGATATTTCTATATTTGACACCCCTGTTCATTCAGATTTAAATTTATAGACAGAGGAAATAACATTGCATAAATTTATGTGTTCCATAGGATTTCATGAGGAACGGACAAGAAAAGAAATCAATAAAATATTAACGAAGGTAATCACGACGGCAGAATCGAAATCTTACACAACTTTGCAGGACGGCACATTATACGGAGAGTATCGAAAAGAATTTGGCGACGGATTCGGTATCTGCGTTCGTGGGGAAATGGATGACGATAACACTTTTTATTGTGATTACTATTTTCCATATTTAACGGCGGACTGCATTTCCTCTATGGAGGACATAATAGTGGAACGGCAGTCGGAGAAGCTTTCTTATGCCGGTGCTGTGGATGATTTTAAGGTTGGTGCGTCTATCATTTTTTATCTCCAGAACATGATTTCCTATCTGAAATATGATCAGGAGAATCGATTTCCCATTCGTGGCACCTCCATCAGTTTTTCCGGATTGGCAGAAAGCAGATCG
>JBJEMA010000017.1:0-3085 GCA_051879435.1 Lachnospiraceae bacterium
TGGAAAAGAAAATATGCTTTACAAAAACATATCATTTTAAAATGATATGCACAAGTATTTTTTTAAGACTAAAATAATTTTTTGTGAAATATGACGATATCAGATGAAATTTCTCCGACATAAAAATCCGCATCCAATTAACATGTTTTTACACACCCAATTAATGTATTTTTACACACCCGATTGCCGAATTTTTACGCACCCAATCGTCTTATGAAATCACTTCGCCTCCGGGTAGGCGCTACGGTCCCATTGGTACCGCACCGTATCGGAGTAGCCATCGTAAGCGGCAAGCTGCGCATCGGTCAGATTGTAAATCGGAAGTCCCCGGCGCTCCGGGTCGTAATGACGCCATACCCCCGGCGATACTTCCACAATTACCCAGTTGTGTTCCGACGCAACCGCTCCGCGCCCCACAACAATCTGACAATTATATCCCGCAGCCGTCATCATCTTATAGCACAGCGCTGCATAATCCCAGCATGCTCCATTTCCATTATTCAAAATGCGGCACGCCATGGAATCCACATCCAATTTGCCGCGATAGCGATAGGTGAAATTCGTCAAACAGTAATGGTAAATGGAATACAAATCTCTACCATAGGTGTCCAGCAAAATCTCAATGTAGGAATCAAGATTTTCCGGTGTGATAACTTCGTAAGGATTTGTTGCTACACCATTTTCATCGATATTGTAATTACCGACTTTTGTACTGCGCGCAAGTGTACCATTCTCGTAAAAATAGTAAGTGGAACCTTCAATGGCAGTAAGACCCGTGCTCATTACGCCTGATTCACTAAAATAATAATCGTTTCCTTCCAAATGTTGCCAGCCGGTCAGCATGAAATCTTCTTGTTCCGGATCAAAATAGTACATGGCATCCTCAATGGTTGTCCATCCGCTGACCCGGGCTCCGTCCTCACCATAATATCGGAAGCCGTCGCCGCTACGCATCCAGCCACAGAACAGACTGCCATCCACAGGAGAATAATAGTATTCTTTCCCATTTTCAGTCCAAAAGCCCTGATACAGGGTACCGTCTCCCGTCGGGCGATAAGATTTCCCGCGATAGGAAAATGGCTCCAATGCCATTCGCCCGTCAAATCCAAAATAACGGATTCCATCTTCAGTCCGAAGAAATCCATTCTTTCGGCGCCCATTTTCATCGAAATAATAAGTGCCATCCTCCAAAGTTAGAAAACCGATCGCCATGACGGCCGTCTCAGGATAAAAATAATAGATTTTCCCATCCAGTTCCTGCCAGCCAAATTGCACCTGTCCTTCTTCATTGGCATAATATGTATTTTCCTCTATTGTCACGAAACCGTTTTGCAACTCCCCATGTTCATTATGAAGACGGTAAATGCCCTGTGCATCTGCATAGACCCCTACCACAAGCCTTCCGTCCGTTTCAAAATAATAGTCCTCGCCGTTAATGCTTTGTTTCCCTGTGAGAATACCCCGGTTGCAATCCTGATAATAAAGATTTCCCTCAAAAGAAACCCAGCCGGTTTCCAATTTACCATCTTCCGAAAACAGATAGGTAATCGGCGTATCCATAGGCTGATTGCCAGCGGTAGCCTTTTCCTCGTACAGGGTAACTATTCCGGTCAGTGGCTTCCCGTAGCGTAAATAAGTAATCGTTTCCCCATTATGTCTCCAACCGTTTTGAAAAACGGTGAGGAATAGAATCATGCAGGTGGAAACGAATACAATGATAATAAGGATTGCAATATCCTGAAAATACAAAGTTTTCTTTGGGTGTTCCGTAATCATACTTGCCTCATTTAATATGTCTTGGATGTTCGGTAATCTTACTTGCCTCATTTAATATGTCTTGGATGTTCGGTCGTTGCACTTGTCTCATTAATACAACTTGAGAAGATAGAAACTGCCGGTCAGTGCCGTAGCATCATACAATTTCATGTTCAAAACATCTCCTTCTGCCAAATCTTCCGGCAAAGTAACATAGCCCAGTGGCTTAACGCCGTCATCCTCTTCGATTACCAGTCTTCCTTCCGTCGGGATAATGACATAGCGGCGATTCTCCGCACTCCGGACTACCATGGAAATCAGAACTTCGTTCTCGTAATGCAGTTCTTCCACCGTATAATCTGCCTTATCCAGAATCTGATTCCCGTCGTAATAAATATAATTCTCAGAATCATCTTCGGTTCCTGAATCTGATGTTTCTGATTCCGGTATTTCTGATTCTGATGTATCTGTTTCGCTTGGTTCTTCTGATGTTGCTGCTTCGGAAAAATCATCACAGACATTCGTCATATCATCATATTCTACACCATCGGTTCCGTTCTCCGGTTCTGCGGCTTCACAGGACGCTTCCTCCATTATTTCCGCCCCCGGCACATCCCCTGCCGGAGCAAAATCTGCGGTTGCACCTGCATCCTCTTCATGCAGACTTTGAAAGAAGTTATTCAGGGTTCCCTCTTCCCCCGAACCTTTATCTGCGGCCGTATCTTCAACCATGCTTTCACTGTTGGATGTTGTCTGATTTTTAAATAAATCGTTTCTCCGGACAAACATAATTGCCGGAATGCAAATTGCCAGACAGGCACAGGCAGCCAAGATACCGGACAAAACGCGGATATTCGTTCTTCTTTTTTTCGCACTCCCGGTGTTTGAATTTCCGGTGTTTGTATTCCCGGTCTTCGCATTCCCCGTCTTTGTATTCCCGGTCTTCGCGCTTTCCATCTGCGCATTGACATTCCCGGTTTTCTCGTTTTCCATCTGCGCATTGACATTTCCGGTTTTCGCGTTTTCCATCTGCGCATTGACATTTTCGGTTTTCGCGTTTTCCATCTGCGCATTGACATTTCCGGTTTTCGTGGTCTGCAACCCGTTCGGATTCATAACCACCACATTGGAGGATATGGTCTTAACTTGTTTTTCCGGTAAAGAAGCTTCAATACGCGCCCATAAATCCGGCGTTTCTGTCCGTACCATTTCCTCATATTTATCATAAAATGCCGAACTAAGTTCCGGCATGGATTTCTCTTCATAATCATCGCAACCGGCTTCCATCATGCTGCTCGCATCGGCACTTTTTTCCCGGTCTGCAACATCA
>JBJEMA010000017.1:3185-8023 GCA_051879435.1 Lachnospiraceae bacterium
TCGCAACCGATTTCCATCATGCTGCTCGCATCGGCACTTTTTCCCCGGTCTGCAACATCATCGCAACCGATTTCCATCATGCTGCTCGCATCGGCACTTTTTCCCCGGTCTGCAATTGTCTTCGCATCGCTACGATTATTCATATCCACACCTCCTTAGCTTTTCGATTCCTTCCCGATACCGCCAGGTGACGGTACCCATGGGGACATTCAGGATTTCTGCGATTTCCCTGAATGTCAGGTCTCCCATGACTTTCATATGTATAATTTCTCTTTCTTCCGGTTTCAAATGTGCCATGGCTTCTTTTAAGGAAATATGCGCCACTACATCATTTTCCACCGCGCTGTTCTGCCAACCGGAAGACATTGATGCATCCTCCGGCGCATCCGGTATGGGTGCCGCATTTCCCTTGTCACCCCGATCCCGATTTTTATTTTCTTCGAAACCATCTACCAGAACTTCCCGCTTGTGTTTTCGCAGGAAATCAATCGCCATATTGCGGGCAATCGTTGCCAGATAACCTTTGTGCCCATTTCCCGGCTTATAATCCTCCGCCAATGTCCAGAATTTGATAAAGAAATCGGCGGTAACATCTTCCGCATTTTCCTTATTCTGCAACACATGAAAAATGGTGGTGTACAAATAGGGCATGTATGCCTCGTAAATATCCTTCAGCCCGGACTTATCACCTGCACAAATTCTCCGGACACACCCTTCGAATTCTGCCTCTGTCACATTACATCCTTTCTCCCGTTCATCGTAGATACGAAACAGGTAATTCGTTTTTATGGTATTAATAACATTTTTTATATAATAAATCTCAAATCGCGATGTACACTTCGCAAGTCACACCATTGCGTAACCCAGGCCCGCAATTACCGAATCACGATATAAACGGCGTAGGCCACATAAAGAGTGACCATAATCAGACCTTCTATCCGGTTAATTTTCCGTTTGCTTGCTGCCAGAATCCAGACAAGAATGGAAAATGCAAGCAAAATGGCAATATCGATTACATTAAATGTAATCAGCGCAATCGGACTGATGGCCGAAGCGATACCAAGGACCATTAAAATGTTAAATACATTGGAACCCACTGCATTTCCCAGCGCCATATCAAGTTCATTCTTCCGCGCTGCAACAATGGAGGTAACCAGTTCCGGCAGCGAAGTACCGATAGACGCAATCGTAAGCCCCACCAGTGTCTGGCTCATGCCAAATTCAATGGCAATCCGGGATGCAGAATCCACCGTCAGTTCACCGCCAATGGCGATCAGACCGCCACCAAGAAGAATGAAAATAATGCTTTTCGGCATGGAAAGCAATTTAATTTCTTCCTCTTCGTCGCCTGATGCATTTGCTCCTTCCTTGCGGGCCTTCAACGCCGCACGAATCAGGAACAAAATATAACAAATGAAAATGATGATTAAAATGATTCCGTCAAGATGCCCCAGATAACCGACGACACCTTCCGCTTTTTCTACCGGGTCTGCCAGCGGAAGAAGACCCAGTCCCAAGAGTAGCAAGGCGCAGCATAAAGAAATGGGAATATCCCGGGTAACCGTTTCTTTTGCCACATTTACCGATGTAATCAAAGCACATACCCCGATTACTACCATAAGATTGAAAATATTGGAACCGATGGCATTACTGATTGCCAGTTCGTTGTTATTGGCCAGAGACGCTGTTACGCTGACTGCTGTTTCCGGCAGGGATGTCCCCATGGCTACAATCGTCAGTCCGATAATTATGGACGGAACATGAAAGCGCTTTGCCACACTGGAACTGCCGGATACAAAAATATCCGCGCCCTTAATCAAACACACAAATCCTAAAATCAAAAGTAAAAACACCGCAAAAAATGGGGCTTGGTTAACTAAATCTGCCATAACATCCTCCTAGAATATAAGTATAAATTTTTTCTCATTTTGTATTTCTGTCGCTTCCGTATTTATGTATCGTTTTCTTCGATTGTGTTATACTGATGCCATAGAATTGAAACATCAGTTTCTTTTGAAAATCACTTAGACTATTATTACATTTTTCACGAGGCAAAACAACATGGAAATCGAACGCAAATTCTTAATTCGGGAAATACCGAAAAATTTGGAGGAATACCCATTTCACACAATTGAACAGGGCTATTTATCTACGGCTCCCGTTGTGCGTGTCCGCCGACAGGATGAGGAATACTATCTTACCTACAAAGGCAGTGGTCTAATGGCACGGGAGGAGGCCAATCTTCCCCTGACAAAAGATGCCTATGAACACCTGATACAAAAAGCCGATGGAAATATTATTTCTAAAAAACGATATCTTATTCCTATGGAAGGCACCCATTTAACCATTGAGTTAGATGTTTTTAAGCCGCCTCTTGCACCTTTAATAATGGCAGAGGTTGAATTTCCTTCATTGGAAGAGGCAGAAGATTTTGTTGCGCCTTCCTGGTTTGGAGAAGAAGTGACAAAGAATCGTCGCTACCATAACTCCAATATGATTTTTCTGGACATCACCCATTGGGAATACTGAATATTCCCTCATCTTGTTAAATAAAAAACGGACAGTTTACAACAAGCTGTCCGTTTTTACTTACTTAGCATATCCGTCTTCCGACATAATATTTTGCAGTTTTTGCACCATTTACCGTCCATAAATTTTGGCAAGTTTGGCAATCTTTGCAGCCAGTTCCTTGGTATACGCATTTTCCTTCATGCGCCAGGTCCAATTGCCCCCCAAAGTGGATGGGATATTGATTCTTGCTTCACTGCCCAGTTCCAGATAATCCTGCATCGGAATAATCGCTGTATCGGCTGTACTGGAAAGTGCCAGACGAATCAGTCCCCAGCCAATATCCTTCCGAGATTTCACATTCAGATAATCCCGTACATATGTCTTATCTTCTTTCTTTAAGGTTGGATACCAGCCAAACACCGTATCGTTGTCATGGGTACCGGTATATACAATGCAATTTTTCTCGTAATTATGCGGAAGATAATCATTTTCCTCCCCGGAGTCAAACGCAAATTCCAAAATCTTCATTCCCGGATAGCCGCATTTTTTCACCAGTTTCAAAACGCTTGGTGTCAACAGTCCCAGGTCCTCTGCGATAATTCTCTGTTTTCCTAATTTTTTTCGCATGGTTTCAAACAATTCGTACCCGGGACCCTTTTCCCAGTGTCCAAATTCCGCTGTTTTATCCCCATAAGGAATGGAATAATATTCATCAAATCCCCGGAAATGATCAATGCGCACTACATCATAGAGTTTGAAACAGTATTCCAATCGCTTCATCCACCATGCATACTCTGTCTTTTTGTGGTAATCCCAGCGATATAGCGGATTTCCCCAAAGCTGTCCCGTAGCGGAGAAATAATCCGGCGGACAACCGGCCACTGCAAGAGGCGTATTGGTCTCATCCAATTGGAACAATTCCGGATTCGCCCATGTATCTGCACTGTCAAAGGCTACATAAATTGGAATGTCTCCGATAATCTCAATTCCCTTTTCGTTGGCGTATGCCTTAAGTTTCGCCCACTGGGAATAAAACATAAACTGTATGAACTGATAGAACATTACCTCTTCCGCAATTTTTTCATCTTTGCGAATCGCCTTCATGGCAGCATTCTTACGCAAACGCAGTTCCTCCGGCCATTTGGTATAACTGCCTCCCTTGTATCGGTTTTTTATTGCCATAAAGAGCGCATAATCCTCCAGCCAGAAAGCGTTATCCTTCACAAACTGAACAAATGCTTTCTCTTCTGCAATCCTGCTCTTTTTAAAAGCCTTTTTCAACAACTTGAAACGGCTCAGATAAATCTTTTCGTAGTCCACATATTCCGGATTATCTCCACAAGGATATTTTTCACATTCTTTCGCGGTTAACCAGCCGCGGGCAATCATATCCTCCAAATCCACAAAATACGGATTGCCTGCAAATGTGGAAAATGACTGATAAGGAGAATCCCCATAACCGGTTGGTCCCATTGGCAACACCTGCCAATACTCCTGTCCGGCCAAAGCAAGAAAATCCACAAACTCATATGCTTCTTTTGAAAATCCCCCGATTCCGTATTTGGAAGGAAGACTGGTAATCGGTAATAAAATTCCATTTTTTCTCATAGCGTACTCCAATTCGATTCTGTTTATGATTATTATGATGCCGATGAAAATATGACGGAAATCAATATTAGTATTTTGTCGCCCCGTCCATATTACTGTAATCCCGGAAGAGTTGCAAACATTCTTCTCTTTGTTTTTCGCATATGGTTATCAAATCCGTTCTGCCGGACAGATAATCATAAAATAAATTATCTCGAAATCCGATTTCTTCTGTATCCTGGCGATTGCAACCATAATACACCTTTTTTATGTTGGCCCAGAGAATGCCGCCAAGGCACATGGGGCATGGCTCTGCCGTTGTATAAATCTCACAATCTGACAAATCAAAACTCCCCGTATTTTTGCAGGCATCCCGAATGGCTTCCATTTCCCCATGGCAGGTGGGGTCCTGATTGACCACCACGCGATTATGCCCCCGTCCGATTATTTTTCCGTTTCTTACCACCACACTGCCAAATGGGCCGCCATGATTAAGTCGAATCCCTTCATAGGCTTCTTTCAATGCTTCCTGCATGTAATCCATATCGCTACCTCTCTTCCCCCAAGCACATAACCGGCGTAAAGCCGCCTTGGCAAGCCAGTATTATCCGCCGGTGCCAAGACGCATGCCGAACCGGGTTTCTCTGCCTCACTGCCGGAAATGTGCCACACATCCACTGTGCCGCACATTCCTGGCACCGCACATTTCCGGCACCGCACATCCCCGGCGCCGCACATCC
>JBJEMA010000017.1:8123-26327 GCA_051879435.1 Lachnospiraceae bacterium
CCGGCACCGCACATCCCCGGCACCGCACATCCCCGGCACCGCACATCCCCGGCACCGCACATCCCCGGCACAGTCGGTAAAACAAAACCCACAACAATTAGTTGTGGGATTCTGTATAGGCAAGACAAATTATTTTACTTTCTTCTTTGTCTTTGTTCCGTTAACCGCATCCTTCAGCGCTTTGCCGGCTTTGAACTTTGGACTTTTACTTGCTTTAATTTTGATTTCTTTACCGGTTTGCGGATTTCTGCCTT
This sequence comes from Lachnospiraceae bacterium, assembly GCA_051879435.1. Taxonomy (GTDB): domain Bacteria; phylum Bacillota; class Clostridia; order Lachnospirales; family Lachnospiraceae; genus NK4A136. The sequence goes on from JBJEMA010000017.1 coordinate 8,378, forward strand.
TTCTTGCATCCCTTTTTGCCACTTCAAATGTACCAAATCCAACCAGGGCAACCTTATCACCTTTTTTCAATGCTTCCACAACGCTATCGGTTAATGCGGTTACCGCATCGCTTGCTGCTTTCTTGGTAAGGCCTGTTTCTTTTACAATTACTTCCACTAAATCTGTTTTTGTCATTCCAAATTCCTCCTGAATTATTATTGGACACCCCAACGCCCGAAAAAACAAATGTCGCCTTCGGCGCCGCTTGTTTTTTTTGGGGGTGGTTAGATTCGCAATCCCGCGCTTTCGCGCTTCTGCCTGCTTCGCAGCCGGATTGCTCATTAATATGCCCGAAAAAACAAATGTCGCCTTCGGCGCCGCTTGTTTTTCTTGGGGGTGGTTAGATTCGCAATCCCGCGCTTTCGCGCTTCTGCCTGCTTCGCAGCCGGATTGCTCATTAATATGCCCAGAAAAACAAATGTCGCCTTCGGCGCCGCTTGTTTTTCTTTTGGGCATATTACATTATAGCATACATTTCTTAGCAATAACATAGGCTCTAGGCTTCTTTGTTGCAGCAGCATTTCCTTTTTTTCTTCTCTTTTCTTTTACAGCATTTTTTGTCTTCTTCCTCTGAACTACTGTTGTTATTTGTGACATTAATGTGAATACCTTTTTTAATAGGGGAAATAAGAAAGCCCATTACTGCACCTGCCAGCACACAGATTGCTCCAATCTTAATCAGTTCTGCTCTGGAAGTATATTTTGACTCTCTCAAATAGTCCTTTACCTCCGCAGTAATCTCATTTTTCACATTTTCATAGTTTTTCAGTAAATTTTCTAAATAATCCATACCTGCCTCCAAAATATCATTCCTTTCAAACAATTCTATCACAGATGCTTGTCCTTTGAAATGATAATAATTCTTCCTTAATCTGCAAAAAGACACATTTTTTTCACTTATTTCGTCAACTTCTGACATAGTTCTTCCTTGCCAGCAGACATCATTTTAGGATATAATCTTATACATATCTCGCCAATTTGCTTTATTTCTGAATTTACATTGGAATTGGCACAATCCTTGTAATTAGCGCAGTCCTTAGAATTGGCACAATCCTTGGAATTAACGCAATCCTCGCAATGCAATGGCGCATTATTCGTAAGAGAAATCAAATACCACCTTAAGGTGGTTTTTTCATAAGACTGAATTATCAGTCTTTCATATTATTAGAAAGGGGTACGCACATGCAAAAAATTGATATTGCAAAATATTCAAATCAACAAAAGGAAATCTGTCTGGCAAATGATAATATCACAGAAGAAATGTATCAGAAATACTCTGTGAACCGGGGGCTTAGAGACATTAACGGAAAGGGCATTCTCACCGGACTTACCAATATTTCCAAAATTGTTTCCATAAAAAATGTGGACGGAGTTAGCACACCGGTAGACGGTGAACTGTGGTATCGGGGCTACAAGGTAAATTCCCTCATCAATGAAATCGCACCGGGAGAATTTGGTTTTGAACGCATTGCTTATCTTCTGCTCTTTGGCAAGAAACCGAACGAAGAGGAATATCAGACCTTCTATAATGTCATTGCGCAAAACCGGACGGTACCAACCAATTTTACCCGTGATGTTATTATGAAGGCACCTTCGCGGGACATTATGAACAGCATGACACGAAGTATTCTGACTCTGGCATCCTATGACGAAAATATTGCCTCCACTTCCCTGGAGGATTCCATTCGCCAGTGTCTGCTTTTGATTGCTCAATTTCCTATGTTGGCCATTTACGGTTATCACGCTTACAATCACATCGAAAATGACGACAGTATGTTTATCCATCGACCGAATCCGGCGCTTTCTACTGCAGAGAACATTCTTCTTATGCTTCGTCCGGACAAACAATACACTCCTCTGGAGGCGCAGATTCTTGACATTGCCCTGATTCTGCATATGGAACATGGCGGTGGAAATAATTCTACATTTACCACACGTGTGGTAACCTCTGCCGGAACGGATACCTATTCTGCCATTGCGGCTGCCATGTCCTCACTAAAAGGGCCGAAACATGGCGGTGCCAACATCAAAGTTATGGAGATGATGAAAAACATTAAAGAAAATGTGAAAGATCCCGAGGATCGGCAAGAGGTCCGCGCCTACTTATCCAAAATATTGGCAGGAGACGCATTTGACGGGAAAGGTCTCATTTACGGTCTCGGTCATGCCGTTTATTCTCTGTCTGACCCGCGTGAGGTTATTTTCAAAGAATATGTGAAAAAGTTTGCACAATCGAAAGGCAAAGACAAGGACATGAACCTTTACAACATCGTGGAGGAAGAAGGTCTTGCTTTGATCAATGGCAGCCGCCACATTTACAAGGGCGTATGTCCAAATGTTGATTTTTACAGCGGTTTTGTTTATGAAATGCTGGGAATTCCGGTGGAATTGTATACGCCATTATTTGCCATCGCCCGTATCGTGGGATGGAGTGCACACCGTATCGAAGAATTGATTTGCATGAACAAAATCATCCGCCCGGCTTACATGAGTATCATGAAAGAGTTGGAGTAAAGCATCTGCGGTAGAGAAAAACAGGGAAATGCGACTTCCTTTTCCCTGCATCAAAGCACAGGAAAAAACATAAAAAGAACGGCTGCATTTCAAGAGTAGCAACCGTTCTTTTTCAATTTTCCCATTCAGCCGTTGCATGTTACGCAAAGACCCGTAGCACGGCTATTTGCGGATTTCCGCCAACAATTCCCCCGGGATTTCAAATTCCACGCAGCCCATATACATCGGCGCCACATCGCCTTCGTTGAAGCAGATTACCACATTACCGGTTTCATTGATATAGAAAGCGGTTTCTTCTGTGATTGACTTAAAATTCCATTCCTCAATTTCATCGTTCAGCCAATAATATACCATGTCATCCGCATCCATCTGCTCCTGCATCTGCTGCTTGATATTTTCACTAATTGGTGTGATATAATCTGCGCCTTCCACAAAAAGATCCTTTAACTGCATTCTCTCACCGGTGCTTAAATCAATTGTGTAATAGTAATTCCACTGATATCCGCTTCCGGCACCCTGGTAGCAAAGAAGTTTCAATGTAAAATAGTCTTCTGTTTGCGTTAAGACTTCGCTCTCCACCAGCACATCCTGATATCCTTCTTCGTACATGAGGTTCGCTTCAAAATCCGCAATAATCTTATCGGTAATCTGTTGAATCTCTGCATTTATTTCCTCTGTCGTCTGCAAAAGATTATCCTGCACCTGCTCGTCTTCCTTCTCCGACAAATCCACAATATCGTCTACAACAATCTCCGGAACCTCCACCGTTGCATTATTCCGTTCGGATTCATATTCATAATTGCGAAATGTTACAACATCAACAATTTTTCCAAGTACCGGCACCTGCCCCATAGCATGAGCAATCGATGCTGAGGAATTGGATAAAATGATGATAACGCCAAAGATCCCCGCAACGCTTGCCGCAACTCTTATACACCATTGTCCAACTTTCTTTTTTTGATTATCCATAATTGCCTCCTTCATTTTCTTCTTCAATTCACGAACCTGTTCTTTTGACATCTCATGACTATCATATTCGTCACGCATCCTACGAAGAACCTGGTCCATCCGGTCACTTTCTTTTATCTTCATTTCTGTTTGTGTGCCTTTTTCATGCATGTTTTCATTTCGTTCACAAGCCTTATCCAAACTTTCCTTTTGCATTTTTTCATTTGCCTCTGTCACATTTGATATCATTTTAATCACCTACCACCCTTTGCCTTTTCGTCTGACCTTATTCCCGACAAACCAGTTACCGAAAATCTCATTTGCTTTTCCTGTCGGATAACAAATCCTGCAATTTGCTCATACTACGATACAATCTGGTCTTAACGGTATTCACATTTTCATCCAGAAGTTCTGCAATTTCCTCCAGCGATTTGTCCTCGAAATATTTCAGTACCACAACCGCCTTTTCTTTTGGAGACAGTCCATCTAATGCGCGCTGTAAATCAATGTCCCGGTAGTGATCCGTATGGCACTGTAACGGTGCCGCATTTTCTTCCTCGAGCGCATCCATGGAGATACTCTTTGGCTGTTTCAATTGATGCAGACATTCATTCAGCATAATGCGATACACCCATGTCTCTGCAAATTCCGGGTTCTTTAGCCCATAAGCATTTCGAAGCGCCTTATAAGCCCCGTTCTGCACAATATCACCGGCATCTTCTGCATTTCGAGCATAACTGAAAGCCAGCCGGTAATACCGGTTATAGTTATTCAAAATGATTTGTTCAATTAATTTCTTTTTTTCATTTCCGGAAAAGAAATGCAAGGTTTTCACCTCCTTACACCTTATTAGATGCTTCAGGTCTCAAAAAAGTTTCATTAAATTAATTTTGCCAAAAAAAGTCCGGAAAATACCGATATACAAGTTTGCTTAACAATTCCTTCATAAAAATTGCCCGCGGCACAATGCCACGGGCAATTAAGTTATCTTTTCACGAATCACAGGATTATCGCGATTATCCGATTTCCACTATCCGATTTTGCAATTATCCGATTTTGCAATTATCCGATTTCATTATCCGATTTTCACAATTAACCGATCCTGCAATCATCCGATTTCCACTATCCGATTTTCGTCATTACAGGATTATTTTAATTTCCAGATATCCTTGTTGTATTCTGCAATGGTACGGTCAGATGAGAAAAATCCTGCTTTTGCAATATTAACAAGCATCATCTTTCTCCATGCATTCTTTTTCTCATACGCATTCAAGGCTTTATCTTTCACACGGATGTATTCCTTCAAATCCAGCAGGGTCATGAACCAGTCTTTATTAATTAACTCATTGTAAAGTCTGTTAAGACAAACCTCATCTCCCACTTTCTTTACGGTATCACTGATAATGAAATCAACGGCCTCTTTAATTACCGCATCCTTTTCGTAGAATTTCTTGGATACATAACCATTCTTGCCGGCTGCGTTCTTTGCATAGTTCTCGATAACCGTATCGGAATCCTTTCCGAAAATGAAAATGTTGTCATCACCAACCAGCTGGTGAATTTCCACATTTGCACCATCCTCGGTTCCAAGAGTAACAGCGCCGTTAAGCATAAACTTCATGTTACCGGTTCCGGATGCCTCTTTGGACGCTAAGGAAATCTGCTCGGAGATATCACAGGCCGGTATCAGTTTTTCTGCATAGGAAACATTATAGTTTGTAACAAAAACAAGTTTCATATACTTATTCACTTTCGGATCCTTATTAATGATTTCCTGCATGCAAAGCAGTAAATGGATGATATCCTGGGCGATAATGTAAGCAGGCGCTGCCTTTGCTCCGAAAATAAAGGAAATCGGGCGTTTCGGAACCTTTCCCTTCTTAATCTCCAGATATTTATGAATGATATAAAGGGCGTTCATCTGCTGACGCTTGTATTCATGCATACGCTTAATCTGGATATCGAAAATGGAATTCGGATCCAGTTCCACATTTTCATTTTCCTTAATGTGGGCAATGAGCTGCTGTTTCTTCTCCATCTTAATTGCCGCCAACTTCTCAAGGACTGCTTTATCGTCTGCATATTTCATTAGTTTTTCGAGTTCATTGGCATTTGTCTTATAACCCTCGCCGATTAATTCTGTAATATAATCTGCCAGTTCATGGTTGCAGGAAAGCAACCATCTGCGGAAGGTAATACCGTTCGTTTTATTGTTGAACTTCTTCGGATAAATCTCGTAAAAATGATGAAGTTCCGTATTCTTCAAAATCTCCGTATGAAGCGCAGCAACACCATTTACGGAATACCCGTAATGGATATCGATGTGGGCCATATGTACACGATTGTTGTCATCGATGATCCAGACCTTTTTATTCTTGTATTTTTTCTGCACTCTTGCGGCCAGTTCTTCAATAATCGGAACCAACTGCGGAACCACCTTCTTCAAATAATCCAGCGGCCATTTTTCCAGTGCCTCCGCAAGAATGGTATGGTTCGTATAAGCACAAGTCTTGGAAACCACCTTGATGGCCTCATCCATAGAAAAGCCCTCTTCCGAAGTGAGAATACGGATCAGTTCCGGAATTACCATGGAAGGGTGGGTATCGTTAATCTGGATTGCCGCATGCTTATGAAGTTCGTGAAGATCATATCCGCTTTCCTTCATTTCCTTCAGAATCAGCTGCGCACCGTTGGATACCATAAAATACTGCTGGTAAATACGAAGAAGGTTACCTGCCTCATCCGAATCATCCGGATACAGGAAAAGGGTAAGATTCTTCTTTATGGCTTCTTTATCGAAATTGATGCCATCCTCCACAATGCTTTCGTCAATGGACTCAATATCAAACAAATGCAACTTATTGGTTCCCGTTTTATAACCGATAACATCAATGTCATAGAGGCGGGATTTCACTTTCATCTTTCCGAAATTGACGGAGAAGGTTGTTTTTGTTTTAGTTAACCATGACTTATCTTCTATCCATTCATTTTTCACAGCAACCTGCTTGTTGTCATGAAACTCCTGTTTGAACAAACCAAAGTGATAATTTAAACCAATTCCGTCGCCCGGTAAATTCAGGGATGCAATGGAATCCAAAAAGCAGGCAGCCAACCGTCCAAGCCCACCATTTCCAAGAGATGGTTCCGGTTCCGCTTCTTCAATTGCAGAAAGCGTTTTTCCGACTTTTGCAAGTTCATCATTCAGTTCATCATAAATACCCAGATTAATCAGGTTATTGGACAACAACTTTCCAATCAGAAATTCTGCGGAAATATAGTAAACCTTCTTCTTACCGGAAATCTGAGGCTTGCCTGCCATTTCATCCTTGGCAAGTTTCAGAAGGGCATAATACAATTCCTGATTGTCGCAGACTGCAACTTCCTTCTTGTACAATTTCTTAGTAACCGCCTCCAGTTTTGCAAATGCACTCTTGGTTGAGGTTATTTTCTTTGTTGCTGCAGTTTTCGTTGCCGGTGCAGTTTTCTTTACCGGTGCGGTTTTCTTTGCCGGTGCAACTTTCTTTGCCGGTGCAGCTTTCTTTGCCGGTGCGGTTTTCGTTGCCGGTGCAGTTTTCTTTACCGGTGCGGTTTTCTTTGCCGGTGCTTTTTCAGACGCTTTTGTCGTTGCCATAAGTTTTCTCCTTAACATATAATTTTATTTCATTGTTTTTCATATTGTTTTTCATATTTTTTTGCATATTTCGGTTTTCATTTTATAGTATTACAGCGCCAATGTCTAGAAAAACAGGTTTTTCACGCTTTGCGAATCCAATCATTCCCTTTTTTCGCCAAAAAGGAAAAGAATATGGTTGCCACGATAGAAAGCAAAGCACAAAGAAAAACATTTTCCACAAAAATACGACAAAATCCAATGATGACCAGGTGATACAAATAGATTTCAAAGGAGATGCTTCCCAGAAAATAGGAAATGGAATTTCCGATTTTCACCCTGGACAAAACTACAACCAGAAGAAAGATGACCAGCACTGCAACTATATTTTTGCAAATAGAAGCCAACAGCGGCTGCCTACTCTCCAGCAGAAGAAAGCCAGCCGCAAAAAACAGTAGTGCCACAAAACCGGCAATTCCCCAACACCACCATTTTTTTTGCAGACATTTTTCGTAAAAACAATCGGAATAGTAATAATAGATAATTCCCAGCGGGAAACAAATACCACTTCCATACCAGTTTTCATTGATTCCGGTAAAATAACCGACAAAAATCAGTAGTACACTAAGCAACAGCAAAATCCAATGCAGTTGCTTTAATTTCTTTATTTTTGCGATGAAATAAGTCAGGAGATAAAAGAAAAACAACTCCCAGATAAACCAGTTCACATTTTCAAAAAAATAGGATAGCCGATATAAGTTATGAGCATGCTCCGGTATCTGATATCTTACAATTACAACAAGTTCCCCCAAAACATAGGCTATATAAGCCGGGAGAAACAGACCAACGAATTTTTTCAATGGAAACAGACGCAGATAATTCTGCTTGTTCTCAATACTGTAAGCAATACCATAGCCGGATAACGCAAAAAAGATACCCACAAACAGGATATCCGCTTTACTAATGGCACGAAGCAGAGGCGCATCCAAATATATACCCAGATGCCCCATAACGATTTCCATTGCACATATTCCTCGGAGTGCCAGGGACTGTTCTTTGGAAAATGAACTGCGTACCGGTTCTTTATATTTTTTCCCTCCTGCAAATACCAGCCCCAACCAGAGGAGCGGAATCAGCAACATAATCATACTAATTTATCCTATCTCGTTGTATTGATATAATTTTCAAAATGAAAAACGATCCTGCGAACGCCCATCCGTCATGTGCTTAATATATGTTTCCGGATTATTTTCCAGATCCAGCATAGCTTCAAACGCGTTAAGGACGATGGTTTCCTTGTTGCACGCTGCCGTATTTTTTCCGATATCCCGAATCAGATTGTATTTGTCCAACTGCCAGACATAAAGATCCGTCAGGGAGTATCCATGGCTTTTATATTCATCCAACAACCGATGATGATCCAGATAATACATAAATTCTGCCATCAATGCCTCATTGCTTAACAAACCTTCCCACAGCTTATTTTGAAAGGTTTCATTCTTTCCTGTCAAATCACACAGACAGTTCAGCGCCTCATACGCTTTTAATCTTCTGGCGTCATATATAATTCCCATTTTGCAGCCTCTCTCATTCTTCCGGTCGTGATAACCTCAGCCATCCCTCCGAGGACGCATCCACAATATATTCTTCCCATTTTTCTTCCATGTAATCTGTCTGCCCGGTGACCGCTACAGTGTCTTCCTGATTATTTCCGGTATCGACCTGCCCTTGCTCCTCCTGACTATTTCCGGTATCGACCTGCCCTTGCTCCTCCGCATTTTTTTCCTCCGTTCTTTCATGCAAAAACAAATGGCCGTCAAATCCCCAGTAATAATCATATACAGTGACACAAGCGTCGCTATCTTCCACCTCACAGGTCCCATCCGGATAGCAACGCATTTTCCATGCATTCTTTTGATTTTCCGAAAAATATACCCCATAGCCGGCTTCCTGCGTAAACCCAAGAATGTCAATACAAATGGTTGTATTCTCTATATTATAGGAAGCCACTGCCCGATTAGGCAGTTCCTCCAAAGAATCCATAATCATTTTATGATCAGCGAAATTTGAATATGCAAAGGTTTCTTCTGCTTCCGTTTCATAACTCATACGAATATGTTCTTCCGACATTTGTACCATTCCCGTGGCTACAGGAATACCATTTTGCGACAAGGATAAGGTGTACACATCACCTGCTTCCAGTTCCTGATTCAACAATTCCTCTGCAGTCGGTTCCTCTGCTGCGCTCACCGCATCCCAGGAAACCACAGGAATATTATCGCTCACTGCATTTACAGACGCTGTCATATCCGAATTTGCACCGCAACCGGCAAATGTAAAAACCGGCAACATGCAAATTATTGCAATATTCCATTGTCTCAAATCCATTTCTTTGTTTATCCACATAATTTACTATCCAGCCTGCCCGTCTGCAAAACCATACCACGAACTGCCGCAATGCATTCTGCAGCCGTCCTGCGAGCCGCCGCTGTTTTGCTTATCTCCTCTATTGTAGTGTTTCTATTTTACAATTGTCAACAAAGGGAAAAGCAAAAATGCTTAACCGGAAACCGATTAAGCATTTCTCTTTTCCTAATACAAATGACCACTTAACGAAGCACCTGACTCCAGTCGGAAATTCCGATAACGCTCATTGCATACTGCTGGAAGGCCAGAGACTGTGCACCGTCCATATTATTAAACATACTCAATGCTTCCGGCGTAAATGTAGTATCCACACCGGCAGAAACAGCACTACTGTAAATCACCTGTTCCACAAATGGATTTCTTGCCGCCGCCATATAGGATGCGCAAAGTGCAGCGGCTTGAACCTGACCACCTTGTGCATTGGAAATACCAAGTTCACTAATCATATAATGACGAACCGTACCGGTCGGGCTAAGCATCTCAGGCGTCTGGAGGAAACTTGTTACCACCCCAAGATTCTGGAAGGAAACCATTTTATTTGAAGTAATCATGTTTTTCATGTAACTTCCGTTTGGACATCCGTTCATGTTCCAAAACCGCGCCCAGGTAAGAGGTACTGTATATGGATGCTGGGCAACACCCCAGTCAATATCCCCATTTAATCTCATATCTGCGGCAAATTTAGTAAGGAAATCTTTTCCGTCTATATACTGATAATATTCCGCATGAGTCGTTGGCCGGTTACGATCCCAGTTCTGATCAATACAGGTATACACATTGGCATTGGCATTATTACTCTTGATTGCAATGTACATAATACGGAATACCTGCTCGTATTGTCTCATGTACTGATCCCAGCCCTGCCAACTCATATAATTCCACTGACGAACATTCACTTCATTACCGATAATCCAGTCATCGCACTTCTGGGAAGTAGATGCATAATACTCCATACGGGTAATCAGCAGATTAACTGCTGCCGCATCGTTGGCGTTAAGCATATAAAGACTGATTGGTACCGGTTTTGCGTCTGCCACCTTTGCATACGGATTCACCATTGCCGGATCCCCACCTGTGCAAATCACCTGGGTAACACGGGATAAATGAGATGCAATAATCGTGTTATTGGTCTGCAAATCCAGATTCAGAAAATCAACACCCTGTAAGCCCTTTAATGCGTGAGCTGTTCTTGCATGGGTATGGGTTGCCAACAATTCCGGATTGCGAATAAACTGACCATGGGCAATCATCTTCATGACACCGCCCTGTTTCACTGCCAGCACAAATTTGGAATACAGTCTCGTATTGGCCTGGTGATGATTCAACGAAAATGTAACCACCGGATTGGTAGATGCTGCCACCGTTGCTACCGGAACCGCACCCGCCGGAATTGCGTATTCATAAACCTGAAGTGCATATACATACATCAGACCATCATCCGTTGCCGGAAGGGACGGTAAAACCGCTGCATACTGAATCGTATTGGCATCAACCAAAAGCGCAGCGGATGCAGTTGCAAAATTCTCATCTAAGGCTGCCGCTGCTTTTGTTGCCGCCTCTGCAGGCAAAGTGCTACAAGCGACAATTACTACGGTCAGAACAAGCGAAAGTAAAGTCATCCAACTCTTTTTCAGACATTTCATCATTCAATCTCCTCCTTTTCCCCTTATAACCCCGATTTTGACTATTATTAATAATTTTACGATAAATCCTTACCGTTGGCAAATAACTATGTAAACTAAATTCAAACATTTTTCATTATTATTCATCCTTTTTCTATCTATTTTGTATTTCAAATTACTTTTACGCAAACATTATCATATTTCATCAGGTTTTTTGTGCAAATTGCGATATAAATGTCAACAAAATCGCATTTACTTTATACAAAATATATGAGAAAATATATATAACTGTGTGTTTACCTAACGCAAACCATTTGAAACTACAGGAACCATCATTTTGGGGGATAAAACAATGAAGTCAAAAAACTTACCAAATAAAACAGCCGCCAAAAACAGGAACGGCAGAAATAACGGAGTCAGCAAAAAGGAACAACGGCAAAAGGATCATCAGATAAATCGCTTGAAAAAAGTGCGGATCTGGCCTAGTATTGTGGCATTTTTACTTTCCATGATTCTCCTGCTTTTGCTGCTTCTCATCGTATATTATGTGTTTATGCAAATAATCATGGATAACAGTTTCTTTGACACCCATCGCTCCTCTACGCGGATAATTTCCCATATTGCAGATGAACAGCGGCTGGGTAAAACGCCAAATGAGATTAGCCAGTCTTTAAGCAATACCTTCATTGACATTGAAGGGGCATATCTGCTGGACGAAAACGATAATGTTATTCTTGGCTACGGACAACCAACTTACAATCTGAATACATACAATGAATTTGAGGATTTTTCATATTATGAATGGTATATGGATACCTCTGCAGACAGTGAAAAAGAATTGGCAACCATTTTTAAACAGGGATTTTTCTTTCGGAGAGATGCGGTAATCAGTCTGATTACAAACCCGGGTTCAAAGAATAACGATTCGTATCAGGCTATTTTCCGTGTTCCGTATTGGCTGATTACGAATACGGATGTGGCAGGCGGCGACTATCTGCTGGTAAAGGGCAGCCTCACCATAACCGCAAAGCAGGTATTGCTTTGTCTTGTGATTTTTATTGTAATTCCAATCATTATTCTGTTCCCTATTGTATTTCTGTTTATCAATCTGATTAACAGCATTATTAACCAGAAACGCATGGGCAAGATTATGTATTACGATTTGGACACCGGCGGCCCAAATGGCTTCTATTTCGATTTGAACTGCAAGCGCATTCTTTCTTCTCGTTCCAATGCGAAAAAACTGTATGCTGTGGTAGATTTTTATCTTGCCAACCACAACAATCTGTGTACTTTCCATGGAGCACAGGAAGGAAACCGCTATGTGTACTCAACTTATCGTTTCCTTCAGAAAAAAATGCGACGAAATGAAATTTGCGCCCACAATGCAAAGGCCAATTTTGCTCTCCTTCTTTGCTGTCACTCCGAAGCGGAGTGTCTGGATCGGATTCAGGGCTGGTTAAACGAGTTATCCATGCAGCCAAACTGTATCGAAAACGGTATTTATCATATCGGGGTTTCCTTTGTTAATCCATCCGTTTCTCCGCAGGGAAAAGCCATTGCGCGTAAAAATCCGGATATTGCACAGATTTACAACAATGCCCGCCTGGCCGGCGTTACTCTGGCAGGCAAAAAGGAAAATGGCATTGTCTGCTTTAATCAGGAACTGCTTTCCGCCCAGCTTTGGGAACATACCGTGGAAGAAAATATGGAGCAGGCTCTTTACAACGGCGAATTTAAGGTTTATCTCCAGCCAAAATATGATCCGAATACAGAAGAATTAACCGGCGCAGAAGCGCTGATTCGATGGCTGAGTCCAACCGAGGGGCTGATTCCTCCGAGCAGATTTATCCCAATTTTTGAAAAGAACGGATTCATCACAAAGATTGACGATTATATGGTATCCAATGTGGCATACCTTCAGTCCCAATGGCTTGCTGCCGGCAGGCAAATCGTTCCGGTTTCCGTCAATATTTCCCGCGCTCATTTTACGCAGGAAAACCTTGCACAGCATCTGGCGCAACTGGTGGATGTCTACGGGGTTCCGCACCACTATATTGAAATTGAGTTGACGGAAAGCGCTTTCTTTGACGATAAAATTACTTTATTGAAAACAGTAAAACAGATTAAGGAACTTGGGTTTGAATTGTCCATGGACGACTTCGGTGCCGGATATTCTTCCTTAAATTCCTTAAAAGATTTGCCATTGGATGTGCTGAAATTAGATGCCGAATTTTTCCGGGGAGAACTGGGAGATGAACGGGCAGATATTGTGGTTTCCGATGCCATTGCTTTGGCAAAACACTTGAACATGCGAATTGTTGCAGAGGGAATTGAGAAAAAGGAACAGGTGGATTTCCTTGCTTCCAAGGGATGTGACATGATTCAAGGCTTCTACTACTCAAAACCGGTACCTGCCGAGGAATATTTCTATAAAATGAAGAGCCTCGAATCGTAAAACAAAAAACCGGGAAATGTATAACGAAAACCGGGAAAACCGTATAACGAAAACCGGGAAATGTATAACGAAAACCGGGAAATCCGTATAATGAAGACCGGGAAAACCGTATAACGAAGGCCGGGAAATGTATAACGAAAACCGGGAAATCCGTATAACGAAGACCGGGAAAACCGTATAATAAAAGACAGAAAAGCCGGGACGAAGTTCGCAGGCTTCGGAATGAAAAGATAGAATTAAGGGGTTAAAAATAAAATGGGAATTCAAAATTACAGTCATGATGAGATCAAACAGAAGGTGTTTGTTCCCGCCATTGTCGAACAGGAGATTCGACAAAACATATCCGGTATATTGGATAAATGCGGCATATTTTATCGCGTTTTTTCCCGCATAAAATCTGCTTCTTCTCTTGCGCATAAGTTTTCTTCCGAAAAGTACGGTTCCGACAAAAAGATTCAGGATTTGGTGGGCATCCGCATCAATCTGTACTTTCAGGACGATATTGAAATCTGCAAAGAATTAATTGAGGAAATGTATGAACTGGCAGAGCCCAGTTGGTCAACAACCGAATCCTCGGACTCCAATTTTGAGGCGGCCAAAATCAACGGCGTATTTCACCTGCCGGAATTTTTGATTCGGCGCATTTCCCCACAGACCTGGGATATGGCAATTGACCGCACCTTTGAAATACAGATAAAAACGGTACTTTTTGAAGGATGGCATGAGGTAGAGCACGATTTCCGTTACAAACTAAAGTCCCAAAAATTCGGAGCCGGACTTTCCAGCATCTGGGATGAATATCCTGCCATGTCAAGACAGTTAAACAGCATCGTAGCCACCTTAGAACTTTGTGACAATTCCCTTGTCACCATTTGCGAAAATCTTGGGCACGATTTGTATAAAAATCAGGAATGGGAGAATATGCTGCGTCTTCATTTCCGGGTCCGCCTGTCCGACGAGCCTTTATACGAGGGCATTTCAGACATTCTGTCGCAAAATTCCTCTGCCCTGGGGAAAAAATTGTTTAAATGCAAGCGGAAAATTCTGATGCACAAGTTGTTCTACAGCACCCATCCGTTACCACTTAGCGTCAACATGATTATCATGCTGCTGAATAAAGAGGTATTGGATAACAACCAGCAGATTAACCGGATTTTAAAGGCCAACGATGTTTTTAAAACAAAATCTTCCCCAATAAAATATCAAAATCCTATGCAGCCCCTGACGGAACACAGGATTTTTCAAATACGCAACGAACTGAGGCTTTCCCCAAAATATAGTGTCCATGGCAACCTGTTTGCTATACTGCAGGAGCATTTCTATAACTGGGCACATGGCAAGTTTGAAAGAATTTTCCCGGATATGCCAAGCCCACAGCAAAGTTTCCAGATTTTCAATTACGGCTATCATGTGAAATGGGATATCTGCAAGGAGGAAGGCACCCTTGCCATGGAAGCGGTTCACATTGATTTAAATTATGGCGGACAGTTGTGGAAAACCACAGCAATCATTGAACCAAACGAAAAAAAGAACGGTTTTTATATGACAATTACCAACTCCATTTTGAATAATGAAGATCCAACTGCTTCGGAACTGGTTTCCCGTTTTAGTTATCCCCGCTTCTATTCGGACATTTATTCCGATCCGCGGATTACAGTTTTCGATAAACATCGCTACATGTTAAATCCGGCCCGGCTGGGTTACGGTGCGGCACTGACGCACTTTGCAGAGTTTCTTCTGGACAACCGGCGCTTCAGCCCCGTGGTTCTGGTTATCTCTGACAATGTCACCCAGGAAAGCAGCGCATTAAACGAAGAATGGATTGGAAAGAACTGGCTGAATAATGTCGCTAAATCGGCACATTTTTATGCTCATATGTACCGCGGAAGCGTTGAAGAAATGCAGGTTTTGGCAGACCAATTGAAACTACCGATTCGAATAACGCCCGGCGTCTATTTCTTCGCGCCCGGTGAAGCACCCATGGAAAATGTGTCCTTTTCCCAGGAACTTCATGAACAGAAGATGAAGGTAATGTTTAGTCCGCAAACCTTATCCGATCGCGAACCTGTAGAATTTATGGATTCGATTCATCACTGGGTTGTATTTCGTCCGGAATATATTAACGATTGTCGCTACTACAAATACCGCTACACATCATCCGGCATAAAAACAGACCGAATCAGCGACGGCGCAAGGGCATTTCTTTTCAAAATCATTGATATGATTAAAGAAATCAACCAGCTTTATCCGTTATAATCATTTAAGCATTCGTTTTATTTTTGCGTGGCTTTCGACATGATTCTTCCTAGGCTTTCGGTTTGACTTTTTTCCGGGCTTTCGGTTTGACTTTTTTCTGGGCTTTCGGTTTGTCTTTTTCCTGGGCTTTGGCTGAACTTTTCTTGGCCCTTTGGATGGACTTTTCTTGGCCCTTCGGATGGACTTTTCTTGGCCCTTCGGCTGGACTTTTCTTGGCCCTTCGGTTTCAGAAAAACCCCATCCGTTTTCTTTCGAAAATGGATGGGGTTTTGAAATTCTGCTCGTAATTCTTATCCCTTAATTCAATTTCATGTTCTCGAATCGAATTCTTATGCCTGCTCCAGAGCAAGTGTAACGGTAGTCTGGTCACAAACCTCTGCCGGACCATAGTACTGAATAGCTCCCG
Organism: Lachnospiraceae bacterium; assembly: GCA_051879435.1. GTDB lineage: Bacteria > Bacillota > Clostridia > Lachnospirales > Lachnospiraceae > NK4A136. The sequence continues at coordinate 24,659 of JBJEMA010000017.1, forward strand.
GATAGGTAAATGCGGTTTCCACTGCCCATGTTTCTCTGTTGGCTGCGAAATATTTGAACGGAGCACCATCAAGTTCTACCAATGCTTTACGAATAACCGGCTTGTCTTCTCCGTTTCTTCTTTCCATGTTCATCATCTTTGTGATTGGCATACCACCGGCAACCCATTCCTCTGCAGGTTTGGAAAGGTTAGAAACCTTTGAAAGATATCCTGTGTAACCATAAGAAATTAACATGAATGCGTTGTATCCCAGTGAGTAGCAGTAGTCCGCATCGAAGTTAGAAGGGAATGCACATCTTCCTTCATATCCAAGGAAATGATGAAGTGCGCTGAATTTACCCTTGTAGGTTCCTGCTGCTTTTCTCTTCTCCAGTTCTGCCTTAACCAATTCAGAAAACAGTTTTTCTGATTCAATCAAAGATACCTGTACATTACCATGCGGATCTCTCTCTAAGAATAACTGCTGCTGAATACCTGTAGGAAGAATATCAAATACACCAAAACTTTCCGGAGTAAGTCCTGCTTTAATGAAGTTGTATTTTGCATTCCAATCCGGAAGTGCATTGAATTCTTCTGTCTTGCTACCTGCAAGAAGCTCGTTAATTTCCTTAATCAGTACAGAGAATTCCGGAACAAATTCTACGATACCCTCCGGAATAATCGCAACACCGAAGTTTCCTTCCTTTTCTGCTCTCTTCTCAACAGAGTCAGCAATCTGGCTGGCAATTGCAGCAAGTGACATTTTCTTCTCTGCTACTTCTTCACCGATTAAGCAGATGTTCGGCTGTGTCTTTAATGCTGTTTCAAGTGCTACATGGGAAGCAGAACGACCCATAACTTTTACGAAATGCCAGTATTTCTTCGCAGAGTTAGCATCTCTTTCAATGTTGCCAACAATTTCTGCATAAGTCTTTGTTGCTGTATCGAAACCGAAGGAAGCCTCAATATCTTCGTTCTTCAAGTCACCATCGATGGTCTTCGGGCATCCGATTACCTGGATTCCTGTGTTGTTTGCAGCCATGTATTCAGCCAAAGTAGCCGCATTTGTGTTAGAATCGTCACCACCGATAATAACAATTGCAGTAAGTCCGTTCTGCTTTGCATTCTCTGCTACGATTGCAAACTGTTCCTTGGTTTCCAATTTTGTTCTACCGGAACCAATGATATCGAATCCACCTGTATTTCTGTAAGCATTGATAAATTCATCATCAAATGTTACATAATCGTTCTTAAGAAGCCCGTCCGGACCACCCTTGAAACCATAGAGAACATTCTCTTTGTTGGTTGCCTTCAATGCATCATAAAGACCGGTAATAACATTGTGTCCACCCGGAGCCTGTCCACCGGAAAGAATAACACCTACAACCTGTTTCTTTGCAACTGCTGTGTTCTGTCCTTTTTCAAATGTGATTTCCGGCTTTCCGTAAGTATTCGGGAAGAGTGCCTTAATCTTGTCCTGGTCTGCAACAGACTGTGTTGCTGCGCCTTCCTTTACGCAGATTTCTGCGATACCGTTTCTGAGCATTCCCGGAAGTTTTGGGCTATACTCATATCTTTCTTTCTGAAGTGGTGAAATATTCATTTTTCTACTCCTTTATAAAATAAATTTTTAATAAAACTCTACTGATTATAGTAAAATATTTTCCGAAAAATGTCTACCTTTGCACTG
>JBJEMA010000018.1:0-2016 GCA_051879435.1 Lachnospiraceae bacterium
TCGCCTGAAACATGGATGCATCGGATACATAAAGGTCTGCCTCGCAGATAAAGCAGTCGGCACCTTTCAGCGCCTGCCTTGCATAATACAAAGAGGAAATGTTGTTAATGGTGGAATAATCCGGGTTCTTGATGATTTTGATCCATGGGTACTTCTCTTTCAAAACCTCGAATTTCTCTCCGAGATAACCCGTTACCACGGTAATATCTTTAATCCCTCTTCCCATCAGACCGTCAATGACCGTCTCAATCATCGGCTTTCCGTTCACATCAATCAGGGGTTTTGGCATTGTCTCCGTCAGGGGACGCATACGGGTTCCCATTCCCGCTGCCATTAAGATTGCGCGCTCCGCTGCCATAGTATATTTCCTCCAAATTTTTCATTTACATAGAATACTGCACTTCCTATTTCCGGTAGGATTTTAAGAATCGACGATATTCTCAAAAACGCCATATATTTTCATAAAAACATCAGCATATAAATCGGCATGGTAACCAATCGCTCCGCTTCCCCAAGATTATTGGATGACATCTTATATCCATAGGATATTGCATGGTTTTCCAGTAATATATTTTTCAAGGAATTCGCCATTTTTCTACCGGCTTTGATTTCAATCGGGACAATATCCCCGCCTTTTTCAATTACAAATTCAATCTCACTGGTATTTTTTTCATGCTTATAAAAATACAAATTACGATACCCGTTTTTATACAACATGTCTGCGGCCAGTGCCTCATACAAACCACCTTTCGCAGTACCGAGCAGGAGACCCGGATTTTCTTTTTCCAATTGTCCGTCCTCGATGATGGCTCTTTTCAGGCTTTCATCAAATGCTGCCATGAGCATTCCGATATCCGTAGGATATAACCGAAAATTGGTTTCATCCGCAAAACTTTTCAAAGGAAATTCGATTCGCTTTAATCCTATCACAGGAACCAATAACAATTGGTCGCATAACCAGGATATGCTCTCTCCGTATTTTGTTGCGGTCGCTTTATTTTCTACTTTAGAATATTGAAATTTATGATTGTCCTTACAAAGTTGCATCGGAATGGTCTCATAGCATTTTGAGGCTTTTATTTGGGAATCCGGCGATGCGTACTGTGCAATATGATTTTTATAATCCTGAAGCAATCTGCATTGAATTATATGAACCTGCGACATATTGTGTGTTTCCAGATATTCATTCACAACCTCCGGCATACCACCGATGGACAGATAAAATCTGATATACTGCATCATTTTCGCATGTGCGGCAGCAGGCACAACCTTTTTCTTCTCAAAACAATTACGAATCGAAGCAATCACACTCTTGTCAATTCCCATGGCCCATAGAAATTCTTCAAAATCCAAAGAATGCATATCCAGATATTCCACATATCCCACCGGATAGGAAATGTCCTTTTGGTACTTCATGCCAAGCGCTGAGCCCATTCCAATAACATCAAAACGCCCATCCTCTGACCAGTATTTCAATGATGCAATTGCCTCCGGACATTGCTGAATCTCATCCAGCAAAACCAGTGTCTCTCCCGGAAGGTACCGATGGCCCGGTTGTTGAAGAGAAATGTTCATCAACATGGAATCCACATCAAGACTACCTGCAAATGCACTTTTCATTTCCGGGTTACGCAAAAAGTCAATCTCAATATAAGACTTATATTCTTTGGAAAACACTTCCCGAATAATATAGGTTTTTCCGATTTGTCTTTGACCGGTAATAATAAGACTTTTATGTTTTTTTCTGTTTTTCCATTCCTGAAGGTCGGCAATAATTTTTCGTTCCAGCATATTCCATCCTCCACACTACTGTTTATTGCATATTTTATGCCTTCCATACAAAAATGTAAATATTTTTCTATAGAAAAATATTTGTGCATTTAGTATTTTTCTATAGAAAAAATCCACATCAGCAAGTATTTTTCTATAGAAAAAGTCTTCATGAATAAAAACAGAATCCCTTACAAAGTCTCAATCAGCGAAATAATATCCTTAATCGGCATTAACCGGTCATCT
>JBJEMA010000019.1:0-25921 GCA_051879435.1 Lachnospiraceae bacterium
CTTCCCAATCTTATTGCCCTTCATCAGATGAGTGCAGATTTCCTGCAATGTCTCATCCTTCTCTTCTTTTTCATAAGCCGCAATCAGGAGTTCCAGAATATCACCGGAAAATGCCCGCACTTTCGGAACCAGGAAAATAAAGCGGTTACGAATCTCCCTGGTAAATACATTTTGGCGTTTCACAAAAAGCAGGAACGAAATTTCATAATCCGACAATTCCTGCATAACGGAAGGGGTTCTCATCACAGCCTGCAACGCCTCCACATACAAAATCGGGCTTGCATTGCCATAGGAGAACTGGTTCTTAATGAAATCCCATTTCATTTGATCATTGTCCGTATAGGACTCTTTTAAATAAAGCAATATCCAGGCCAGTCGCCAGGAATGCACATTTTTCACATACAAAAGTTCTGCCTTTTGCGCATAAGAGCGGATTTCCTCCGTATTCTCGCAGGCCAGTGATTGCAGATAATAGTAATAATCCTGTAATTCCACCGGGCTGTCCGTATCAAAAAGCAGAGGCTTGAGTTTCTCCAGATTCTGCAGTGCCTGGGAAATACGATTGTCCGACAAAAACAGTTGCGTCTGGTAAAGGCGTAGCACCATATTGTCCGGATCCCGAAGAAGCAACTGTTCCAGACGCCATCCCGACTCTTTTATCCACACATTTTTATTGGTCTTACCGGTACGAAAATCAAGATAATCATGCACAAGAGCAATGGTATCCCGCTTGCAGATGCCATAATCATCAACAAGTTCATGATTTTCTTTCTTTTGCAGGGTGCAGTCCACTTCCACAGGGATTTCAATTCTGGTGTAAACATCACGAACAATAATGCTTCCTTTGTTGATGCCCGGATACAGGGCATCTCCATCAATTTCATAATAGAATTCGCAAACATTTCCTGAAAAATCCTCTTCATAAATCATATCCTTATGAAGAATGATGAAAGCCCCCTCTGCTTCTACCGAAAGGCAGGTGTAACCCCAGCCTTCCCGTACAATACGAAAACTTTCGCAAATCTCCCGTTCCGGCTTCTTCATGGAAATGGACGAAATATCCGTTGCATATGTATTACGATTCTTTTTTCTGGTCATAACCAGGAAATTTTCCATGTTCTGGTCGCTTTGTCCGTCCAGCCCTTCCCCCTCTGCAGAAAGACTGCGATAAAGAATCCGGATATCCTCCGAAAGTTCCCGGTCGGATTGCAAAATCACATTTTCAAAATCCGGCGAATAAAACATCCGCTTGGCTTCTTCCCAATCGGACTTTGCCAGATTAGCAAAATGAAACAGATTGCGAACCTCTCCCAGGGAACTTTGAGGGACCTTCTTTTTGACGGAAATGCGGTAAGGCAGTTCATACTCGCCCATGTTGGAAACTATGGCAAAACTGCCCTCCACGCTGCTGCCCTCCGGCAATCCTTTGGCATCAAACTGATAAGTTATCTCCATTTTTCCTTTGTGGAAAACCTGGTTTTCTATAAGCATCCGCATGTCGGAAGTATAAACTGCCCCCGTCGGATTATATTTTTCATCTGCAAGAATGGAAAAAGAACCTTCAATGATCCGGTCATATTCCACCTCTTCCACAATTTCCTCACAGGAAAAAGAAAGCGGCACTTTCTTTCGATTAAAATAATTATCATCATTTAATATTTCTTCAATTACTTTTCTCACAAATCGCACCCCGCAATTCATTGGTAGCATACAGAATTAGTATAGCATTTCCCACATACTATCGCAAATGATGTCCGGCAAATGCGGCGTATCTTTTTCCGGATTCTATCCCCGGTCCGGCTAATACGGCGTATCAGTATTTTACACATCAAGTTCGGAAATCCGGCTTACCCCCACATAAATCTGCGATATTTTATACCATGTTGGATAATCCACCACACCGGTGGCCGGCAGGCCGAAAATCTCCTGAAATACACGCACTGCATTTTCCGTCGCCGGCCCGTATATTCCATCCTCTGCAATTTTCGGCAGAAGTGGGTAATTTTGTGCAATCCGGTTTAACTGTTGTTGCAACTGTTTTACCTTTGTACCCGTACTGCCCCGGCGAAGATTGGATCCCGGCCAGGAATACGGAATTCCGCTGATGTATTGCGCCTGGTTGAGATACACATCATTTCCGTAGTAATATTTCAGAATTTCCGTAGGCGTGTAGCCTTCCTCTGCCAGATATTTGGTTTCCCACTGGGATAATCCGCTGCAAAGCGCCGTTGTGCCATTGCAATAAGATGTAAAAAGCGGCTGTTTAATGCCCGGTTTTGAAACATAATTATTAAATACGCTGTCCACATAAAAACTGATATTTTCGTATATGTTTCGTCCGTAAATCCATTTCTGATCATAAGCCGTAGAAGATGTAATGGTAAAATCGTACCCCTTGTTCCGATACCATTCCGTATAAACCCGATTCAGTGTAAAACTTAAAATAGCATAAATATTTGCGTAGATGGCATCCTCCGGCCAGGTGGCATAGATTTCGCTGGAAACCACATTTTTAATGTAGTCCGTATAACGGACATAATAATTTTTTGCACTGGCATCATTCGGGACTCCGTCATGCACAACAATATATTCGGGAATAACTACCCTGCTAAGGACGATTTCTCCGCTTTCGTTCATGGGTTTAATCTCCGCTTCCGGGATTTTCGGCGGATAGTTGCCGTAAAGTGTATGCGCCGGAATGTTAATGATTTCTTCCTTGGAAGTCGCAATCTCCAGCGGCTGCATTTCTGCCGGCTGAATGGCAATACAATCCGGTAATATCTCCGTTCCCCGAATCCAGATTTCCTCATATCCTTCTGCGGTAATCTGCATATCATAAACCTGATAAGGACGCTCCGTAGAAGGGGTTTCGCTGTATTCTTTGTCTGGTGCCATTAACTCAATGGTTTCCGTTTTTCCCACCGAATCCGTAGTTAACACTTCAATGGGATTTTCCGTATTGTTTTCCTCATAGACACTTATCTTCGCATTTTCAATTGGAATCATTCCAACCGAAGAGGTAATCTGAAACTTTAACTTTCCGGTACGCGAATAATTTAACTCTGCCATGTTATCTCGATTCTGACCATTTTGTATTTACTATATGCAAAAATTTTTCTTTCGTTCACCGCCGGTTTTCTCTCACCTTCACGAAAATGGGAAAATATGCTATAAACTAAAGTAGTTATGGAAACAAACAAAAATAATAATCAAGACCAAAAACCGAATATGCAGACGCAAAAAAACAATAGGGCAAAAAGTCAATTACGGACAAAATTCCTTTTGTGGCTTGGCTCAACAGTGCTGATTCTTTTCATTGGAATCTGCATCTTTTTTTCTTTTGTCAAAAACGGACCAAGTCCTTATCTAAAAGAACAGGTTCTTTTATCTCTTTTGGAATCCGATGACATGACCAATCTTGTTACAAAATTCTTTTCGGAGGAAGAAATTCAGGAAGTCTTAGAAAAGAATCAGTTTATGGAAAATTCAGAACCTGTGGATGAAACTTTGATTACGAATTCCGCCTTTGCTGCCTTACCATCGGAAAACAGTCCTGCTGCTCCTTTGTCATCAGAAAATGGAGCCGGATATAATCTTCCTTCCTCCGAGCGGGAAAACAGTCCGGGATATGTCACTGCTTCCGTCTCCGGTTCCACTTATGCAGGGTCGGTAATTACCATTTTCCCTTCCACAGAACTTTGGATGGAACAGACAGAAACCGAAGGGGAACAGGAAAAATCATCTCTTCTTCGGGAAGGCATATTGCAATGTCCTGCCGGCAGCATTTCCCTGATTCGAAACGGTATCATGTCAAAATATACCGGCTTAAGCAGCGGTTGCAATATGCGCCTTGCCGTAGGGCAAAAAAGTGACGGCACCTTGATTGTGCTTTATATTCCCGGCCATACCCGGCAATCCATAGGGGCAACCTATGCGGATTTAATTGAAATCATGCAAAACCATGGTGCAATTCAGGCCTTTTCTCTTGCCTCCAACCGAAGTCTCAATATCCGAAACGCAGGCGAAGTTCTTTTTCAATATGAACCCGGCGAAGAACCTTTGATCGCCGGTGCCGACGGGAAAGGAGGAAATTACTGATGACGAGAAAGAATGACTCTATCTTAAATGATGGCTGGGCTGATGATGTTTCTCTCATCTATCCGAAGGATAGTTGGAAACCGGATCCGGAAGAACTCACCAGTATTTCGCATGAATTGTCCGGCAGCCCTCAGGAATTCGAAAATACTTCCGAGAGTTCTTCCGGTAATTCATCAAGGGACAATCTTTACCGGACCGATTCCTCTGCTTCCGGTCAAAGTGAAGCGCCGGCTTTTCTGGTAACGGATCCCACACTGGTGCCAAAAAAGAGAAAATCAAATTCCTCCTTCCGGCTCATTTTCCTGTTATGGATTTTTACTCTCTGTCTGGCAGTTTTCTTTACACTACAAAATTTTTATGATTTTTTAGTGCGCTACCAGGAGGCATATGATATGTCCAGACCGGAACTGGCCATGGAAAAAATCATCGAAACCATGGATACTATGGACCTGAATTCTCTGTATCATATGATTACTTCCATCCCTGAAGTGAACGGATACGAATCCCAGGATACGGTAAAAGCATGTATCACACGATTACTGGAGGAAGGACGGTTTTCCTATGAGCCGACGGAGAATTATCAGGAAAATGTTCCGGAATATTACATTTACAGCATGGAAAAGCGAATCGGCACAGTTACTCTTCGAAAAAAACCGGATGAAACGCTGGCCTATCAATTTCCGGTATGGTATATTTCCTCCTTTGTAGTGGATTTGACTCCATCCTATGTTTGCAATATTATAGCCCCTTCCAACTGCATGGTCTGGATTAACGGTATACCAATCAGTGCTTCTGACGGTACGGTTTCGGACCAACCAGGTCCGATTCCTTCCGCTGTCCCGGACTGCTTTACTCGGCCGGATATAAAGGAATATTCCTACTCAGGATTTTACGAGATTCCGGTAGTAACCGCCACCAATGCCTTCGGAGAAGCTGCACCTGTGGATTATTCGGAAGAAACCGGTACCTATACCATTTCCTACGGATATCCGCCCACTGATCTTCTTGATCGCTATTTACTGTTTTCTCAGGAAGCCTGCATTGCTTATGTAAATGCATTAACAAAGGATGTTACCCCGGAAGAACTTTCCGAATATTTTATTGCCGATTCTGTTCTCTGGGAAGAAACAAAGGCGCTTCTTCCAACCGGATATTTCCGGGCCCACCAGGAGCCACAGATTCAGATTTTATCTGTAACGGACACTATATATTACAATGAAAACCAATTTTCCTGTACGGTAAATTTACGACAATACCTGACCTATCGAAATGAGAATCAGCAGATTGATTACACCATTTCCCTCTGGTGTATAAACACAGACGAAGGCTGGAAAATCTGTCACTTGGAAAGTAACAGCACAGTAAATTAAATCACCCGCATGTTCGGTAATGAAAACCCGCTTGTTCGGTAATGGAAATCACCCGGCATGCTTGAATTTTATCTCGCATACCGGGTGAGTTCCGTTACTTATACTTTATTATCCTGTTGCAAATATGATGCTGTTTGAAATGCTTTCGCATTTTATTCTGCCAACAGCATCATAATCTTATTGCTTCTGGCCACAAATTTCGTCATGGCTTCCGGTTCCAACGGAGCATTTTGAATCAGGGCAAGGTCATAAAGTTGTTCACAAAGGAGCTGAACATTGTCCCCTTCCTTTTCCTCCAGAATCTTCTGAACCAGTTTGTTATTGGCATTCAGTACAAGTGTCATACCTTCTTTGCCGAACATTCCCATATCCATACCCGGAGCGGCATACATCTTCATCATGTCCTGCATTCTTCTGCTTTCCTCGGAAACGGTAATCATGGACGAAATGTCCTTATTCTTTAATTTTTCAACTTTTACCTTAAGGCTTTCCTTCTTAATGGCCTTCTTAAAGATTTTTTCCAGTTCCTCCGTCTGCTTATCCAGTTCTTCCTGAACCTTCTTTGAAGTTTTTGCCTTGAAATCCTCCGTAAGATCCGCATCAATACGCATAAATTTGATGCCTTCGTTCTTGGATTCCAACTGTGTTACAAATGGCTGATCAATGCTGTGGGTAAGGATTACCGCATCCTTCTTTGCCTTCTTAAACATATTAATGTACTGGCTCTGCTGTTTCTCGTCCGTTACATAGTATATGATTTTTTCTTTCTTTTCCTCTTCATTTGCATTTTCCTCTTCCGCAGTTTCTGCAGCACCTTCGGATACCACTTCCGCTTCTACCGCATTGCCGTCTTCATCCACCGCATTGGAAATCGGATTGCCATCTTCATCCGTCTCCACATCAATCGGCTTTACTTCCAGACACTCCGGCAATGTATGATATTCCCCGTCAATGCTCTTAAAGAGAATATAATCCGTCATCTTCTCACAGAATTTATCATCCTTTAAGCAACCATATTTAATGAATGGGCTGATATCATCCCAATACTTGATATAATCTTCCTTCTCTGTCTTGCAAAGACCGGCCAGTTTGTCTGCCACCTTCTTGCTGATATAGTCGGAAATCTTCTTCACAAATCCATCATTCTGCAGAGCGGAACGGGAAACATTGAGCGGAAGATCCGGGCAATCTATTACACCCTTAAGTAACATTAAGAATTCCGGAATTACCTCTTTGATGTTATCCGCAATAAACACCTGGTTATTGTAAAGTTTAATCACACCTTCAATGGATTCGTATTCCATGTTGATTTTCGGGAAATAAAGAATACCCTTTAAGTTAAACGGATAATCCATATTCAAATGTATCCAGAACAAAGGTTCCTTGTAATCCTTGAAAACCTTACGATAAAATTCAATGTATTCTTCTCTGGTGCAGTCATTTGGATGTTTTGCCCAAAGAGGTGTTGTCTCATTCAATGGTACCGGACGCTTTTTAATCTTTAACCGCTGTTTTTCCTCTTTGCCATCTTCCTCTTTGACAGCCGGAGGCAGAGTTTCAATAACAACATCCGTATCCAGTTTTTCATCTTCATTGATAACCTGTGTTAACTCTTCCCCTTCCTGGGACAAATAAATCTCGGACGGCATAAAGGAACAATATTTCTTAAGAACCTCTTCTGCCTCGTACCGGTTCGCAAATTTAAGACAATCCTCACTGACGGAAAGAATAATTTCCGTACCCACCTCCGTACGATCGCCGTCTTCCATGTCAAATTCCGTTCCACCGTCACATACCCAATGAACCGGTTTTGCGCCTTCTTTGTAGGAAAGTGTGTTGATTTCCACCTGGTCGGCTACCATAAATGCGGAATAGAATCCAAGTCCGAAGTGTCCGATAATCTGATCTTCATTCGTCTTGTCCTTATATTTCGCAATAAAGTCCGTAGCACCGGAAAACGCAATCTGATTGATATACTCCTCCACTTCGTCCGCAGTCATACCAAGACCGTTATCAATAAAACGAATGGTTTTCTTTTCCGGACTGACAATTACTTCAATTTTTCCTTTGTAACCTTCCGGAAGGGAATATTCTCCCATCATGTCCAATTTTTTTAATTTTGTAATGGCATCGCAACCGTTACTTACTAATTCACGAAAGAAAATATCATGATCCGAATATAACCATTTTTTTATAATCGGAAAAATATTTTCGCTGTTAATAGATAAACTTCCATGCTTTTCTGCCATGGTAATGCACTTCCTTTCCTGTAAATGTATTTCACATGAAATTAGTTTACCCCCGCAAAAATCAAAAGTCAATAAAAAATTAGCACTCATTTAAATTGAGTGCTAATAATTTTTATTAAAATTCATTCCATATATTTTGTCTTTTATTGGAAAAACGAGGCATATACATCAAAAAAACTGGAAGTAGTTATCTGCTCTGCCGGAAATGTCATGTTATCCCACAGTTCATGATTCAGATAACAATTCTGCTGGGACGCAAACAGATTATACTCCTGATCGAATACTTCATATTTCCGTTCTTCAATCATCTGCTGCCGGGACAACTCCGTTTCGGTTTCATCGTAAGGGCTGACGCAATAAAAAATATAATATCCATCTGTTGCAGTAATCACATTGCTAAGTTCATTCTGAGCCAGATTGAAAATAGCATTTTCCAGTACTTCTTCCACTTCCCCTTTACGTACCGTCAGAAGAATATCGTCCTTCTGGCTATAAGAACCGGCAATGAAATCTATATTTTCCCCATCACGCAGACGGGAAAGAAGTTGTTCTGCCAGTTCCTGATTTCCACTAACCGTAGAAGAGAGAAAAATCTGCTTCACCACAACGGTACGAGCCTCCTCATCACTGATTTCCGGATTTACCCCGTCGGTAATGTGATGATAAACCTTATCTGCCAGTGCATATTCCTCATACATACTGCAAATGGTATCCCGGTCAATGCCCCCAAGCGCCGCAATTTCCTCTTCGGTTAAGGAGCCGAAATAAGCGGCAGCCGCCTGTTTGGCATAGTTTTTTTCCCGATCGGTTAATTCAATTTCATATTCTTCTGCCAGCAACACCAGCATTTTTATTTTCGCCAGACGGGCAATAACCGTCTCCCGGACATTTTCCTCCAGGGAAATATCCCCGATGTTTTTCGACCAGATTTCACTGCCGAAACTTTCCGTATATTGATTTTTTATATTCGCAAAATAAACCAGAACTTCTTTTTCGTAACAACTAAGCCGGTTAATCCGAAAAACCTCATCCTTGTCAAACCCCCGGGAAAGAACGTATTGCTCTCCACAGGCAGTCAACATAAACAAACACGCCACAAAGCAAAATAGCGCGATGAAATATGGCATTTTCCCATTTTTTCTTTTTTCTTTCACATTATCTCCATTCCGCCTTTCCGGCAGTATCCTATGCATTCTCTTAACATTCCGCCTTTCTGGCAGTATCCTATGCATTCTTTTTAACATTCCGCCTTGCCGGCAGTATCCTTTGCGTTCTTTTTATCATTCCGCCTTGCCGGCAGTATCCTTTGCATTCTTTTTTTATTCGTTGGCATATTCTGCCACAATTCCAAGCAGCAGTTTTATGGTCTGCTCCATCTCCTCCAGACAGACATATTCATGCTTTCCATGAAAATTGCCGCCACCGGTACAAAGATTCGGACATGGAAGACCGGAAAAAGACAATCTCGCACCATCTGTTCCGCCACGAATAGGCGTAATTCTCGGTTCAATGTCTAATTTCTTCATGGCATTTTTTGCATGCTCCATAACTCTTGGATGACGCGCAATAATCCCGGCCATATTGTAATAACTGTCCTCCATTTCCAGGAGTGCCACTTCCTGCCCCATTTTCTCATTTAATTTTTCCACGCAGCCGGCAAAAAACTCTTTTCGCTGTTCAAATAATTCCAAATCATGCTCCCGGATAATATAATTACAAACCGCCTTCTCGCAATCCCCATGTAAAGAGGTAATATGGTAAAAGCCTTCCCGTTCTTCTGTAAATTGAGGCTTTTCTTTCTCCGGTAAGAGGCTTTCAAATTCCTGCGCAAGAAGAATGGCATGAATCATTTTCCCTTTTGCATCTCCGGGGTGCACGCTTCGTCCAAGAAAGGTAACTTTGGCGGAAGCCGCATTGAAATTCTCACAGGAAATCTCTCCCAGCCTTCCCCCGTCGACTGTATAGGCATAATCCGCACCAAAATCCGGAATGGAGAAATAATCTACGCCGCGTCCAATTTCTTCATCCGGCGTAAATGCAATACAGATATTGCCATGCAAAAACTCCGGGTGTGACATAACATAGGAAACCATTTCCATAATCTCTGTCACGCCGGCTTTATCGTCTGCTCCCAGCAATGTGGTGCCGTCCGTTACAACAAGATGCTTCCCAACAAGAGACTTCATTTCCGGAAAATCTGTAATTCGGGTAATAATGCCCAGTTCCTCATTCAAAACAATGTCCTTACCATCATAATGATCAATGCGTCTTGGTTTTACATCTGCCCCGCTCATGGCATCTGAGGTATCCACATGGGCGATAAATCCAACAGCGGGGATGACTTTTTTCAGGCAATTACTTGGAATCACGCCATAGACATAACCATATTTTTTATCCTGGCGTACATCTGTTACTCCCATATCCCGCAGTTCCTCTGCCAAATGGGTCAGCAAATGCCACTGTCCCTCCGTACTTGGAAAAGAATCCCCATCTTCCCTGGACTGGGTATCAAATGCGACATAAGATAAAAATCGTTCTAATACATTCATATTCTGCTCCTAATTTCCCGGCGCCAATAAATTATCCTGTATCATTTGGATTGTTTTTTTAATTTCCCGGCACCGATACATGATAGTTCGTAACATTTGGAATGGTTTCCCCATCAATCTGCACCGCACATGGGCGGTCAAAGGTCACATCGATTTCGTAACCCTTAATTACCTCAAACATTTCTTTATGGGTAATATGTTTTCCTTCAAAAATGGAAGGGAACACCATAAGTGTTTTTAATTTTCCGGAACCGAACATTACCGCTACCGATACCTTTCGCTGTGGATCCATACGGTCCTGATCCGGCGTAATCTTCATGCCGCCTCCATAAAAGCGCCCCTTCATCGTAGGTGCAAGCCATACCTTTTTGTATTCTCTGGTAACGCCGTCTACGGTTATTACCGCATTGGCAGGGTAAAATTTCCCAAGTAGTCCCTTAATTGCAATAGCGGTATAATTGATTTTTTCTTTGGAACAGGCACGCAGACGGTCTCCTTCTTCGCAACAGTAGCCATCGATTCCAAATCCCACATTGTCAAGAAAACGGTACTGTTTCCCCTGCACCGTCACAACCGGCAAATCCTTAACATAATCCGTAATTTCAACCGGTTCCTTCTTTTTTACAACATTTTTCCCATCGGAATTTTTGTTGTTTGCATCCTTGCTGTCAGATTTTATTTCATCAGTCTTTGACGCTGGTCTTTCCTCCTGCAGATCCCGCAGAAAATCATTGCCGCTTCCGCAGGCAAAATAAAAAAGACGATGTTTTTCCAATTCCTTTCCGGCATTATTCAGGTATTTCTGAATCGTTCCGTCTCCGCCACAAAGTAACACAAAATCGTCTTTGTCCAAATTCGCAAGAAATACTTCCATATTGGAAATATCCAATACGGAAGTATATTCTATCTGGGATTCTTTCAGTATTTCATTCAGTTTTTTTGCTTCTTCTGCTCCCCGTCCGTTGTTGGACAGAGGGTTAAATAATATCTGGTACTTTTCCATGGTCTGCTATTCTCCTGCATGCCCGGCAGTTGCCACAAGTCCATCTCCTGCCAGTTGAATCATAATCGTTTCCCCGCTGCGCACGCCATCTGCAAGAATCAGTTTCGCAGCCAGCGTTTCAACGGTTTTCTGTATATAACGTTTTAACGGTCTTGCCCCGTAAACAGGGTCATAACCATTATCAATTATATAGGATTTTGCTTCTTCTGACAATTCAACCCGGATATCCTTATCCTGCAGTCTGCGATTCAAATCTGCCATGATCAAAGTCACAATATTACCGATATTCTCTTTTGTTAATGGCTTAAATAAAATAACCTCGTCAAGACGATTCAAAAATTCCGGTCGGAAATGAAGTTTTAATTCCTCCAACACAGAGTTCTGCGCCTTTGGCGCAATATCCCCCTCCGGGGTAATTCCCTCCAACAGGGTTGATGCACCAATATTAGAAGTCATAATCAATATTGTATTTTTAAAATCCACGCATCTTCCCTGAGAATCCGTAATACGGCCATCGTCAAGCACCTGTAAAAGAATATTAAATACATCCGGATGGGCCTTTTCCACTTCATCGAAAAGTACAACGGAATATGGTTTTCTCCGTACCGCTTCCGTCAACTGGCCGCCTTCATCATAGCCCACATATCCCGGAGGCGCTCCTATCAGACGAGATACGGAATATTTCTCCATATATTCACTCATGTCAATTCGAACAATGTTGTTCTCATCATCAAAAAGCGCCTGGGCAAGGGTTTTTGCCAGTTCCGTTTTTCCTACACCGGTAGGTCCGAGAAACAGGAAAGAACCTATTGGTTTCGTTGGATCCTTGATTCCTGCTTTGGAACGGATAATTGCTTCCGATACTTTTTCTACGCCTTCCTCCTGACCGATGACACGCTGATGCAGCTGGTCGCTGAGGCGAAGAATTTTACTGCGCTCGGATTCCGTCAGCTTGGTCACCGGAATTCCTGTCCATCGGGAAATGATTCTGGCAATTTCCTCCTCAGAAACTGCTTCATGTACCAGACGGTTCCCCTGTTTATTTTCAGAGACAACTTTCGCTTCTTCCGTCTCTAACTGTTTCTTCAGATTCGGCAAAGTACCATAGGAAAGTTCTGCCGCTTTCTCCAGATTGCCTTCCCGCTGGGCAATCTGAATTTGGCTGTTCACCGCATCAATCTCTTCCCTGATTTTGGAAAGATTCTCAACAGCCGCCTTTTCATTCATCCACTGTGCTTTTTCCTTTTCGAAGATTTCCTTCTCTTCCGACAATTCCTTTTGCAAATCAGCCAGCCGCTCCTGACTGAGATGATCTTCTTCCTTCTTCAGAGCCGCAACTTCAATCTCCATCTGCATAATACGGCGCTGCTTTTCATCCAGCTGTGTCGGCATGGTATCGAGTTCCGTCTTAATCAAGGCACAGGCTTCGTCCACCAGATCAATTGCCTTATCCGGCAGAAAACGGTCGGAAATATAGCGATTGGACAAAACAGCGGCACTGACCAGCGCATTGTCCATGATTTTTACCCCATGGTACACCTCATACCGGTCCTTAATTCCCCGTAAAATGGAAATGGTATCCTCCACCGTCGGTTCATCCACCAGAACCGGTTGAAATCTTCGTTCCAAAGCCGGATCTTTTTCAATATATTTCCGGTATTCATCCAATGTGGTGGCACCGATACAGTGAAGTTCTCCACGGGCCAGCATAGGCTTTAACATATTTCCGGCATCAAGAGCACCGTCTGTTTTTCCTGCGCCCACAATGGTATGAAGTTCGTCGATAAAGAGAATAATCTGTCCGTTGGATTTGCGTACTTCTTCCAGTACAGCTTTCAATCGTTCCTCAAATTCTCCTCGGTATTTTGCCCCCGCAACCAGCGCTCCCATATCCAGGGCAAATATTTTCTTATCCCGAAGCCCCTGCGGAACATCTCCCCGGACAATTCTTTGCGCCAGTCCTTCCGCCACTGCCGTCTTTCCCACGCCCGGTTCACCGATAAGAACCGGATTATTCTTTGTTTTACGGGACAAAATGCGAATTACATTTCGAATTTCATTATCCCGGCCGATGACCGGATCCAGTTTCTGTTGCTTCGCCTTTTCCACCAAATCCTGTCCGTATTTTTCCAGCGTATCATAAGTTGCTTCCGGATTATCGCTTGTTACACGCTGATTTCCACGCACAAGCGCAAGCACTCCCAGAAAACGCTCCCGGTCAATTCCGTATTCCTTGAAAATAGCCTTAATTTCCCGATTCGGATACCGAATCATACTTAGGAACAAATGCTCCACAGATACATAGTCATCCTTCATGGCTTTTGCCTCATCCTCGGCAAAATTAAGAACCTTATTGAGTTCAGGACCAAATACCAGTTGTCCTCCCTGCACCTTTACCCGCTTTTCCAAAGCATTTTTCACCCGTTCCAAAAAGTGTTCCCGGTTGATCTCCATTTTCACAATTAATTTCATAATTAGAGAATCATCCAAGGTTAATAAGGAATAAAGCAAATGTTCTTCTTCAATTTCCTGATTCCCATACTCGTACGCAATATTTTCGCAATTCTGAATTGCCTGAATGGAATTTTGTGTAAATTTTTGAATATTCATACCGCATACCTCCTGTTCCTATTCTCATCATTACCAAACTTTGCATTTTCATTCGCAGAGAAAAAGCGGTGATGGTTGACCGTCACCGCTTCCTGTGGTTTCCCTCGCGATTTTATTTCACGAAGATGCTCTCAAAACTGCTGTAACCGGTGCAACATATCAACGATTTCTCTGTTTGACTATGTTATAACACCGGAATTAGCACTCGTCAAGCGAGAGTGCTAACAATTTATGTATTAATTGTCGTACAATCATTTAATAATAAGCTTTTGCAATGGTACGTCCTTTTTCCAGTTGCGTTGAAACCCAAATGGTACCCGGCTTTACGGAAAAAGGATTATCTATCAGCTGCATCAGTGCCTTCCCAACCGTTTGCCCAATGGTAACCGTATCCTGATGTACCGTACTTAATTTTGGCTCGAATTGCATGGCAAGATTCAAACCGTCAAAACCTGCCACAGAAATATCATAAGGAATATCCATGCCTCTGGCGCGTAAAATATTAATTCCCCCAATTGCAGCAAAATCATCCGGATAAAGGATACAGGAAGGCGGTTCCTCCATCCGCAGAAGTTCTTCGGTGTAATAAGCCGCCTTTTTCATGTCACGGTACATAGAATAAAACATTCTTTCTTTCGGAATCTCTATCCCAAATTTGCTGCACTCCTCCAGTAAGGCATCCTTACGCATTTGCGTTACCTGGTTATTGTCCCCCATGATGTAGGCAATACGCTTATGTCCCATCTCGCAGATATAATTTGCCAGAGAACGGATTCCGCCCAGATTATCCGAAGACACAGAAACATGGCCTTCCAATTCATAATCCAATAGCACCAGCGGAATATCCGAAGCAAAAAGTTCCTGCACTTCCGGATGGTCGTAATTGATACAAGCCACAAAAACTCCATCGAATTTGTCCCGCACCTGTTCTACAATCGTTGGCCTGTTTTCCTGATGGAAATGGCTGTTGATAAACGCAAGATTAAAACCTTCCTCTTCAATTGTTCGCTTAAAACTGTCAAAAATACTTCCAAAGTAATCGTGGGTCAGACCACAATCGGAATCATCCACAAATAAAATAGCAATGCTTTTTTTCTTCATCTCTTAAACCTCCCCCAAAATCCCCATTATTTTATCTACGATTTCATCACAGGCATCCCCATCCACATTTTCCACTGCCTGCTTTAATTCATCAATGCAGGATTGAATATCCTCCGGATAAAGGAATAAATCGAGTTTGTCTACCACTGCTTCCATTCCGTCCATATCCAGATTTTCCGTTGCCTCATGCAATTCCTTAAAACAATCCAGCATTTGATTGACATCAAATTCCTCTTTTTCTGCTTTTTCCGCATTTTCTTCACAATAAGGTTGCAGAAGAGGAATATAAGACACATACTTGTCCAGCATCATTTGCGTATTCTTGTTGATGTATTCCACATCCATAGAGTTTCCTGCCATTTCCAGTTCCGCGGCAATGGCCGATAATTCCATGGCGCCAATCTGCTTGGAGGCACTCTTTAACGCATGCACTTCGATGGTGTACCCCCTCCAATCTTCTGTGGTATGCATATTCTTAATCCGCTCCGCCTTGGATGGAATATTTTTATAGAATTCTTTCAGGATTTTCCAGAACAAATTTTCATTGCCCAGGAGATTAATGGCCATATTCGTGTCCAAATCTGCCAGAATAATATCCTCTTTTTTCTTTTCTTCCTCGTGTTGCAGCGTCACGAGATTTTTCAGAATCTTCTCCTTCGGCAGCCATTTTTTTACCTTCTTCACAATAAGCTGCAATTCAATTGGTTTGGGCACAAAATCATTCATTCCCTCGGAGAGGAACATTTCCTTTGTTCCTTCCACTGCATTTGCCGTCAATGCAATGATGGGAACATTTTCATAATTCGGATGCAGTCGTCGTATGATTCGGGTAGTTTCCACCCCGTCCAGTTCCGGCATCATATGATCCATGAAAATCAAATCAAACTGTTCTTTGCCAATGAGATCCAATGCTTCTTTACCGCTTGAAGCTGTGGAAATTTTCATTTTTAACGGCTCCAACAATCCTTCCGCAACCATGAGATTTATTGCATTGTCATCCACCAGAAGAACCTTGGCATGGGGCGCCACATAGTCAAATTCAAAGGCTTCCTCCACGCTGTTTGTCTGATGAAATTCTTCATTATTCAGTGCCATTGCAATACTCATGGAGGAAAGAGGTTCTTTGAAAATGCGCACATTTGGCAAATCCGCTTTGTCATCATCAAAATAACCTATCAGTTCAATTCCTGTCACTTCCGGATGATTCATCAGAATCTCCCTGATTTCATCCGAATAATTGGTCTTTTCGAAAAACAGATATATTTTCTTATCCGCAATTTCATCCTTGTACAATTCCAGGGATTTATCAAACTGTTCCGGGGCCATAAGTGCAGAGGAAAAAACACGAAGCCGATTGGTATCCATATAAAACTGGCGTGCCAGATAGCGGTTTCCCCACCAGCCAAATGCCACCGTATTTTGGGCGTCTTTTACGCGAATAATCGGGCTCCAGTCCGTCACCTTTTGAGGCAGGGAGAAATAAAAATTACTTCCCACCTCATATTCGCTTTCCACTCCGATGGAACCTCCCATAAGTTCTATAAGGCGTTTGCAGATTGCCAGGCCAAGACCGGTTCCTTCCACATTTCGGTTTCGCTTACTGTCCACCTGCTGAAAGGACTGGAACAGTTTTTCCATATCTTTCTTTTTAATTCCGATTCCCGTATCCTTTACGGAAATCTTTGTGCAAATGGTATCCTCATCCAGTTTTTCGTAATCCACCACTATCTTCACACGACCGCGTTTGGTGAATTTCACCGCATTATTAGCCAGATTGATAAGCACCTGACGAATGCGGAGATTATCGCCGATGACCATGTGAGGAAAGGTTGGTACAATTTCCAAAAGAAGCTGTACCGGCTTGTCCCGCAGTCTTGTACTAATCACATTTGCCACATCATTAAACAGGGAAATGGATTCGTATTCCACAGGGGAAATCTCCATCTTCCCGGAATCGATTTTTGAGAAATCAAGAATATCGTTAATCAGATTTAAAAGGGCGCGTCCGGATGATTTAATCTGGTTGATGTAATCCCGGGTAGTAGGGGGTATGTCATCCCGAAGAGCCATCTCTGCCATTCCGATTACCGCATTCATAGGCGTACGGATTTCATGGCTCATATTAGCCAGAAAATCAGACTTCGTATTCGCCACCCGGAGCACTTCATCATTGGCCTCCAGTGCCATATACCGGCCAACTGCCATTTCCGACAAAACATCGGAAAAACATTGCACCGACTCCATCAGAGTCTGCATCCGTTCCCTGGAAATCACCATAACCGATTGCGCAGCTTCCCATAATTCGTCCCCGTCAAGTTCCAATTCCCTGGCAAGGGCCATGATATGTTCTTTTTCAAAGGGTTTTGTGACAAATTTACCACCGAAAAATACGCCTAAATTGGTTCCTTCCGCTCGTATGGCACCACCAAATTCCATAAGTCCCGCATGGCACACAATACAGGAACCACCACTTTTTGACTGTTTCAAAGCATCCTCAAAGCATTTTTCTTTGCATTTTTTACAACGGGAAAGCCCAACCGGACTTTTTTTGATAAAATCATCACAAAAAGAGCAGTAATTGGAAGGTTTCGTAACAGGCACCCCGTCAATATCCACGATGGAAGAAACCATTCCCGTTAAATTAGCCATCGCATCCTGCACTTTTTGTAAGCGTTCGATTTCTATTGCTTCCGTTAATTGAATACCCATAAGCACTTCCCCTTTTATCCCTTGTGTTCATTTATTATTCTTATTTTATCGGATAATCCTTGTTTCGCATAGTTATAATGTAAAGTGCTTCCGGAAATTTTTTTTGCGATATTCCAGAGGCGTAATTCCATGTTTTGCCCGGAACTCTTTTCCCATATAACTGGCAGAAGGAAATGCAAGAAGTGCTGCAATCTCCGTAACATTATAGTCGGAATAAATCAACATATTTTCAGCAGCCAAAAGTCGCTGGGAACGGATATAATCAAATATGGTACAGCCAAGTTCTTTATGAAACAGTTTACTAAGATATGTCCGTTCGATGCCCACTGCCTCCGCGATTGTCTGCAAGTCTATTTTTTCATGCAAATGCGCTTTTACAAAATCCATGGCCTTTACACAATGAATGGAATAAACATCTTTTTTCTGGATGACCTGCATGCGTTTTGCATAATCAAGTACCGCTTTCTTATGAAGCCTGCGCAATTCTTTTTCTTCCTTTGCCCGATCCACGCACCGAATATAATAATCACTCAACTGATAACTCTCATCCTCTTCCATTCCTTTTTCAATACACATTCTTGAAACCATGGCAATCGTAACCACAATGTGATAGCGCAGATTCTGCATGGCATCGTCAGATAAAACGCCGCGACATCTGGCGTCTACCGTATCATAATCTTTATTTTCCTGTAGCCATTTGACCTGACCCTCACTGACCATCTGGTAGAATTCCAGTTCCTGATCATAAGTTGGATGAACCAGGCCCTCCTCCTGTTGTACATATTTCTGTACCACAATGGCTGCATCTGCATGTTGCTTTTCCTCAAAATCCATATACTGTCCCTTTCACTTTCCAAACATTGTTCTGCTATCCAAATAAGTTTACTCTGCTTTTTGCCATCGCTCGGAACACAATTTTTGCTTAAACAATTTTATTATATTTCACGCAATAATATTATATATCATATCATGTCATTTTGCTATTCTTGTTTCACAGGAACAACTTTTTTGTTTCACAGGAATAACATTTTTTCCGTTAACGTAAATACTTATTTTTTCTGTTTGTAAAAGGTTAGTGTTTTCAAGTTTAAGGACCGGCATGTAAGATTCCGGACGGAAATCAATATAAAACCATTATTTTTTATTAAAAGGAGGTATTTTCATGAAAGAATTAAAAGGATATTCCAGAGGTGTCAACCTGGGGGGCTGGTTGTCCCAGGGGCCAAAAGACAAGGCACATTTTGACAGTTTTATAACAGAAAAGGACATCAAAGAAATTGCATCCTGGGGTGCTGACCATATTCGCCTTCCCCTTGATTATGAAGTCGTTGAGAATGAGGATGGCAGCGAAAAAACGGACGGCTATGTTTATATTGATTCCTGCATTTCCTGGTGTCGCAAATACAATCTGAAAATGGTGTTGGATCTTCATAAAACATATGGCTATATTTTTGACGATCCGGTTTATTCGGCTGACTTCTTTCATAACGCAGACCACCAGGCCCGTTTTCTGAATTTGTGGGAACGGTTGATTCGCAGATATGCAAAAGATGATGATATCATCATGTTTGAATTATTAAATGAAGTGGTTTCCGGCGATGTAATCAAAGAATGGAACGAGCTGGCAGCAAAGGGGATCGCCGTGATTCGAAACTATTCAAAAACTGCCAAAATTCTTTACGGCGGCGTATTTAACAATGCAATTACCACCATCCGTTATTTAGACCCACCGGCAGACGAAAATATTGTTTACAATTTCCACTGTTATGAACCGCTTATTTTCACACACCAGTCCGCTTACTGGGTTGTTGATATGCCAAATGTTTTTCATCTCAATTATCCGGGAAGCATTGCGGATTACAGAGAAAAAAGTGAATCCATTACCGGAACCAGGAATGGTTGCCTGGTGGATCCAACTTTGCATTTTGAGACATTGGGACCTGAATTTTTCGAAGAATTGTTTAAGGACGCATTGGAAATAGCAGAAAAACGCGATGTTGCTCTTTACTGCGGAGAATACGGTGTCATTGATCAGGCACCGGCCACAGATACAGCAAAATGGTTTCGGGATATTAACCATACCTTTAACAAATATGGTATTGGCCGCGCCGTCTGGACCTACAAAGAAAAGGATTTTGGTCTTATTGGTCCACACTACGATTCCATTCGTGAGGAACTGAATCGTTCCATTTTTGGATAGAACAGATATGATGAATTAGATACTTATTGTTTTTTCATTTTTTCCATAATAAATCCGATTAGCCAAAGAACCATGGCAATCACAAGGGAAACCAGAACAAACAGGTTGATTTCTTCCTCCCACCGAAGCCATAATACAAAGGCGTCTCCAATTGCAGCCACTAAAATCGGCCAGACAAGGAAGAGATTTTCCGCCTTTCCCAGAAACACCAGTTCCAGCATGTAGGTGAATAGAAAAACCAGAAGTGCGGATACGACTGCCTCTGTAAAATGAAATATATTGGCATTGGCAAGTCCGGATTCGTAAACCACAGGAATCGCCATGGAAAGCGCAACCAAATAACCAAGGGATAACCAGAGAAGTGCTTTCCGGGCGGTTTCCTTTTGAAAATAAGCGGTACGAAGAATCATGGCAACAATCAACATACCATAAGCCGCAAACTGAATGGGAGCAACCGTATATTCCGTATGTACCATGCCCGACAAAAGTTCGACGCCGCCGGTAATACAAAGCATTTTATAATTTACGAGATTTTGAACCTTTGTTTTACGAACAAAAAGAGAACGCAAAAACATTTTATTGCAAAAAAGCAAAAGGATAAGAAAACCTGCCAAAGATGCAAAAGTAAGCAGATAAACATAAATGTGAAATCCGCTTCCGAACAGTTCCAATTCCGAATCCTTTACCGACCGGAGAATGCTCTGGGTCCGCTCTCCAAACAAAATCAAAAAATACAGGAAAAAGAACCAATTGGTAAGGAATTCCCTAAGAGATGTTTTCTCTTCTTCCATTGTCTTACTTTCCCCATTATTTCCCATAGAATTCTCCATTCCGCCCTGTTCTCTCATCAAGATAGGCCTTTATATATTCAAATGCCCGGTTCACATATTCTGCCTGAAAAATATGACCGGCGCCCGGCAGTACATATAACTGTGCATCCTTGTATTCCCGCAGTGCCCGATAGGAAAACTCCAGTGGAATGGTTTCATCCCTGTCCCCATGAAGAATCAATACTTTCTTTTTATACTGCACAATGGTTTGATACACATCAAAATCCCAGATATCAAGAGCATAATGTCTGCTCACCTTCATCCAACCATAAGCCATATACTCCTCCGGAATATTCTCTTTTGCCTCAAATGTATCATGGATTTCTTCCACAATAGGGAACGCCGGATAAAGTAATATCAATCCTGCAATCTGCTCCGGCATCTGCGCTGCCGTAATGGCGGAAACAACGCCGCCCAGACTGGCGCCCAGCAGATAAATCCGGGAAGAATCCACAAAATCCCAATTGTCTGCATGGGCCAGCACCATTTTTAAATCTTCCACTTCTGTCAGCATGGTCATTTCCAGACTGCTGCCGTTGCTTCGATTCACCGGTGCCCCGCCTCGAAAATCAAAGGTATAGGCCGCATATCCGTTTTTTGCCAGCCTCTGCGCATAAGGGATTCCATAATTATGACTGTAGCACATTTCATGGGAATAGATGACCAGCGGTTTTGGACCTTCCTTATTTGGAATGTACGCCAATCCGTATATTTTTTTCTCATCCCGGGTTAGAATGATTTCTTCCACCCGATATAATTCTTCCTGCTTTAATAATTTTGACTGTTCCATACTCTGACGATTCTTTTTCTGCCAAACAAAATCACTGTCAGCCTGACTATGCGTATTCCAAAATCACCTGAAATACATCCTGTAACGGCTGTCCCTCATATACGCCGTATTCCTTCCAATAGTCGTTAAACCACCCCGGCATATCTTCCTTCATCTCATTATGAAAAAGAACAAACTTTTTATCATTCTTTGTGATTTTCCAGTAATTATCTTTGTAAGATAATTTCATGGCTCCGTTAATTACATATGGGTAAATGTGATAAGTTTCATACATTTCACATAAGAATTCCGGAGATAACAAATCTCCCAAAAATCTGGACAAGGCACGACCTTCCTCCACATCATCCGTATATTTCTTAAACAAGAGCGACTTACCGCATTTCGGACAAATCATTCCGGTAAGCAGTTCCACCTCTTTCAATTCTTCGAAATCGGCCATATTTCCTCCCCGCAGTACCGGGCAATCCCACTCATGTGCAAGTCCGTCTTCCTTTGATTTGTATATCATTCCTTTGTGCAGATTCCCTTTGCGGCCACGATTACGGTAACGATTTTTCCCGTTGCCACCCGCGTTGTTCGCGTTTATGTTATTCGCATTGCCTGCGTTGTTCATATTTTTGTTATTTGTGTTTCCGTTAGCCCCGGAATTTGCATTTGCATTGTTTTTATTTTGTGGATTATTACTCATTTATTATCTCTCATTCCATTCAATTGCGAACCGGCAGTGACCGGTTTCTTTCTTTAGAAAATTGACAAATAATCTTCCTTCGGAAGTTTTTTCTTTGCCAACATGGCGCTTTTTTCCATTGCATTTGCATGATAAAATGCGCGAATGTCTATTTTCTTAGCATACAGGGAAGCATAAGTTTCATAACATTGGCTGATTTCTTCCATGTCACGGAAAAACAATTCCACATCGCTTGGATTTATGGATTTTTCTATCAGCAAAAACATTTTTTCCATATCCGCAAGCTGCCGGAATTCCTGCTCTGAAATCCCATTTTCGTTTAGAAGATACAATGCCTCCGCCAATTCCGACCGATGGGAATAATCCTGAAACAAATCTTCAAACTCTTCCGGATGAAATCCCGCCTCTAACAGAAAATATATTTTTTCTTCATCGGACAGGGAAAGAAAATGCCAAAGGTCCTTCTTATTTTCCACGAGACGCATCATTTCATCTGCCCGGATGACACGTTTCTCATAGCAGGAAAACAGATAGGAAAATGTTTCCGGATGCACGCCCTTTCCCAGAAGAGCATACATTTTATCATCCTCTGACAAAGCCATAAAACAGGAATAATCCAAACCGATTTCCTTCAGTGCCAGAATGTCATCAATATATCCGGCATATTTCCACAAAGCCGGCAGATAATCCATATAATCCTCCGGGCACAAGTCCCTCGTAAGAAGAGAAAGGATTTTCTCCTCTGTATCGGACTGCAAAAATTTCTCGTAACTTAAGCCCTGCTGCTCCATCTTCTTCAGAGAAACATAATTTCCGTCAAGCACAGGATAGTTCTCAAAATAATCCGCATATTCTTCCGGATATAAACCGTTTTTTTCCAGCATCTCGTATTTTCTGAAATCATTCGCTTCGAAAAATGCCTTTTCCGAAATCCCATGTTCTTCCAGCGAAAGTAACCGCAGGTTGTTATTATCTTCTGTAGCACATTTGCACTCCACTGTTTTCGCCATAATCCTTCTCCTTTTCTCCCCTTATATACGGGAAGTTTATTCTTCCGTTGTGGTACGGACTTTTGGCTCAAATTCCATAATGAGATCCATCATTTCAAAAGTGATATACATACCGTCCGTGAAAGGATCCAACACAATACCCTTATAACGGTCATTGCTGCTCTTTAATTCTTTTGCCGTTTTGATACAGTTTTCAATCGGCAGTGGAATAAAAGTAAATAGTACCTTGTAATCCTCCGGCATCTGTTCATTCTGTGAAAATAAAGGAAGGAACAAATCTCCTTCACTGTTCGCAAACACATCCGGACGAACCTTAGCGCCTTTCTGCGGTGTCATAGGCAGAATTAATTTAGAATCCCGAAGGCAACCCATCAATGGAAATAAATTTTCCTTACTTCTATCCTCAATAAATTTTTTCTTCAAATGAACCAGCATTTTACCGTCTGCAAGTGCAGAAGCATTAATGTATTTTCCTGACATATTTTTTCTCCTTCATTTCGTCATTCATAAAACCCCATTGTTACTTATTTTACCTTTTTTCCCTTTTCTATGCAACTTTTCGCGCTTTACGGGATAGCGACTTTCCCATTTATGCCGGGAATTTACGCGTCCTTTGCAAAAGTCTTTGCTGTTTCCTGTTCGCGCCGGGAACTTACGCACCCTACGCCAAAGTAGCCAGTTCGGAAATCACATGCTCCATAACATCTAACGCAGCCCGGATTGGCTCCGGTTTTTCCAAATCGATTCCCACTGCCCGAAGCAGGTCTACCGGCGGCGCAGTACAACCGCTTTTCAAAAAGCCAATATATTTTTCCACCATAGGTGCCCCCTGTTCCAGAATATTGTGGGCAATGGCCACAGCAGCCGCAAAACTGGTGGCATACTGATATACATAAAAATTGTAATAGAAATGGGGAATGCGTGCCCACTCATAAGCGATTTCCGGATTAGAGACCATATCCTTTCCATAATATTTTTGATTCAATTCCAGATAAAGGCTGCTGAGATTATCGGCATTCAAATTTTCTCCCCGCTCCGCCATTTCATTGCTTTGCAGTTCAAATTCCGCAAATTGCGTCTGCCGGAACAAAGTTCCCTTAAACATATCCAGATAATGATTCAATAAGTACGCCCGTTCTTTTTTATCTTCCGACTGTTTCAAAAGATATTCCAGCAGTAACACTTCATTGCAGGTAGAAGCCACCTCGGCCACGAATATTTTATACTGGGAATAAATATAAGGTTGAGCCGCATCGGAATAATAGGAATGCATGGAATGCCCCATTTCGTGAATCAGGGTAAATACGCTGTCAAGACTTTCGTTGTAATTCATCAGCACATACGGATGAACACCATAAACTGCTACGGAATAAGCACCGCTTCGTTTTCCCTGATTTTCATAGACATCAATCCAACGGTTTTCAAATCCCTCCTTCACCTTAGCAACATATTCCTCTCCCAGCGGCTGCAATGCTTTCAGAATGATATCCTGCGCCCGGGAATAAGAATATTTCTTTGCCACCCCCGGAATCATAGGGGTATAAATGTCATACATACAAAGGTTATCCACCTGCAGTAACTTCTTTCGAAGCGAAACATAAGCATGCATTTTATCCAAATTAGCATTAACCGTATCAATCAGATTACGATAAACCGTTACGGGAACATTATTTTCATCAACGGCTGCAGACAAATTAGACGGATACTTTCGCATTTTCGCATAAAATATCTGTTTCTTCACCTGTCCGTTATACAAACTGGCAAAGGTATTGAGATATTGTTTGTACTCTCCGTAATATTTTTCAAATACCTCCTTGCGTAGTTCCCGGTTTGGGGATTCCAACAGGGAAATGAACCGACCATGTGTAATTCGAAGCGTTTCCCCTTCTTCATCCAGTATCGCCGGAAAATGCATATCTGCATTGCCAAGAACAGAATAGGTATCGGAAGGCACCTGTGCCATTTCTGCCGTCATGGCCATCACCTTTTCCAATTCAGCGGAAAGGCAGTGTTCTTTTCTGCGCCGGATTTCCTCCACATAGCGGCGGAAAAATTCCAGTTCCTCCTTCTCCTTATAAAACTGCTCCAGTCGTTCATCCGGAATGGCAATAATTTCCGGATCAATGAATGCGATTTCACTCCCAACGGAAGCATACAGGTTAAAAGCTTTGCCACAATAGGACTGGTTCTTGGTATCTGCGGTATCCTGATCATAAAGACGCTGCACATAATGAAATACTTTTGCCATCATCTCTTCCATTTGAGTAAATGTAGTTAAAACAAAATAAAGATTTTCTACATTGTCGCCCACTTTTCCTTCGTAACGCATCACCATGCGCCCCATTTCTCCATATCGGTTCAAATCCTTCTCCCATGCCTCAATGGAAGGATATAAATCCATCAGATTCCATGTGTATTTTTCTTCTACTTCACTTCTTTTGGGTAATTCCTTTGCCATTTAGATTTCCGTCCTTTCTGAATTTGCTGTTCTCATGCTTTGTTTTTTTTCTGAACCGGCTGTTCTCTCAATCTTTTGTTATTTTCGTTTATACCGTTCTCTCTTTTTTGTTTTTCCGCTTGGGCCGTTCTCTCATTTTTAACTTTGTTCGGTTTTCTATACAAGAATTCTTATAATTTTACATATCCAGACATTGTTTCCAAAATTTCCCTGTGCTATACTTAAATTACATGAGGACTCATGTAAAAAAATAATT
>JBJEMA010000020.1:0-24535 GCA_051879435.1 Lachnospiraceae bacterium
CTTGTGCAGCGCAACGAATTAAATTTATCACTTCGTTCGTGCTTTGTCAACAACTATTGCTAACAATTTTATGTTATTTTGCCCCGTCTCACGCGGCAAGATTTATATTAACATCTTGATTTTGCAGTGTCAACAACTTTTTCACATTTTCTTTAAAACTTTTTAAATTCTTTGAAACACCCATAAAATCAATATTTTCAGCCAGTTCACATAAGATTTTGTTATGTTTTTCTTTCTATAATAATAGGGAAGTACACATTGTTCCGACCATTTGATTATTTCAGCACAATGGACTTAATCGCTTCCGCCGTTACCAATAGGAAACGGTTTGACGAATTTGTAGGAATCATCAAAGCCACAGGTTCTTCAAAATCTCCTTCAAATTTCAAATTTCCCTGAACGGTGTAGATTAATGCTCCCGCAGAATTGTAAATTACAATGCGGTTATTATGGAAAAAGATTTCACGATAATCCAAATCAAAATATATCGAATTTTCCAATTTACCTGCGGTAGAGTAAACATCCATCCTGTATTTTGTCTCTCCGTCCGTATTGTTATAAACAAGACCGACATGAGAATCACCATAAAATACAGAGCGTACTTTATCATGTAAAAGAATATTTGCTGTGTTGGATGGTTTTTCCCGTCCCTGATAGAACATCAAGCGGTCATTTGCCAAAGCAAATGCGGTTGAATCATCCAAAAATTCAATGACAGGAACAACTTCTCCCTTATAATCGTAACCGCTTACCAGATTATCGGTTTCATTCTGGCCCACTTCGCCAAAATTATAAAACGCAACCTTTGTGGTCATTTCTCCATTATTCAGGTACAAATAGGAAACACCCACCAGTTTACTGTTATCGGAAATACCAATTGCTACAGGATAACCGCTCTTCGCCATAGTAGTACGGAATGATACAATCTCCTGCCCCTCGTAATAGAGATAAATCGGCGTCACATCTCCACCATCCACAACGCATACCACAACCCCTTTTGCGGATATTTTTATCATACGAATCGGATTACTGGTCTGAATGGTTGAAGTTTGTCCCGTAGAATTAAAAATATAAATGGTCCTTCCGTCGTAATCTGCCACAGCAACATAATCCCCGCACATTTCCACCATAGGATTCTGCATTTCATATGGGCAACTCCAGATATCATTGCCCCGGCTATCCGTACAATGAATTCCATCTGCACTGTAGGTCAGAAAATTATTGCCGAATTTCAGCATATTTGCCGTACTGACCAGTTCTCTCTCCACAGTATTAACCACTTCGTAATCCGTATAGGACTTTGTGGTAAATGAGATATAAAAATAGACCACTAATCCAATTACAATCAAAAGGACTGCCATAACACGCAGAAAAATGGTGCGACGATGCGCACGCAATTTTCTCAGATATCGTTTATCCTCATATTTCGGATTGTCATCCTCATCAAGAAAATCGGGTTCTTTTACCGGCCCTTTCTTATTCAATTTTGGTTCTTCTTTATTTGTTCTTTTATTCAAAAAGCACCTTTTCCTTTGTTTTAAATTTCCATACCCTTATATTATTATGGCAAAACAATGGTTTGTCCATAATATATATTATTTTGATTTTCAATTCCGTTTAAGTTGCAGATCAGAGACATGTTTGATATGGAGCCATATCGCTTCATGCAAATGTCATACAAAGTATCTCCCCGTTCAATCTCGTAACTGCTGTATGTGATATTTTCTGCAGACAAATTGTCACTTGTAGCACCTGACGCATCGCTGCTTGTCTGATTCTGCACATCGGAAGCACTGCTGCTTGTCTGGCTCTGCACATCGGAAGCGCCGCTGCTTGTCTGGCTCTGCGCATCGGATGCACTGCTGCTTGTCTGGCTCTGCGCATCGGAAGCAATGATGTTTGTCTGGCTCTGCGCATCGGATGCACTGCTGCTTGTCTGGCTCTGCGCATCGGATGCACTGCTGCTTGTCTGGCTCTGTGCATCGGATGCGCCGCTGCTTGTCTGATTCTGCACATCGGAAGCGCCGTTGTTTGTGGCCCGGGCATCTGTCGCACCAACGTTTGTAGACTCGGCTTCTGTTACATCGATGCTTGTGGATTGCATGTCCGGCAAAGCATCGGTATTTTCATTTTCAAATAAATTATCGTCAAGAGCAGAATCGGCATTTTGCCCTGTAGTTCCCTGAACATCACCAGAGTGCACAATCATGTTGTCCTCCACCGGAATACTGTCCATAGACTGATTCGGATCAAGATTCGGATCGAGATAGACAGCGTCGGTATTACCGCTACTAACGGATGTATCATTAAGTCCTGACAAATTCAAAACATCCGTCAGTTCGTATGCATTTTCCTGGGATACGGTAGAAATACTCACATCTGCAGAGGAACTGTCTTTCGCTTTCTGATAATAGCCTAACACCACCAGTCCAACCACGCACATTCCAATGAATAGGCAGACGCTACTCATAGAGAAGCACAGCGACGATACCCCTTGTCCTCTTTCATCTTTCTTCTCCGACAATTTCAGTTTGCAGCTCTCCGAAACTTCTTCGTCCCGCTCATCCGGTTGTTCCAATTTGCCCCGTTCAAAAAAGTCGATGAGGTAATTCTGCATAATTTCATTTTTTTCGTAATAAATGAAATGTCCATCCAAAATCTGCATTCCATCCTCAAGCAGAAAAGAATATTCCGCCTCCGTATTTCCCTCGATGAAATCAATGAACACAGCACCTCGTCCAAGCAAACCGGCCAGTTTTGATTTCTGATACCAGGCCCCGGGAATTCGATTTTCCTTGCTATGTAAAATTGCAATTCCTACCGGGCTCAAATCCGGAAAATATTGCTCTGCCTGTTGCCGGAAATAAGCTGTCGTCTCCTTATTCAGTCCCGCCTCATATTCCTCCAAAGCCTGGTAAGCTGCCGCCTGAATGAAAACATACTTTGTCTTTTCCAAATAAAAAACCTGTCCATACAAGGCTACCGCACCAAATCCGCATTTCTTTTCCCGAAGAATCCGCTTCATATAGGTCACAACATAATCTTCTATATAAACTCGATTTCCCTTATCCACGATACCAATCTGCCGGATATTTTTGGGCAATTTCATCTGCTGCATATTGTCCTGTATGTTCTGTTCCATAAAATCCCCGCCTTTCTGCTACTCGCAAAATGTTGCTTCGACTATAGCATAGGCGGGGATAATAAAATGTCATATTATGGACGCAACTCAATTTTTTTCTCGACAATTTTTGAAAATATTTCCATTGTCGCAATCTATAAAATAAAATTATGTGTATATACTCATAGCAAAATTTGCACAAGATTAGAAGAGAAATTTATAAATTGTAGTTGTATCATATGGATTTTTTGAATCGAAAATCGGTTGCGGGAAATTCTTCTCGTTGGCACAATTCGGATAATACTGGGTTTCTAAGCAGAAACCTTTCCTCTTGTCATTTTTACAACCTTCTTTTCCTACACATTTTCCAATGA
Organism: Lachnospiraceae bacterium; assembly: GCA_051879435.1. Taxonomy (GTDB): domain Bacteria; phylum Bacillota; class Clostridia; order Lachnospirales; family Lachnospiraceae; genus NK4A136. The sequence goes on from JBJEMA010000020.1 coordinate 3,496, forward strand.
AATTACCGGCGTAGAACTGAACGCCCGGAAGGTCGGTATAAGTTTCCATGGTAATGCCGGATTTGGCATCAACAGCAACGGCCGCCTTGCGAAGTTTGCCATCCCAGCCATCGATTACCCAGTTATGATCAAAGCCTCCGCAAATTGCAATCTGCCTAAACCCCTTCTGTTCAATGTCTTTGCCGATTTTCTTTTCCTTTGTGAAATCCATGGGAGTTCCCTTAACCGCAGCAATTTCTCCGGTAGGAATTGCATCCGGCAAAACCGGCGTATAATTTGAAGCGAAAATGGTAAGTCTGGTGTCAAGAATAGAATCGCTCTTCTGCCCGGACAAATTGAAGTAGGAATGATTCGTCATGTTAATTACCGTCTTTTTGCTGGTATCCGCATGATAATGAATTTTTAATTCATTTTTGCCCGTCAGAGAATAGGTAACCTGCACCTTCATAGTACCCGGATGGCCCATTTCCCCGTCCTTTTTTGTAAGGGAAAATGTTACGCTGTCTTTCCCTTCCACATTTTCCTCAGCAGACCAAACACGTTTATGGAATCCGTTTTCCAAATCCGTATGCAAGTTATTGATTCCCCGGTCGTTCACCGGCATCTGATAAACATTTTTACCAAGGGCAAATTTGCCTTCTGCCGTCCGATTGGCAATAGGACCGATGGTGGAACCGAAACAACTTCCGTTTTTGTAATACTGCCAAAGTTTATCGTATCCGAGAACCACATCCCGCAGTTTTCCCTTCTTATCCGGCACATACAAATTTTTCAAAATAGCACCATAAGTCATTACAACGGCGCGAACACCATTTTTGTTTTCTATACTATAGCAAAAAACTTCCTGTCCATCTTTTGTTTTCCCAAAAAGTTCTTTCTTGACACTCATTTTCTTCCTCTTTTCTACTAGTACCAGTTTATAAATCTTCCATCCGGCTTTATAACAAAACCCTGCATCTGATTTATAATATAATTTTACATAGGGCTCTGTTTCATGACTCTACATAAGGCCTTGTATCTTGATGATACATCGGGCTTTGTTTCATGACTACAACATGACCCTTCCATCCAACGCACGAAGGAGTGTGATTTCATCAATATATTCCAAATCGCCGCCAACCGGAACACCTGTGGCAATACGCGAAACCCGGATTCCCGCCGGCTTGATTAATTTACTGATGTACATGGCTGTGGCCTCACCTTCCACACTGGAATTGGTGGCAATGATGACCTCTTCCACATCATCTTTCAGACGTTCAATTAATTCCTTCAGACGAATGTCGGAGGGTCCGATTCCGTTCATAGGGGAAATTGCACCATGGAGCACATGATAAACGCCTTCATATTTCCCGGTTTTTTCATACGCAATCAGATCCCTGGGATTTTCCACCACCATAATAATCTTATGGTTTCGCTTTGGATTGGCGCAAATCGGACAAATTTCTTTGTCAGTTAATGTCTGACAGCAGGAACAATATTTTGCCGTCTCCTTAGCCCGGATGATAGCACCGGAAAGGCGTTCCACGCGTTCTTTGGGGAGATTAATAATATGAAATGCCATTCGCTGCGCTGATTTCGCACCGATTCCCGGAAGGGCAGCCAGTTCATCAATCAGTTTATTAATATCTCCACTATAGTATTCCATTAGAAAGGAAATCCTCCCAGATTCATTCCACCAGTCATTTTACTCATCATTTCATTGTTGGCGTCTTCTGCCTGTTTTAAAGCCTCATTGGTTGCCGCAACAATCATATCCTGCAGAGTTTCAATATCCTCCGGATCCACAGCCTCTTCGGAAAGAACAACCTTCACCACCTGTTTTGCACCGGTTACGGTTACTTCCACCGCTCCACCGCCGGCTGCTGCAGTAAATTCCTTTGTTTCCAGTTCTTTCTGACTTTCTTCCATCTGACGCTGCATTCTCTGCGCCTGTTTCATCAGATTGTTCATATTTCCCGGCATTCCTCCGCCCGGAAATCCACCTCTTTTTGCCATATTTATTTCTCCTTTTTATTTTGATTCCCTATCCTTAATCCGGATTCTTTTATTTTGTTTTCATACGGATGCTTTCATTCTAATTCATTATACACGATTATACGCATTCCACCAATTGCCCGATTCCGGATTTTGCACCTAACCGGACAACCATTCCGAGCATGATATCTCCCTGGCGAAACCGACCGTTTCATCCAATTCCATCCGGATACGATATCCCCCTGGCGAAACCGACCGTTTCATCCAATTCCATCCGGATACGATATCTCCCTGGCGAAACCGACCGTTTCTATATTTCCTCTATTTCCATATGGATTCCCTGTAGCAAATCGTAGTATTGCTCACTAAATTCCTGATTATTATTGTAAGTCCGTAGTTCAAAAGGGACCTCCCGACCGGTATGTTCGGCCAGTAATGCATGAATCTCTGCTATCTTTTCGTCTGTGTTAACCTGATTGTAGATAAATTCATTCTTAAAACATAACAAAAGCACACCCGTATCCGGGTCAATGGAAAGTTTCGCCTCACTGAGCAGTCCCCGTGTCAAATGTTCCGTTTTCCCAAGAATAACAGGCCATTCATTGCGAACCTGCTCAATCTCCTCCGGCAGTGCTGCCGGCAATTCTACAGGTTTTGTTTCTGCAGCCTGCGTTGTCACGGGAGCGCCCAGTACATTTTGCACCATGATTCCCTGTTCCAACTTCTTTTCCAATTTACGCACTCTGTCCAAAATGGCCGTTGTATCAACTTCCATTTCCGGCGTGCATAATTTTATTACTGCCATTTCCACGATTACCCGTTTCTGTGAAGCGTAGCGAAGCTGTCCGGAAAGTTCGGAAAAGACATTAATATAACGAATGATGGAATTTAATTCCAGCATTTCCGCTTCCTCGCGGAGCAGTTTCAAATGCTCCGTCGATACATCCAGCACCTCTTCCACTTTTTCCTCCGTAGAGGATTTCAATAACATGAGATTTCGAAGATACCAGACAAAATCTTTCACAAATTGACCAAGTTCCCGCCCTTGCATGACTACTTCTTCCACGACGGCAAGACAGCCAATAATATCATTGGCAATCACACTGCGTAGCAACCGGCTGAATACCCGGGTATCCACTGCGCCCAAAACCTCCAGCGCCATGTCATAGGTGAGTATCTCGCCGTAATGAAATGCATTGCACTGATCCAGAAGACTGAGGGCATCCCGCATGGAACCGTCTGCCACCTTTGCTATGTAGCGAAGTGCCTTATCTTCAATCTGCAGTTCTTCCTTCTCCGTCAGTTCACGCATCCGGTCTGCAATGGTATCCAGAGAAATTCGCTTAAAATCGTAACGCTGACACCTGGACAAAATGGTAATAGGAATCTTATGCACTTCCGTCGTGGCCAAAATGAACACTACATAGGAAGGCGGTTCTTCCAAAGTTTTCAGCAGGGCATTAAATGCTCCTGCTGAAAGCATATGAACTTCATCAATGATATAGACTTTATAACGGGTATCCACAGGCGGATAGGAAACAGCCTCTATGATTTCCCGAACATTTTCCACACTGTTATTGGATGCCGCGTCAATTTCAACTACATTCAGATTTTGTCCTGCCAAAATAGACCGGCAGGTAGTACAGGTGCCACAAGGTCCGCCGTTGACAGGATTTTCGCAGTTTACCGCCCGGGCAAATATTTTTGCGATGGTGGTTTTTCCGGTTCCTCTTGTTCCGCAGAACAGATAGGCGTGTCCGATTCTCTGATGTATAACCTGATTACGCAGGGTACCGACGATATGTTCCTGTCCTTTTACATCCTCGAAAACCAAAGGACGAAATTTACGATATAACGCTGTGTATGACATAGAATTCTCCATACCCCTTCCAGTCATGGGTCAATTTATACCCATGTTACAATTTCTGCGTTTTTCATAACGCAAATGTGATGAATCGGCACTTTCGGCGATGCACCACAATTTTCAGGTGCTTTATCGATGAATCCGGCGATTAATCTCCAAAACAGATTCCCAGCATTTTCGCTTCTTTAACAATGGTTGCATCCGGATCCACCGTCTTTAATTTACCCGCAACCTCTTCGAGCGGAACCTTAACGATTTCACGATTTCTGTATCCCACCATGAAACCATACTCCCCTTGTAATATCAATTTACCGGCTTCGGAGCCAAGTCTTGAGGCAAATACACGGTCATACGGGCAAGGACTTCCACCGCGCTGCATATGACCGGGAACCGTAACACGCACCTCCAATCCGGTTTCCTCCTGTATCTGCTGTGCCACTTCATAGGAAACAGACGGGTATGGGCGCTTCTCAACTTTTTTCTTATATTCCTTCTTAGATAACTGAGCGTCTTCTTTGGAAATTGCCCCTTCTGCAATGGCGATAATGGTAAATCCGGAACCATCGTTCTGGCGCTTTTTAATAGCCTTAACCACTTTCTTGATATCGTATGGGATCTCCGGAATCAGGATAATATCCGCACCGGAAGCCATTCCTGCATTTAAAGTCAGCCAGCCGGTTTTGTGTCCCATAACTTCTACAATGAAAACACGTCTATGGGAATCGGCCGTGGTATGAATACAGTCGATGACATTAGTTGCCACATTTACCGCACTCTGGAAACCAAAGGTCATGTCGGTTCCCCAAAGGTCATTGTCAATGGTCTTTGGCAGTGTCACAATATTGAGCCCCTTGGTACGAAGCAAATTGGCTGTCTTGTGCGTTCCGTTTCCGCCCAGCACAACCAGACAGTCAAGATTCAGTTTATGGTAAGTGTGTACCATGGCATCTACCTTATCAAGCCCATTTTCATCCGGCTCCTCAATGGTCTTAAATGGAGTTCGGGAAGATCCGAGAATCGTTCCGCCCTTTGTTAAAATACCGGAAAAATCTTTTCCGGTAAGCATCCGGAAATTACTGTAAATGAGTCCCCGATATCCGGCTAAAAATCCGAAAATCTCAACTTCTTCCCCACTGTTATACAAAGTTTTTACAACACCTCGCATCGCTGCATTCAGAGCCTGACAATCTCCGCCGCTTGTAAGCATACCAATTCTCTTCATACGCATTCTCTCCTTATCATTTTTGCTATTCATTTGCAATCCGAATTGCAACTGTTTTCTTGTTTCTTACAATTATTTTTTCCATTATGTCCGATAATTATTTTACAAATATTTCTGCGGTTTTATGTAATTGCAATTCATTTTTTCTTTTAATCCAATCTTTGGATTTGTAATCTCATCTTTGGATTTGTAATCTCATCTTTGGATTCACAATTTAATTACTACATTTTCTTCGTATTTAGTATACTGTAATTTTCTTCATTCAACAAGAACGACACCTGCTGGCAGAAGGTCTGAAAGTCTCATTCTCTGATGTCCCAGTGCGAAATATATTCCTCGCCGAACTGCGTCAATTCCTCCACCGTATAAATCGGACACCGGTAACGATTTTCCAAATCCGTCGCCCCGATAATATAGCAATTTGCATCAACATCAATGGCGCGAAGGAAGGAAATACATCCAAGATAATTTCCTTCCGGACTGAAGCAGTAACCATAGACTGCGGATGCGAAATAATAATTGCCCTGGGCATCATTTCCGATAAATACAGTTGCATTTGAAATGTCCTTACTCTCCACTCCGCACATGCATTCCATATCCTCTGTCCGATACAAATCAGCGCGTCCCATAGGATAACAGACAAGCATATATTTCTCATCTGCACTGTAAATAATAGATTGCGCTATTTCCACATCCGGAATATCCAGTTCTTCTTTCAAAATCAATATTTCATCCACGGTCAGAGTTTTCACCATCTCAACATCCTCGATAGGTCCGTTATAATCCTCCAGATTTTCCGGTTCATTGTTTCGATATACAATCACACGGCTTTCATTTTCCGGAACCACAAGCATTCCGTAGCCTGTATTAAGAACCAGTTCCGCCCGGTCAATATAGCACTCTCTTTCACTTGAGAATGCATTGCTGAAAAATCCTTCCAGATAATAAGAAGACAAATCAGAGGTAATAAACTGAATTCCGGTGGAATATTTGGAAGCAAACAGTATATTATTATCTACCATGGTATCATAATAAATCTGACTGCTTTGCGCATCTATCTCGTAAACTCTTTTCGCTCCTAATAAAACAATACAGTCTTTTCCCTGATCCTCCATCTGCGTAATTCGACTGATATAGGCTCTTTCCAATGTCAATTCCCAGCAAAGGGAACCGGTGGTAACATCATATGATTTGATATGGGAATTCGAGTCCTCGTAACTTACCACCAGACGGTTATTCTTGTAAAAATATATCGGAGATGACACTTCATACGGAAGCGCCACTTCGGCAATGATGCGATTATTCTGCACATCGAAAAGAACAATATATTTGGTTTCTTCTATAGAGGAACCGCTGGTATAAAATCCAACAATATTATCCGGGAAAGAACGAACCGAATTCGCATTGCAAACCATCCATCCGCTCATAGAAGTCGGTATTTCCGCAATGCGCTGCCAGTTTGTCATGTCATACACAAGAACATTTCCTTTATCAAAAAATACCGCTTTCTGAAGATCAACATGAATCGCAACCTGTTTCGTGCTTCCGATATTGTCACTAAAGTGTATCCGTTTCTCCTCTTCCGTCACAAAATTGTAAACGACAAAATCCCCGTCTCTGCTAATAAAACCGATTTCCTCACCACCCAAAAAAGAAATATTTTTTGCATTAAGATCATTACCGGCATCGATATATTCCGGGAAGAACCGGTCATTTTCCACATCCAGAAAATGTGCCACATTGTTGATATCCAATACAAGAACCGTCTTTCCGTCCGGGGACAATGTCATTTGCTGTATTCGGGCGTCAAAATCCAGACTATAGACCGAGCGCACCTTATCCGTAAATTCATAGATATTTAAGGCTTCCTGCAAAGCGCATTTGGCTTCATCCGTATAAGGCATATTAATATCCTGATATGTGGTCAGTGCCTGAATCGCTGTATCAATCGCCGCTACCCGGTCATCCTGAAAAAGCAATTCCTCGGATTCCGCTGCCAGCGTATACGCCTGCTGCAACCGGAGCGTATCAAACTGTTCTGCAATCTTCTGCGCCTGATCGGCAATCTCCAGACTTTGCTCCTGAATCTGTTCTGACTGGGACTGAATCTGTTCTTTCTGCTTATTAATCTGAATGGCAACATAAGTGCTGCAAAGGGCAAAAATAAGACATAGCACTGCAGCAATAGAAACCCAGCGCACCACGCGATGCATTTTCTGTTCTCTGTGACGCTGACGCAATTCATCATAATTCAGGCCAAACATGGGTGCCAAAAGACGAAGCAACTCTGCTTTCATGGCTTTCTTGCGTTCTGCATCCGTCCCCCCGCGAAAATCCGCCGCCAGAGGCTCCGTTTTTTCCATCACAACCTCTGTTTTTCCGTCTTTCCCTGTGATTTCTTTTTTCCGCCATAGCAATTCCTCCGGAAATGATTCTTCCGGCTCTCCTTCTGCCAGAATCGCCAGAACCCGGTCGCTTCCATGCATTTCAATAAAGGTCCGGATTTCTTTTTTGCACCACTCCGACTCTTTTAGCCGTGGGGAACAAATCACAATCAGGAAATCCGAATTCTGCAGGGCTTCCACAATAGGATCTTCCAGACTGGAAGAAAGCGGTAATTCCTCCTGATCGCGAAATACCCTCGTAATTCTCGTCTTTGCGGACGGGTCATTTTTCTTTATTTTTCGTACAACATTCTCCGGAAGGCGAAACGCCTCTAACATTTTATGCAGGTTTTCCGCCACAAACTGGTCCGGCTGTAAATGCCGGTATGAGATAAAAGCATCGTAATGAAATGCCTGATGTTGCTTCTTGTCCATCTTCTTTTCCTTTCTGCCAAAATGTTTTTCGGCTGCGGCGTTTTCTTTGCTGCTGCGCCAATACGCTTTTTCGGCTGCGGCGTTTTCTTCCACATTCGCAGCACTGCATCTTTTCTTAATTATGCATCTACGCTTTCGTAGGTGATGCCGAAAATTTTCTCTTCGATGATGTAAATGTCATGCAAATCATCGCATCTTACTGCCAGATAATCTCCCGGATTTCCCAGCATATATTTATCCTTATCCCAGGCAGTAAATATTTTCACGCCCTTCGTGAGCTTCTTTGCAAAAATCTTCACACTACCGGAAGGAACGCACACCTCCGCATAATCACTAAGCAAATGATTCTGTCCGGTCAGACGGTTTTTCACAGTAGGAATATAGGTATTGGAAATAACATATTTGTCGTAATCGTATTTCTCGTTCAGGATTTCATTGGATTTCAAAAAGGTTTCTTTCCGTTTCGGATAAACCTCGCCCTTGATGCCGATCATAATATACAGATCTTCATCAACTACTAAATCCATATCGCCCTCCAGAGAACGAACCGTAATCGGCGTTCCCTTAGGAAGCACATCTTCGGAACGGACAAAACCCAGAGGGAGACGCTTTTTCTGATATAAATCCATGGCGGAGGTATCAATGCAATAATCCTTGGCGTGAATGATTTCATAGTTATCAAAATATTCCGTCATCCGATTATTGATGTAGCCGTCCATGTGAAGCCCCGGATATTTTTTTGAGTATAGATTTTCATTAATAAAGCCACCGGCCTTTTCATAATGACCGCCGCCGGAACCAATATCTTTTGTAAGGTAGCCGGCCAACTCGCTCGCATTTACCTCCGGAACACAACTGCGAACGGAAAGTTTGTAGCCGCCTCCGGTTTTGTTAAATACCACGCAGGTGCTGATGCGGTCCACCTGCAGAAGAAAATCGCTGATCAGGCCGAGAATATTGGGATCGCAAGGCTGGGAACGAATCACGGCAAATCGATATTCCTCGTTGTAACTGTAACGAAGCAGAGCGACGCCTGCTACTTCCAGTTCATTTAATGTGATGTTGGAATTGCGCAGACGGGTTATCAGGGAATTGGTATAAGGAATCTGCTCCACCATATCACGATCCAGAGGGTTGAAAATTTCCGCCAACTGATTGGTATCTGTAAAGAGTCCGTAATACAGCGCAGTTCCCAGTCCGTTCTCGTCTCCCACAGGATAATCTTCCTCCTTCAGCAAGGACCAGACCAGTGTTGCACAACTGCCCAGATCCGAACGGATTATGCTGTTCTCTATCCGGTCAATCTCCGTCTGATGGTGATCGATGATCGCTATATTTTCAGCCGGAATCATCGTCACATTTCCCGCACCATACTGGCAATCCACTGTAATCCAGAGACCTTTACGCCAAAGCATTTCATCCTCCGGAGAAAGACATTCTTCTTCCATTGTTTCGCAGGCAAACGGATACTTAAAGCAATCCTCTTTGCCATTCACATCAATATATTCCGGTGCGATATACTGAATCGGTATTTTTAATTCATTGACCATTAAAACAAGATTGGATTTTTGAATCCTATTCCGGCCACTGTAGACCAGACGCACATTTTTTCCCTGATCCTGGAAATAAAGATACAGACCAAAGCCGGAAGCCAAAGCGTCTGCATCCGGATTGTCGTGGCACTGAATCGTAATTCGTTCGAAATGATTAAAATCAGATAATTTCATGTTTTCCCCTTTTCCCTAAAAATACCTAAATGCCTGCTCTGCAGGCTGATCGCATATCGCCGTTCGCCAATCATGCAAGCATGTTGGCTCGCTTGCGCTCATTATATCACATCTTTGTATAGGATAAAAAACAACAAAACATTTTTGAGGGGAATCCAAATTTTCCTATGCCATGCTATACTTAATGTGAAAGAATATTATGTTCTCGTTCATGATGTTCGCATTTGAAAAATATGAAGAAAAAAATGAAGAATAATGTGCATGACAGACAGAAAAGGAAAGCAGAAAAGAACGAAGTAAAGTATCCGATATTAAGTTTTAGGGGGAAAGGATATGATTTGCGTATTTAAATGTCCCACTTGTGGGGACAAAATGACATATTCCATTGAACACAAGCAGTTGGAATGCCCGTCCTGTGGCGGGTACTGCAAAGTTGAAGAATATGATACCCTGTCCATCACCTATGAGGGACTGTCGGAATTATCCGATGAATTACATCAATTTTCCTGTCCCCAGTGCGGCGCAAGGATGACGATTCAGGAAGTAGACGCCAAATTATATTGCAGTTATTGTGAATCGGAAATGGTTGCTTTTGCAGAAGGAGAAGATACTATTTCTCCGGAAAAAATCATTCCATGCAAGCTTACTCTGGAAGAGGCCAGGGGAAAAATGATTACCTGGTGGTTGGCGCACCCAACCCTGCCGAAGTTAAATGCGGAGAAATTGCAGTTAAAATTTCAGATGTACTATGTGCCTGTTTGGCTGTACAATGCCCAGGCCATTACCACCATTTCCGCCCAGGTAGCACCCGGCGAAGCCACAAAGGAGACAGTGGGATTTAATACCCTGTTGCAAAACCTGGTTCTTACTACCCGAACGGATTTTGTTCATGTTCCTTTTGATTCTTCTGCTCATTTTATTGACGAACGATTCCACGGCATTGAACCATTCCACTATTATGAGATGAAGCCATTTACACCGGCTTATCTGTCGGGGCATATGGCGGAGCGATATTATTATTCCCAAACGGAAATGCTGGGAAAAGCCATTGACCGAATGCAGAAATTCTGCATGGAGGATGGAAAAAATGCAGTGGAAGCGCACAAAAATGGTGGACCTATTGTGGATCTGGTTGATTCCTCCTGCGATGTCACGCCAAAGGAAATCATTTACACCCTGGTTCCCATCTGGGTGGCGGGTTATCATGAGCATGGAAAGCGTCACGCTGTATACATTAACGGACAGACGGGAAAAGTGGACGGAGAAGTCTACATCGCCAACGCCTATCTGGCAAAAAAACTGGGACTCTATTTTGCTGCTGCTACCATCGCCTGGTCATCTGCGTCTATGCTTGCTTTTATGATTCCTTTTACCGTCATTATGGATATCCTGCTTTTTCTGGGTTGCATCGTGATGAATTTTTCCACTGTTTTATCCTCTAAAAATGCCCGGGATGAAGAGGATAGAAACCCGGGCAAAAATGGCTATGACACGAAAATCAATTCCTCTGCCATCCGACTCAAAACGGTCAATTACAAAGTATCCGTCGCAATCCGATTTCTCTTTGGCTGCTGCCTGTTACTTCTTTGCCTGGCTTTTCTTATTCAGGGTACAAAAATCGGTATTACATATGGTTTTTCCTGGTATGTAAAATCTGTAGGCTGCGGTCTGTTGGCCGGTCTTCTGGATACCGTAACCTTCGGACAACGCCTGAGCAAATCGTTATTGGAAAGAAATGTGGTCAAAGAAATGAATTATGTAAAAATGGGATCCAGCGTGGAGATTGATTCTTTCTTTTACTAAGAATTGTACTGTGAGATTTTTAAGAAATATTTTGAAAATTTTTAATTGTTTAAGTATCGAAAAAGTGCCGGTTTCTAAGGGAGCCGGCACAAATCTTCCATGGCAATGCAGCCTTTTTTATCCCAGAAAGTTTTGCTACGAAATCCCCGGGACAAAAGATAGCACGGAAGATGCAGTTCATTGGCCAATGTCCATTCATTTTCCGTATCTCCCACCACAATCACATTCTTCTCCAAAGCAGTATTCCCCTCCGGTTCTGTCTGTCCTGTCAAAGCACTCTTCGTGCCGGTTCTCTGAAGCAGTTCTTTTACCACCCGGCATTTTTCTTCTGCGGCGTTTTTGGGATTGACCACAAAGATTTCTGTTGCATAAGAAAAAATCTGCAAATCCTGTAACTGCTTTTGCACCAAATCCTCCCGTTGCCTTGCGGTAAGGAAAATGACGATGTTCCCACTGTTTACAATCCGTTCCAGACTGGGAATCGCATCCGGATACAACCGGTCCAGCGCCAGCATTTCCTCAGACTCGATTTTTTCTCCCCAAAGTGTCATAATGCATTCTGCCTCGGACAGAGAAAGACATAATTTTTCGGTTAAATAGGATTTTCCGGATTTACCGTCGGCCTTGTAGGCCATAAATTCATGGGCATCAAATTTCTTCCCCATGGTCACCGGCAGATTCCCCCGATTCATTTCATCCTCTATTATCTTTTCCATCAGAACATAGTGACGCTTTGTACTGTCAATTAATGTTCCGTCCAAATCCATTATATATATCATCGGATAACCACTTCTTCATAAACTCTAAGGATTGATTTAATTCCATAATCCGGCTGTAACCAGGAAGGCAGAACTTTTTTTCCGAGCAAAGAGGCCAAAAGCGCCCTTATTAACTGAAAACCGGCCGCATTGGAAAGTCCGGTTCCTGCTGCCAGTCGCAGATTCACATCCATAACCTTCCATACTCCGCCATGTTCAATAAACTGCACATTAAAGACCGGCGGAAACGAAAGCTGTTCCACCATTTTCTTTATAATTTCCCCGGCAAACGGAGCCTCCATGATTTCCGCTTTTGTACATACCCCCGACTTTGCCTCAAGACGCCTTCGGGCAATGGTATGCAACTCCCCTCGGTGATAAAATGCTTCCACCGTAATTTCACGGATACCCTGTTCATCACCGCAATACTCCTGAACAACGGCATGCGTAAAATCCTCCTGCGTCAGTTCTGAACCGAGGCACCGGCGGGTTCCCATGGCACCAAAGCCGTCCAGTGGTTTCACGAAATAGGTCTCCTCCGGCTTAATATTCTCCGGCTTCATAATGGCTATGGTGGGAATCCCCTGTTCTACGCAAAAGCGATGCAGGGAAATCTTATTATTCAAAAGGTCATTTGTTTTCCGATCCGGCGCAATACTTTGAATACCTAGCACACGGAATTTCTCCCGGTCCATACTGAAAAAACTTTGTTCCCATGGAATCAAGGGAATGATGACATCAATCTCATTTTCCTGAAGCAACCGGTACATATAATCGGCATACCCCGGCTCTTTTACCGGTGGTACCACAAAAAAATGATCCGCAAGCGTAGAGGCAGCCACCAGAGAAGGTTCATTGATGTCACTGACAAATAATTCAATTTCATCTGCAAAATATTTCCGGGCAATATTACATATATGCCACGCCGAGCCTGTTCCCGCAGCTGTCACCCAAAGTTTCATATGTTCCATCCTTTCAAATAATTTGAAATGCCCCCTTGCCCGGTTGTCCGGAAAAGGGGGTTGTCACAAGGAATTTCTGTTCCCGATTAATTGGTAAACATCTGAACCCAGTATGTTCCATATCCACCGTCAGTCTCTAAAAAGCCTACGCCGATATGACCAAATCCGGCCGTCAAAATGTTGGCTCTATGTCCTTCGGAATGCATCCAGGCATCTTCTACCGCTGCCGGAGTCGGCTGTCCCGCTGCAATATTTTCCCCGCAGCATCGATAGGTGACACCTGTTGTTTCAAATACGGTAAAGCATCTTGTACCGTCCGGTCTCGTATGTGAAAAATAGGTGGAAATTTCCTGTGCACGAATCTGTGCTGCTGCCATCAACTCCGGCGTTGCGCTTAACGGCTGCAAGCCATACTGGGCGCGATCTGCATTTACCAAATCAATCACCTGCTGTGCATAATTAGCGGTAGGATTGGTATCCACCACCGGCGTACTCGGCTGCGTTGCCGGAGTCTGCGCCGGCGTCAGGGTCGCATCTCTTCCTTCTGCTTTTCCATTGGTGATATAGTGCATGTAGTAAGCCGGAAGATTGTCTCCAAATGCAACCTGCAAATCTGCGTATCTTGCCTTATAAGCCTGTACATTAAATTCCGCACTGGCCTGACGACCTTCCTTCATTCCATAACTTAAAAAATGAGAAAATAATTGGCTTTCATTCGTTCCAAAAGCAGCTGCTAAATCCGGATATTTTGCTGCATAATAGGTCGCATCAAAAACCGGTGCATAGGCTGCCGGATTTGGTGTGGCTGCATAGGCTACCCCGGCATTTCCAAGCAACACCATAAGCATTGCGCCTACTAAAACCAACGCGAATAATTGTTTTCCTAATCCTTGTTTCGTCTCCCTCATAAAGTTCACCTAACCCTTCAATATAACCCTAATCAATACAAAAACCATGCGACTGGCTTCGAACAAAATCAATACACGTTACCTATACAGTTAACTCCATCCAGGCACCCTCACGGCACATACGAAATCCTGTTTAGTGCTGCTGTGTTCCCACCCTGACACGGTTCACAAGCACGCATTGCGCAAGACCCAAATCTCAACATCACTTATATAGGGCAGCTGTACCAATCAAAGGCCCTCTGCCAGCCATCACCCTCACTAAAGCGGATTGTGAGTACAAGGCACCGCTAAAACCCCGGTTGCATGGCATTTTAAGTATATCCTTATTCCCGGACTTCGTCAATCTTGAGGAAAACACACCCTCCCGCAGTTGTGCAGACAACATAAGCCAAAAACACAAAATATGGAAAAAAGAAAAGCCTGGAACAAAGACCTGCATGAACAAAGGAAGAAAGGGAACGAAAAAAGAAACGAAAAAACACACCCTCCCCGTGGAAAACGGAAAAGGTGTGTTTTGAAAAGAATTATCTATCTTTCACTTCAAACAAAGGTTCTCCTGCTTTTACCTCGCCTTCAGATAGCCGGATAATCTCCTGTCCCTCCTCCAGATTGGTGCAAAGAATCGGGGAAACCATGGAAAATGCATTTTCCCGCAGATATTCCAAATCAAGTTTCATAAGCGGTTGTCCCTTTTTCACTTCTTCTCCGGGTTTTACCAAAACCTCAAAGCCTTTTCCCTGAAGTTTTACTGTGTCGATCCCGATATGAAGAAGCAGTTCCAATCCACTGTCTGTGAGAAATCCCAGTCCGTGCTTCGTTTCAAAAACAAAAGAAACTGTTCCGTCAGCCGGTGCCACCACCAGTGGATCTGTCGGCGTTACCGTTGCGCCGTCCCCCATCATTTTTTGCGCAAACCCATCGTCCGGAGCCTTTGTCAAATCTGCTGCGACTCCGGTCATCGGACTTGCAATGATTATTAAAGTCGACGAATTCTGCGGCAAGTCTTTTTGCGTCGACAGACTCTGGGCGGAAGGGTTTTCCGGCAAAGCATTCTTAGACGAAGGATTTTGAGCGGAAGGGTTTTCCGGCAAAACATTCTGAGACGAAGGATTTTCCAGGTATTCTTCCAGATTGGATTTAATGACGGTAACCCGCGGTCCGTAAATAATCTGAACACCCTTTCCCTTTTTTATAACACCGGAAGTTCCGGAGTTTTTCAGGATTTTTTCGTCCACCTTGGTACTGTCATTTACCGTACAACGCAGTCTCGTGGCACAGCAATCTACATCACTGATGTTTTCTTTTCCTCCAAGGCCATTCACAATCATGGCACTGACGGGATCGACGGCTGCTGCATTTTCTCCGCCGGCTGCAGTAGTGTTTTCTCTACCTGCTACCGTATTTCTATTTTTATTGCTGCCCTTCGCCGCATTTACATCTGCTTTGGTGTATAATTTTGTATCTTCTTCGTCTGACTCCCGTCCCGGTGTTTTCAGGTTCCATTTTTTAATGAGGAATTTGAAAATGAAATAGTACAGGAAGAAATAGAGAATACCTACAGGTATGATTTTCAGCCAATCGGTTTTCTCATTTCCCTGAAGGACGCCAAATAGAAACAAATCCAGGAGACCTCCGGAAAATGTGAGACCTACTGCAATATTTAACATGTGGGCAATCATGTAGGCAAAGCCTGCCAGAATTACCTGAACCACAAACAATACCGGGGCAACAAATAAAAAGGAAAATTCAAGAGGCTCCGTAATACCGGTAAGCATGGACGCCAGGGATGCGGAAAGTAAAAGACCACCCACCGTTTTCTTCTTTTCCGGGCGGGCGCACTGATACATGGCAAGGGCCGCTCCCGGAAGACCGAAAATCATGAAAATGAATTCACCGGAGAAATACCTGGTGGCATCTGCGCTGAAATGGGCAATGTTCGCAGAATCCGCCAACTGCGCAAAGAAAATATTCTGACCACCCTGTACCAGTTTCCCGGCTACCTCCATGGAGCCGCCCACTCCGGTCTGCCAGAATGGCATATAAAAGACATGATGAAGACCAAATGGAATTAGGGCCCTCTTAATCAAACCAAACAAAAGCGTACCGAAATATCCGGTACCCGTCACCACGCTGCCCAGGGCATAGATTCCATTTTGCACAGGCGGCCACACATAGTATAAGGCAATTCCCACCAGCATATAAATCAGAGTGGAAATAATAGGCACAAAACGGGAACCACCAAAAAAGGACAATGCATTTGGCAGTGCAATTTTATAAAAACGATTGTGCAGGACCGCAACCCCGAGTCCCACAAGAATGCCGCCAAAGACGCCCATTTGCAGAGTTGGAATTCCACAGGCAAAAGCTATGGTTCCTTCCAATACCGTATCGGATATTTCATTGGCTGCGCTCAAGTCTCCATGAATCAGAAGCATGGCGCTGATTGAGATATGCATGACAAAGAAGGCAATTAATGCCGCCAATGCAGCCACTTCTTTCTCCTTCTTTGCCATTCCGATGGCCACGCCTACGGCAAAAATAATGGGAAGATTGTCGAATACCGCACTTCCCACTTCACTCATGATGACAAGCAATGCGTGGAGAAATGTTCCTTCTCCCAGAATTCTTTGCAAACCATAGGTTGCAATGGTTGTCTGGTTGGTAAAAGAACTACCGATTCCAAGCAGTAGTCCTGCCACAGGAAGGATTGCAATCGGAAGCATGAAACTTCTTCCCACGCGTTGCAAAACACCAAAGATTCTATCTTTCATTGTATTGATTTCTCCCTTTTTGCTTTAGTGTTTGCAAAAGAGGGGAATTTATACTGCGTATAGAAAAATTCTATTTCGTTTTTACGCGCTTTCGCAGCTGCTTGAAAAATTCCGTCAACATATGGCTGCATTCCTCTTCCAGTACACCTCGGGAAACCTCAGCCTGATGATTAAATTCTTTCATTTCCAAAAGATTCAAAATAGAACCGCCGCAACCCGCCTTCGAATTCATGCAGCCAATTACTACCCGGGGGATACGCGCCTGAACAATGGCGCCTGCGCACATTTGGCATGGCTCCAAAGTGACATAAAGAGTGCATCCCTCCAGACGCCAGTCCCCGATTATCCTGCCGGCTTTTTTAATGGCTGTGATTTCCGCATGGGATAATGTGCTTTTATCCGTAATTCTCCGGTTGTAACCCCGCCCAATAATTTTATCTTCATAAACGATTACACAGCCAATAGGCACTTCTCCCAGCTTTTCTGCCTTTTTCGCCTGCTTAATCGCTTCCCGCATGTATTTTTCATCTGTAGTCATTTCATTTTTCTGATTGTTCATGGACAAATCTTCTCTCTTTTCAAAAAATAATTTTCTATGTAACTTTTGTGTAATACTATTCCGTGATATTTTCTTTTCCTTTCATTTATTCTAATTGCCGGCCGCCAATTTGAAAAGTAACACATTAAAAATTGTGTTATACTCCATTTAGAAAAGAAGAAAGGATTTTATTTATGAAAATTGCCGGCTTTTTACCAACTACATTATTGGATTATCCGGGGAAGCTTGCGTGTACTATTTTTACTGCAGGCTGTAATTTTCGTTGCCCATTTTGTCAAAATGCGTTCCTGGCGTTGCAAGAATCTGAACTGAATGAAAATGCAATCTTGTCCTACCGGGAATGGAAAAACGCACAAGAGAAAGAGCCTTTAACAGAATATTCGATTTTAAAATTTCTGGAAAAACGCAGAAAAATTCTGGAAGGCGTCTGCATCAGCGGCGGTGAGCCTACTCTGCAATCGGATCTTCCGGAATTTCTCTGTCAGATTAAAAATATGGGACTTTTGATAAAACTTGATACCAACGGCTTTCGACCGGATGTAATTAAGCAGTTATGGGAGGGGCATCTGATCGACTATGTTGCCATGGACATCAAGTCTTCTTTAAGTAATTATCCTTTGCTTTGCGGGATTCCGGGCATGAATACAGATCCAATCCGTGAATCGGTTGCTCTTCTTTCTGCAATGCGCATTCCTCATGAATTTCGCACCACTCTTGTAAAAGGGCTTCATTCCCTAACCGATATGAAGGAAATCGGAAATTGGCTTCCTTCGGACAGCGCCTATTATCTTCAATCTTTTACCGCCGGTGACACCATCCTGCAAACTATGGTAAATAAAGCGGAAATCGATTTGCAGACAGCCCAAAACGATATACGGCACCGCTTGGCCGAAGCACCGATTATCATGACCTCCTTCACAACGGAGGAATTGCAGGCTTTTTTATCTACGGCACAAAAACGGATTCCTTCCACAAGCCTTCGTGGGATATCCTGATTGTCCCCGCGACTATTCTATTTTCCGCCCGCTTTCCGGGTCATCATGCATTTCTCGTCCTCCTCGCTGGATCTCCTGATTTTCTATGTGATGTCTGCTTCAGCGGGTACTTTGATTTTCCCCAATTCCACCCGTTTCATGTAGTAACCCAAATTGCCGGAATGCTCATATCCTTCGAATCCAAACATCCCTGCCAGCATCTGCTCCCGTTCCTGAAAAGTTCCGGGAACTCCCAGGTAATAACCACATTTTCGTTCATCCCGGTAATACCCCAGAATCAAATGATGATAGGTATAATACCCATGAAGCAGAAAACTGTTCTGGGCCATGGATTGAAAGTCCGGCGCCAGATATTTCACTGCAAATGGAGTAATCTGCACATAGTTCCCCTGAGAAGGAAATGGCTGTAGAACCGGGAATTGTTTCATAAATTCCTGAAACTCTTCCTGCTGCTCATTTTCCTTATCTTCTGCCTCATGATCAAACATTTCCTCCGTTTCACAACCGAGTGTCTCTTCCTCTTCCTCCCATAGTGTCAACGGTCTTTTCTCATTCCATGGCGGCGGTTGCCCACTGGTTTTCTCCTCATTCCTGTACAATGGTTGCCTGCCATTTACTGCATTTTCTCTGCTTGGCGGCGATTTTCCACCGGTTTCTGTGAACGAATCTTCCTTCCAAGGAGGCGGTTCCCCGCCGGTTTTATTTGACGAAGATTCATTTCGCAAAACTGCGGCGATGCTGTCCTTCTCCTGCCTGATTTCCTTTGGTATGTAAGTTCGAATTGCACCGGCAGTTTCTTTTCTGTTATTTTCCCCGGCCTGTCCGGAAATGTTACATTTTCCCCAACTTCCATCGTCAAATTCAAATACAAAACTTTTCCACCCTTCCCTCGGGGTGCGCGCCTTTCCAATTCGATTTTTCGGATAGATAGCATAAAAATCTGCCTGTCCCTCTCTAACGGGAAATGTTTCCAGTAGAACCTTCTCCTGTTCCTTCACTGCGTACCATCGGCAGTTTCTGATTTCTGGGTTCTCCACATTTCGGAGTCCGATTTCAACCCGGCATTCGTCTTCCCGAAGGGTCATCATAATATAACCGATATTCCCGCTCCTTTCTTCCATATGATAACCTTCGATATAAAATATGTTTCGCTCAAAATAAAACAACTCTGTCCCTCCAGGAATAACTTGTACCATTTTCTTTGTACTATATTCTATGAGGAGACAGAGTAAAATATGACTTCTTTGATGAAATTATTTTTTAATTCCTTTGATAAACTATTTTTGATGAATTTGAAAATGCTTTAATCAATTTTTAAACACTTCTTACAATACCTGCTGCGAACACAGAGATTATCGGACCATTCGATGATTCTTAGGTGCTCTGCAAATAGCGCATATAGCGGGCTACCATGGTAGCAATTTTAAATGTCAATGCATCATCGAATCTCCGGATATCCAGTCCTGTGGTTTTCTGCAATTTTTCAAAATGGTACACCAGCGTATTCCGGTGCATAAACAATTCCCGCGCCGTTTCAGAAATATTCAGATTATTTTCAAAAAATTTGTCTATGGTGGAAAGTTCATCTTCGGTTAACTGTAATATTTTTTTGTTACCAAATACCTCGTCTAAGAATGTTTCACAAAGGGAAACCGGAAGTTCATGGATCAGCCGCCCAATACCCAGAGAGGAATATGCCGCAATATTTCTTCCATCATAGAAAATCTTTGCAACCTCCATGGCAATCTTTGCTTCCTTGTAAGATTTAAGAACCTCGCATAATTTGTTCACCGGATTCCCATAGGAAACCTGCACATTTACCATAAGTTCGCTTCCCAACATGCTGACAATCTGCCCGGCATATTCCGAAAGTTTCGTTTCTTCTTTTTTGTTTTTCAGACTTTTTATCAGCGCTAACTGCCCCTTCTGCGGAATGCATACATAGTCTTTTTCGGATTCTGCGAAAAGATTGGAAAGGATTACCTTTCCGGCCTCTGCAACATTCTTTTCCACAGGAATCAGATAAACTACGCGCAGACCATCGTCCGCAAGGTCCAATGCCTCAATGTTCTGTCTGATTTCATCTTTGTCATATTTTTCAAGCAAAAGATTTTGGTAAAATGTGTCTACGGTTAATTCTTCCGTCAGAGCAGCAAGAATATGGTTGATTTCGCTGGCAGCAATACGCGCTATCGTATACCCATCGGATCCGTTTTCCTTTGTCAGCAAAATCATTTCTTTGCCAACCTTCAGGAGATTATAACCGGAAATATTCTGGCTGTCAGCCACCGATTTGGCAAAATTGCAAATATCTTTTGTGCGGATTGCTTTATGATGCTCCTGTCCGGCAAATGTGTCTGCCAGAATCTGACCCTGTTCATCCATTAAACAAAAATCCGTTTTCGTTATTCTATTTAATTCTTCCAAACCGCTTTTTATCAAATCCAAATATTCCATATTGTGTTCTCCATGTCGCCTATCGGCGCCGCTTGTTTTTCTTTCGTCGACGCTTAGACTCGCATTCTCGCGCTTTCGCGCTTTTGCCTGCTCTGCAGGCTGAATGCTCGTTAATATGCCCAGAAAAACAAATGTCGCCTATCGGCGCCGCTTGTTTTTCTTTCGCCGACGCTTAGACTCGCATTCTCGCGCTTTCGCGCTTTTGCCTGCTCTGCAGGCTG
>JBJEMA010000020.1:24635-25329 GCA_051879435.1 Lachnospiraceae bacterium
CGTTAATATGCCCAGAAAAACAAATGTCGCCTATCGGCGCCGCTTGTTTTTCTTTGGGCATATTATATCATGACTTTGTTGTGACGCACAGACATTTTAACACACAAAAAAGGAAGCAGAATACACTGCTTCCTTTTTAATTTAATCCTTGTGGCAATTAGTTTGTAATGATTTTCTCTGTTTCTTTGTCAAATACATGAATCTTATCCACATCGAAAGCAAACTTAACAACATCACCAGGTCTTGCTGTTGTTCTCGGATCAACTCGTGCTGTCATTGGGAACTCTTCCAAATCGAAGTATAAGAATACTTCTGCACCAAGTAATTCGTAAACCTTAACAGTAGCTTCGAATACGCAAGGAGAAGACTCAACCATCATCTCGCTATCATATACATCTTCCGGACGAATACCGAATGTTACGGTCTGTCCGTTGTAGCCACCTTCGATTAACTTCTTAGATTTTGCAGGCGGAAGTGGAATAGAACGATCCGCAATCTTTAAGTAAGCGGTATCACCCTGTACTTCTACAACAGCATCAAGGAAGTTCATCTGTGGAGATCCCATGAATCCTGCTACGAAAAGGTTCTGTGGCTTATCATATAAGTTCTGAGGAGTATCAACCTGCTGGATAACACCATCCTTCATAACTACGATTCTTGTACCAAGTGTCATAGCTTCTGTCTGGTCATGTGT
>JBJEMA010000021.1:0-2762 GCA_051879435.1 Lachnospiraceae bacterium
TTAACAAGAAAGTAATTTGATTATATGTGGAGTTTCCGCTTAAGTCTGCTTGTTTGCATTTCCCAAATGGAAAAAGTATAATATACAAGGTATATCACCTTATACAAAAGATTTGAATGATGCCTTTATGACAAGGCAAAAATTGATGAATTCATAAGACAGATAGAAACGAGAGGACTTTTTATGAAAAACATTATGAAAAAACTTGCATATTACAGTGGTTTGGGACTTTTCTTTTTTACGGGAACATTTGTTGTGCTTACCATGCATGCACAGGCTTACATTGATCCGTCTGCAGTATCTTATGTGATACAGGCGGTGGCTGCGGTTGTGATTGCACTGGGTGCATGTCTGACTATCTTCCGTCATAAGATTGCGGCTTTGTTTAAGAAGGGAAAGAATCAGGAAAAGAAAGAGATTCATTTCAAAGAGGATGAAGACGAGGCGGAGGATAGCAGCACGGAGAGCAAGGATTCGGATGCTTCTGACAAAGCAGTTGCAGAGAGCAAGGAAGAAGCCGCTGACGATGCAGAAAAGAAAGACGCAGAATAAGAGTATACAGAGCATAGCCTGCTTCTATGGAGACAGGCTATCTTTTTGTTATTAGTCAACAAAAATACAGGAGAAGAAAGAATAAATGGGAAAATATGCAAAATATAAGGAAAAAGGTTTTGTTAAAGTTTGTTTAAGAACTTATAAATTTTTTACACTACCTCTTTTTAAAGGTTTATCTTGTGTATCTCGTTTTTGGGCAGGGCATTACCATCATATGATGATGTTTTCCGATTGGTGTATTGATAATCCGGAGAATTTTAATCATGATATTGATTTGTATTATCAGTGGGGAAAAACGGGTCGAGCACACTGGGTAGAAAGAGGTGTCTACAATGTTCTGGCACTTCAATGTTTTGATGAGCCAGTTTTGATTGAACTTTGTTGTGGGGAAGGATTTAATGCAAGTTACTTTTACTCAAAAAATGCAAAATATGTGTATTCCTGTGATTTTGATAAAAAGGCTATTGCCCGTGCAAATAGAAGATATAAAAGAGAAAATATTGAATTTGCCGTTGCGGATATCCGTAAAGATATACCGGAAAAAGTGAAAGGGGAATACCCTACCAATGTAATTTGGGATACAGCAATTGAGCATTTTACACCGGAAGAAATTGATAGCATTATGAAATATATCTGTGGATTGTTATCTCATAAAAACGGTATTTTGAGTGGTCATACAATTGTGGAAAGAGAAGACGGACAGACCATAGAGCAGCATGAATATGAATTCAAGGATAAAGAAGATTTGAAACGGTTTTTAACACCTTGGTTTAAGAATGTTAAGGTATTTGAAACCAATTATGATGATCGACATAATCTATATTTTTGGGCATCAAACGGAACTTTGCCATTCGATAAAGAATGGAGTAAAATGTGTTAATTTTCGGAGGAACTTATGATAGAGGCAATTGGTGATTTATTTGGCTATGTCATGTATTTTGTGTACAAATGGATTCCAAATTACGGACTGTCCATTATTGTATTTACTTTGATTACCAAGATTATTCTTTTGCCGGTGTCCATCATGGTGCAGAAGAATTCCATCAAGATGGTGGAGATGTACCCGGAGATGAACCGGATCAAAGCCAAATATTATGGCAATAAGGATATGATTTCGGAGGAGCAATACAAGCTCTACAAAAAGAAAAAATACAATCCGATGCTGGATCTCCTTCCGGTGATTTTGCAGTTGATTTTTCTGATGGGCGTGGTGGATGTAATCTACAAGCCACTCCGTCATCTGTTTCACGCGGCGCAGGCGGATATTCAGCCGGCGCTGGACATGTTCTGTGAACTGACCGGCGTGTCAGCCGGTTCCGGCTCTTTGCAGGTGCAGTTGGTGGATTTTCTTCATCAGGCAGAGGCTACAGTGGTGGCACCTCTTCGTACCTTGCTTAGCAGCGGCAATCTGGCAGACGGGGCGCTTTTATCGCAGATGGATGCGCTCGATATGACATTTTGCGGATTCAATCTCGGTGTCGTTCCGATTCAGGTAAAAGGTGTGGCACTTCTTGTTCCGGTTCTGGCAGCAGCGTCATCCTGGCTGATGTGCTTCACCCAGAACAAATCCAATGTGCTTCAGTCTGAGCAGAGTAAGACCAACCAGATGGTGACATTGCTCATTTCCGTAGGACTTTCTTTGTATCTGGGACTCTTTGTTCCGGCGGGCGTAGGATTTTACTGGATTCTGGGTAATCTGTTCTCCATTGTGCAGATGTATGCGCTGAACGCCTGCATCAATCCGAAGAAATACATCGATTATGATGCCCTCGAGGAGAGCAAGAAGGAGTTAAATAAGGTCCATGCCAGTGCTTCCGAAGCAAAGAAAAATCGGTCAAAGGAAGAAATTGCCAAAGAGAAAGCGGACTACAAGCGCTTCCTCAAATACGAAGGAAAACAGCTCGTATTCTATTCTGAGAAGAAGGGATTCTATAAATATTTCAAGGATGTGATTGAGACCATTCTTCGGAAGACGGATATCGTGATTCACTACATCACCGGCGATTATTCGGATGATGTCTTTGAACTGCAAAATGAGAATTTTCAGGTGTATTACATCGGCGACAATAAACTGATTGTCCTTATGATGCAGCTCGATTGTGACATCTGTGTCATGACGATGCCGGATTTGCAGCGTTTCCAGATTAAGCGGTCCATGGTGCGCAAGGATATCGAATATATCTACATGGACCATGCCGTAGCCAGTG
>JBJEMA010000021.1:2862-6396 GCA_051879435.1 Lachnospiraceae bacterium
TCCATGGTGCGCAAGGATATCGAATATATCTACATGGACCATGCCGTAGCCAGTGCCAACCTGACGCTTCGTAAGCACGCCTTGGATAACTTTGATACCATCTTTGCTACCAATGAACTAATGAAACTGGAAATGCGGGAGATGGAGCGTGTCTACAATCTGAAAGAGAAGACCGTCGTGGAATACGGCTACAGCCTCATTGACAACATGATTGAGAATTATGAGAAACAGCAGGCAGAAGAACGCGCAAAAGAAAGTAATGACGGAAAAGAGAAAGTTGCAGAGAACACGCAGGTGGAAAGCGTGACAAGGAATGGAACAGCAGATGGAACAAAGAATGTGGCAGCGAATAAAGTTCCGGAGATACTCATTGCGCCGTCCTGGCAGGAAGACAACATCATGGATTCTTATATAGAGCAGATGCTGGATGCGTTGTTGGGACATGGCTACCATATTACGGTGCGGCCGCATCCGCAATATGTGCGTCATTATGAGGAACGATTGCATGCGCTGGGAGAACGCTACAAAGAGCACGAGGACTTTGAGTTGCAGCTGGATTTCTCCTCCAACAAGACGGTATTTGACGCAGATGTACTGATTACCGACTGGTCCGGTATTGCCTACGAATATTCCTTTACCACATTAAAGCCGACGCTCTTTATCAATACGCCGATGAAGATTATGAATCCGGATTATAAGGAAATCGACATTGTGCCATTCGATATCGAAGCAAGAGATCAGGTGGGTATCTCCGTGGAAACGGATGATCTTGCCAATCTGGCCGATGTGGTGAACCGCCTGCTGACCGAGGAACTCTATTCCAAGGATAGTTTGAAGAAAGTGCGGGAAAAATATCTTTACAATGTCGGCAAGAGTGCCGATGTGGGCGCTAAGTATATCATTAAGCGGTTAATAGAGTACTCTAAGAAGTAACATTCTTGTATCAGAGGAACATAACATGGCTGTGATTTCTGGTTCGCATTAATGAATAGCTAAGAGAAAAATTTCAGATATATCAGGAGGAAAAATAGTGGAGATAAAGCGTAATGTCTTATTAAACCCGGGGCCTGCCACCACCACGGATGCGGTGAAATTAGCGCAGGTGGTTCCGGATATCTGCCCGCGGGAGCAGGAATTTGCTCGTATGATGAAGGGACTTCGGGAAGATTTGTTAAAAATCGTGCATGCCGATCCGGAGAAATATACTTCCGTTCTCTTTTGCGGCTCCGGTACCATTAACATAGATGTGTGCCTCAATTCTCTTCTTCCGGAAGGGAAAAAAGTACTGGTTATCAACAATGGTGCTTACAGTACAAGAGCGGTGGAAATCTGTGCATACTACGGTCTGCCACACATGGATTTCAGGCAGCCGCTGGATGCGCAGCCGGATCTTGCTGCCATTGAGACGGTGCTGAAGGAGAATCCGGATATCGCGCTGGTGCATACCACGCACAACGAAACCGGCACCGGCTTGTTGAATCCTATCCGCGAGATTGGAGCCCTTGCACATAAGTACGGGGCAACCTTTACGGTAGATACCACATCTACTTTGGCAATGCGTCCGATTGACATTGAAAAAGATAACATTGATTTTTGTATGGCGTCTGCCCAGAAGGGCATCATGGCCATGACCGGTCTTTCCTTTATCATCGGAAATACCGCTAAGATTAAGGAATCTGCGAATTATCCGAAGCGTTCCTACTATTGCAACCTGTATCTGCAATATGAATACTTTGAGAAAACAGGGGAAATGCATTTTACGCCGCCGGTGCAGACCATTTACGCAACCATACAGGCGTTAAAGGAATATTTTGCGGAAGGCGAGCAGGCCAAATGGGCCAGACACACCCGCATCTTCAATGCTCTTTATGACGGTCTTACAAAGCGCGGATTTAACATATATATTCCAAAGGAAATCAACGCAGGCCTTGTCTGCGCCGCCATTTATCCGGACGATGACAATTGGGATTTTGGCAAGGTGCATGATTATTGTTATGAGCGGGGATTTACCATTTACCCGGGAAAAGTGGAGAAGAAGGGCATGTTCCGGCTTTGTGCGCTGGGCGCCATTGATGAGCCGGATATTGCAGATTTCTTCAAGGTGTTTGATGAGGCACTGGCAAATTGCAATGTAGCGGTGCCGGTAAAGTATGAGACTTAAGAAATCAGAGGAAACAAATGTATAATTGGCTTGAAACAAGCCGGTTGTGTATTGTATGAATAGAAAAGGAGAATTCCATGAGCAAAGTTTATACCTGTTTTTGTACGGATATCATTCATTCCGGACACAAGAATATTATTGAGAAAGCAAAGGAATACGGCGATGTCTATGTGGGCGTTCTGACTGACGAAGCCATGATTCGCTATAACCGTTTTCCGACCAAGACATTTGACGAACGGCTTGCCATGGTGCGGGAACTGGAGGGCATCAAGGAAGTCATTGTGCAGGATACGGTGCTGTATGACAAAGTAATCGCAGAACTTAAGCCGGACTATGTTATTCACGGGGATAACTGGAAAGAGGAGCCGCTTGTTGCCATCCGCAACAATGTGGAGAAACTGCTTGCTTCCTACGGCGGACAGATTATTGATGTGCCTTACACCTACAATGAGGATGTGCGCCGGGATGATGCAAAGATTAAGGAGAAACTGGCGATGCCGGAACTTCGCCGGAAGCGCTTAAAACAGCTGCTTCAAATGCGCCCTGTGGTAAAGGCATTGGAAGTACACAGCGGACTCACCGGTCTGATTGCGGAAAAAACCATTGTGGAGCATGACGGTGAATTTGACCAATTTGATGCTATGTGGATTTCTTCTCTGTGCGATTCCACTGCCAAGGGAAAACCGGACATCGAACTGGTAGACATGACCTCGCGGTTTCGAACCATTGATGATGTGATGGAAGTTACG
This sequence comes from Lachnospiraceae bacterium, assembly GCA_051879435.1. GTDB lineage: Bacteria > Bacillota > Clostridia > Lachnospirales > Lachnospiraceae > NK4A136. Next base: position 5,773 of record JBJEMA010000021.1, read on the forward strand.
ACGAAGCCGATTATCTTTGACGGAGATACCGGCGGACTGACGGAGCATTTTGTCTATACGGTTCGTTCTCTGGAACGAATGGGCGTATCGGCGGTGATTATCGAGGATAAGACCGGACTGAAGAAGAACTCCCTGTTTGGAACGGAAGTGGAGCAGACACAGGCTTCCATTGAAGATTTCAGTGCAAAGATTGCTGCAGGAAAAAAGGTGCAGCTGACAGATGATTTCATGATTATTGCCCGTATTGAAAGTCTTATTCTGGAGCAGGGTATGGAAGATGCTTTGACAAGAGCATTTGCCTTTGTAAAGGCGGGGGCTGACGGTATCATGATTCATTCCCGGAAGAAGGATCCGGCAGAGATTCTGGAATTCTGCGACAAATTCCGGGCGCAGGATAAGGAGACACCGATTGTGGTTGTGCCGTCTTCTTTCAACACCATTACTGAGGAAGAGTTGGGTGCCCATGGAGTGAACATTGTCATCTATGCCAATCAGCTTACCCGTAGCGCATTTCCGGCGATGGAACAGACCGCGAAAGATATCTTAAAATACCATCGCGCCAAGGAAGTAGATGACCGGTTAATGCCGATTAAGGATATTATTTCGCTGATTGAGACTTTGTAA
>JBJEMA010000022.1:0-4779 GCA_051879435.1 Lachnospiraceae bacterium
AATACAACGCAGACGAACTCATTCAACAGCAATGTCGCGCACGAGAAGAATACTATAAGCAACAGCGCACTCTCCATAAAACAATTCAAGTTAAAGAACAGAAGATTGTCGAATTGGAAAAGCAACATGAAGAAGATCAAAAGAAAATTGCCGAAAGCCAAAAACAAATTGTCGAAAGCCAAAAACAAATTGCCGAAAGCCAAAAACAAATTGCTAAACTACAAGAACAATTAGCTAAAGCCAAGGCTAAATAAAATTTCCGGCTGTCGCGGGAATGTCCCTGCGTCACCTAAAATTATCAGATTGACCGCTGGGCAAGGCTTTTTAAAGCCACCACCTGGGATGGAATCTATTTTTGCCTAATGTAGCCTAATACAGTTTTCTATATTTTTGTTGATTATTCCTATCAATCGGAATATAATAGAATTAATTATAAATATCGTTTGGAAGGCATTTTCATCAATGGATTGATGGAATCAAACGAAATCACATGCCGCGTCGATCATGGAAGAAAGGAGGGCATGCATTATGGCTAATATGGCTATTCTTAACAATGTCTATAGTTATTTTCAATCATCTTATATGCCCAAAACTTCTTCAAAGTATGATGCGCATAAAAGAGATGACTTGAAAGGCATCTACAATTCCATCGTTAAACTGGAAAAGGAATCCCCTGTATTTTTATTACCGCATTCGGAAGCCATTGAGGAATACTCGATTCATATGAAAAAGAGTGCTCTGCGCTTTCGTGATGATGTTGCTAATCTAGGTGGTCTGGATCAGAAGACCATGTTCGAGCAGAAATCTGTTGTTACTTCCAACCCGGATATTGCAGAAGCTTCCTATATCAATTCGGAAGTTCCTAGGGATAATATTGAGCCAACTGAGTTAACTGTATCACAGATTGCAACGCCTCAGACCAATCATGGTACTTTCCTTCCAATGTCGGAAAATGGGATTAAAGAAGGCACTTATTCCTTCGATGTTTCCACCAATAACGCCAACTATGAATTGCAGTTCAGCATTATACCGGAGGACAATTACCATGGAATCCAGACACGTCTGGCTAGGTTGATTAACAACGCTAACATCGGATTGAATGCCACTGTCGCCTACGAGGGCAACTTGTCCGCTATGGTTATCCGTTCCAACACCATGGGTGCTTTTGACGGCGACCAGCCTTTTACCATCAGCGACGAGAACACCAGTCAGTCCCGCGGTATCGTGGACATTCTTGGCATAGGCAATACTACCCAGCCGGCACAGTGGGCAAAATATTCCATTGACGGAGAGGAGATGGTTTCTCCTACCAATCAAATTACCGTACAGAATACTTTTTCAGTTCAGTTAAAATCTGCTGCTCCGGAAGAGCCGGTAACCATTGACATAAAGCCGGACTATGAATCCTTGAAAGAAAATATTCATGGTCTTGTTGGTGCTTATAATAGTTTCATCCGTGCCGCTTCCGAATATCTGGATAAACAGCCAAGAACCTCCCTGCTGATTGGAAGTATGAAGCGCATGACTTCCCTTTATGAAAATGGGCTGAACTCCCTCGGTCTGACACAGCAGGAAAACGGTACTCTTGACATTGACGATAAGACTCTTGCTGACAACATAAGCACGGGAAGTACTGCTGATTCCATCAGCGAACTGAAACATTTTACTTCCTCTGTTTTGCACAAGGTTAATCAGGTGCAGCTCAATCCAATGGATTATGTGGATAAACGAATTGTAGCCTATAAAAATCCAACCAAAACACATTTTGCCAATCCATATGTCACCAGTGCTTATAGTGGCATGCTATTTAACAGTTATATGTAAAATGCCGGAGACAACCTGTTTCCGGCATTCTTTTATCGCATTCCGCTTCCACATTCATTTCCAATATCACATTCCAGTTCCTCATTTGTTTCCAATATTGCATTTCTTTTTCCGTCCCGAAGAAGTTTTTGTTTTCACATTCCTAGAGCTGCTTCAACCGATTCACTGCCGGTGGAAATTCACCGCAAGCAGTATAATAGTTTCGCGCCTTCTCCACATTCCCCAGCACTTCATAAATGCATCCCAGATTATAAGAGGGAATGAAACTGTTCGTCCCGTTGATATCTGAATCTTTACATTGCAAAGCCTGTTCAAATTCCGCAATGGCGCAGTCCACTTCTCCGTTTCGAAGATAAATCAACCCCATCAAAGTAAGAAAATCTGCATGTTCACAAAATTCAGAATAAATGCCGCGATACGCAAGTGCGTCCCGCTCCCGCCCGGTATTTAACATGGCATAGCCGTAGCCATTTACCATCATTTGAACATATTTCGCCCGGGGATCCACATCATATTCCAGCCCTTTTCCAAAATATGTATAGGTCTTCTCTATATCTCCCAGCACCTGATAAGACTGTCCAATCTGAAAGTAAAGATATGGATCTTCCCCCTTGTTTTCCAGTTCCAGCAGTAACAGTTCCAGATTACGCCGGGCTTTTTGTTTCACATCCGTTTCTCCACCTTGGTAACCCACATGGTCCACCTCCAGGGAAATGCGGATACGCCTGTAATCTTTTCCGTCCCTACGCCGTACCTGCTCATGAATGGTATTTTCGTAATGGTATTCTTCTCGATGAAAAAACCGTTCTGCCTCATCTGTAAAACACTGCTCCAGCCCAATGGAAACATAGTAATTCTTGCGAACCAACATTCCAACTTCGTGAGGATTTTGTTCCATAAAAGCGATGAAACTTTCTTCCTCAAAGGATTTCACATATTCATCGCAATCTAGCACTAGGATCCAATCATAGGTTGCCAGGGCAATAGCTGCATTTCTTGCCGCAGAAAAATCCTTTTCCCATGAAATGGATTCCACCCGGGCGCCATGCTTTTTGGCAATCCCCACGCTCCCGTCTTCAGAACCCGTATCCACCAGCAAAATTTCAAAACAAAGTTCTCGCACCGGCTTGCAAATTTTTTCCTGTATATAAGAAAGAAAGGCATCCAGATGCCTTTCCTCATTTTTCATTATGACACAAATTGTTATACCAATCATATCCTATTTGTTTTCCTCAAATGTTAAAAGCAGGGTTTGCAATTTTTCCAAAAATGGAATGATATCATTCTCCAAAGCCGAAGCAGTTGCTTCTGCGTCCTTGGCACGATAGGAAATACCGAACTGATTCACCAGTTTATCCGTAGCAGAAACATCGATTTCTTTGTTCGTGTTAATGATGGGTTCAATACCGTTAAAACCTTCCACTACCCAATTAAAACCATCTACCATCATACGAAGAAATTCCCAACTGTCCTCTTTAATATCAGTACGGAGTTCCACAACCATACCTTTCATTTTCGGAATGAGATTGGTGAGATACTCCTTCTGCATCTCAATGGTTTCCTTCTGCATTTCCAGTAAATCCTGTGCATTTGATGGATTCTCTGCTGGTTCTTCTTTATTGACATTCAAATTGATAATCATAATTTGTTTCTCCTTCCGAAACTTGCTGGTTGATTTCCCTTTTGGAACTCCTTATTTATGGAATGTTTTCAGTTGCGTTTTACAACCTTCTGAGTCTTTATCCCAATTCCCTATTCCTTATATCGGTAGTCCTTATACAGAACTTTAGGGTAACTATAAACTTTCCAACTTTTGCCGATAACTTTCCGCTTCCTCCAGATAAAACTCCGCCATCAGTTCATCCTGCTTTGCCAACTGCTCACAATAATCCACCATGCGCTGCAAAGGCTGCCGGGTTTTGCTGTCCGCAATCAGCACCGGCTCCGTCTCCTGCATGGCATTTACGAACCAAACCATGGCCTCCTGAAAATCCTGGTGCTCATAATAATAATTTCCGATTTCCATACAGATTTCCGAACATGGCTTTGTGCAAAGACTTTTCATGGCCCATTTGAAAAATTCTCCATCCTCATGCTTAAGCCGATGTAAATGTGCCAGCACAATATAACCAATAGTGTGCATTTCCTCCGGCAAATCCCCATCCTCCGCCAGGGCAAGAATCAGGAAATTCTGCTCCGCATCTTCGAAGTCCGCCTCACTGCCGGCAAGCATAAGTTCCCGGGCATACATGCGCTGTAATTTGCCGGACAATTTTTGTCCCTTTGCCAATGCCTTTTGGAACACGCCAAAATCCCGTTTTCCATGATTACTTTCCGGCAAATGAAGAATCTCAATGTCACTTTCAAAAACCACCGGGGTCAGATTGACAGATTCATGGATAGGGTCAATCCAGGTAAAATTTCGCAGACGCTTATATAATTTCGGCCGATAATCCCGGGCATAATTTTCCGTGGTGTTGAATTCCTGCCTGGTGAGATACTGCATCTGAACAATCTCTACCTCCGGAAGAATATATTTTTTCAAATCCAGAAAGCGGTTGCGGTTTTCCTCATCCAGCATCTCATCTGCATCCGCAGAATAAATATAATCTTTTGTAGCTTTGGAAAATGCGAAATTTCGCGCCGCGGAAAAATCATCCACCCATGCAAAATCATAAATCTGTTGTGTATATTCCGCCGCAATCTCCTTGGTCTCATCCGTAGAACCTGTATCCACAATAATCAGTTCCTCATACAGTCCCTGCAGAGAATCCAGACAACGCCGCAGCACATTTGCCTCATTTTTTACAATCATACACACACTTACGGTAATCATACTCACACCCCCTTTTCCTCTTGTTCACTTCTTGCTCTTGATTTTTTATTTCCCAGTCCCTTATTCTTGTTTCTCTTCTCTTGTTTCCCGGTTCTTAATTCCCAGTTCCTGATTCTTAT
>JBJEMA010000022.1:4879-24118 GCA_051879435.1 Lachnospiraceae bacterium
TCTTGTTTCTCTTCTCTTGTTTCCCGGTTCTTAATTCCCAGTTCCTGATTCTTATTTCTCAGTCCCTTAACCCTTATTCTTGTTCTCTATATTACTGCGTCTTACGCAGGCCTCTCCCATACCCAGAAGGAGGAACATAATGCTGGTGCATACGCATTGCTGGTAGCAGAACAGATTGTGTCCCATGTAGGCCAGGGCAGCTGCCACAAAAGGCACCAGTTCCGAATTTTTGTGAGCGCATCGGCCCATGCGACGCACTGCTGCAACAAATAAACCAACATAACTGATGAGACCGAGTATTCCCTGGGTAACCAGCATATTTAACCATTCATTGTGAGCGCAAGCCAGTATCTTGCCATTCCAGTAAGCATTCACCTCCGCCTTGCAATAGGCGTCCATGGCCGCCGCAAAACAGTCCGGTCCAACGCCCAAAAATTTATCCTTAATTCCGGCACTGCAAAATGCTTTCCATGCCATGCGCCAGTTAAATCCACGCTGATTGCCCCATTGCTCGTCGAAATTCAAAGAGCCAATGGAAGAAAGAGAATTCAGGGACTCCGGCAATGCCTGATTTGTGACTGCCACCATAAGTCCAATCAGCAAAATAACTGCCACCACCGGCACAATAATCATGGCCGGGCGGAGCCATTTTATTTTCTTAACAACGGCGTCTTCCCCTTTCAACAATCCCCTTCTTTTTACGATACGAAGAACAATGTAAATTGTGGCAAACAAAATCAGCAAAATGCGCATTGACATGTTCTGGGTGACAAATTTACTCATTTCCTCCGTGCCGGTAATCAGTTCAATCATTTTCTCCGGGAAAATGCGCTGCATAATGCCAACAATGCGGAAGGAGCAAAGCCCCACCAAAATAATTTCAAGAAACCGCATGAATTTGGCGTCGCTTTCCATGGAAAACCACAGAAATGCCATAAGCACCATGGCAAATCCCACATACGCACTGTCGCTGTTGGTGGTGCAAAGCATGCCAAAGGACAATGCAGTTGTAATTCCAAATACTACGCGGCTTACCACATTTTCCCCGGACCAGAACAGGTAAAAGGAAAATGGGACTAACAGCACCGCATAGCTACTATACCAGGTGGTCTGTCCAATGGTGGAAAGGAATTTTTCGATGTCAATGGCAGTTAAATCCTGATACATGCCCAGCGGGTCAATGGAAAACCGCTGCAAAATGCCGATTTGGAATGCGATTGCCGCCACCACCACTGCTCCCGGCAGCACCCAGGAATTTTTCTTATAATACCGGGACAGGATAAAATATGAGGCCACAAAAATGTCCTGACTGATGAGTCCCATATGCCAGCCGTTATAGCCCCAGCCCGCCATATCCTTGTCTGCTGCCAGAAGAAAGGAAATGGAGGTTACCACCAGATAGGCAATCACCATTTTATCCGCACCGGACAGGTTTTGCCAAAAACTTTTTCCCGTAAGGTCCTGTGGCGTTTTCACCACAGTTAAAATGCCGTAAATCAGCAGTTCCAAAATCATGATAAGCAGGAAAGCACCTGATACATAAAGGAAAAAGTTATATTTCGCCTGCCCCATGTTGTAATATTTATTTTCATAGTAGAGCGGAAAAACAAGCAGCATCAATGCCAGATAGAGAAAGGTCTGTGATGTGAGCAAAAAATTGAGCACCTGTTTCCACAGTGCTTCTCCGCCTTTGTTTTTCATTTTGTTGTTTTTATTTCCCATTCTTTTTGTCTTCTTTCATTTGATTTGCGGTTCCCCTTTAATTTGCAGTGTCCGGCTGCACCAGCCAATTTTGACCGCAATACCCTTGTATTATATAATAAGAACAGTATCTTGTTAAGTGTACGGAGGTATTCCATGAAGCCGATTTCCATCTGCATCATTATGAAAAACGAAGAGAAAAATATCGAAAAATGTCTATCCGCTCTTGCCGGATTTGGTTTTGGTAAATGTGGCAAATACGGGGAAATTGTGGTGGTGGATACCGGTTCAACGGATTCTTCTGTTGCCATTGCAGAAAAATATACGGATAGTATCTATCATTTTGAATGGTGCAACGATTTTGCAAAAGCAAAAAATTTTGCCATACAAAAGGCCAGCCACGATTTTGTTATGGTTGTGGATGCAGATGAATACCTTACCCGGATAGACTACGAAGATTTGCAGTATTTTATGAAGCAGCATCCGGACCAAATCGGGCAAATCAAACGTTCCAACTTTGTGTTGGCTGATGGAATACAGACCATCCAAAATGATCTTACAGAACGATTTTTTCATCGTGATTATTACGCATTTCAATATCCCATTCACGAACAGCTTCTTCCACTTAAATCCCGGAGTGTTCAATATATTCCTATTGCATTTCATGTAGACCACTCCGGTTATTTATTGAGCGAGGAGCAATTGAAAGAAAAAGCCAATCGCAATAACGAATTGCTTTTTCAAGAGTTGGAAAAACGCCCGGAAGATCCCTATCTTTATTTTCAAATCGGACAAAGCTACATGCTGATGCGGGATCAGGCCCAGGCACTTCCCTGGTTTGAAAAGGGACTGACCTTTGATGTGGATCCGTCTCTGGAATATGTGCAGATGATGGTTACGGGTTACGGCAGTTGCCTATTGGCTGCAGACCGGGCGCAGGACGCCCTTTCCCTGAAAGGGGTTTATGATGCATTTTCCCAGGTTCCGGAATATGTTTTTATGATGGGACAGATTTATATGGCATTAAGCATGTATATGGAAGCCTTCGCCGAATTTATAAGATGTCTGCAGTTAAAACCCGGACGGGTGCCGGGAATGACATCTTATTTTGCTTATCACAACATCGGGGTAATTAATGAAATATTGGGCAACCGGGAGGGTGCCATCTCATTTTACGAAAAAGCCGGAGACTATAAGCGTTCCAAAGACCGACTGGAAGAATTGCGAAAATTGCAGTAACCTTTCGCACTGTATCATTTCGTATCGCGGCATTATGTATCGCTGCGTTTTGTGTCGCGGCACTTCGAATCGCAAAATATACTTGGGGGTAAACACATGATTCCAATTTCCATTGTTATCATAGGGAAAAATGAAGAAAAGCGTCTGGGGCGTTGCCTGGAAGCAATCCGCCGTCATTGTCCGAAGGAAAAGGACCTGGTGGACTTGCTTTTTGTGGATACCGGCTCAACGGATCAGACCATTGCCATAGCGGAAAAATATACGGACCACATTGCACATTTTACCTGGTGCGATGATTTTTCTGCTGCCCGAAATTATGCCATGTCGCAGGCTTACTATGACTTTGTGCTTTTTCTGGATTCCGACGAATACATAGAGGAAGTGGACTGGAAGGGAATGAACCGGGAACTGGTCAAATATCCTACTGCCCTCGGACGCCTTCGCCGTCGCAATCTATGCTACTCTTTTGATGACACAAGCACCACTATTCTGGTTGATGATGTGGAACGGCTTTATGACCGTCGCCGCTACCACTATGAAGGATATGTGCATGAACAGATAACCGATAACGATCACAGTCTCCTTTACGGTTATTCCATTCCTCTTGTGGTTTTTCACGACGGATATATGGGAACAAAGGAAGAACGGAAAGCCAAGGCGGATCGCAATGATGTGTTGCTTTTTAAGGAATTGGAAAAGGATCCCCATGACTCCTATGTGCTTTTTCAACTGGGACAAAGTGCGGGATTAAGAAATGATACGGAAAATGCCTATTCCTATTATGTGCAAAGCTACGCCCAGCATCCTTCTCACGATTGGAACTATGTTCCTCTACTTGTGGTGTCCCTGCTGCAGTGCATGTTGGAATTAAATAAATTTGAAGAGGCCATTCAGCTTTTGGCAGAAGAATACGATTTCCAAAAAGAAAATGCTGATTTTCTTTCAGCCGCAGGGCACCTCTATATTGCCTGCGGTATGCTGGTAGAAGCCATTGACATGTTTCAGGAAGCGCTGCAGGCAAAAGAATATTCCATCGAAGGGAAAAACAGTTTTATGGCGCACCACAATCTGGGCTGTATCTACGAAGCACTGGATAATGAGGTGGATGCCCTTGCAGAATATGAAGCAGCCGGGGATTTCCCCCCATCCAAAGAGCGCCTTCATAATCTTAAGGAGCGCTTGAAAGAACAGGATACCCGCAATTGGAAGAAGGTAAGCCTTATTATCCCGGTAACGGATTCCGGGGATTACTCAACCGGAGCGGTGCTTACCGAGAACCTGTCTATTGAAAATCCGTCTGCCGGAAATGTGTCTGCAGAAAATCTGTCTACCCTGTTTACATCTCTTACCCGGCAGACCATTGGCATCAGCCATTTGGAAATCATTCTGGTTAATCTTTCCCGGAACCTCCAAATAAAAAAAGCGCTTCATGAATTTGAAACGATTTATCCGGATTCTGTAATTATAATTGAGGGAAACATATCCAAGGCAAATGTGACAAAATATGAAGCCTGCGACATTGGATTTTCTTATGCCACCAGTGATTATGTGATTTTTCACCAGACAGACGAAAGCCTTCATCCGGACGCCCTTCGGTATCTGCGTGCCACCATGATTCAATCCGACAGTGATTTCGCGGCAGAGCAGGTGAATTTTCAGGAGGAGGAATCCTTCTGCATTCAAAACATTACGGACAGCGTCCGTCAGCAAATCATCACTTCCAATATGCTGGGACATCCTTTATGGAATAAAATGTTTTCCATGCTGTTTCTGAAACATTATCAGCTCCGTCCAACGGAGATTGCCGTTTCCCAAGCTGCCATTCAGAAAGCGTCCTGCATTGCTTGTCTTTCCCGGCGCCTGTTGTCTTAAATCTTACACATGCGTCTCCGGCATTTTGACCACAGATTCACATTTCCACCGGAACCAATCTGTCATTCAGCGAGCAACCCTTAAAACCCTGCCACCCGAAGTATTTCTGCCACCCGATGGGCGAAGGTGTGATTTGCGCAAACCTTTTCATATCCGTTAGCTGCAATGCGTTTGCGCTCCTGTTCATGCTGCAAGTAGAAGCCAGCCTTCTCCACCAAGTCTTCCACCCCATCGTAATATACATAATCACGATCCGGCTCAAAATAATCCAGCATATCCGCCTGATAATTGGTGAGCAAAAATCCGCCACACCCCAGCACATCAAATACCCGAAGAGGGATTCCCGTCACAATACTGCGAAGAGTAATGTTCAGGTTAATCTTTGCACATTTCATGGCAAAAGGAGCCTGATCATAATAATCCAGACTTCCCCGATTATCTGCCTTTAAATCCGGCGTCTTTTCCGGCGTATACAAAGCCACCTGATAATGATTTGCTAATGCGGCAATAGCTTCCTGCCGTTCTATGGCCGTGAGTTTTCTCGCAATGAAATAGTTGGAAAATACCCATTCAATAGTTTCCAGCCCGTCTCCCCGGGCAATCATAGGACACACCTTTTGCATGTTCTTTATTATTTCCGGCGTCAGCGCCGACGCAATCAAAGAAACACCACTGACCTTTTTCTGGGCCTCCATCACCCCATCCAGATATCCCTTTGTAAATGAATCCAGATTTTCCAGATGGCGAAACAAATGATGCTTCTTCTCACTATACATGGAGCCAATCATGGCAATATCCGCAGCGTAACATTTCTGTTGTTCCTCTGTCGGCGTCATTGCACCATATTGCTGCACCGGTGCTGCCATGGGAAGAAAATGGACCGTATCCAGACCAAGATTTCTCAGCCGCACATATTCACTCTTATCAAACACAAATGCAACATTGGTATCATATGCAATGGTTTGAGAATAAAGCTGAATACAGGGACTGTCATAAGTCCAGGAAATGTATTTCACGCGACAGGCCTTACATGCAATGGCCGCCGTAGCAAAATAATTGAAAGAAAATACAAAATCCACATTGGTTTCCAATATTTTTTTCGCAATGGCGGAGGCCAGTTCTTCACTTCCCCTGGTATCTTCTGTTTTATGAGGAAAATCAAAACAGATTACCTGTGCGCCAATGCGCTGAAACTCCGCTATAATATATGGATTTCCAAAGCTATCCCATTTTAAAAATAAAACTTTCATAGTTCCTTCCGGTTCTTCTTTCTGAACTTGATTTCTTCTTTCCGAACTTAATTCCTTTTTATTTCAGAATAACTTCTTTTTTACAAAAAGGATGGCGCTTTCCTAAACACTGTCTGGAAAATATCGCCCAACAATTTTGTGTAGGAATAATCTTTCTTCACCCGTTCATATCCCGCCCGGGCGATTTGACTTCGCTGCGTCTCATGACGCAGATAATAATCCGTCAAATCCACCATTTCCTCCAGGGAATGGGCCAATACTATTTCTTTTCCCGGAACAAATAATTCTTCCGCTTCCGGCTGGTAATTGGATAAAACGAAACCACCTACTGCCATAATATCAAATACACGCTGAGGCACGCCGCTTTCAATGGAGCGCATGGACAGATTCAAGTTAATCCTCGAAAAATGAAATACGGCGTACATTTCTTCTTCCGAAATTCTTGAACGCACAATATTTTGGTGTAAGCGTGTTTCTTTTTCCGCGTCATAAGTGTAAAAACTTGTAGAGAACCGATTTCCCATGGCATTCATGGTTGTAATTCGTTCTTCTTTGGCCAGATACCGGGCGCACAAGGAATTCTCCAGCATAAAACGATGGTCAATCGCATATTGCTCTAAATTATCCGTATCCATAATAAGAGATAAAGCCGCCATATCTTCCGGGGTAAATAAGCCAAATATTTCTTCATTATTTTCCCAATGACAAACATTGCGTTCCAGATAAGCAGTAATCTTTTGTCGAAGCTCATGCGGCAATCGCACCAATAATCCTTCATAATCAATCCGGTTATACAATTGTCCCACAAAGGACACATCTTCCTGAAAGCGTTCCTGTTTCTCCCTTGTCCACTCCATTAGAGATGTTTTCATAAAATTGGAAGCCAAAGGACAGTGATGCAAATTCTTTACGCCAATTGCCTGCAACCGTTTGATTTGCATTCGATCAAAACAAAAAATTGCGTTTGTGTCATATTTAGCCTCACTGCGGTAGAGGGCTGTCTGGGGCGCATCATAAACCCAACTGATATATGTAATGCCGGTTTCGTTGCAAGCCTTTGCTACCACCGCATAGAAATTCTGTGTAATCACCAAATTGTAGCCCTGCAGTTCTCGAATCACCATCTCCAACATTTCCCGGGTGTAAACATCCGTCGGCACTATCACATTGGATACTTCTACGGAAAGCTGCATTTCCAACAGGCCCCACAAAATATCATCTTTTTTTATTTCATTTGACATAAAGAATTTGATTCGTAGTTTTCCGTAATCCATCACATTTCCAAACTTTCCGTTACTTTGCTCTTCCGTTGCTGTTTCTTTGACTTCCGTTCCTTTGCGTTCCTTGCCATTGCTGTTCCTTCGACTTCCGTTTCTTTGCCTTTCCGTTGCTGTTCCTTTTCATACCTTCTCTTTTCTGTGTTGTCCCTTATTCATTATCGCATAAAACCATGGAAAGGTCACTTAAAAACATTGTCCTCATTTGACCGGGCTTAAATTAATCCCCTCCGATTTCTCCCGGATTTCTTGCAATAAAAAAAGGCCACAAACTGTGACCTTTTCTATTAATATTGGAACGATTAGCCAAGTAATGACAATACATTCTGGTTTGCCTGGTTGGCCTGTGCCAACATTGATGTACCAGCCTGTGCAAGGATGTTTGCATTGGAATATGCAACCATCTCTGTTGCCATATCTGTATCACGGATAGCAGATTCTGCAGAGGTTGTATTCTCAACGACATTATCCAGGTTCTTGATTGTGTGCTCCAATCTGTTCTGTACAGCACCAAGATCAGATCTCTGTTTAGAAACGCTGGCAAGAGCTGTCTTAATCTTGCAGATAGCATCCTGAGCATTCATGTTGTCAGTACCGGATACAGACACATCAGTAAGACCGATGTTGGAAGCTGTCATCTGTGCGATGGAGATTCCGATAAACTGTCCGGATTCTGCACCAACCTGAAGGTTCTTTGCTGTGAAAGTACCGTCTAACAGGTTCTGCTCGTTGAAGGTTGTTGTGGAAGCTACGCGGTTGATTTCAGAAACAAGTGCCTGAACTTCGCTATCCAGATATCCACGGTCTGTAGAAGTCATTGTGTCGTTAGAAGCCTGAACCGCAAGTGTGTTCATTCTCTGTAACATATCATGTACTTCTGTTAATGCACCTTCAGCAGTCTGTACTGCAGAAATACCATCCTGCGCATTTGCTGATGCCTGTGTTAAACCTTTGATCTGACGTCTCATCTTTTCAGAAATTGCAAGACCTGCTGCATCATCTGCTGCACGGTTAATCTTGTAACCTGAAGACAACTTTTCAGTTGACTTTGCCTGAGCAGTTGTTGTAATTCCTAACATTCTGTTACTGTTCATTGCTGTTAAGTTGTGTTGTACTACCATAATAATATCCTCCTTGATAACTCTTTCCTAATTATTATCTTTTTTGAACGGCATTTCCATTTGCCTTTTGTTCTTTCTGATTATTATATCGGACTGTTTTTTTATTCCTTAACCCCTTTTAAAAATTTTTTCAAAGAAAAAATATATATTCAAGTTATACAATTCCGCATTGGTCCCATTCCGCCAAATCACATACACAACATCTTAAATCTGTGAAAATATCTTATGTAGCAGAATTTCATAAGAAAACTGTTCCTTTGCAATCTTATGTCCGTTTTGCGCTATCTTTTCCCGCTGCGTATCATGGTCTAAATAATAAGCCACGAGTTCGAACAATTCTTCATAACTTTCGTACCAAACCAGATCTTTTCCTTTTTCAAAATATTCCGGTAACTCCGCCTGGTAATTTGTTAACAGAAAGCCACCGGCTCCAAGAATATCTATTATACGTAATGGTAGTCCCGTCTGAATCGTACGCAGGGTAATGTTCAGATTAATCTTAGAAGAACGGAATATTTTCGGCATCTGCTCCTGATATTCCGCCATTCCATGATAATGAACCGGCACTGCCTCCGGCTTTTTGGAAGAATACAAATCCACCGGATAGTATTCTCCAAGCACCGTTAATAAACGCCTTCTTTCATTTACTGTAATCTGCTTTTGCACCATGTAAGCCAATATGTCTTTGGGACAAACCCGATAATATTGCCCCATATCCAATTTCACATACTGCAACATCTTTTCCACCACATCATCTCGCAGCAGATACCGTACCATGTCATATCCGTAAATTGGCAACTGTGCTTCCATCACTGCATCCAAGTAGCCCCGTAAATACTCCGGCAGATAATTGATTTGTTGGTAAAAATTATATTTATCGTCATAAAGATTCCCCACAAAAGATAGTTCATGTTGATAGGTAATCTCCTGATTGGCAAATAAGCGTTCCAGTCTTGCCACATTGCAAGCCAGGGGCATATAGAATACATTGGAAAATCCTTCCATCCGAAGTTGTTCACAATTTGCCCTGTCAAATAAAAATACACGGTTACAAGAATTTCCCAATGTGACTGATTGTAAGGTCAAGTTAGGACTGTCAAAACACCAACTGACATATATTACTCCTGCCTGCAAGGCCGCCCTGGATAAATCCGGGTAATAATTAAAAGAAAAAATAAGATCCAGACATTGCTTTTTAATTGTATTTATAATAGAGGTGATAAATTTCTCGTCCTCATCATACTGCCCAAAAGAGTCCTTAGCCACAGTGACTTCATGCCCAAGCCTTTGCAACTCTGTCGTGGCATCCTGCATGGTGTATTCCCCCCACGCATAATATAAAATACGGTATTTTTTCATTCAATCTAACCTTTCATATTAAATTCAATTCTTTTTAATATCATATTTTGCCGCTTATGTCATATTTTTGCCGCTTATATCATATTTTGTTGCCTATATCATATTTTGTTGCCTATATCATATTTTGTTGCCTATTTCCTATATGTCCTGTCAAATGACACATAAGTTTTATACCAAGATATGTTTGTCTTTAAAAATACTATCATACATTTTCACACAGAAAAAGAGCCACCGAAATCGGTGGCTCCTTTGTGGTAGTTTTGTTAATTAACCAAGAATGGATAATACATTCTGGTTAGACTGATTAGCCTGTGCTAACATTGATGTACCAGCCTGTGCAAGGATGTTTGCATTAGAGTATGCAACCATCTCTTCTGCCATGTCGGTATCGCGGATAGCAGATTCAGCAGCTGTAGTATTCTCAACAACATTGTCGAGGTTCTTGATTGTGTGCTCCAATCTGTTCTGAACAGCACCAAGATCGGATCTCTGTTTAGAAACGCTGGCAAGAGCTGTCTTAATCTTGCAGATAGCATCCTGAGCATTCATGTTGTCAGTACCGGATACAGACACATCAGTAAGACCGATGTTGGAAGCTGTCATCTGTGCGATGGAGATTCCGATAAACTGTCCGGATTCTGCACCAACCTGAAGGTTCTTTGCTGTGAAAGTACCGTCTAACAGGTTCTGCTCGTTGAAGGTTGTTGTGGAAGCTACGCGGTTGATTTCAGAAACAAGTGCCTGAACTTCGCTATCCAGATATCCACGGTCTGTAGAAGTCATTGTGTCGTTAGAAGCCTGAACCGCAAGTGTGTTCATTCTCTGTAACATATCATGTACTTCTGTTAATGCACCTTCAGCAGTCTGTACTGCAGAAATACCATCCTGCGCATTTGCTGATGCCTGTGTTAAACCTTTGATCTGACGTCTCATCTTTTCAGAAATTGCAAGACCTGCTGCATCATCTGCTGCACGGTTAATCTTGTAACCTGAAGACAACTTTTCAGTTGACTTTGCCTGAGCGTTAGTCGTAATGCTTAACATTCTGTTACTGTTCATTGCTGTTAAATTGTGTTGTACTACCATAATTTTGTCCTCCTTGAACTCATCCGAGGCATCCATGCCTCTTGTTATTACGGATCAGGTACTTCCTGTCCTTGTATTATATATATCGGAGATAAACTCCGATATTTAATACCAAAAATAAAAAAAATTAAAAATTTTTTTAATACGAAATCAGCCCCAAAATCATTTGCAAGTTCATCTGCAAATTCATTCGCAAAATCGTCCTTATTTCTTCTTATCCATCAACTGGGGATCCACATAATTGATGCGGTTCATGCTGTTGTAATAATTGGTTGCCACTTTCGCATTTACTTTCTGATTGGAGAACTTCTTCTTTTCTTCAGCAAACCGATTCGTTACCAGCTGCTTGTTTCGTTGCTCCACCGCCATGAGATTGGAACTTTTTTCGGTTACCCCACGAATCAGTTCCTGCATCTTAAGAATCTCATTCTTATATTTTTCACGGCCTTCCTCAAGGCCTTCTTTGATTCTGTCATATACCGTATCAAATCCCTGATCCAGTTTTTCCAGTTCTTCAATCAGCCGGCCTTTTTCCTCCACCGACTCATCAAATGCAGTCCAATCCACCTTTTCTGCTTTTACAATTTCTGCCTGGCGATTAGATTCCATCACGAGCCGATCCAGAAGTTCGCATTTCTGCTTTAGGCTGTCCTCCAACATCTGCAAATATGTACCAATCATTACTTTTACTCCAAATACGCCTTACTGCGCCTGTTCCTGTTTCGCCTTCTTCATAACTTCTTTCCAGTTATCCCGCATAGAGCGGAGATGAATCACCACTTCTTCCATAATCTCTTTATCCTTGGTAACATTAGCTTCCACCAGACGGCGGGCAAGATAACGATACACATTTTCAAAATGCTCTGCTACCGGATATTTGTGATTCAGAGTTGCGCGAAACTCTTCAATAATCTTTTGCACACGAATGATATTATTGTGTGCCTTCTCCATGTCATTCTGCTCAATGGCAGCAATGGCAATGTTGCCAAATTTGATTGCTCCCTCATATAACATCAGGGTCAGTTCCCCGGGGGATGCGGTTAAGATTTTGCTCTGATTATATTGCGCATAAGGGTTATTGAATGCCATAAATCATTTCCTCCAAAAGCAATTAAATTTAACTGAATAATCCAGAAAGCGATGACTGCTTTGAATTAATCTTTGCAAGTGCAGTCTCCATTGCAGAAAATTTCTTATAATATCGGTCCTCTGCATCGCTTAGTTCTTCTTCATATTGTGACAGTTTCTTTTCCCAGGACTTCGCATCGGATTCCATCTGTTTATCGTTATAAACTTTGTAGATACTGCTCATGGATGTCGATCCCATCTTTGCATAAAGATTCTTATAAAGATTTCCGGCCAGTTGTGAAAAGAAAGAAGTTACCGCTGACGGATCGGAAGCAATCATACTCTTTAACTTATCTGTATTTCCCGATGTTGCAGAATCGTCCTTATCCCCATCAATATGAAGGGCATATCTTTCATTCTCCTCTGCAGAGAAATATCCCAAAGTAGCAATTCCAAAATCAGATAAATACATCTTCTGTCCATTTACGGTAATGCCTTCCGCCATGGAATTGGTCAGAGTATTTAATACATCATAAACCGTATCGTCTTTCCGAAGAATGCCTTCCTTAATCTTGGTCTCCCAGTCTTCAATCTCCTGGTCGGTCATCTCCGCTTTCTGTTCGGAAGTCAATGGGGCATAACTGCTGGTATCATCTGCGTTGTAGAGCTTACTCATCTCATTAACCAGTTCGTTATATTCCTTCAACATGGACTTAACCACATCATACACACCATCATAGTCAATACCTGTGGTAACGGAAATCTCCTCCGTTGGATCTGCCGGAACTCCATTAATGGTATAGGTACTTCCATTAATGGTGAAGGAATTCGTGTTTGACTCAAAGTCGGCACCATTTAATGTTAATTTTGCATTGGAACCGTCAATCTTTGCCATGGCATTGGCTGTTGACAAACCGGCAGCCGCCAATTCGTCTGCGGAAGCTAGTCCTAATTTGCCCAGGGTTTCCACGCTACTGCCTGTAATAGTAAAGTCGTTGTCTGCGCCCGTTGATTTTGCACTGATAAACAAGCGCTGGTTGCCCTCATCAAAGTTGGCATTAACACCCAGATTTTTCAGCCCAGTCACCAAATCGTTCATAGTATTTACCACTTTTACGCTGTCATCGGCAGCCGTGCCGCCAATCTGGAAGGTCTGAGTGGTGCCGTCCTTACCGGTAAATGTGATCTGCTCCCCTTCGGCAATTCCAAGTTTTTCGGAAAGATTATCCTCACCACTTGTAATCTCCGTCTTTCCGCCGGTTAAATATGCTGCTTTTGCAGAACTGATAATCTTTGCGGTCTGCACACCTTCTGCCGCATTCTCACCGGGTACAACGCTGAGCATGGAATTGGAAGTGGTTGTCTTCTTTTTCTGATAAGCAGAAGACAAACGATTGGTAGAAAGGGTATTGGCATAAAAACTGTAAATCTTACTATTCAGATTCTTCCATGCTTCGGTACGAACCTTTCCAAGTTCAATCTCTTTCTTCGCATTATCTATTTTCTTCTGATATTTTGATGTATATGCTGAAATTATGCTCTCTGTATCAAGTCCGGAATTCAGTCCCGTTACTCGGATTAAATCAGATCCCATACAATTCCCTCCTATCTTTTCTCATCAACAATTAAGCCGGCCATCTCCCAAACTTTGGCAATCATATCCAAAGTTTTTTCCGGCGGCAACTCTTTAATTACTTCTTTTGTCTTTTTATCCACAATCTTTACGGTAATCCGATGTGTCTTTTCATGAATTCCGAATTCCGATTCGAATGTAGTGGATTTTTTATTTAATTCTTCAAATGCCTTTTTGAGCAATTCCTGTTTCGCCTTATACTCCGCTCCGTTGTTAGAGGTACTACCCTCGGAATCTCCGGCATTATCATCTGCTGCATTCGTGGTTCTTGCAACCGTTAATGTCTGCGCATCAATCTTTGGTGCTTCTGCTTCAATCTTGGTTCCGTCCGCAATCTCAGAAGCTTTTGGTGCTGTCTCTGCTGTTTGTGTCTGCTGTGCGGTATAGGTCATCGCACTTGCTAATGGTTCAATTGCCATTATAAATCACCTCCGTGTGAAATAAATGAAATACCTAAGGACATAGAAATCCTTAACACTTACTCTGCTACTTATCTATTATATCGTACCATTTCCCGAAATGTTTAACGATTTTTTTAACATTTTTCATTTTTTTCGTTTTTGTTTCTTTGATATTAATTTGTCATTTCACAGATTTCCCGGAAACGGTCTGCCCAGGTATCATTTTGTACTTTAGAAAATGCTGCGTCAGTGATTTTCCTGCGCATTTCCTCATCCTCCACAACCGTTCCAATCCGTTTTACTGTCTCAGATAAATTTTCGAAATCAATATAAAATATTTCTTCCCCGTCCTTAAATCTTCTTTCCTGATAATGGCTTGTCGTCGTAAGACATATACTATGATTCAGCATTGCATTAAAAACGCGATCATGTGTTCCTTCTGCATAATATGGGCTGAAATTAAGCACACATTTGGATTCTGCAATTTTCCCAACACTATCGGATGCCGATATGAGACCGCAGATCCGGACATTATCAGATAACAGATTATGGTCCCATCCGCCACCATATATGGTTACCCGATATCCTGCATCGGCCAAAGTATTTATGAGCCTGATTTTCTCCATATGGGAAGCCTTCCGGCCACTGAACCATAATGCATCATAGATGAGTTGCATCTTTTCCTCCTGCGTAAATGTGAGATGATACTCTTTTTCAAACGCATCCACCACATCATCCACGACCACATAAGGATTGTGCAGGAACTGTTCCAATCCATATTCCGCAAATTCTTTATCCTTGCCGCGCAGGCATTCCCGTACGAATGCCTGCCCTATTTGATGATTGGAGCCAATATAAAGAAAATCAATGTTTTTCTCGCATGGTTTTTGCCATATGGCACCTCCATGTGCAATAAATTCTGTTCTGTACTGCGGAAAATAACGATGCATAAATTTGATATGATTCTTATCAATTACGAAATGACAGGTCTGCGCCGGACTCTTCGGAATATCTTCAAAAGCATAATAAACCGGATGATCAACAATAAGATTAAAAAGACGAACCTTTTTAATTTCCCAGAAATCCCTGAGTTCCATATCAAAACTCAATTGATTCACGGTAAGAACAATTGTTGTATCATTGATTTCCCAAAAATGCTCTGCCAAAAAAGCCAAAACTTTATTGCTCTGTGTCAGATTCAAATCATAAACCGGCTCCGAAGCCCCAATTACCATTTGATCAATCAGAAAATCCAACATTGGATTTCCGCCTTTTACCAGTATAATCATACGCTATCACTCCATTTATTTCCGTATTTCTATCTGCATTGCCCCTTGCCAATATTATTTGAATTTCCAATATTGTTTCAATATAAAACAATATTTCCATTTACACTATACGCCATTTGGCGTATAGTGTAAGTGAAAGGAGTATTCTATGAATAAAACCGCACTTCAAAAAATTCGCATTTCTAAAGGACTAAGCCAGAGCCAGCTTGCAAATCGAAGCGGGGTTAATCTGCGGACTCTCCAGGATTTTGATCAAGGCCGAAAGTCCCTAATCAATGCAAAAGGAGAAATGTTATACCGAATCAGCATGGCATTAGATTGCTCCATCTACGAATTATTAAGTGACAATACTTCAGAGATCGAATTTGAGCAATCATCTGTCCGGAATAATTTGGAACGGTTCTTCTTATATAACAACCTTATATTATCCCATCCGTTGTATGACAAGTATTATACATTTCCGGTTATTGTACCAAATACGGCTGTCGATATGAAACGTGTCTATCCTACCAAACAAACGCTCATCAATCAGCTTCATAAGGAGCTTTCATCCGATCAAAGAATTGCAGCCATTATGCTTTTCGGAAGCAGCATCACAATGCAATGTAACAAAGGCAGTGACACAGATCTTGCCGTTCGACTAAATCCTGATTTTTCAAATGATGAGAGCAAAAATTCCGTCTCCGAGGAAATACAGAAGATTTGCAATTGGCAAGCGGACATTATCTGGTATGACAGAATCAGTCCTTCCGACAGAATTTATCATGATATATGCAAAGGAGTCCAAATCGTCTGATATGAGTAAACTTTTATCTCGTTCAAAAATTGCGCTTGAGCATGCACATAATGACTATAAAAAAATCAATCTTAATGACTGCTACCTTGATTCTTGTTGTTTCAATCTCCAGCAGTGCATCGAATTCCTGTTAAAAGGAATCGTGGAAATGAACGGATTCTCATATGCGGAGAACCACGACATTCGCGCCAACCTTAATATCTTAAATAGAGCAAATATAGAAATCCCCTGCGAAAAAGAATTGCGACTTATGGCAAGCACTCTTTACAGTTGGGAGACAGAAAGTCGTTATAAAGAATGCTTTATCGCTGCCATAAAAGACATTGAAGAGGTATTCCATATGGCGGAGACTCTTACAAAATACATTTATTCGCAGGTCAATGTTATTGAGGTAAAAGAAATGGAA
This sequence comes from Lachnospiraceae bacterium, assembly GCA_051879435.1. Lineage (GTDB taxonomy): Bacteria > Bacillota > Clostridia > Lachnospirales > Lachnospiraceae > NK4A136. Next base: position 21,378 of record JBJEMA010000022.1, read on the forward strand.
TTTCCCACAAAAAAATTAACCGATAGTTGAGACTACTCCTTTTTATGGCTTTCATCGCCTTCTATCTGTTGTTTCAATTTTGTAGAACTCGTGGACCGGGTATAAGGAAAAAACACCATATCCGCGCCTCTCTCTCGAAGCCATTCCTGTTCTTTTAACCAGAAAGGATCTTTTTCATAATCACTGCCGGAAAATTGCACATCAAAATGATATCTCTTGTATACATCCCGTGTTCCGCATGCAGCAAATGGGAGAAGAAACGCATTATCTACATAGCGACACGCCTGCACTATCTCAAGTCTTTCCTTTTCATTCACATAAGGGCTGCGATTTTTGTTTTTGCAGGCCTGTTCATCGGAAACCACTCCAACAAGTAACATTTTACAATGCTCTTTTGCCCTGCGAAGCAGATTCAGATGACCGATATGGAAGAGATCGAAAACACCTGCTATATAGCCAACCTTATATTTCTTATCCGATGCGGTAACATTTTCTTTCATCGCTGTCGCCGCCTGTATTTGACAAACCCCGGGGTGCTTCTGTTCAGGTAATGCCTCAATAATCCGGTTCGTATCCTTATTTTCATCCGTATTTATAATTGTATCTCTATGAAATGGCAATTCTCTCTGCGGCACCCTATATTCGATGCTTGGAGAATAAATGCCGTAAGAATCTACTCCGAGATGGTTTAATTGCATACGAATTGCGGAATAATTCTTGACACAAATGATGACTTTATAAGAGGATGGCGACAATAATTTCAACTCATCGGGGTTGATAATCTTTATACCATCCAGTTCCTGCCCCCATCTGGATTCATTATTATCCAATAATGCTTCAATCTTGATGCAATCCGATATCTCTGCAATAAATTTTCGTGCCCACTGCCCGGAACCGAATACATAGATTTTTTTATCTTCCGCATTACAAAGGAAATTGACAAATAGTTCTTCATACTCCTTTCCGGAATAATTCAGGCGCTCCCGGTTTTCATTTATTCTTGAAATGTCTGCCAGATGCTTTTGATTAAAGTCAATCAATTCGTCCCTGCTGCGCAGATTGTATATAAAATCATCTCCCATACGTCGATACGCATTTGCCTTCGATGACATACTGTATTTGTCCAGGAAATAGGACAGCGGAAAATTATCCTCCATACGCTTATCACCTTCATAAATTATGTCAAGGGCACGCATGATTACCACATTGATTGGATAATCATGAAAGACAAATTCCTGATCATAAAATAGAAATTCTCCATTTTGATAAAATGCATTGAGCGGTACCATATCAATATAAACATCTTTATAAACAGGTCCCAGTTCTTTGTACTTGTCCGGAATACATTCGCTTTCTTCAGAAGAAGATAAAATACAATTGATAAATTTTTCAACTTCCTCAATAAAGGAAGTATCCTTTTTTAATCCCAGATTCTTTAAATAGGAAAGTGCAGACGGTGCATGAATATAGGGCATACAAACGCTTCCACATTCCGGTTCCGATAGCGGAACTACTGCAACACCCCGTTTCTTAAGGGAAACTGTATTTTGATAAAGCATGTGTACCGAAGGAATTCCATCTTCAAATAATGCCTTTTTCTCCACATATCCGTCTTTTCGAATAATGGTAGCCATCGCCTTTTCTTTGCCGCGATCCATGGAGACCGTAACATGATTGATGAACGGGAATTTTTCACTTAAGGAAATATCGATCAGATAGGCATTCGCCATCAGATGAAACATTCCGTTTTTTATGATGCCATCATAGAGGCGCTTCTCGCGAAGAAATACACTTTCCGGGTGATTATACAGAGGGGTGTAACGAATTGATAAATGCTCCTCCGGCAGATAGTCTTCCGCATAGAATTGCTGAGGCATAGAAAGTCCGGGAAGAACCGAATAAAACCTATATTGCGACTTTCTCAAGCCTAGCGTTTGCAAAATATCTTCTATTTCTGCTTTGGAATACTGTCGTCCTTTCAGATATTTTTTATCTGCCGAAATATAATCCTGATAATCTTCGATTCCATCAAAACAGCGATTTGTAAACGAATCATAATCTCCACAGAAATTTTTTAATGCAAAACGATTCTCGCAGGAAACCAGAAGATGCGTTTCCATATCCAAATTCCTGATTTCCGCTGCAAGTTCTTCCCGCTCTCCCGTAAATTGAATTGTTTTCATTTTCTCGGGATACCAGCAGGTTAACCCTGCCTTCATTGCTTCTTCTATTTCATTACTCATTCGTTTCTATCCCCAATAGTTCCTTGGCCTTCTTCTCATCTATCTGCAAAGAATTCATAAGATTCCGGATGTGTCTTTCTTTCTCTTCGTTAAGTCGCTCTTCACCCAAAGCAATTCCCTGCTCGATTCCCTGCTCGAATCCGGTCTGTCTGCCTTCTTCATATTCTTCTTCCCGAATCAACTGTTCCCGGCGTTCCCATGTGTAATCCAGTACCATATTTTTCTTCACCTCATCTCTGTTTTCATTAAAAAACTCTTCCATGATATGATTCTTAATACAATAATCAATTGCTTCATCTATCGCATATTCCAGATTCTTTTCTTCGCCTGCTTCCATCTGCAACGCAAGATTCTCCCGGACCCGGTTCACAAAACTCATATATCCACGAAGCACCTTACTCTTTGCCAGCAGAGATTCGTTATTGCCGGAATTAATATTGTAAATCATGGATATTACATCACTTTTGTATTCCCGGTTGCCGCTACTCTTCTGACGCA
>JBJEMA010000023.1:0-6318 GCA_051879435.1 Lachnospiraceae bacterium
AGAATATTATTAACAATCTTCGGGCGAATCGACAGGAATTGGCTAATTATGTCGAAGAACTGGATCAGGAGATAGAAACCATTTCCGGCAATATTGAGAATTACAATAACCTGATTGCAGAAAAAGAAGCAGAGATTGCGCAAACGGAGGAGGAACTTCAGACTGCCATTGAAGTTGCGGAAAGTCAGTACAATGCCATGAAGGCTCGTATCCGTTTTATGTACGAGCGGGGAAATGTGGCTTATCTGGAGATGCTTCTCTCCGCAAATTCCTTTGCAGATATGTTAAATAAAGCGGACTATATTGAGGCACTATCTGCATATGATAGAAGGAAACTGGAAGAATATTGTCTGGTGATTGAATACACAAGATTAGTGGAAGAAGAACTGGAAGAGGAACGGGAAGTATTAGAGGAAGCGAAAACGGCGGCAGAAGAAGATGCAGAGGCAATTAATGAACTGATTCAGGAAAAGCAGGAACAGATTGTTGCTTATGAGACGGACATTAATACCCAGCAGCAGGCGATTAACGAATATGACGCGGAAATTTCTGCCCAGAATCAGATTATCGCTGAACTGGAGGCACAGGTGGCAGCAGAACGTGCAGCTTTGGAGGAAGCGAATCGGCGTCACTATAGTGGTGGTGTTTTTGCATGGCCATGTCCTTCCTATACGAGAATTTCCGATGAATATGGCTGGAGATTGCATCCAACCTTAAATGTGCAGAAATTCCATAACGGAATTGATATGGCGGCACCCGGCGGTTCTCCAATATTGGCGGCCTATGACGGAGATGTTGTGGCAGCAGGATATTCCTCAAGTATGGGTAATTACATTATGATTGATCATGGAGATGGTCTTTATACCATTTACATGCATGCTTCTGCTTTGTATGTTTCCAAAGGGCAAGAGGTTTCCCGGGGACAGACAATAGCAGCAGTAGGAAGCACGGGACGCAGTACCGGTAATCATTTGCATTTCGGTGTCCGACTTAACGGAGAATATGTGAACCCGAATTCATATTTGTAAGATACGGTTAGAAATAGGTGTTGTTTTTCTGAGAAGGGTAGCCGATTTACCGGTTGAAAGCAGATAGAAAGGCGTATTTAGCATGAATAAAAAAGATTTTTGGAGTGGCTTATTCTCCGGTTTGTTGATTGCAATTTTTATTTTATGTTGCATCATATGCGGAAGGATAATTGCAGATGCTGTTCGGGAAGATGATAGGAATGTGAATTCTTCTGCAGATTCCCGGGATTATGATTCCGTGTTGGATAATCCTGATGTGATAAATAAGGTGGAAATATTGGAAGAAACCATTTCCAAGTATTATATCAACGATGTGGATCAGGAAGACCTTGCCAATGGAATTTATGATGGGATTATGTCTGCTTTGGATGATCCGTATGCGGCTTATTACACCCCGGAAGAATGGGTGGAGTTATATAATTCCACAGAAGGTGTTTTTTATGGTATTGGTGCGGTTCTCATGCGCAATGAGACTTTGTTGTATCCGCAGATTACCCGTATTATTACAGATTCACCTGCAGAAAAGAGTGGTTTGGAAATCGATGATATAATCTACAAGGTGGATGGCGTAGATGTTTACGACATGCAGTTGGAAGAAGTGGTCCGCATGATTAAAGGCGAAGAAGGTACCACAGTTCATTTGGAAATCGTCCGTCAGTCCACAGGTGAAACATTTGAACTTGATTTGGTAAGACAAAAAATTGAATCTCCTACGGTATCCATTTCCATGCTGGAAAATGACATAGCGCATATCACCATTACTGAGTTTGATTCCGTGACAGTGGATCAGTTTGCGGAAGCTTTGGCAGAGGCAAGAGCCTATGACATGAAAGGTCTGATTCTGGATCTTCGTGGCAATCCCGGCGGCAGCCTGACTGCGGTTGTAGAGATTGCGCAGATGCTGTTGCCGGAGGGACTTGTGGTTTATACAGAGGACAAATACGGCAATCGGGAAGAATATATCTGCGATGGGAAACATGAAATTGATGTTCCGATGGTAGTTTTGGTAAATGGCGGTTCTGCCAGTGCGGCAGAGATTTTGGCCGGTGCCATAAAAGATTATGAGGTTGGAACTCTGCTGGGTACTACCACATTCGGAAAGGGTATTGTACAGCGTCTGGTGGCACTGGAGGACGGTTCCGCCGTAAAATTTACGGTGAGTCATTATTACACACCGCTCGGTAATGATATCCACCATGTGGGAATTGAACCGGATGAAGTATTGGAACTGGATATTGATGCTTATCGGGAAGATGGTACCGACAATCAGTTAAATCGTGCCATTGAAATATTGGAACAGAAGATTAATTGATTCGTGAAATCCATTGTATTATGCGATTTGAATGCCGGAACGGAAGATTAATTGATTCGGGCTTTTGGAATAAGGAAACAGAAAATTAGTTCTATTATATGGAAAAACCGTCAATCGAAAGATTGGCGGTTTTTGGTTCAAATTGAAAAGCATTGTTACACAAAGTTTTATTGCAAAAGCGTTATTTCAAAAAGCATTTACAAACATTATTACAAAAGGAATTATCGCTGCCGGTTGATTTTTCCGTTTTCTACACAAAATACCATGTCGCATTTCTCAATCGTCTGAAGCCTGTGAGCAATAATAATTAGAGTCTTTCGCCCATGCAGACGATTGATAGAATCCATAATGGCGGCTTCCGTATCGTTGTCCAAAGCGGAAGTTGCTTCGTCAAGAATCAGCACCTCCGGATCTTCATAAAGAGCCCGGGCGATACCGATTCGTTGACGTTGCCCACCGGAAAGACGAATGCCTCGTTCTCCGATGCCGGTGTGCACTTTTTCCGGCAAAGTATCTATAAAGGTATCAAGCTGTGCTTCCGCAAGTGCATGCTTTAATTTCTCTTCGTCGATTTCTTCCTCCGGAATACCAAAGGCAACATTGTGACGAATGTCCGCATTTAACAGGGAAATCATCTGCGGGATATATCCGATGTTCTTAAGCCATTCCCGATAATGCTCCTGAACCGGAACACCATCAGCGGTAATCTCGCCCGTTTCTGATTTTAAAAGTCCCAGAATAATATCCACGATGGTAGTTTTACCGGCACCGGATTCACCAACGATACCGATGGAGGTACCTACAGGAATGGTGAGATTGGCGTGATCAAAAATGTATTTCTCTGAATTCGGATAATGGTAACTGATATCCTTCAGGCAGATTTCCTTTGTAACCGGAAGTTTTTCTTTGGCGTCAATGGCGTGACTTAAATCGATTTTTTCGGAACTGATATCGTCCAAAAGATTATCGCTGACATTGAAGAAAAATGGTTCACAATAAGAAATTTGTGTCAACTGGTTGTTGATACGGGAAGCAGATGGCATAAGACGAACGGCGGCCATTGCAAAAGCGGAAATAATAGGAATCATGTTACCCACATCTTCGCCCCCAAGCACCAATACCATCATATAAGCAATCATTCCCGCAATACAAACAGCTTCAATTAGTAATTTCGGGGTGTTGGCAAACATGCTGTAGGTTTCCATTGCATTGATATATCCTTTTCCCTGTTTCAGATATTCGCCAATGAAATACTGCTCTTTCGTGTTGACCTTAATTTCCTTGATGCCTGTCACTGTCTGGGTGATCCACTCATACATTGCAGCACCGTAATCCTGATTGGCCTTTCCTGTTTTGTTCATAATCGGTTTGATAATGGACTTAATCACCAGAAGAGTAATTACCAGAAGTACCACCAGGGTCAGGGTCATTTTCGGATCCATAATCAGCAAAATGCTTCCCAAAGAAAGGAAGACAATTACTTCGGAAGCCAGTTGCAACATAGCAAGTATCAGTGTATACATATTATTAATATCTGCCGTTATGCTTCGCTGAATTACGGAAGTTTCGGCATTCAGGAAATATTCGTAATCTTTATTTACATAACTGCGAAGCAGGCGCTCTGCGGTCTGAAACTGATTGGAGTAAACAAAATGGTACATTTTTTTGTATTGCCAGAAAAGAAAGGCATCCTTGGCGATGAAAACCACAATAAGGCTCAGCATGGTTACAACGGTAAACTGTGTGTTCGTCCGGATAGAGAGAAAATCGCAAATGCGTCGTACCCATTCATACTTGTCCAAAACATCCGGCTGAATGATGGCTGTTACCACAGGAATAATCAGGGAAACACTCATGGTCTCCAATACGGCCCCGATGAGCATTAGAAAAATAAGAAATGCCATTTGCCGTTTTTGCTTTTTGTCCATCAATTTATTGATTTTTTTCAGATCTTTTAGCATAACAATCCTTTCTATTTGTCGTTTTTCTTTGCTTGCGTTTTGTCCCAACCGATTTTCATAAATGCGTGAATGGAAGGATCCTCGTAGGAATCGTAAATATATGGTCCGATGTTGATTTTCTCGTCTGCAAATTCAATGGAATCCAGTGCAGAGGTAATAATGGAAATTGCCTTGGAAAAATGAATCCCCTCTATAAAATTAAGCACTTCTATCGGAAATTTGCCGCGAATTACCGTACACATGGGGTAAAGCCGCCGGTAGTCCACATCGTCCCGGGGGTGAGGTTTGATTACCACATGAATAGGTTGTTCCACTTCCTTTTTCCCCAAACCGTTATTTACAGGTTTACCATTGAGAAAATCATGAATTTCTTTCAGGGACAATTTGCGAATGTTTTGTCCGCAATAGTCCTTGAGAATTTCATCGCTAACCTGAATGCGTACTTCCGGATGTGGTCCGGGAAATCCCTCGGTAAGAAAAAGAATACAGTTTTGATATTTTTGCAATCGGGCAGTAATAGCATCAGCATCAGGAAGGAAAATGGACAGTATTTCCTTTTTCTGCTGCTTTGTTATGTTCTGTTCCAGTTTCTTTCGCGGAACCACTTTATATTTGGAAAATGAGTAATCCAGGAAAGAGTCGTCGTTAATCTCCATGTCCAGACAATATTTGCTATAACCATTCTGCATGAAAATGAGATTGTGTTTTGCCATCCAAGCCTTAAAACCAAAGTGCCCTGCGTTGTCCACATGGGCTGCGTCAAAATTTTTCAGACAATCTAATCCGTCTTCCACCGCGTGATAAGGAATGCGATGATAATTCAGGTAATAGCCAATGGGATCCGAATCACAGAATACATAGATATCCGAATATTGCTTAAAATTCACATCAAAGTAGGAATCCTGAAGCTTGCCCACCTTTTTTGTAAATCTCATGCGGTTAATCATGTGGCGCACAATATTATTATGATTTTCCTTGTATTTCATTATGTCCGGGTGGTTTTCCGGCCGTTCCTCCCGCAGGGTAATAATATTGCTAAATAACTTAGTGGAAGACATAATCCGCTCGCCCAGATTTTCAAAATCCATAAATGCGGTGGATAGTGCCAGGTCTGCGCCCGGCGCATTATCCGGAACAATTGTCCCTGAACCCGTCGTATTTTTTTTCGCTTCATTTACGGCATTCATCTCTTTTATCAGAGAAATATATACATGATAAAGTGTGTGACACACATAAATCCGTTTTGGATAATCAGTCATAAAAACTCCTTTGCGTGCATTATCTCACTTATTTTAACACAAAAGAATGAAAGCGTGTGCAAATCCGCTGAATTGCAAAATGGGAAGGTTTCACGGCTGCAAAATTTGCTGAATTATAAAATGGGAATTGTTTTACCACTGCATAATCTGTGGGCAAACGGACAAAATAATACATAGCCGTGTAAGAGTATCGAAATATGGTGTCGAAATCAAAATTTACGCAGGCAGAAAGGAAGGGAAATATATGAATGATGATAAAAAAGAAATTTTATGGGAATACTTATTACCACTTTTCGGTCAATTTGTTGTTTTGGCAGTTTTTATGATATTACACAATTGGATAAGTGATTTGGGAAGCCCGATAACAGCGAGGACGCGTATTGCCGGTGACATGACGAATCCCACAAGAGGAAGGCTGATTTACATGGTTGTATCCCTGATGCTGTTTGTTGTTACTTCCGTTTACGCCAATCGCTTTTCTTTAAAGGAGGGGCGGAGAAATGTATTTATCAGTTTCTGGATGGGAATCGTATCCGGTACTTTTTTGTGGCAGGCAATTGGGGAGGACGCCTGGAATTTTGGTGTACAGACCTCTGACGGATTACTGAATTTCAGCCGGTTGGAAAACATTTCCGCAATGTTTTTGCTTATATCTTTCCTGTATTTTGTGTACTATCTTTTACAAATTCATGCGTTATCCTTTGGTGTGACCATGGTAATTGCGTCATTTTTAATCAATTGGGTAGGCCATTATGTTA
>JBJEMA010000024.1:0-23258 GCA_051879435.1 Lachnospiraceae bacterium
TACCAAAATAGTACCAAACGACATAAAGAAAGCCCGCAAAGCTTGATTTTTCAATGCTTTGCGAGCTTTATATTTTTATTCAAACTCAATCGTCCCCGGTGGTTTGCTCGTCAAATCGTAGAACACTCTGTTCACGCCCCTGACCTCGTTAATAATTCTGCTCATTACCCGTTGAAGGACTTCAAATGGAATTTCCGACGCTTCCGCCGTCATGAAATCGATGGTTTTGACAGCACGGATTGCCACAGCATAATCATAAGTTCTCTCGTCACCCATAACGCCAACGGAGCGCATATTGGTGAGAGCCGCAAAATACTGGTTTGGCGTCCAGGAAGGCTCCTTTCCGTTCTCTGCTTTGTATGCAGCAATTGCATTGTCCACTTCTTCGCGGTAAATGGCATCTGCGTCCTGCACAATTTTGACCTTCTCCGCAGTCACCTCGCCGATGATTCGAATACCCAGACCAGGACCCGGGAACGGCTGACGGAATACCAGTTTTTCTGGAATGCCAAGTTCAAGACCCGCCTTACGAACCTCGTCCTTAAATAAATCACGAAGCGGCTCGATAATTTCTTTGAAATCAACGAAATCAGGAAGGCCGCCCACATTGTGGTGGGACTTGATTACCGCGGATTCTCCGCCAAGACCGGATTCCACCACATCCGGGTAAATGGTACCCTGTGCAAGAAAATCCACTGCACCAATCTTTTTCGCTTCCTCTTCAAATACACGGATGAATTCTTCTCCGATGATTTTGCGCTTTCTTTCCGGCTCAGTAACTCCGGCAAGTTTGTTATAGTAACGCTCCTGTGCATTTACCCGAATGAAATTCAAATCAAATACGCCATCCGCACCAAATACAGCCTCAACCTCATCGCCCTCATCTTTTCGAAGAAGGCCATGGTCAACAAACACGCAGGTAAGCTGCTTTCCAATTGCTCTGGACAAAAGGCCGGCAGCCACAGAAGAATCCACTCCGCCGGACAACGCAAGAAGTACTTTGCCATCGCCGACTTTTTCACGAATGCTTCGGATGGAATCCTCCACAAATGTGTCCATACGCCAGTCCCCTCTGCAGCCGCAGATCCCGCGAACAAAATTGTAAAGCATTTTCGATCCTTCCGGCGTATGAAGAACCTCCGGATGAAATTGTATTCCGTATAAATCTTTTTCCGGATTTTCCATGGCTGCCACCGGTGTGCTATCCGTATGTGCAATCGAACGGAATCCCGGTGCCAACTTGGAAATATAATCAAAATGACTCATCCAGCACATGGTCTCTGCCGGCATTTCCTGAAGTTCTCCGGCATTGATCACCTTACCGGATTTTCCGCCAAAAAGTGCCGCCGTTGTATCCAATGTAATTTCGGTTTTTCCATATTCCCGGTTTTCTGCCCGTTCCACTTTTCCACCAAGCACATGACTCATTAACTGTGCTCCATAGCAAAGTCCAAGTACAGGGATTCCCATTTCAAACAGTTCCGTTCCACAAGTAGCCGCACCTTCTTCATAACAACTGGAAGGTCCGCCCGTTAAAATAATTCCTTTAGGATTCATTGCTTTGATCTTATTCAAATCTGTTTTGTAGGAATAAATCTCGCAATAAACATTACATTCTCTTACACGTCTTGCAACCAGCTGATTATACTGTCCTCCAAAATCAAGTACTATGACAAGTTCTTTTTCCATTTGTAATGCTCCATCTTTTTTTATTGTGTTTATAAAAAATGCGCCATCTCTTTTTCGTTTTATGCAAAAATGTGCATCTTTTTTATTGTGTTTCAATTATAAAATGTGGCATACGCTTTGTCAAAATGATTTCGGGCGTCTCGTTTATCCATTTCCGGCTTTTCGTTCATCCGTTTCCGGTATCCCGATTGTGTGTTTCCGGCTTTTTATTCATCCGCTGTTTGATGTTGCTTTTCGTATTTCGCTTTCGTCGCAAGTCCGCCCCGAATATGGCGCTCAGCCTTATTCTGGTCCAGCACTTTTCTCGCTTTCCGCGCAAGAGAACGATTAATGTATTCCAATCGTTCCGCAATATCCTTATGTACGGTTGACTTAGAAACTCCAAATTCTTTTGCTGCCTGACGCACTGTCGCATTGTGCGCAATAATATAATTTGCCAGTTCTATGGCTCTCTGCTCGATATACTCTTTCAAAAAAAATCCCCACAGACACTTTTTTATCATTCTATGAACATGTTTGCGGGAGTATTCTTTTCAAATGAACAAAAAAGAAAATGAAAATGCGACAGCGGGCTATTTCCTACTGTCGCATTATTTCAAAACATTCACACGCAAAGCCTCATGCCTTCAATCCCGGCAGGGAAGAAACCCAGGCAATCTGCTCGTCGGAATAACGGAAACGCTTCTGCTTTTCCACATTTACTCCGCCATCCTGCATACAACCGGCATACATCCGAAATAAGCCGCCGCGCTTAAATGCAAAATGGATCAATTTGCTCTTTTCCACCTCATCTTCCACACGCACAACATGGGCGGCAAATTTTTCAACCAGGTCCTTTTCGTTCTGGGTCTTCTTATTTCCCAGATAATAACGGCAAATGGCCGCATCGGAAGAATTGAAATTGATCTCATATTTTTCCGCAAATTCCCGAGTGATTTTCTCATCGTAGTTAATGCAGATTTTCAGGATATCGTAAATCTCTTTCTTTTCCGGCAGACATACCTTCGGCACATCAAAGGTAATGCAATACAGGAGTTTGGTGGTAAAGAAAACCTGCTTGGATTCAAATGCGGTATCCGTCAGTTTCTGAATCTCCGTCAATTCCGGATAACGGTAATGACGCTTTTGCGCATAAAGCTGACGCAGCGCGCCCGTAATGAACTCCTTGCTTTCCTTTTGGAAAATCGCATCATAAAAATGTATTAAATCCAGTTGTTTTGCTGCTTTCAAATAAAATTTGAACAGTGCCCGATTGGCAATCAAATCATCATACTGGCGAACGGCAATAAGATAATCGGATAGAAAATATGCCGCAATGTTAATCCGCTTTACCGCGCAATTGGCAATCAACTGGGATACCTTATCCTGCTCCGGCACAAGCTGCTCCGGAAGCTGAAAAGAGGTAAATGTCTGCAACTTCAATTCTGCAGGCACATTGGAGTTCAAAATCCTATCCACATAAATTTCCATCCCGCTTTGATACTGTCCGGCAAAATGCTTCTTATCCCCATATACTCTGGAAAGAACACTCCACAGTTTCTTATCCTCGCCAGCCTGGGCAAGATTTGCGCAAAGTTCCAGGAGTTCAATTGGCTGCAGCAACATCCCAAGTTTTCGAATTCGTGCGGTCCCCGGAATTTCCGCAAGGGAAATATCTTCTCTTTTTAATTCTTCCGCCGGCTCTTTTCCTGTTACACCATCGCCTTTCGAAATCGCTTCCGAGCCTGCTGCACCGTCGCTTTCAGCTACAGCATCCGGGATTGTTACACCATCGCCTTCCGGAATCGCTTCCGAGCCTCCTGCACCGTCGCTTTCAGCTACAGCATCCGGGATTGTTACACCATCGCCTTCCGAAATCGCTTCCGAACATGTTCCGTCACCCTGTGCAATCACATTTTCTTCTTTTTTCGTAACCTCATTTTCGCTCATAATCCCCTCGTTTCCGCTCTAGAGCTATTCCTTATAAACCAGCATTTCAAATTCTTTTAGTGTCATCGGCTTTGCAAAATAGAATCCCTGAATTAAATCACATCCGATTTCGTTCAAAAATGTAACCTGGCTTTCCTTTTCAATGCCTTCCGCCACAATTTTCATGTTAAGATTTTTTGCCATCTCAATGGTATTCTTCACGATGGTCTGTCCGCGCTTAGGATCCATGGCCTCCTTGAAAAATTCCGCATCCAGTTTAATCACATCCAGCGGCAAATCCTTTAATGAGTTCAGCGACGAATATCCGGTTCCGAAATCATCCATGGAAACCGTAAATCCTGCTTCCTGCATTTTTTTAATGGTTTGAACCAAAATCTCCTTATCATCAAAAAATGCACTCTCCGTCAGTTCCAACTCGATACAGAAATGAGGCAAATCATACCTGTCCACAATCGCAATAATATCTTCCACCAAATCCGGCTGTTTCAAATGTGCCCGGGACACATTGACTGAAATCGGCAAAAGTTTTTTCCCTTCGCTGAGCCATTTTCTCTGTTTCTTGCAAACCTCTTCCAGCATATAATCATCCAGTTTTATGATAAAACCATTTTTTTCAAAAAGAGGGATAAAATCTCCCGGCGAAATCTTTCCCCGAATCGGAGAAATCCATCGAACCAGCGCCTCAGCACCACCCACACCGGATCCGTCTGTGTAAAACTTCGGCTGAAGATAAATGGCAAATTCCTTTTTCATCAGGGCATCTTCCATTTCCCCTTCCAGTATTTTTTCCCAACGAAGTTTTTCGTATTCCGCATCCTTCAAATAGCCAATATTGCTTGATTTCGACTGGTCTGCCCGGTCTCTGGCCATGCCGGAATAGTTGATCAGTCGACCGATTTCCTCATTATCCTCAATCGGATAAACACCATATTTGAAATGAATGGCCTGCTCTGTAAATTCCCACACCAACTTGGTGTCAAACCGTTTGATGCGATCATCCAATTTTTCAAGAGACTCATAGGAAAACAGGAACAGGAAAATATCCGCCTGATCTCTGGCCGCCAATTCATCTTTCCCCGCTTCTTTTTGCAATTTTTCTGCAATTCCGCGGAGTACCACATTTCCGACTTCGTCTCCATAAAAGTCATTAACGACCTTGAAATTACACACATCCATGGTAATCATGGCATATTTTTTCTCGCCCCGTTTTTTCAGCAGATTGGCGGCATCTATTTCAAACAGTTTACGGTTGGGCAGATTGGTCAGTTCATCATAATATGCAATTTTCTGCAATCGGCGAAAATCCGCATTACGGGCAATGGACTGACAACCTGAAATAATCCAGAGAATAAGAAGAATCGTCAAATGAATCAGAAAGGTATAAACCATCTGTTGCAATGTGCGACCGCTTACAGTGAGATTCTTGGCGAACACAATTTCATAATCCTTTCGTCCGCGAATGGAAATTGTCTTGGAATAAAAAACTGTTTCCGGATAAACAAATTCATAATCTTCCATCTGATCCAGAAAGAAACTGTCTTTGTGCTGATTACTCACACGCAAAATATCAGCATCCATAAAATGCGCAATAACAGGCATAAAACTAAAATCATCAAAGAACGCTTCCCCGGAACGATAGGTATGCAGACTATTGCGTGATTCCTCCTGCATTTCATTTCCGAAAACCAGATTATTATCCGAATCATATATGCTGACGCTTTGAATATCCGGAAATTCCTGTTCAACCATTTGACACAGTTTCTCGTAGAATCCGTTCAGTTCGGTTTCCGCCATCACATCTTCTGCAAGTACACTCACCATTATTGTTAATTTCTGGTCCAAATCCTCCATGTCTGAATTTTGGCTTCGACGGACGACACTCATGAAATAAATCGTTCCTTCCACCAAGGTAAATAAAATCGCAATCCACAGAACAATGGACAATAATGGGCTACTATTCTTCTTTACCATTTACGCAACCACCACATTTCATCCCCAAAATTATATTAACCAAATTATTGTCTCTATTTTACCATATCACAGTTTTCCTAGTAAGAATTCCTGCAATTTCTCTTGTATTTTTCTTGTATTTTTTCTTGCATTTTTCTTGCATTTTTCTTGAATGTACTTGAATTTTCCTTTGTATTTCTCCTTGTATTTCTCCTTGTATTTTTCTTGAATGTTTCCTTGAATTATCTCCATCAATTTCTCTTGTATTTTTCGGTTGTTATTGCATATCACACGAATGATGAACAGAAAATACGAACAAGGGATTTTTTCGAACCGACACCGCTACGCCTGCTCCGGTACATTCAGTCCCTTGGTTTCATCGCAACCCAGCACCACATTCATGCACTGAATCGCTGCACCTGAAGCACCTTTTCCCAAATTATCAAAACGGGCAGAAACTAATATCCGGTCCTCGTTTCCCGTTACGAAAATCTGGGCATCATCCCGTCCGGAAAATGCATTTGCCGCAAGGAAATTATTTTCTTTTTCCTCACTTCCAAAAGGCATTACCTTTAGAAACGGTTCATCCGCATAATAAGCGGCATATAACATTTGCAATTCCTCCGGCGTCTTTTTCTCCTGAAGAAGATGTACATACAATGGAAGGGAAACAACCATTCCGCTGTAATAATCGTCCACTACCGGTGTAAATAAAGGTTCTCGGGCAAGTCCGGCAATTTTTTTCATTTCCTTCAAATGCTTGTGTTGCTGGGAAAGGGCATATTCCCGCGGTGCAAAAAGATCCGTTGTCTTTTCCTCTGATTCATACAAAGCAATCGCCTTTTTTCCGGCACCGCTGTATCCGGACAGTGCAGTAACATATACCGGATAATCCGCTGCAATAATTCCCATTTTTACAAGCGGATAAACCAGCATCATAAAACCGGATGCATAGCACCCCGGTACCGCAATTCGTGTTCCCTTTGCGATGTTATCGCGAAATACTTTACCCAATTCCGGAAATCCGTACGCCCAGCCATCTTCGGTCCGGTGAGCCGTTGATGCGTCAATGATAACCGTATGATGATTATCCGAATCCACCAGACCGACAGCCTCTCTTGACGCCGCATCCGGCAAACATAAAAATGTAATGTCAGAGGCATTAATGAATTTTTTTCTTTCCTCCGGATCCTTTCTTCGTTCGGAAGAGATTTTCAACAATTCAATATCATCGCGTCCCTGAAATCTTTCATTAATTCGAAGTCCGGTTGTCCCTTCGCTTCCATCAATATAAACCTTTGTTTTCATTTCCATTCTCCTGTTTCTGTTTTATTCGGGTACAATCCTGTATACTCATTTCTCGGTATCCGTCCACTTTCGCGAGCCATCCATGCATACATACCCAATTCCTGTTCTGTGTTACAAATCATCTTTCTTACGTTTCACATTTGCCCTATCATATCACAGCACCCGGAAATTGAGTAGCCTTTCCCCGGTTCCCCATGCCGCTGCGGCCGTCATTCTTCCGTTTCCTTCTGCACCAGCAAATGAACTTCATTCCCCTTAATTTCCACTACATCGGAAAAAGACTGCAGGAAATTGGCAAATTTACTGTACCCGTATTTCTTGGCGGAAAAATTTTCATTCCAGGATTTCAGGCTCTCATTGACGGTTGCCATATTGTTGCAATAACCGCCATGCTGCTCCAAAATGGTAAGCACCTGTTTTTTCACTTCCTCCTTCGGAATGTCTTCCCGCTTAATCATTACCACAGTACTGTTGTTTTTTGGTATCAGCCGGAAACTGTTCAGTTTATCCTCCAGCAGCGTGCTCAGTTTTGTACAGCCATAGTTTCGCACATCAAAATCCGGATATTTGTTCACCAGTTTGCTTCCGATTTCACCAATAAAGGTTTCTTTTCCCTTATTGGAATTCTCATCAATAATCTTGTAAATAGATTTTTTAATTTCCCGCAAATCAGCCACCATCAAAGTATTTTCATCCAGAATATCCGCGGCCGCTTTCGCATTTTTCTTTTCCTGGGCTTTTCCCTTCTTTTCCGTCGCTTTAGATTTTTTCGTACTCTTTGCCGGTTCTTCTTCTGTATAAATAATTTCGAGCAACTTAAAACTGTTGCAGGCATTTCGAAAAGCCTGTGGCGTTTTTGCTTCCCCGAATCCGATTACATATTTCCCCGCTTCCCTAAGGCGTGCAGCCAATCTGGTAAAGTCGCTGTCGCTGGTCACCAGACAGAAACCGTCCACATTTCCCGTATAAAGAATGTCCATCGCGTCAATAATCATGGCGGAATCCGTCGCATTTTTTCCGGTCGTGTAACTGTACTGTTGCACCGGAAGAACAGAATGCTCCAAAATGGTCTGTTTCCAACTATCGCGATTCCGCTCGGTCCAATCGCTGTAAATTCGTTTGTAAGTAGCAACTCCAAGATCTGCTACTTCCTCCAGAATACATTTTAAATACTTTGGCGCAATGTTATCACCGTCTATCAACACTGCATATTTCATTTCTGAACTCATATTTTTTCACTCCTGTCATATCATTCTCTTTCATTCCCTATATACTTCTTTTCACCGCTGCTTTTCGCAAATTATAATCCTCTTTCCGCCAGTTCCCGGACAAGTTGCACATAAAACTCACGAACATCGAAGCCTCTTATGTTTTTTCGGTTCAAATCAACCATATCGGCGTGGGTAATTCCTTGATTTCCCCGGTTTTGCAAATATGTAAATTTTTCTCCCCAGGGAAATGAATCCTTTCCCACCAGACCATCGTTCGGCCCATCAAAATGCTTCACCAATGTGGTCGTCATGGTCAGAGGGAATTTCCCGCTGGTCACTCTTTTCATCCGGGAACCCACACTTTGGTAATAAACCCCTGGCGCATCTTTTATTTCCTCATTAAATACGCGGCAGGAAGATGCCGTTAATTCCGATACGGCACCGAGAAAATCCGGATTGGTATCCCCCAATTTTTTTAATGCACTGTTGTAAGTTTTTGCTATTCTTTGTTGTTGCTTTTCCGATATTTTCTGCAACAGATAATCAGCAAAAATGCATCCGCGGTGCGGCGTATTGATTGTGGTCAGAGAGGCCACCTGAGGAGCCATATCCAATTTCGCCAACATATAACGACAATCGAGACCACCCTTGGAATGCGCAATTATATTGACTTTTTCACAGCCTGTTTCCTGCAATACTTTTTGAATCTGCATCTTGATTTCTTCTGCGCTTTGGGCAATGGAAACCGCAGATTCATTGTTGCCATAAAATACTCTGGCGCCATTTTTTTCCAATTCCCCCGGAATCCGTCCCCAATAATTGAGATATTTGGAATCCCGGAAAAATACGCCATGCACCAGAAGAATCGGATATCTGGTTTTGCAAATCTGCTCCTCTTTACGGAGTGCATTTTGCCGAAGTTTTATCGTTTCCTCTTCCAATTCCCGCTCCACCAGGAAAATCATAATAAAAAGAACAACCAGATTCACAATGGGAATCATTCCGCAGATGATACCCACAATCCGCATTTGAATACCCAATTGATAGGAAGACAAGTAAATGCGTATAATTCCGTTCCAGAAAACAATGTTCTCAACAAGAATAAGAAGTAAAATGTGAATGCCCCACATTTTCGGTTCATCCCAAATACTTCTGAGTCCGGGAATCATCCCGCAGATTCCAAAGCACGCAGATACCAGATTAAGAACCGTCGCGAACAAAAAAATTTCAAGCAAATCACAGCCTTCGCGACATATACGAAGGCGCATCTCCTCTATTTTGCAAGGAAAAAAAACGGGCACAAACATAATCCAGGAAAATAATAGGCAAAGCACAGGTATCGCCCAATAAATTCCGGTCTGTATGCAAAGCAAATATATATTTGAAGTCAGATAAACAACAATAATTGCTGTAAGTTTTCGCATTCCGCAAGTTTCCCCTTCCCCATTTTTCGATTACAGATTTTTGCAAAAATTTTCTTCGGAAGAAATTATTTCTACAAATATTCCGTTCGGATCCTTGATAAAAAAGTAAGATCTGCCAAGTCTTCCTTTACAAATTTCCGGCATTTTTTCCAGTAGTCCTGTCTCCAGTAAATACTTGGCTGCTTTCTCCGGATTCTGCACCTGTAAACCCAGATGCTTTGAACCCTTAACCTTTAAATCTTCTCCCAGGGTATTCACAAAAGCCGGCAATTCCTCGGAATCCGGATATGCAAACATTTCCAAAATAAAACCATTATTTTTCATTTGGACAATTCGAACCGAACCATCCTCTGCCTTGTAATCTTTTATTACAGAAAATCCCAATTTTTCATAAAAGACTATGCATTTTTCTACATCTTCCACGCTGATTGCATAATGATCTGCTGTAAACATGATCTATCCTCCCTTTATTGCGTCCGGGTCTAAGATGAATGCCAATTTTCCGTACCTGCCATTTCTTCATTGTCATAGTCCTCAATATCCATAACCACAAACTTGCCTCTTCCAATTTGGTAAAAAATACAGGTTTTCCAACCCGGCAATTTTTCAGTACCTCATTATAATTTCTCAAATCTGATACAGGTCCTTAGGTATAGTTCTTCATTTTATATATTATGCGCAAGAAAGTTGTAAAATTCAACATGAAATTTTACAGCTTTCAATTATGATATGTAGCACTTAAATTCATAACCGGAAATTGTTCATATTTTTTCATAAATGTAACAAAAGCATTTGGGAGATTTACAAAAGCCCCGGAAATTCAGCATTTCCAGGGCTTCTCCATAAGCCACCAAACAAAGCCATTGTATATTCTGCACAAGAGCATGTACTAGTCTCAAACAAAGAAATGCCGGATTTCAGCTATTTTCAGCCAATCCAGCATTTCTGAATCTCACATCAATTTATGCACTTTTACTATTAAACGATCCCCTGAGCTTTCATAGCATCAGCAACCTTAAGGAATCCGGCAATGTTAGCACCTGCAACATAGTCGCCTTCTAAGCCGTATTTCTTAGCAGCGTCATCCAGGTTATGGAAGATGTTAATCATAATCTGCTCAAGCTTAGAGTCAACCTCTTCGAAGGTCCATGAAAGTCTTTCAGAGTTCTGGCTCATCTCAAGAGCTGATGTAGCAACACCACCTGCATTAGCAGCCTTACCAGGTACAAAGTATACCTTGTTCTCCTGGAAGTACTTTGTAGCTTCAAGTGTTGTAGGCATATTAGCACCTTCGCATACAGCGATTACGCCGTTTGCAACAAGTTTCTTTGCATCTTCTACATCAAGTTCATTCTGGGTAGCACAAGGAAGAGCGATATCAACCTTGATCTCCCACTGATTTGTACCCTCTGCCTTTTTATCATGATACTGTGCAGAAGGACGAGCTGCAGCATACTCAGTAAGACGTGCTCTCTTAACCTCTTTCACCTCTTTCAGAAGTTCCACATCGATTCCTTCCGGATCGTAAATCCAACCGGTAGAATCAGATACAGTTACCGGCTTAGCGCCCATCTGGATAGCCTTCTGGCAAGCATAGATTGCAACATTACCGGAACCGGATACTGCACAAGTCTTGCCGGCAATATCAATACCGTTTGACTTCAGCATTTCCTTAGTCATATATAAAAGTCCATAACCGGTAGCTTCGGTTCTTGCTAAAGATCCGCCGTAAGAAAGTCCTTTACCGGTAAGAACACCTTCGTAAAGTCCTGTTAATCTCTTGTACTGTCCATACATGTAACCGATTTCACGAGCGCCTGTTCCGATATCACCGGCAGGAACATCCGTATCAGCTCCAATATATTTGTGAAGTTCTGTCATAAAACTCTGGCAGAATGCCATAACTTCTCTGTCGGATTTTCCCTTAGGATCGAAATCAGAACCACCTTTACCACCGCCGATTGGAAGTCCGGTAAGTGAGTTCTTGAAAATCTGCTCAAATCCAAGGAATTTGATAATACCAATGTTTACGGAAGGGTGAAGTCTGAGACCTCCCTTGTACGGTCCGATTGCTGAATTGAACTGTACTCTCATTGCATTGTTGACCTGAACCTGTCCCTTGTCGTCAACCCATGGTACGCGGAATAAAATTTGGCGTTCCGGAGTAGTAAGTCTTTCCAGTAATGCATCCTTTCTGTACTCTTCCTCATTTGCCTCAATAACAACTCTGAGGGATTCAAGTACCTCTTTTACTGCCTGGTGGAATTCAGGCTGTGCCGGGTTCTGTGCTACAACGCGTTCATAAACCTCATCAACATATGACATTTTAATGTCCTCCTTAAAAAATATTTTTGCATAAAAAAAGACGCCACAAAAAAGAATGCATATGGATGCATTCATTCCAGACGCCGTTGCCTAAATTGACTATATCGCATTTTTTTATCAATTGCAATATTAAATTTTATCGATTTAAAGTACCGCATTAAAACCACTATTCTTATAACGAAAACTCTAAGAAACACATATTTCTCCGTCAACAACTTTACGCTTTTTAGGAACAAATATTTCTCCGTCAACAACTTTACGCTTTTTTGAAACAAATATTTTTCTGTCAACTGCATTAACGGTTTCCCAGACACAAGTTTTTACGGAAAAGTATCGTCAATGTACTCTCTGATAATAAAATATGGCAAGTTGGGTGCGATCACGTAAATCCAATTTACTGAGAATCGTGCTGACCATATTACGAACTGTTCCTTCCCCAAGATATAACTTGTCAGCAATTTCCTTGTTGGACAGTCCGTCTGCCACATATTGGATAACTTCCTGTTCCCGCCGGGAAATATCATATGCCGCAAAGTCAAACTTATTGGTTCGATTCAGCATATCCGGAAGTTTCTCCACAATTTTGCTTCCGTAAACCTTTTGCCCCGCAGCAACGGCACGCACAGCCGCCGGCAATGAGGCGCAATCCTGCTTCAATAGATAACCATAGGCGCCGACACTTAATGCTTTGCTGATGTATTCGTCATCCAGAAAAGTAGTAAGAAAAATGATTTTGATCTGCGAATTTATTTTGAGAATTTCTTCCGCCGCTTCCAGTCCATTGATATTTTCCATGCGGATATCCAGTAGCATAAGATCGGTTTCATTTCCCCCACGAATCCAGTCAATGGCTTCCTGTCCGGAATTTAATATCTGCACCACTTTCGCGTCCTCGTGCTGCTCCAATATAATCTGCAGAGACGCAGACACCAGCGGATCATCATCTACGATCACAATCTTCATAATTCTTTATCTCCCTTCTCTCATGCCTATAGCCAGACTCATTTGGGTACCGTAATCAAAATACTAAATCCCTTTTCGTCCGAGGTAATATTGGTGCGTCCTCCGATATTCTTTGCTCGTTCATAAATATTTTCCAACCCGATACCACCGGAAAAATTTCGGGAATGCATTTGTTCCACAAAATCTTTTTTCTGATTTTTTCCATTATCCCAGATGAAAATGCGCCAGAATGCCGCATGCTCAATCACTTCCACTTTTACTCTGTCGCCGTTGCTGTATTTCGAAATATTGGTAATCGCTTCTTTGATAATCGCAAGAATATTATTTTTAAAATCCGAATTCATTGCCGATTCGATGGAAGTATTGCAATCCACCTGAAAGGAATCCGGAATTGCTTTCAGCAGTTCATTCAGCATCACCGACAAATCAATAGAATCATTGTGCAGTTCATGAACACTTTTCCGAATATTCAACATGGTCTGATTGACGGTTTCATCCACCGACTCCAGATATGGTTTTATATTATCGTCTTTATTGATAATTCTGATGGCCTGCAGCTGTACAATAGTTCTTGTCAGCATATGTCCCACATTATCATGAATTTCCCTTGCAATCCGATTTCGTTCCCGGAGAGTTGCCATGTAAATGTGCTCCTCTTCGCGCTCCATCGCCACCTTTCTCTCCCGTTTGGCGCGTCCCGCTTCCAATCTTGCCACATCATACCGTTCCCGTACCTGGCGCATATGAATCTGCATCCCTTCGGTTTTCAGTGCCAGAAAAATGGTAACAACCATCACCAGAACAAACAGATTAGCGGCTGTCTCATTTTGATTCCTGTAATAGACAAAGAATCCGGTCATACCAAGAAGACACATTAGCAAAAGTAATAATAAAATGCCGATATTGCGAAGAATTCTTTGTTTGTCCGTTAAGGATTCCGATTCGATTTCATATTTTTTATTTTCTCCAAAACTTCGAAATGTGACAGTGGAATCCTTTCGGCTCAACCACGCATTTCGGTATTCTTTCATTTTCCAGCAAAACCAGGGAGTGAAAAAGATTGCATAGACATTCATCGGCAACAATAAACAAAAAGCAGATGAATACCCACACAATAACATGGAAAATACTGCGGTACAGAATACCGCAGTATCATTTGGATAAAGTTCCAAAAGCACAAGTTCTATTATCGCCAGCAGAAATGCAGCAATAAACATATTATTTACTTCACTTCCACACAGCAAAAGCAAACCGCACACATAGGCAACCAGTATGAACATTTTATCTGCCAATCGTTCTTTCAACTATTGCTGTTCCTTTTCGCACTTATTTCTCTCTCTATTTTATTTCTTTAATTTGCGCACGGCAATCGACAAAACAAAAAATGTTGCCGCAAATAAGATACCCACTCCATAATACTGGAATATTGCATTTGTATCAAAGAGGAAACCGGAGCCGGAACCGGAGTAAATCGTATTTAAGGATTTTACAGTCCAGTAGAACGGAAAGAACTTTGCTACATTCAAAATCGAGTCACCCAGGAGCCACTGCGGGACGAAAACGCCCGACAGAAAACTGAGCGCCAGACTCACAATATTTGTAATCATGCTGAGCACTTCGCTCTTCATACGGAAAGAAGAAATGAAAGCAGTCATGGAGCAGTTATACAAAATCATAATAAATGTGTTGATGCAAATGTATATTCCTCTTTCTTTTACAAGGTTGGAATCAAAACCGTAAATGTACATAACGGCAGTGGAAATTATCCAGAGAATCAGACCGGCGCTGTATAAGCCAAGTGAATCAATGACGCTTCTCTTAAATCTGGACACAGGACCGGCTTCCACCCGCTTTGACACCTGTTCCCCATTGGTTTTGATAATAACAGAACCGACCGTTAATGTTATCATTCCAAAACTCAAATAGGTGAAGAATAAAGTAACTTCATAGACACTCCAGTCCTTTGCCGTTCCCTCGACAAAATCTTCTTTTCCGGAATAAATGGAAATATCAATCTCCTGATCCAGCACTTCGGCCGTCATTCCAACTGCTTCTTCCTCCGTCATTCCCATATCCATAAATGTTTTATATGTATTTACATAACTGTCAATGGCGCTGCTCACAGAGTAAATATAGGATGCTCCGGATACAAAAGAACGGTATTCTACATTACATTCTTCTCCCGCATTTATTTGCTCTGCAAATCCTTCCGGGATTTCGAAATGATAAGAGGTAATCGTAAAAAACACAAGATCATTGATTTCCTCGGAATCCTTTCCGGCATAGTTTGACAAATTATTATTTTTCCCAATGTATTCAATCAGCCCGCGACTAAGTACCGATTGATCCATGTCAACATAACTGATATCTACCGGCTTGTTAAAGTTTTCTTCTCCCGGTTCGCTAAATTCCTGATTGGCAATAAAGAGTACCAGAACGCTCATTACGATCATGATAATTCCGTAAATGATAATTCCGCTTTTATTTTTCCATACTAATTTCCAAAAATGCTTATACAGATGCATATTTTTGTCTCCTCATTTTAAGAATACTAATGCCCAACAATACAATTGTTACAATAAAAATCTTCAGTATATTATAATAGAATCCATCCAGATTTTCGTAATACACCAGTTTATATAAGGCGAAATTTAATATGGTTGCCGGATTGATTTCATTTACAATCGGAGCTTTTACCTGCAGGATTCCCGGCAGTTGACATAACATTTCCCCACTTAGAAATACGCTCACCATAAGCAGTGCATTGGCTTTATTCTGCCGCTCATTAATCTTTCCTCTGAGGAAAAGTCCGAGAAATTCTCCCATACTCAGCGCAAACAAATTCGCAACTGCAACAAACAGCATTAACTGTCCTATCCGGTTTCCGACCGGAATCTGAAATACATAATTCATAATGACCAGTTGCAGGGAGGTCAGCACATATGCCACAATGAATTTTGCCAGAAATGACTGAATTAGGATGGAAGTCTTCTTTTCCGGTGTAACACTAACACGCATTGCCCCTTTGGAAACATCGGCCTGTGTATCTTCAATAATGTTAATTCCCGTAAGTATATTGAACATGATTCCCATTACAACCGTTGCATAATAATACCAGTTATACGGATTCGGTTCTTCATTAAAGATATCCGCCTTCGCCTTAGCAATGGTCATCTGTTCCATGTCCGCCATCGTTTCTTCATTCTCTGACCAATCGCCAAACCAACAAATTGCTGTCTCTTCACCGCTCTCGCCGGTTCGATTCTCTGCTTCATAAAGCATCTGTTTTTTGATGACTTCATATTGCGTCTTGAAGGACGAAACAAAACTGTTCACTATAATCAAATCTTCGCTGGAATGTTCTTCCGCCAGTTCAACGCGGATATCCTTTTGTCCTACATAGAAAATAACCGTCTTTTCTCCGTTATCCACCATGGCTCTTGCTTCCTCAGCCGTCTCCGCTTTGCAGATATCAAAACACTGCGTCTCGACTTGTTCGTCCGACATCATTTCCATTGCCATTTCAAAAATCAAATTGTAAAGAAGGGATTCTACCGATTCCATTTGTTCTTCGGACAAAACTACCCCAAGTGGATTATCCTCATTTTCCCAATCAACATTTTCGTATTTCTCCGCTAACTCCTCTAAGGTACCGTTTTCCCTCAAAGCAGTTTCAATTTCCCTGAAAATTGCTTCAAAATGCGCCTGCAATTCTTCTTCCGTATAGCCACTGTAAATATTTTCCAATTCGTCATAATTGCCACTTCCGGCAATCGTTAAGAACTGCTGCATTTCCTCATTTTCCAAAATAAAAGCCATACCGTTTTCCGTCAAAACATCAGTGAGCAATGCTACCAGATCCGGTTCATCTTCCAGCACATAAACGGCTTTCACGGAATCAAAATTATTTTCCACTTCATATAAATTGCCAAATGCCACATGAAAACAAATCATCAGACTGACCGGGAACATAAAATTCCAGAACAGAAAACTTTTGTTTCGCAGCATCTTTAACAGATAATATTTCAACATATTGTTACGCTCTCCTATTACATTTCCTCATTTTCCGGTAAATCAATTTTCCAAGCGAGATTTCTCATTCATCTCCTGGCAAATCCGATTTTCTACTCATCCCGCAGTTGTTTTCCTGTAAGTTCCAGGAAAACATCGTTCAGCGTCGGCTGTTCGGAAAATACCTTTTTCAAAGAATAACCGCCCTTTTGCAGAATTCCGATAATATCAACCACATTATGCTTTCCGCTTCCGGCTTCCACTTTTAAAACCTTTCCATCGTATTCCACATTATAGATGTTTTTCAATTCGCGGATCTCCGCAATATGCGAATCACTGATGCCCCGGGCCTCAATCGTAATCAGTTCGCATTTCTTAATCATACTTTTCAGTTCGGCAACCGTTCCCTTTGCAATCTCCTGCCCCTTATCAATAATGACAATCCGGTCCGCCAACTGCTCAACTTCTTCCATGTAATGTGAGGTGTAAATGATGGTTGCCCCATTGGCTTTCAACTGTTCAATTCCTTCCAGTATCTTATTTCTACTCTGCGGGTCAACTGCAACCGTCGGTTCATCAAAGAAAATCAAATCCGGCTTGTGCGCGATACCGCATGCAATATTTAAGCGTCGTGCCAGACCACCCGATAATTTCTTTGGACGGAATTTTTTGAAATCTTCCAAACCGACAAATTCAATTGCCTCTTCAACATATTTCTTTCTGGTTTCTTTATCCTTGATATAGAGACCGCAGAAAAAATCAATATTTTCATATACGGTAAGTTCCTCAAATACTGCAATATCCTGCGGAACCACGCCGATTCGTTTCTTAATTTCATACGCCTTAGGACTCATTTCTTTCCCAAAGATGGTAATGGTTCCTTTGTCGTATTCCAGGAGGGAAAGAATGCAGTTGATTGTTGTTGACTTGCCGGAACCGTTCGGTCCGAGTAACGCCAATATTTCTCCTTCCTGCACACTTAATCCAAAATGATCTACAGCCACCAGTTCTTTATAGCGTTTTACCAATCCGTCTACTTTTAAGATTTCTCCCATTGTTTTGATCCTTTCCTAATCAAATTTGTTATCTATCTTTCATTTTAATTCTTTTTGAGTGATATCCAAGTGTGTGATGTCATTATTTTATATGACATTTGTCATAAAATCCGGGCGGACGCACTTTCCGGCATTCTTTCCGGGACTCTTTCCTGATACACAAAAAATCCACGAATTCTCCATAAGAAAATTCGTGGATAATTTATTTTTCATTGTTTCGCATTTTATTGCGCTTTTCGCCTAAAAAGCGGGAATGATTCCGCTGACTTATTTTGCAGAAAGATATTCGTGAATTCCTTTTGCAGCGGCTTTTCCTGCACCCATGGCAAGAATAACGGTTGCTGCACCGGTAACAGCATCACCACCGGCATAAACACCTTCCTTAGAAGTAGCTCCGGTATCTTCGGTTGCAATAATACATTTTCTACCGTTAATTTCCAAACCTTTGGTAGTAGAGGAAATCAATGGGTTCGGTGAAGTACCAAGGGACATGATTACCGTATCCACATCAATCACAAACTCGGATCCTGCAACTTCTACCGGTCTTCTTCTTCCGGAAGCATCCGGTTCTCCCAGTTCCATGCGGATACATTCAATACCGGTTACCCAACCGTTTTCATCGGCAAGAATCTGAGTCGGGTTGGTAAGAAGATCGAAAATGATACCCTCTTCTTTTGCGTGATGTACTTCTTCCACTCGTGCCGGAAGTTCTGCTTCGGAACGACGATATACAATATGAACCTCTGCTCCAAGGCGGAGTGCGGTTCTAGCTGCATCCATTGCCACATTACCGCCACCGACTACGGCAACCTTCTTTCCACGCTGAATTGGGGTGGTTGAACTTTCATCGAATGCTTTCATCAGATTCGAACGGGTCAAATACTCATTGGCTGAGAATACGCCGTTAGAGTTTTCACCCGGAATTCCCATAAATTTCGGAAGACCTGCACCGGAACCGATAAATACGGCGTCAAATCCTTCTTCCTCCATTAACTGATCAATCGTGGTCGCTTTTCCGATAACTACATCGGTTTCAATCTTAACACCAAGGGATTTTACATTTTCAATTTCCTTTGCCACAACTGCATCCTTCGGAAGACGGAATTCCGGAATTCCGTATACAAGAACGCCGCCGGCTTTGTGAAGTGCCTCGAAAATGGTAACATCATAACCAAGTTTTGCCAGATCACCGGCACAGGTAAGACCTGCAGGGCCGGAACCGATTACTGCAACCTTCTTTCCAAGTTTCTCAGAAGCCGGAACCGGTTTGATATTATTTTCTCTTGCCCAGTCCGCAACGAAACGCTCCAATTTACCGATGGAAATTGCTTCGCCTTTAATTCCGCGGATACATTTTCCTTCACACTGACTCTCCTGCGGACAAACACGACCGCATACAGCCGGAAGTGCGGAAGATTCGCTGATAATTTTATAGGCTTCTTCAAAATTGCCTTCCTTCACCTGTTCAATAAATCCCGGAATGTTAATGGATACCGGACATCCTTTAATGCATTGTGCATTCTTACAGTTTATACATCTGCTTGCTTCGCACATTGCCTCTTCTTTCTCATATCCAAGACAAACCTCTTCAAAGTTTGCGGCTCTTACCTGTGGATCCTGTTCGCGGACAGGAATTTTCTTCATTACATCTACTTCCATTTTATTCACCATGCCTTTTCCAAACCTGCAAATATGGATTGCAGGAATCACATTTTATTTTCTTGTTTCAATCCTACTAATTACAGTTACCGCATCCGCCGTGGTGGGTATTCCCCTCCTGAAGTTCCAGCATCTTGCGTCCTTCTACGGTTTTATAGAGAGTCTGACGGCGCATTGCTTCATCAAAGTTCACCTTGTGTCCGTCAAATTCCGGTCCGTCTACGCAGGCAAATTTTACTTCGTCTCCAACGGTCACCCGGCAGGCACCGCACATACCGGTACCATCTACCATAATCGGATTCAGACTGACAATGGTAGGGATTTCCAATTTCTTTGTCATGAGGCATACAAATTTCATCATAATCATCGGTCCAATGGCAACGCAATGATCATAAACCTTGCCCTCTGCCACAAGATCCTCCAGAGTTTTTGTAACCATACCGCTTCTTCCGTAAGAGCCGTCATCCGTAGTTACATAAAGGTTGGTAGCTACTGCCTCCATCTCTTTTTCCATAATTAAAATGTCTTTGGTCTTTGCGCCTACAATTACATCACAGTCAACACCATGCTCATGCAGCCATTTTACCTGTGGATATACCGGTGCAGTACCCACACCGCCGGCAATAAAGACAATATGTTTCTTTTTTACTTCTTCCAATGGCTCTGTGCAAAGATCGGAAGGACAACCAAGCGGTCCGACAAAATCAGCAAAGGCGTCACCGGCTTTCAATCCGGCCATCATCTTGGTTCCTGCTCCAACAATCTGGAACACGATAGTAATGGTTCCCTTTTCTCTGTCATAATCGCAAATCGTTAACGGAATTCTTTCGCTTTCGTCATCGGTCCGAACAATAACAAATTGACCCGGTAAACACGATTTGGCAACTCTTGGTGCTTCAACTTCCATCTCATAGATGTTCGTCGTAAGCTCTACTGCTTTCAAAATCTTAAACATCTTTGGCCTCCATATTATTTCACTCACTATAATTATCTGTGCATCAAACTGCCACTTTATTCCCATCCACCTTTTTCATTCGGAATAAAATGCGTACACAAAAAACATATTAGCACTGATTTTTTGATTATACAAGTCACATCAACCACTTTTGTACCCGCATAGGAACCATTTCTGTATCCACGCATCGAATACTTTATTCCGAAAGGACACTGAATGATTCCGGCAATTCCCATTCCTGGCCTGCATGAAATACCCGGGCAACTTTGCTGCTCCCCGCCAGCCACATTTCCTGTAACCCCTGTTCCTTCGCACCTTTTTGCGCCCCTACTTCCGGCGCACACTCCTTCGCACCATTCTTCTCGCCCTTCTCCGGCGCACACTCCTTCGCACCATTCTTCTCGCCCTTCTCCGGCGCACACTCCTTCGCACCATTCTCACGCGCCCATTGTTCCTGGATTTCATACCGGTCCCACATATGCATAGGAAAAATATAGTCCGGTTGAACAGTTTTTATAAAATAGCTAAATCCGTCTCCATAATGCTCTTCCAGATGCGGATCCAAAGGAACAAATGCGGCATATACACAGCGGTCCTTCAGCGCATCGATTTCCCTGCGGTATCTTGCCCGCATATCATTCTTCCTGCTCTTGTCTTCCTCTTCCCAAACCCATTCATACAAATCCCCCGAATGAAACATCCATTTTCCATCTGCCTGTACCAGAAAGGCTACCCCCTGATCCGTGGATTTTACTGCTTCCACCAAAAGTCCCGGCAGAGAAAGTGATGCCCCAAAACGCAAATAGAAAATTCGATTCTGCAATGGCACCATTATCTCCTCCAGATGCATCACTCTTGTTTTTCGTTCCAGATTGTACGAAAGCACATATCGGATTTTATTTGGATTATGTTCCAGCCGCTCTGCCAATCGGAAAATCACCGGATCAAAATGATCTTCATGGGCATGAGACACAAACACAGTCAGCATTTTCTCCGGATTCAGTTCCGGCAAATTGCCTTTGACATAATCAAACAGCAGATATTGCTGCTTTGTTTCCACAAGAAATGCACTGTGGTAAATGTAAGTTATTTTCATGTTTTTTCTCCATAATACGGTTTCAATCGCTTTACTTTCCCCGCTTCTTTCTTTATTATACTTGTTAGACATGGCTTTTGATATATCGTATTTCAAAGCCGGTATGGATGCGGTTCGTTCTTTTCTTATTAGGAAAGTGCTACAAATTGCCGTTGTCCGTGAATATTTGAATATCAGAAGAGGAGTCTTTACTTTGGACGACATGATAAAGCCGCAAAAAAATAAGAAGGATCGCCCCGGCATCATCGTGGGAATATTAGCCGCCGGAAGCATTATTTTTCTTACGACCGGATTATTATATCCGGGAAATCAGGCAAATTTGCATAATTCGCTCTCTTCCAATCAGGCTTCAGGCGTAAGCGGGAACAGCATTTCCGGCAACGGGGTTTCGGACAATTCCATTTCCGGCAATACCGGAGAATTTTATCAGCCTACGGTAGGCATCACATTTGCCACCTGGGAAGAATCCGGTCTCACCAATCATGTAATGGATTGGAAGGATGAGGCACTGGAGGCCCAGATGCAGGAAATCACCGGAATCGAAGGCACGATTTACCTAAAGGATGTGTACGAGCTTACGGAGTTGTCTTTTCATTTCGGACAGATTCAGGACATCTCCGCCCTTGGCGAACTGACCAATCTCACCTCACTGGACTTAACCCAGAATCTGGTTGCGGATATTTCTGTACTGGACCAATTAAAAAATCTGACCCACCTGAAATTGGGACACAATCAGATTGAAGACATTTCGCCATTAATGGATTTGGGCAATCTGCAGACGCTGGAATTGTATGATAATTCCATTTCCGATCTGGAACCGCTACGCTATCTTAGCAACCTGGAAATGCTGGATATCTGCTATAATCCGGTTGGCGATATTTCTGCATTATCCGGCCTTACCAGACTGACAACATTAAAATTGGATGCCACCGGAGTTCGGGATATCTCCGTTGTTTCAAACTTCACTTCCCTCACTTCTCTGTGGGCGAGTGTCAATTCCATTTCCGATCTTTCGCCTTTAGCGGAATTGACCTGGCTTACGGATTTGCATCTGAATGATAACAATATCAGCGACATTTCCGCTTTATCCAATATGACAGAAATGCTGGTACTGGATTTGGGGAACAATCAGATTAAGGATATTACGCCTCTGCAGAACATGACCCGATTAAATCAGCTCAGCCTGATTGAAAATCAGGTAACAGATGTTCAGTGCCTGGGCGGTATGCGGGATTTATTCGAACTTTGGCTTACCGGAAATGAAGTGGAAGATTTAACACCTGTGGAAAATATATTCTATCTCCATACGGAATATTACGATCCGGATACTCTGTATATGTATCATTGATATTTCCTGCATCTACTCGGATGGCTGGCGAAAATGTATCAACGGATTC
Organism: Lachnospiraceae bacterium; assembly: GCA_051879435.1. Taxonomy (GTDB): domain Bacteria; phylum Bacillota; class Clostridia; order Lachnospirales; family Lachnospiraceae; genus NK4A136. The sequence continues at coordinate 22,973 of JBJEMA010000024.1, forward strand.
GTCCGTTTTGAATCATTTATATTATAAAAAAGTCTTTCCCGTTCCGAATACAAATTCGAAGGGAAAGACTTTTTTTATGCAAATATCCAGGACGGAATCCACTCCAGCATTTCATTGATATATTCTCCCGAAACAGCCATACCGGTAATCTCCGGGAAGAAAATCATAAATAGCACCAAAGCTCCCAGCACCAGAATACCGGAAACCATATACGCCGCCTTTCGGTTTTTTTCTTCCAGTGCCCGGCATGCATTTGCGCACAAAGGGAAAAACATCAATACGCTGC
>JBJEMA010000025.1:0-23165 GCA_051879435.1 Lachnospiraceae bacterium
TAAACCAAGCCTTTCATTCTCTGCTTCGTTCAAAAGCAGTCTTTTCTTAAGGAGACTTTTCCCCCGTAAATTATAACAAAATTTCTCTGAAAAAGGATACAAATAGCATAAATTACGAAAAAAAACATAAGCAAAGGATACAAATAGCATAATTCACGAAAAAAATCATAAATATTAGATATACACTACCCATTTTTAAGGAGAGATCATGAGTTCACAAACAAAAATTGTTGTATTACACATGAAAGAAATCATTTATACCCTGCTCTTTCTTCTTCTGGGCGCACTTTTCATTTTTCTCCTCGTCTGCATGTTCCGGCCAAAGGAAGATGCGGCAACCAGTGGAAGCAATGTCGTTACCGGCGAAGCGGCCGTCTATGTGCCCGGTGTTTACACCACGAATCTGATTCTCAAGGATCAGTCCGTTGATGTGGAAGTAATTGTAGATGAAAATCACATCAACAGTGTGAAATTAGTACATCTCGACGAAGCCGTTGCCACCATGTATCCTCTTCTTGCGCCAACCATGGATACTTTAGAGCAGCAAATTCTGGAGGCGCAATCTCTGGACGGCGTCACCTATACGGATGACTGCCGCTATACGGCAATGGTGTTGCTTGATGCAATTGCCGCCACATTGGAAAAAGCAACTCCGGGCGTAAGCGAAAACGAAGTTGTTTTACCCTAATTCTTCAAGTTGCTTCATCCATGCTTCTCTGGATGCGTCAGAAGGCATACGCCAGTCTCCTCTTGGAGACACCGCTACGCTACCCACCTTCGGGCCATCCGGGAGGCAGGATCGCTTAAACTGCTGCGAAAAAAATCTGCGATAAAAGATTTGAATCCATTTGGAAATGGTCGCCTCACTATATATGCCGTCAAAGGCCTTTCGCGCAATCCGCTTGATTTTGCGTGGTTCAAATCCCATACGAAGCATATAGTACAAAAAGAAATCGTGAAGTTCATATGGACCCACAATATCTTCCGTCTTCTGTGCAATCTCCCCGTCCTTTGGCGGTAACAGTTCCGGGCTGACAGGAGTATCCAGAATATCCCGTAACACCTCCGCAAGTTTTTCTTCCCCGCAGGTATCTGCGTAATAAGAAACCAGATGACGCACCAGGGTTTTCGGAACGCCCACATTTACGCCATACATGGACATGTGGTCTCCGTTATAGGTTGCCCAGCCCAGCGCCAGTTCCGACATATCACCGGTTCCGATAACCAACGCATTTTCCTTATTGGCCAGATCCATTAAAACCTGGGTACGCTCTCTTGCCTGCCCATTTTCATAGGTGACATCCTGTACCTCAATGCTTTGTCCGATATCTTCAAAATGCTGCAGAACCGATTTCTCGATATTGATTTCTTTTACCGTTGCACCAAGTTGTTCTGACAATAATACGGCATTACTTTTGGTGCGCTTCGTTGTGCCGAAGCAAGGCATGGTAACGGCAAAAATATTGCTGCGGGCAAGCCCAAGAAGATCAAATGCTTTGACGGTGACCAGCATCGCCAATGTGGAATCCAGACCACCGGAAATGCCAATAACAGCCTTTTGGCAACCGGTATGCTCGTATCGCTTTTTTAATCCATAAGACTGAATTGCCAGAATTTCTTCACAGCGCCGGTTACGCAACATTGCATCCGAAGGAACAAAGGGCATGGGATCAAAATATCGTTCTAAATCCGTCTCCTCCAACTCCATATGGCAATCCACAAACACATAATTCTTTGTGATCTGCAACGGAAGAAATGTGGTACTTTTTCTTCTTTCACTCCGAAGACGGCTTACATCAATATCCGCATAAACCGTTTCCGAAATAAAGCGCTTTGATGCAGACAGCAGGCTTCCGTTTTCCGCTATCAGATTGTGTCCGCTAAATACCAGGTCCTGGGAGGATTCTCCCTCTCCGGCACTGGCATAAACATAAGCACAAAGCAGTCTGGCACTTGTTGAAGTAACCAGCATTTTTCGATAGTCCTCTTTGGCAACGGTTTCATCAGAAGCTGACAGATTGACCATAACCGTTGCACCTGCCAGGGCATGATTGGTACTTGGTGGATTTGCCACCCACAAATCCTCACAAAGTTCACAGCCCACCACCAGCCCGGGAATTTCCGGGCACCGAACCAGAAGATTCATACCAAACGGAATCTCTTCCCCCAACAGGGAAATGGTTTTCACCTCTTCCGTCCCCGGGAAAAAATATCTGGCTTCGTAAAATTCCCCGTAATTCGGAAGGTATTTCTTTGGAATTGCTCCCAGTATTTTTCCGTTTTGCAAAACAACCGCTGCATTATAAAGTTTTCCGCCTTCCTCCAGGGGGAGGCCGACATATACCAGTGCATCCTGATTTCTGGTTTTTTCCCGGAGCGCCGCCAGTGCGCAAAGACTCTCGCGCAGAAGTCTTTCCTGCAAAAACAAATCATTGCAGGTATAACCCGTAAGGCATAGTTCCGGAAAAACAATTATCTTTGCATGTTTGTCATATGCTTTCTGTAATTGCTCCATAATAACCGTAACATTATATTCGGGATCTGCCACCTTAATCTTCGGCGTGATGGCAGCGACCTTAATAAATCCATCTATCATATTCTATTCTCCTCGTTCTATGCAGCCACGGGAATCATCCTTCCGTCATGCACTGCCGTTACAACCTTAACCAAATGGCGGTATGTTACATATGATTACGAATTTCCTTCAATTCTTCAATTTCAAAATAATAAAATTGATTACAGAAATCACAATGCACTTCAATAGTCTTTCCGTCAGCAATCATTTCATCCATGTCCGATTTTCCCAATGAGGATAATACATGACTGATGCGTTCCTTACTACAATTGCAGGCATAGTGAGGAATTACCTTATCGTTAACAACCGGATCCAAACCTTCCAAAAGAATGGCCAGAATATCCTCCGGCGCATTTCCGCTTTCCAATAATTTGGTTACACTGCTGACTTTAGAGAGGTTCTGCTCCAAGCGGTCAATCACTTCGTCAGAGGCAAAAGGCATCAACTGAAGGATAAACCCACCGGCACATTTGATGCTTAAATCACGATCGACCAAAACTCCCAGTCCTACGGAGGAAGGAATCTGCTCGGAAGCCATGAAATAATAGGTGAGATCCTCTGCGATTTCTCCGGTCTGCAACGGCACCGTTCCCACATAAGGTTCCTTCAAGCCCATATCCTTAATTACGGTAAGATTTCCGGCGCCAATTGCTCCGGACACATCCAATTTCCCATTGGCTTTTAGCGGTATATCCAACGCCGGGTTGCACACATATCCTTTTACATTGGCGTTAGCATCCGCTGTAACGGTCATTTTACCGAGCGGACCATCTCCTTGAAAAATTATGGTCAGTTCATCCTGTTCGCTTTTTTGCATTGTCCCCATTATTGCGGCCGCAGTAAGTGTTCTTCCAAGTGCTGCCGAAGCCACCGGGTAAGTATGATGGCGTTCAAACGCATACTGTACCAATTCTCTTGTGTCCGCAACAAAAGCGCGAATCTGCGCGTTCGCTGCGGTTGCACGAAGTATCACATCACTCATGATTGTTATAAAACTTTCCTTCCGTATATTTTTCCCGGGCAACCACGGTTATTCGTTCCGACAGATCGGTCACCTCATTTTGCGTATCCGTATCATATGCCCGGACAAATTCCATACCGGCAGCCTCTAAAAACTGCTGCATCTGGGCAAGTTCATAGCCCTTTTGAAAATGCTGCTCCGATGTGCGGATATAGCGCAGGACATCCGTATGCACATTCTCTACCTGAACATCCTCCGGCGTGGCATCCACTAGTTCGGCATCCTCCTCTGCGGCGTCCTCCGGCGCGGCATTCTCCTCTGCGACATTCTCCTCTGCGGCGTTCTCCTCGTCCGCTTCAAATGCTCCTTCCAGCAAATCTTCCCTTACAAATATCGTTAATTGATATTCATTAATCCGTTCTTCGCTGTCATAATAGTTTTCCCAGATAAAACTGCAATTGTCCCGATTTTCCGCAATCACGCGCTCACCAATCACATCACGATATTTATGCACCGTATTAAAATCAAATATAAAAAGCCCCCGGGAATCGAGATAATTATTCACAAGACGAAAGGTGTTGATAATATCCTCATCTTCAAGAAGATAATTGATGCTGTCACACACCATAACAACAGCCCGTACCGTCCCATAAAGTTCAAATTCCCGCATGTCCTGGCAAAGATACAAAATATCGAGACCGGATTCCATCTGTTTGCGACGGGCTACATCCAGCATCTCTATGGACAAATCAACGCCTATCATGTCATAGCCGTCCCGGGCAAGAAGTTCTGTCATATTGCCGGTGCCACACCCCAGATCCAGCACAATGCCGTCCCGGATTTCTTCCGCGTATAAAATCTGCTTAATCTGAGTTTCCCACTCCGCATATGGTGTTTCATCCATAAAGGTATCGTAAACCGTAGCAAAATCAGTATATGCATCCATTTTCGTCCCTCATTTTTCCTCTTGGATTATCTCTTTATTTTCTTAATCCGGTTGATTTTTTCTCCGGTTTAGCAATTCCAGTTCTGTCTTTTTCCGGCTCTTCAATATTTCGTATTTCTTTATTCTCCGGTTGATTCATTCGCGGACTCGGTCTTTGCCGGCTCCGTTTTTGATTTTGCCAATTTGTCACCGCCAAGAAAATATGCAATCACAATGCCGACAGCCAGAGCCGCAGCACCGGTTATGATATTAACCGGGCGAAGGTCGGAAAAATCATTTAAAATCACTATCGCCACCGGCGAACCCACAATCAGTCCCATAATGCACCAGAACACCATACACGGGAATTTTGAAAGCAAAATGTCAATTCCCTTTGCTACAACCACAATTCCAATTACCACGCCAATACCAAAAGGAAGCAGGACGCCCACACCCTGCATTATGCCGGACATATCTCCTGCCGTAAGGGCATCCACCAGACCGTTAATCGTTCGGATAACCGGCTCGTAATAACCAAGAAGCATAAGCATCATAGAACCGCTGACTCCCGGTACAACCATGGTTGCCGCTGCAATGATACCAATTCCGCACAGTTTCAGGAAGTTAACCACATTTAATGTTAAATCTGCTTCTGCTCCCACGGTTCCATCTAAAAGGGCAAGCCCAACGACCAATGCAAAAAATACCAGGAATCCAAGAATATGCCACAAGCGGATTGTGGAACCTTTTACCCGGTTCCAGATGACCGGAATGCCACCGAGAATCAAACCAATAAATAAAAGATTTGTCTGGATTGGCACCTTTTCAAACATCACTTCGATTACCCGGGATAAACCAACGATTCCCAGACCCATACCAATCAGAATTGGCAGAAACACCATGACACTTTTCTTAAATTCCTTAAAAATATGGGTCAGCGCATGAATCAGTTTGTCATAGATTCCCATGGCAACCATCATGGTTCCGCCACTAACACCCGGAATAATATTGGCAATTCCGATTACAATACCTTTCAAAATATCCAAAATAAACTTCATTTTTTTACATTTCCCGCCGCCTGTTTCAGACGGCAGGACCTTTCATAATTTTATTTTTATTTCTATCCAACCTGCTCCTGCAGTTTTCTTTTCTTGTATTCACTCTGCCTTAGCGCAGAAATTCTTTCAGTGCATTTATCAGCTGCTGTGCTTCCTCCTGTGTGCCGACAGAGATTCGCAGATAATTGTCGATACGCGGAAGATTGAAATGACGCACAAATATATTTTTTGAACGAAGATACAACTGAATATCCTTTGCGCTATATTTATTATGCGTGGCAAAAATAAAATTACTCTTGGAATCCGGGAAGGAAAATCCCAATTCCTTCAGTTTCTCTTTCATCCATTCTCTCGTAGCCACAATTTTCCCAACCACTTCGCGGAAATATGCTTCATCCTGCAGGGCAAGCGGACCCAGCGTCAGTGAAGGACGGTTCATGGTGTAAGAGTTAATGGAGAATTTTACATCATTTAAGTATTTTATCATTTTCTCATTGCCAATCGCAAAGCCGATTCGCATACCGGCCATTGCTCTTGATTTGGAAAATGTCTGAATCACCAGCAGGTTATCGTATTTGTCTACCAACGGCAGTGCACTCTCTCCTCCAAAATCAATATATGCCTCGTCAATCATAACCACCTGATTCGGATTAGCCGCCACAATTTCTTCAATCAGGGATACATCTTCCAAAATACCGGTTGGGGCATTTGGATTCGGGAAAATGATTCCTCCGTTTTCCTGCATAAAATCTTCCTTGCGAATACGGAAATCATCATCCAGTGCAACCTTCTTATACGGGATGTGATAAACATCTGCCCAAACATCGTAGAAGGAATAGGTTATATCCGGAAACAGAATCGGCTTATCCGAATTGAAAAATGTCAAAAATGCCTGCGCAATCACATCATCCGATCCTACACCTACAAAAACCTGTTGCGGTTTGACCTGATAATAGGAAGCCAGTGCATTGACCAGGGAATCTGCTGCCGGAGCCGGATAAAGACGAAAATCTTCATAATGCATTTCCTGAAGGGCGCGTTGCACTGCCGGTGCCGGTGGGTAGGGACACTCATTTGTATTTAATTTGATGATATTGGTCTGCTTCGGCTGTTCTCCCGGTGTATAGGGAACCACCTTTCTTACATTATCTTCCCAGGACATATTTCTTTACCTCGTTTTTATTCTTCTGTTTCCCCAAGACATCTATTATTTCTTTATGCTTTTCCCCGGAAAAACATTTCCATTATTTTGCTCCTAAAGCCTCTTTTCCGGTTCTTTTGCATAAAGAAAATGCCATAATCGCTTTAACCAAAACGATTATAGCATTTCACAGACGGAATTGCGACTGTTTTTCAGTTGGGTCCTTCCATCTTAAGATTTAGAAATAAAAATGTTATGATTGACTTATTGTAATAGAACGTGCACAAAAATGAAAAAATTATAAAATGTGCAAGATATACTTGCACAAAAGTCGGAAAATAACTATAATGTGCATTGTGGAGGTGCAAATATGAAACTTAAAAGAGAAACTTATCTTGAGCAAATAAGACCATATTATGATTCGGATATTATAAAGGTTATTACAGGTGTTCGAAGAGCCGGGAAATCTATTTTACTTGATACGATAAAAGAAGAATTAGTTGACAACGGAGTTTCCAAAGACCATATCATTTATTTGAATTTTGAAAATATAGATTACGATTATATCGTTGATGCTTCGGATTTAAACAAAGAAATCAAAAGTAGAATTCTCGATAATGAGAAATACTATATTTTTTTAGATGAGATTCAGCATATTGAAAACTTTGAGAAAGCGTTGGCTTCATTTAGGGCAACACTCAATGTTTCTCTTTTTGTTACCGGTAGTAATTCGGCATTGCTCTCAGGAGAACTTGCAACTCTGCTTACAGGAAGAACTGTTGAGTTTGAGATTTTTCCATTTTCCTTTTATGAAATGAAGCAGTATTTTGAGTTCAATCATAAAGAGTTTACGGATGATTTGTTTATGGATTATTTGAAATGGGGTGGTTTTCCGCTTCGATTTGATTATACGGAAGAGTCGGCAGTGCATAAATACTTAACAAATTTGTATGAGAGTATTGTCAATAGAGATATTGTAGGAAAGACGAAAAGTGCTGATAAAAAGGCCTTTATGGATATTTCTTTATATATTCTGGCAAATGCCGGAAAAGAATTATCTATTGAAAATATCATTGATGCATATAAAAAAGAGAATAAAGAAATTTCAAAACGAACCATATATAATTACCTGGAACGTATGAAAAAGGCATATCTGATTCATGGAGTAGGAAGATATAATATTGTAGGAAAGTCGGCATTATGCAATAAGGAAAAGCAATATGCAGTTGATGTGGGATTTCGGACAATAAATACAAATACGATTAACTATGAGGATACCTTCTTTTTGGAAAATATCCTATATAACGAATTGCGGACAAGGGGATATACGGTATTTGCCGGAAAAACATATAAGGGAGAGATTGATTTTGTAGCAATAAAGAACGGAAAGAAGTGCTTTATACAGGTCTCATATCTTTTGGCAAGCGAGGAAACCATAAAAAGAGAATTTGGTGCGTATAATAAAATTACCGATGCATCACCTAAATATGTGATGTCTCTTGATAAAATTGATATGAGCCATGATGGAATCATACATGTCAATATAATTGATTTCCTTCTTAGAAGAATCGATTTAATATTGACATAGAATTATCTTGAACTGAGACTTATGCTGTTTATTTTCGCATTTGCATACGGTTTATTTGCTTTTCCTTTTATTCTATCCCACTGTTCTTCATATCCGCTTTCCGAACCGCTTCCGGAATCTCTCTTCTTTTGGCATTGGCTTTGGCTTTTTCAATTTCCTTTTCGTATTCGGTTTCGTATTCAAATATGTAGGTTTCATATGGGTTGATAATCAGACTCTCACCATATGCATTATAGCGACCAAACTGCCTGCCGTAACTCATGTGAACATGACCATGGAGATAATATTTCGGTTGATACTTATCCAGCAATGGTAAAAATGCGGCAAATCCGCGGTGCGGCCTGTCTTCTCCGTCCCCGATGCCATAAGCCGGGGAATGGGTAACCAGAATATCAAATCCCTTATGCTTTCTTATTTGCCAACCGCATTTACGAACCTTGCGGCGCATCTCGGTCTGTTCATACTGATAAATTCCCGGTTTATAGCGAAGAGAGCCACCAAGTCCCAATATTCGTACGCCTTCGTGCACATAGATTTTTCCGTCAATGGAAACGCAACCATCCGGTCCCTGTTTTTCATATTTGTCATCATGATTTCCCGGCACATAAAGTACGGGTGCCGTTGTAAATGTGGCCAGAAATGAGAGATAGTTGGCATCCAAATCTCCGCAGGAGATAATTAAATCAATGCCATCCAGTCTCCCGGGCTCATAAAAATCCCAATAATATCTGGACTCCTTATCTGCAAGTGCCAATATTTTCATGTACTCCCCCATGTTTTCTGTATTCCCACTTAATTCCTCGTTCGCGAATCGCTTCCGCTGCTTCCTAATCGTCATTCCGTTTAGACTCTTTATGCTCGAATCGCTTCCGCTGTTTCCCAATCGTCATTCCGATTTGATTCCCTGTACGCGGACAAGTTCCACTGCCTCCTGTTTGAGCTGACTGCTGTCTGGAATATAGCCTTCAATATTTTCCAACAGCCAGTCAATATGAATGGCATCTTCCGGAGATAAAACCTGCCCGTCTTCACAGCGGCACATACCATCCTGAGAATAAAACGGTCCCGTAAATGGGTTAATGGCCATGCTGCGGATTCCCTCCCGCAGATTTCGCAGCATCCGAATACAACCCACCGGAAGATTCCGGGAGTAAATTACATCAATGGCTTCGGAGGACATTCCCCAGAAATAATTCAGGGCCTGGGTGCCTGTAATAGTGTCATCATTTTTATAACTGCCCTTCATAATGGAACGGATAATTTCCTCATAAAGTTTCCCCCAATGACGCACCGGCATGGCCAGATTGATGTGATTGCCGTCCGGCATAATCTTGAAAAGACCAAATTCTTTATTTGCCTCATTGATTACACGGAAATCTCTTCCGGAAACCAGTTCAATCTGCTTCCGCTTTAATTCCTCGCGAAAATCCTTATCCTTTTCCATAATCCATTCCAGGCTTACCGTGGCGTGCGGATTCGTCATCTGAACCCCAAGGGCAAAGGCATTTATTTCCGCTGTTGTCCCGTGTATCGGATAATCTGCAACATATCCGATTCTTCCGGTTTCCGACATTGCACCGGCAATTGCGCCGCTGATAAATTTGGCCTCATACATACGCAGATAATAACACCGGATTGCTTTATGATTCAGGTTCATGGAACAATTCAATATTTTAATATCCGGATGGTTGACTGCAGCTTTCAGACAGATATGACCCAGTTTTGGCGAGGTCACAAAGATGACTTTATTACCCGCTTCAATTGCAGCCTCCAGCACATCCTCCGCGTTATCACCGTCCACCCGTTCAATACAACTTGCTTCAATCTTGTCGCCAAACACATCCTGAATATATTTTCTTCCCAGTTCATGGGAATAAATCCAAGGCGAATTCTGTACACTTCGTTCATGAATAAAAGCAACCTTAAGAACCGGCGTTCCTACCGGGAAAAGTTTCATCAGAGAAATTTTCTGCGACTCCTCTGTCGGATTCAGAATCAGTCTCGCTTCTTCTCCACTGTCTAATGTTAGAATCTCATTCCAGACTTTCATCAGATCATGGCGAAGCTCCGATTGTGATTTTTCTTTTGCCTCTTCAAATCCGAAAACCTCCAGATAAAGGCACAGTGCATCTCCTGCTTCGATACTCAATTTATTTTGGGATCTTGCGGCAAATTCCTGTTCAAAGAAGGTGTATAAAGAGTTAAAATCCTGTTTCTGCTCCACCGTCCATTTCTTTTCATCGCCGTAAGTTAAATCCAGCAAACGCCGGAAATTACCTTCCCTAGTTATCTCCACATAATTGATTTCCGTCAGTTCATAAAAATCAAGAAATTCGTAATATAAACGGCTCTCCGGCGTATCCTTCCGTTTTGGTATCACCCTGGTAACATTGGCTTCTATGCTGACCGCGTCCATCATCTTAAGAACGCTGACACGCTTGTTGCCCTCCATGACATAAAAGCGGTTCCCATACTCATAAACTTTAATGGGATCACGCAGCCCTTCCTCGGCCAACATATCATAAAGTTCTGCCCATTTCATGGCAAATTCCGAACTATTATCCAGGATTGGCATGAAATTTCTAGCAAATGCCGTTGTTCTTCCGGAGGAATAAGTTCCCACAATGGAACGCATCGGAATCTGCACCAATCCCAAGGAAATCTGCGCATCCGTTTCTTCGTGCGATAAAATATCATCCAGCACCGGCAAATAAGGATAAATACCTTTTGCAAGGCAGCTCCTGTATTCCTTTTCACCTGCCTTAAGTGCTTTATTATAATCTGTTATTGCCACATTTACTCCTTTCCGGCTGTAACAAATCGAGAAAAACTATTTTAATTAATGAGGAAGGAATATTGCGTTAAAATATCAGTTTCTATCTCTTCCATTGCGTCATCTATGGTGGTAAATCCACCGGTAATATAGGAATCTGCAACATTCTCAATGATATTCTCTATTTCACTGTCCAAAATACTGTAATTGGTTACATCAATTTTCTGTGCAGCCTCATGCCAGATTACCAGAGGGTTCTGATCGCCCAGCATGCTGGTAAGTCCATCTCCGGAGGCGATTTCTCTTTCTACTGCGATACGGTTATTCACAAATTCCAGCCGGTCGCATGCAATGGAATACATAATATCCTCATCACAACACAATTCATATAAAAGGAAACCGGTCAGTTCCGGATTCGGACATTCCTGCATAACCACAAGATAAGTACCGCCCCAGTAAAAACTGGCCGGTCCCGGACAGATTCTCCAATCACCATATGTGCTTGTCGGACTGCTTGAAGTGGTGGCAATACACCAATAAGTAAACCATGTGGTTCCAAAATAGCCGAAAACATTTTCCTCAAAATTACCTACCCATGCCATATCCCACATCTGTGTATTCCCATCGGTATATCCATTTTGATAAAACTCTTTTGCATACTCCATGTACATTTCCACGGAATCATCAAGAGTCAGATACATGTCTCCGTTTGTGCTTTCCGTTATCCATGGAGTTGTACGCGTTCTCAACATGGCATAATTCAAATCAGAAGGTCCGCTCAACATAAAAAATCCTGCCTGCTTCATCTTCTCTGCGGTTGACATGAAGGAATCCCAATCCTCCACATATGCCTGAACCTCGTCAGGGGCCGATGTTCCGAGAACATCTTCTGCAATATCTGCACGATATAAGAAACAGCCCGGTGTTGCCAGCCATGTCATTGCCATAAGTTCTCCATCGCAAGAACCCATGTCAATAGTATATGCATAGGCATTTTCATACATTTCTTCCGTAATACCCACTTCACTTAATGGTACCGATAAACCGGTCTCCAGGAAAACTTTTATCGCATCACTGTCAACTGCAACGATGGAAGGATACTTTTCTCCGGTACTCATGGCATCAAGTGTATCTAGCAGGTAATCTGCATTCAGGCCGGATGTATTGAGATTGACAAACTCAACATAATCATAATACTCCGGATATTCCTCGAGAACATATTCCATAACTTGCTGCAATTCGTCGTTCCAGGAATAACAATAAACAATCATGGAATCATCCCAGCCTTCTACGGAAGGCGCTTCATATAAAGTATCTCCTGAATGAACCGGTGATGGTGTGGGTTCCGGAGATGGTTCCGGGGTCGGTTCCGGAGACGGCTCAGGTTCCGGAGACGGCTCATCGATTACCGCCATCGCTGCTTCCGCCAGACTATCCTCATATTCATCTTCAATATCATCCAATAGTCTTTCCAATGTTTTGGAATCCAATTCTTTGAGTGCATCTTCCAGCAAATCTATCGCAGCATCGTAATCTCCTTTTCCAACATAGGCATTGGCCAGGCCAACATAAGCATCAATACATTCCGGATCCGCCTCAAGAATTTCCTGAAAAACCGGAATGGCTTTTCTGTATTTCTCATCATCCATATAGCCCTGTGCTTCTTCCATTAACGCTTCCATGGCAGCCTTCGGGGCCATCACAAGGAAATAATAAGCCAGACCGCCGCCGATTACAGCCAGCAGAAGCACAATAACCACAATTATTATAACGACCGGTGCCTTCTTCTTTTTTTTCGGTTCTTCCACATTCGCACCCACTGCTCCTGCATTTACTTCCGGGGCTGCCGCATTCGCACCCGCTGCTCCTGCACTTACTTCCGGGGCTGCCGCATTCGCACCCGCTGCTCCTGCATTTACTCCCGGGGTTGCCGCATTCGTGCCCACTGCTCCTGTATTTACTTCCGGGGCTGCCGCATTCGCACCCACTGCTCCTGCATTTACTCCCGGGGCTGCCGCATTCGTGCCCACTGCTCCTGCACTTACTTCCGGGACCGCCGCATTCGTGCCCACTGCTCCTGCATTTACCGGCTGTCCGCAATTTTGGCAAAACTTCATTCCGTCCGGTATCGGATTTCCACAATTATTACAAAACATTTTCCCGCTCCTTCCAACTTTATCCCTCAAAAAACCAACTAAGAAAAATATAACATAAATGGACAGATTATGCGTAGGAAGAAAACGCGAAAAATCCATTTTTTTGCAGAAAATTTTAATTTCTTGCAGAAAATGTATTTCTCCCGGATGAAAAATGTTTTTTTCTGCCAAAAATATACTTTTTATGCAATTGCTATTGACATTTTGATTTTAGATGTTCTTAAAACCTTTGATAAATTCCACATCTTCCGTAGTCAGCCGAAGGTTTGATTCCATTTCTTTTCCTTCCGGAGTCGTTACCTTTACTTCAATGATGCTGCCTTCCCCGATTCCGCTTTGCACCAATGCAATCAAAAATTGTACAAATTTCGGATGGCGGTCCTGAAAATCATTAAAGCCCTGTCTGAATTGCAATAATTTTGTTGGGTTGAACATAATTTCTCTTCTCCTACCATTTCTTAATCATAATACTCATCCAAATAATATTGTGCGCTTTCATTGCCAAGTTCGGCCGCTCGGCGGAACCACTGTTCTGCTATGTCATAATCCTGTTCTACACCGTCTCCGTTAAAATATAATTCGCCCAAATTAAACATTGCAGATGGATCGCCAGCCTCAGCGCCTCTCTCAAACCATTCACCTGCAACCACCGAGTCCGGAGTTACACCTTCCCCAATCAAGCATATATCCAGCCAAAAACATAGCATCTTCATTGCCCATATCTGCGGCTTCTTCAAATAAAGCAAGTGCAGTAGTACCATCAGTAAATATAAGTTCAATACCCTGTGTGACTTTTCCCGCTCCGGAATTATCTGCACTTTCATTTTCTTCAACAGGACTGTCCGAAGTTTTCTCCTCGCTGAAGTCCTCTGTTTCATTCTCCTGTTCTTCGCTTTCTTCTGCCTCCTGCACTTCTTCTAACAGTTTTTCAACATCACCCAGCATATCCTTGATAGTTGTTTGTTCTGTTTCTTCATAACCATCTTCTAAGACTTTTATCGCAGCTTCATACTCTTCCATTTCCACATATACTTCTGCCAAACCAACATATGCATCAACGCATTTGGAATCCAGTTCAATGGCTGCCTTATATTCCGCAATAGCAGCTTTATAATCCAAGTTCTGCACATAACTCTCTGCCAAATCTAACTGCCTGGCAAGTTTTCTCTTGCTGTTCCCACCAAAAGCAACTACAGAAACTACTGCCACAATAAGCACAACCAAAATAATTCCAATTATTAAAGCGATTTTATTTTTCTTTCGCGCTATAACTTTTTCTACATTGTCTTTTCCCATCTCAAAATCAGTATTCGTTTCCGGTTTCTCCATTGTTGTTTTCTCCTTTTTCATATGTTTTTTTTTACTTAAAATTTCAAAGGGATATACCTGCGATTCGCTGATATACCCCTTTTATTATAATCTCTCCTAATTCAAATGCAATCCGGAATAGCCCATCAGACTGGCATCCACTTCATAAGCACAATCGCGTCCTTCACGAATTGCCCAGACAACCAGAGACTGTCCCCTGTGCATATCCCCTGCAACATAGACATTTGGTACATTCGTCGCAAAGGATCCTGCTGCCGTTTTCACATTGGTCCGTTCATTAAGTTCAACGCCAAACGCATTGGTAACATAGGACTGGCTGCCTACAAATCCGGCAGCGATCAGCACCACCTGCGCGTCCAATGTCTTCTCAGAGCCCGGGATTTCCTTCGGTACCATACGACCGGTAGCCTCATCCCTTTCAAAAGCAAGTTTAACGGTTTTTACTGCTTTCAAATCACCCTTTTTGTCTTTTACGAATTCCTTTACTGTGGTTTCGTAAATTCTCGGATCATGTCCAAACACCGCAATTGCTTCTTCCTGACCGTAATCGGTCTTGCAGACCTTCGGCCACTCCGGCCAAGGATTGTTTTCCGCCCGTTCATCCGGTGCCTTCGGCATCATTTCAATCTGGGTCACACTCTTGCAACCATGACGCATTGCAGTTCCAACGCAGTCATTACCGGTATCTCCGCCGCCGATAATGATAACATCTTTTCCCTTTGTGTTGATATAATTGCCGTCCTGCAAATTGGAATCCAAAAGGCTCCTGGTATTGGCACGAAGGAAATCCACCGCAAAATAAATACCCTTTGCATCCCGCCCCGGCGCATTAATGTCTCTTGGATTGGATGCTCCGCAGGCAAGTACAACACGGTCAAAGTCTTTCATGATATCCTTTGCCTTTATATTTTCGCCCACATTAGCATTGGTCTGAAATACAACGCCTTCTTCTTTCATGATTGCTATCTTACGATCGATGACATGCTTCTCCAATTTCATATTCGGAATGCCGTACATCAAAAGTCCGCCTACCCGGTCAAATCGTTCAAAGACCGTAACACTGTGCCCTCTCTTATTGAGTTGGTCCGCCACAGCCAATCCGGAAGGACCACTGCCGATTACGGCAACCTTCTTCCCGGTACGTTCCTTCGGCGGATTTGCCTTGGCATATCCTTCCAGGTACGCATTTTCAATAATGCAGTGCTCATTCTCTCTGGTGGAAACCGCATCGCCGTATAAACTGCAGGTGCATGCCTTCTCACAAAGAGCCGGACAAACCCGGGAAGTAAATTCCGGGAAATTATTTGTCTTTTTCAACCGGTGATAAGCCTCTTCCCAGTTCCCGCAGTAAACCAGATCGTTCCACTCCGGAACAAGATTATGCAACGGGCATCCGGAAACCATACCCATGAGTTGCATACCTGCCTGGCAGAAGGGTACGCCGCAATCCATACAGCGTGCACCCTGTTGCTGCTGTTTCTCTTTTGAAAAATATTTATGAAATTCATTAAAATGTCGGATTCTTTCCTTTGGTTCTTCGGCAGGAGAGGTTTCTCTTGCATAGTCCATAAATCCTGTTGGTTTTCCCATGTTCTTCTTCCTCCCTTTCCTTATTTCTTATTCGCATAGAATGCTTCAATCTGCGCAGCTTCCGGGCTTAATCCCTTTTCTTCCATCTGTGCAATGGTAGATAACATTCTTGCATAGTCATGAGGAATGATTTTCTTAAACTTAGGTAAATACAATGCAAAATTATCCAGAATCTCTTTGCCCTTCTGCGAATTCGTATTTGCAACATGCTCTTCGATGATTTCCTTCAATTCGCTGACATCATATTTATTGGTCAATTCAGAGAGACTCACCATCTCCTTATTTACCTTGGTGTACAAATCATTGTGTTCATCCAGAACATATGCAATTCCGCCGCTCATACCGGCTGCAAAGTTCTTTC
This sequence comes from Lachnospiraceae bacterium, assembly GCA_051879435.1. Classification (GTDB taxonomy): domain Bacteria; phylum Bacillota; class Clostridia; order Lachnospirales; family Lachnospiraceae; genus NK4A136. The sequence goes on from JBJEMA010000025.1 coordinate 16,458, forward strand.
CGGTTCCTCCGAGAATAACCGCACGGCCACCGGTCATATACTCACAACCATGATCACCTACACCTTCCACAACCGCAATTGCGCCGGAGTTACGAACGCAGAACCGCTCCCCGGCCACGCCGTTGATAAATGCTTTTCCGCTGGTAGCGCCATACAATGCCACATTACCGATAATAATGTTTTCATCCTGCTTGAAGGTGCTGCCCTTCGGCGGATACACAACCAGTTTTCCGCCGGAAAGACCCTTTCCGAAATAATCATTGGAATCGCCTTCCAGTTCCAGCGTTAAGCCCTTTGGAATAAATGCACCAAAACTCTGTCCGCCGGCACCGTGGCAAAGCACACGATAGGTATCCTCCTCCAGTGTATTGTAATATTTCTTTGTAATTTCGGAACCGAGAATGGTACCAAAGGCACGGTCGGTATTGATGACATCCACCTCAATGGTCTTCTTCTGTCCGCTTTCAATCGCTTTGGACAATTTCTTAAGAAGTATTTTCTCATCCACCGTCTTTTCCAATTCGAAATCGTAGACATGTTTCATGTCAAAAATCTTCTCATCGGATTCCACATACGGATTGTTCAAAATCTTATCCAGATTGATCTTCTGCAGTTTGTTCGGCAAACCTTCCTTCACCTTTAACAGTTCAGTATGACCAACCAGTTCATCCAGCGAGCGAACACCAAGTTTTGCCATATATTCCCGTAACTCTTCTGCAATGAATTTCATGAAATTCATGACATATTCCGGTTTACCACGGAAATTCTTACGCAGTTCCGGATTTTGTGTTGCAACGCCAACCGGACAGGTATCCAGATTACATACACGCATCATGACGCAGCCCATAGTTACCAACGGTGCCGTCGCAAATCCGAATTCTTCCGCTCCCAGTATCGCGGCTATCGCCACATCACGGCCGGACATCAATTTTCCGTCTGTCTCAATACGAACCTTATTTCGCAGGCCGTTCATAATCAGTGTCTGGTGCGTCTCTGCAAGACCCAGTTCCCAAGGCAGCCCGGCATTATGAATGGAACTTCCCGGTGCTGCACCGGTACCTCCGTCATAACCGGAAATGAGTACCACCTGTGCGCCTGCCTTTGCCACGCCTGCCGCAACCGTACCAACGCCGGCTTCAGAAACCAGCTTCACGCTGATTCGTGCATCTTTGTTGGAATTCTTTAAGTCGTAAATTAACTGAGCCAAATCCTCGATGGAATATATATCATGATGCGGTGGCGGTGAAATAAGACCTACGCCCGGTGTGGAGTGTCTTGTCTTGGCAATCCACGGATAAACCTTACCTGCCGGCAGATGTCCACCTTCTCCCGGTTTTGCCCCCTGGGCCATTTTAATCTGGATTTCGCTTGCACTGACCAGATAACGGCTGGTAACACCGAATCGTCCGGATGCCACCTGCTTGATTGCGGAGCAACGGTTCACACCGTCTTCCCCCACAATCATTCTTTCCAAATCTTCTCCACCTTCCCCACTGTTTGATTTTCCATGGAGACGATTCATGGCAATTGCCATGCATTCGTGGGCTTCTTTACTGATGGAGCCGTAAGACATGGCGCCGGTTTTAAATCTGGTAACAATGGAATCCACACTCTCCACTTCTTCCAGCGGAACACCGGTCTTCGGATAGTTGAAATCCATAAGTCCCCGGAGATTTTTAATGCTGTCCTCTGCATTTACCAGTTTGGTGTATTCCTTGAACAGTTTGTAATCGCCCCGTCTGGTCGATTCCTGAAGCAGATGAATCGTTGCCGGATTGTAAAGATGTTCTTCTCCTCCGCTTCTGGATTTATGGAAGCCCGGGCTGTCCAGTGTCTCATCCGTATCCAATCCCAACGGGTCAAATGCGGCTGAATGCAGGTCATTGACACTTTCCTCAATATCTTTCAGCGTAATACCGCCAATCCGGCTGACTGTACCGGTGAAATATTTATTAATGACATCATCATCAATACCAAGTGCCTCGAAAATCTGAGAACCCTGATAAGACTGAATGGTGGAAATACCCATCTTGGATGCAATCTTTACGATACCATGGATAATGGCATCGTTATAGTCATTCACTGCAGCGTAGTAATCTTTGTCCAGAAGTTTGTTATCAATCAGTTCGCGAATACTTTCATGGGCAAGGTACGGATTAATGGCGCAGGCACCGTAACCGATCAAAGTTGCAAAATGGTGTACGCATCTAGGTTCTGCAGATTCCAGAATCATGGCAACACTGGTACGCTTTTTCGTACGAACCAGATATTTCTGAAGTGCGGAAACGGCAAGCAGGGAAGGGATGGCAACATGGTTTTCATCCACATCACGGTCAGAAAGAATAATGATGTTGGCTCCTTCCTGATATTCTCTGTCCACATTTAAGAACAGACGCTCAATAGCCTTCTCCAGACTGGTATTCTTATAATAAATGATCGGTACAACAGCAACGCGGAAACCTTCATGATTAATGTTTTTGATTTTCAAAAGGTCGGTACTGGTAAGAATCGGATTGTGAATCTCCAGCACATTGCAGTTGTCGGCATTTTCATTTAACAGGTTACCGTCCTTACCGACATAAACCGTAGTGGAGGTTACCACCTCTTCGCGAATGGCGTCAATCGGCGGATTGGTTACCTGTGCAAATAACTGTTTGAAGTAATCGAACAGCGGAGTATGCTGCTTGGAAAGGACCGGCAGTGCTGTGTCCACACCCATGGCCTGCGTCGGCTCAATTCCGTTCTTTGCCATCGGTAAAATAATACTCTTCAGTTCTTCATAGGTATAGCCAAATGCCTTCTGAAGCTTCTGTCTTTCCTCCGCATCAATTGCCGGCACGCTCTTATTCGGAATCTTAATGGATCCCAAGGTAACCAGTTTGGAATCCAGCCATTCGCCGTACGGCTGTTTCATGGAATAGTATTCCTTCAGGGTATCATCATCAATAATTTCTCCCTTAATGGTATCCACCAAAAGCATTTTGCCCGGATGAAGTCGTTCCTTCTTAACGATTTTGGCCGGATCAATCGGAAGAACGCCAACCTCGGAAGAAAGAATCAACTGGTCATCATTGGTGATGTAGTATCTGGAAGGACGCAGTCCGTTACGATCCAGTACCGCACCCATAATGTCACCATCCGAGAACAGAATGGAAGCCGGTCCGTCCCAAGGCTCCATCATGGTTGCATAGTAATGATAGAAGTCCTTCTTTTCCTGTGTCATGGTTTTATTATTTGCCCATGGTTCCGGAATGGTAATCATAACAGCAAGAGGCAGTTCCATGCCGCTCATTACCAGGAACTCCAGGGTATTATCCAGCATCGCTGAGTCGGAACCGGACTGGTTGATTGCCGGCAAAACCTTATGAAGAATATCTTTCATGGTGTCGGAGCCCATGTTTTCTTCTCTTGCCAGCATCTTATCCGCATTTCCGCGAATGGTATTAATCTCACCGTTGTGAACAATAAATCGGTTTGGATGTGCCCGCTCCCAGCTTGGATTTGTATTTGTGGAAAATCGGGAATGCACAATAGCAATGGCAGATTCATAATCCTTGTCCTGCAAATCCGAAAAGAAAGTACGCAGCTGTCCAACCAGAAACATACCCTTATATACTATGGTTCTTGATGAAAATGAAACCACATAAGTGTTTTCATTGGATTGTTCAAAAATACGACGAACCACATAAAGTTTGCGGTCAAATTCCAGACCTTTTGCACAATCCTCCGGCTTCCTGACAAATACCTGCATAATCGCCGGCATGCAGTCTCTTGCCTTAGAACCAAGCACTTCCGGATTTACCGGCACTTCACGCCAACCAAGGATTTCCAATTTTTCCTTCTGGGCGATGATTTCGAACATTTTCTTGGACTGTTTTTTCTTTAATTCGTCCTGCGGGAAAAAGAACATACCGATACCGTATTCCCGTTCCTCACCCAAAAAAATACCGAGGGGAGTTGTGACCTTCTTGAAGAACTTGTGTGAAATCTGGGTTAAGATTCCTACACCGTCTCCGGTCTTCCCCTCGGCGTCTTTGCCGGCTCTGTGTTCTAGATTTTCTACAATTCGTAACGCATTCTCTACCGTTTCTCTGCTCTTTACACCTTTGATGTTCACTACAGCACCAATACCGCAGTTATCATGTTCAAAGGAAGGACTGTAAAGAGGAGCAACAGGAACGCTTCGTTTTGCATCAAACATGCGTTTTTCCTCCTTATTGCTTTGTAGCCTTTCTCCTTTATTCGTTTTCTTTTAACAACAATATTACAACCACAGAAATCATTTGTAAACAAAAAAATGATTTCTCCCGGCATTGCACAAATGATTCACCTCTACATCACATAAATGTTTTGCCACCGCATAACATAATGATTTTGTCGCAGCCTTAAGATAGTTTCTTCCTGTAGGTGCGGTAAAATACCGAAATCAGTAAAACACCTGCTATCAGGTAGATTGCGCAGCTCCACACACTGCTTATCATATTTTTACACTTTTCCGGTAAAAACGGCGTAAAATAAATGGCCGCATTGGCCGCCGTATGCAGAAGTACCGGATGCCAGAGGGAACCGGACCAGACATAGACCAGAGCCAGAAGAAGCCCCATCATGGTGGCATATATTCCCTGTAAAATATTACCATGATAAAAACCGAAAAAAACGGCAGATGTGAAAACCGCCAGAGGGATACCCAGGTGTTTTTGGATTCTTCCCAGGAGAAGCCAGCGAAAAACCAGTTCCTCTACCAGCGGGGACACCAGAACATAGAGAACTATTCCCAGGCCCGTCGGTATGTCTGCATTATAGTTAGCCCGTTCCATTTGCTCCTCATGAACAGGCAAATTCTGGCAAATATACCCCATAAGTAAATTCAGTCCCAATGCCAGAAACAATCCGATACCGGCGCTCAGACACATTTGCGGCTCCGCTTTCCATTTCATTTCTTCTTTTTTACGGTAATAAAGGAAAACCGCCATCCCGCTGATAAGAAAAGAAATGAGAGAAATCACGCCACTTACCGTCCCGGAACAATCCGCAACGAAAACCGCCATCTTTTCTGAACTTTTTGCATACTCTCTGATGAAAATTGTGAGCAGTGTTGCCACCATTTGCAGACATACATAATACATGGCAAATGGGGCTATCATGTAAAATACTCTTTTTATCGATTCCCGTCTTTCCATAACCAATCCTTTAACTGCGCTACCGAATGCGCCAGATAATCGGCGCCTGCCTGTTCCAGTTCCCCATCCTGTGCATATCCGTAAGTTACCCCCACGGCACACAAATGATTTGCTTTGGCACCTTCCACATCAAAGCGGCGGTCGCCCACCATGGCGGTATTGTCCCGTGTCATTTTCTCACAGCCAACCTGTTGCAGTTGTCGGAGTGCTTCCTCCACAACCTCCTCCTTCCGCATACGGCTTCCATCCATCAAAGAACCCACAATCACGGTAAAATAAGAGGTTAACTCAAAATAATCTAAAATCCGGCGAACATAGATTTCCGGCTTACTGGAGGCCACCGCCAGATATCCCCCTGCATTTTTTCCTTCCGCCAGCAATTCCCGCATTCCCGGATAGACTTCATTTTCATAAAGTCCTGTAACAGAAAAGCGTTCCCGGTAATATTCCACCGCTTTCTTTGCCGCCATCTCATCCATACCGTAATAAGTACAGAAACTGTCAATCAGCGGAGGTCCGATAAAGGGCTCTAACTTATCAATATCAGGCTCCTCAATTCCCATCCGATGAAGCGCGTACTGTACCGATTTACAGATACCCTCCTTCGGATCCGTCAGTGTTCCATCCAAATCAAATAAAACATATTGATACATTGTTTTTCCTTTCTGAGGTATATTCATTTGGCCGGCTTTTCATTAAACCTGCAATTCTTTGCGAATAACGCTTGGCAGCCGGTTTTTCTTCCGGGTTTTTGAGCAGGTATTCTTCAAAATCGGATAGGAGGATAATCATTAGTTGATTATCCGTCCTTCCACACCACCTGGCATACGGTTCCGTACCAAGGCGGTTCCTTAGTTTTCACATATTTTCAAATAGTACTCCATGAATGTTGGATATCCAAGTTCATGGAGTTTCTTATTGTTAAATGCAGTTTGCAAAACAAAATATCCACTGCAATACCAGTTTCCATTTCGCATGTTAGCGCAAATCCACGCCTTTCCCTTATCCACACCTAACTTTTTGAGTTCTCTACTATATTTTGTTCTGACCTTCTTCCATTGTTTCCAATAGATTGCCCTTATTTTATGGCGTAGCCATTCATCTGTTTCTTTTAAGAGCTTCTTCATATCTGCCATTCCAAAGTAGTTTACCCATCCTCTTATAAACTGTGTCAGTTTTAATGCACGATATTCATTTCCCCATCCATTACTTCTATTTGTCAGTTCTCTGATTTTCTTCTTCATCTTTGTAACTGACTTTGGATGTACTCTGAATCTACATTTTCCTCGGTAGTTATAAAAACTATATCCAAGATATTTGACTTTGCTGATATGTGACACACAAGTCTTTTCTCGATTTACTCTTAAGAAAAGTTTTCCTTCAATAAATGGTGTGATGTTTTTCAAGGTTCTTTCTGCACTTTTTCTGCTTTTGCAGAATATCATACAGTCATCCGCATAGCGCACAAATCTGTGTCCTCTGCGTGTTAGTTCCTTGTCTAGTTCATTCAGCATTATGTTACTGAGTA